>NZ_JBSGIP010000063.1:0-23685 GCF_053605105.1 Nocardia sp. NPDC003963
TACTCGCCCCGAATTAGTATCTTTACTTTCTCGACGATCTTCAGTTCTGCATGCGCGAAGCGCGAGTCCCGAGGCCTGAACGGCGAGACATGAGGGGGCCTCGACCCCGCGCGCCGAAGGCGCGCCATAAGCTGAGTTCATGTTCGAGCCCGTCCGGCCGTCGCCGACTCTCTGCGGCCGGACCGTCGCGACGGATCGCGCGCTGGTGATGGCCATCGTGAACCGCACCCCCGATTCCTTCTACGACCGCGGCGCGACCTTCGGTGATACCGCCGCCATGGCCGCGGTGGAGCGCGCCGTGTCCGAGGGGGCCGATCTGGTCGATATCGGCGGGGTGAAGGCCGGGCCCGGGGATCATGTGGACGCGGCCGAGGAGTCGCGGCGGGTGGTGCCGTTCGTGGCGGCGATCCGGGAGAGATATCCGGATCTGCTGATCAGTGTGGACACCTGGCGGTCGGATGTCGCGCGGGTGGCCGTGGCCGAGGGCGCGGATCTGATCAACGACACCTGGGCGGGGGCCGATCCCGAACTGGTGCCGGTGGCCGCCGCGACCGGGGCCGGGATCGTCTGTAGTCACACCGGCGGGGCGGTGCCGCGTACGCGGCCGCATCGGGTCCGGTACACCGATGTGGTGGCGGAGGTCACCGAGATGGTGGTCGGGGCGGCGGAGCGGGCCGCGGCGGCGGGGGTGCGCCGGGATTCGATCCTCATCGATCCGACCCACGATTTCGGGAAGAACACGTATCACGGGCTCGCACTGTTGCGGGCAGCGGACGTTCTTGTTAAAAGCGGGTGGCCGGTCTTGATGGCGCTGAGCAACAAGGATTTCATCGGAGAGACATTAGGTGTCGGACTTTCCGAACGGCTGGAGGGCACATTGGCGGCAACAGCATGGTCGGCCGCGGCCGGTGCTCGCGTTTTCCGGGTGCACGAGGTCGCCGCGACCCGTCGCGTCGTGGACATGATCGCCGCGATCCAGGGCATCCGGCCCCCCGTACGAACTCTGCGAGGTCTCGTATGAAATTCACCCATCACGAGCCCGGCTGGGCGTCGACCCATACCTGGGACGCCCCTGACTGGCCGGTGGCCGATCTGGTCGCCGCCAAGGCCGGCCGCACCGTCTCGGTGGTGCTGCCCGCACTGAACGAAGAAAGAACCGTCGCCGATGTGGTGGCCAGTATCCGTCCACTGCTGGGCACGCTCGTGGACGAACTGGTGGTGCTGGACTCCGGCTCCACCGATGCCACCGCCGACCGCGCCCGCGCGGCCGGCGCCGAGGTGATCACCCGGGAGCAGGCAGTGCCCGAGTTGGAGCCTTTCCCGGGCAAAGGCGAGGTGCTGTGGCGTTCGCTGGCGGTGACCAGCGGTGATCTGGTGGCGTTCGTCGATTCCGATCTGATCGATCCGGACCCGGCTTTTGTGCCGAAACTGCTCGGCCCGCTGCTCACCACCCCGGATCTGCACCTGGTGAAGGCCTACTACCGGCGTCCGCTGCGGCACGGCGTCGGCGAGGTGGACGCGCACGGCGGTGGCCGGGTGACCGAACTCGTGGCGCGGCCGCTGCTGGCCGCGCTGCGGCCCGGCTTGACCCAGGTGTTGCAGCCGCTGGGCGGTGAGTACGCCGGCACGCGGGAGTTGTTGACGGCTGTACCGTTCGCGCCCGGGTACGGAGTGGAGATCGGGCTGTTGCTCGATACCTACGATCGGCTGGGGTTGAGCGCTATCGGCCAGGTCGATCTCGGGGTTCGTACCCATCGCAACCGGCCGCTCGCCGATCTCGGCGTGATGAGCCGGCAGATCCTGGGCACGGTGCTGGGGCGCAGCGGTATCCCGGATTCCGGGGCCGCGCTGACCCAGTTCCCGTTGATCGGCGAGGAGTTCACCCCGCACAGCACCGCGGTGAACCTGGTCGACCGGCCGCCGATGAACACCATCCGGCCGGACGTCGTGGCTGCTTGAGCCGGGGCAGGGGCCGGTGTACCCGCGAGGTCAGTTGTCCCGGCCCGCTTCACCGGTGGGCGCTTCGCCGCCGGAGTCGGGGGCCTGCTCCGGCGTAGGGCCGTGGATTTCGGATTCGTCGCCGGGGATATCGTTCGCCGGTTTCTCATCGCTCGGCGAACCGGGCGTGGACTGCGCGGCGGGCCGCGTACCGCCGCCGGGGGACACCGCTGACGCGGCGGCAGCAGTGTCGTCCGGCTCCGGCTCGTCCTGTTCCGGCGGCGACTCGGCGGATTCCGACCGGTTCTGCTCATCGGTCCGATCGCCGGGCTCCTGCTCGTCTTCGAGGCGCGCCCGGAGTTCGGCGACGGTCACATACTCGCTCTCGGCGGCATCCGGAGTACGCAGCCACAGGATCACGGTAATCAGCAATCCCACCGCGACCAGGGCGATCGCCACGATGATCAACGCATTCACCTGCGCCTCCACGAATTATCTCTACGGAGCCGGACATCGCCGCGATGCACCGAATGGCACAAAGTAATTCTATGGCTATCGAACCGCCGGGCCCGGCCAACCGGTCGCGGTAAAGGTAATCGGCCTACTGCGCACAGGGTAGCAATTCTTCGACCAGCTAATATTCGTGGTCGCTATTGCCGTTTCGGCGTGTCGGAAACGATCGGCCGCCGGCTTTCACCGGGTTCGGCGCGGTCCCGCGATCACCGCCGCTGACGTACCGCGTGCGGGCGGGAGTCCACCGGTTCGTGGAGATAGACCGGGGTGAGCAGATCCGCGTCCACCGGTTCACCGGTGGTGCGTTCGTAACGGACACCGACCAATACCGAGAACCGGCGGTTGGCCGCGCGTTCGTGCAGGGTCGCCAGCCGGGTGGCCAGCAGCCGGACCGCGCCGAGCGAACCCGGCGGGTGCAAACCGTCGAGGACGAGGATCGAACCGCGCCCGTCCGGGCGCGGTAGCCGTGCCAGATAGGCGATATCGTGCGGTTCCGGGCTGGCCGGCCGGTAGATCCGCCGGGCGGCGCGATCCTCGATACCGCGGCGGCCGTCCCCGGGCCGGGCGACCGCGCGGCGTAATCGGGGATCGGCGGCGATGAGATGCCGCAGGCTGGGTGAGAGTTCGGGGCCGCCGAGCACGATCAGGCCGTCGCGCAGCAGATCGATAGGGCGTCCCGGCGCGAAGGGCTCGATCGCGACCGCGAAGCCGAGTTCCCGTAGCTGTTCGGCGAGCCGCGGTGCGGCCGCCGGGTCCGGCGCTCCGACCAGCCTGCCCGCTCGGGTGTCCGGGACCAGCAGTGTCAGCGGCCCGTGCCCGAAGAACAATCCCTCCGGCGCCGGGCCTTGCGTGCTCACCTGGTGGATGCGGGCGCGGGAAAGACCGGCGGCGGCACCGATCCTGGCGAAAGTCCACCCCTCGGCGTGTAACTCCCGGATCACCGCGCGCCGAATTCGGGTGAGCTCGTTGATGGTCTGCTGAGCCGCTGCGACACCTTCGGTGGCGGCCTTGAGTCGCTCGACTTTGTCTTCGATCGCGAATATCCGCGCCACGTCATCGGCCGACATGTGCGAAGTCTAGACAGCGAGTCGCTGAACTGCGTCTAGACTGGTTGACGCTCAGGTGGCGTCGGTATCGATCGGGGGACGTTCGTTGCGCTCCAAGGGTTTATCCAACTTGGGCATAGGGTAATCTGACATACCGCTGTGTGTGCCCAGCACATTCTTGCTGTCCGGCAGTGCGCCGTCGAGATCCTTGAAAAGGGAATCATCACCGTTCAGAAGATGTTTCGTCACCACCGAACGCGGTGACATCCCGCGCAATTCCTGTAGATCGGCGAGTGGTTTACGCAGCTCGTCGAATTCGGGGCCGAGTTCGGACCGCAATTGCGAAGTGGCACCGGTCGCGTAATCGCGGACCTGGCGCAGACTGCGCGCAGTCCAACGCGCGGCGCCGGGTAGGCGCTCCGGGCCGAGGATCACGAGGGCGGCGACGAGTAGCACGAGCATCTCGCCCCACCCGATACTGCTGAACACCTCTACAGGCTACCCGGCGCCGCGACCAGCGGGTCAGTCGGAGGCCAGCGTCACGGGGATGTCCACCTGCCGGCCTTCCCGAATGAGCTGTACGTTCACCGTCTGTCCGATTTTGTTCGACTGGACGGCTACGACCAGCTCGTCGGGATTGGTGACTTCGCGATCGCCGATCCGGACGATCACATCGCCCTCGACGATGCCGGCGTTCGCGGCCGGGCTGCCCGGCTGCACATCGGCGACTTCGGCCCCACTCATGACTTCGTTGGCCACGGTCTTCTGGCGGGCACTCACTCCGATCATCGGGTGGTGGATCGACCCGTCGCGGATGAGAGTCTGGGCGACCTGGGTCATCTGGTCCACCGGGATGGCGAAGCCGAGGCCCACCGAGCCGCCGCTCTCGCTGCGGATCGCGGTATTGATGCCGATGACCCGGCCGTCCGCATCCACCAGCGCGCCACCGGAATTGCCGGGGTTGATCGAGGCGTCGGTCTGCACGGCATCGATGACCGCCTTGGTATCGCTACCCTCGCCCTCGAGTTTCACCGGACGGTGCAGAGCGCTGACGATGCCCGAAGTGACCGTTTTGCTCAGGCCCAGCGGGGAACCGATGGCCAGCACCGCGTCGCCGACTTGCACGTCACCCGATTTGCCGAGCTGCGCCACCGTGAGATTTTTCACATCTACCTTGAGTACCGCGAGATCGGTTTTGGGATCGCGGCCGACGATATTGGCCGGTGTGCGGGTGCCGTCGGAGAAGGTGATCTGGATCCGGGCCCGTCCGGACTGATCCTGCGCGGCCATGGAGATGACGTGGTTGTTCGTGACGAGATAGCCGTTGCCGTCGATGACGACCCCGGAACCGGTGGCACCGTTCTCGCCGACGGTGGTGCGAATGGAAACCACCGACGGCAGTACCGCATCCGCCACCTGGGCGATCGGACCGTGCGGCTGTTCGCCGTCGGTCTGTTCGAGGCTGACCTTGCGCGAGGTGAGAGTCGAGGCGGTTTCCGCGGTCAACCGGCCCACCAGGCCGCCGACCAGGCCGATCGCCAACGCGATCGCGCCGAGTACGAGCAGCGCCTTGGGCGCGACCCGGGACCCGAACAGCACCTGGCGCGCGGAGAGTTGTTCGGCGCGCGGGAGTTCCGGTGCGGCCGGCGAGGTGACGGCCGGCGCACCGAGGCGGGCCGCCGATTCCGGATCTCGCCAGGGATCGGCCGGGCCGGCGACCGGCGCGCGTCCGGTATCGGCGTCCGGGTCACGCTGGAGCAGTTCGGTGGAACCGGCCGGTCGGCCGAAGGCCTCGGCGAGCACCGCCTCGGGTGGCCCCTTGGGTGCGATGGAAGTGGTGGAGGGGTCCTGGCGCGCGGTGTGTGCGGCGAAGGATCCGGTTTGACCCGATGGGCGGCGGAAGGCCGTCGCGGTATGTGAGTCCACATGGGGTCGATAGACCGGCCGCGGAGCCAGCACCGGCGCCTCGGGCGGGCGCAGAGTGCCGTTATCGGTCGTCGTACCGTTTTCATCCGCCGAATCAGGGTTATCGGCAGGGGAATTCTGCGTCGGTTCGGAACTCACGCGGCAAACTCTACTTGCGCCACCACACCGACCACCGGAAGCTGTCGAAGGTTGCCGAGAAAGATTGGCTCGCGAAGCCGAATACCGCCTCGTTACGCGGATTTCCGGCGGAATTCTGCGCGTGCGCCCCGCTGGGCGGTTCGGCCAGTGGAATACGGGAGAGACTGTCGTGCAGCCCGGTGGGTATCGAGACCTGGGAGGCGCGGCGCAGGGCGATCCGCGCCTGCTGCTGGGCCTCGACCTCGGCCGCGCATTCCGGGCATACCGAAATATGCTGGGCCGCACGCAGATAGGGATTCATCCGCAGTTCGCCATCGACATAGGCGGCGACTGCCTCGCTCGCCAGGTGTTCGGTGGAGTGGAACTGCGTGGAACGACGACCGGGCGTTTCGGAGTCGCCACTCATTCGCTGCCCATCCTTCCCGACCGGTATCACAAACTGCTGTGATCCCGGCGTCATGATCGCAGGATCACCCGAAGCTCGCCTCGGCGGCGAAACGCTCCTGGACTCCATTATGCGCAAGATACTCGCGCAGTGCCTGCCGGCCGCGATGGATCCGGCTGCGCACCGTTCCGAGCTTCACACCGAGCGTGGCGCCGATCTCCTCGTAGGACAGACCTTCGATATCGCAGAGCACGACCGCGGCCCGGAACTCCGGTGCCAGCGAGTCCAGTGCGGACTGTAGGTCCGGGTCGAGCCGGGCATCGTGGAAGACCTGTTCGGGCCCCGGGCCGTCGGCGGGCACCCGGTCGTAGTCCTCCGGTAACGCTTCCATCCGGATCCGGCTGCGTCGCCGGACCATATCCAGGAACAGATTGGTGGTGATCCGGTGCAGCCAGCCCTCGAATGTGCCGGGCTGATAGTTCGACAGGGACCGGAATACGCGGATGAAGGTTTCCTGGGTGAGGTCCTCGGCGTCCTGGGCGTCGCCGGAGAGCCGATAGGCCAGCCGGTAGACCCGGTCGGCATGCTCGCGGACCAATTCGTCCCAGGTCGGCATGACGGTGCGGTCGCCGGTGGCGTCGAAGGCGGCCGTGCCGGTGAGCGGGAGCATGCTGTCGAGCTCGGGCGCTGCGTCGGCCGTTGCGGCCTGTACGGCCTGCACGACGTCGTACTCCGCGGCTCGCTCGTCGGTACTGGACATATCGGGCACCTCCATCAGGGCGTCCGGCGGAGCGGGATCCTCGATCATCGGGTCGTGCTGCGCGACTACCTCCGAGTCCGGCCCGGTAAACGGCCGGGGCCCGAATTCGTCCGGCGCGGGCAGGCCGTGACCGGCCGAGGTCGCCGAACGGCGAGCTCGGGGCAGTTCGGGCAAGGTGGCGGACTCGCGTGCCGCATCGACCATGTGGATGGTGACGACCTCCTGATCGGGACCGAGGCGTAGGATCGAACAAGCGGCCCGTTGTTCGGGCCGTTGTTCATGGGTTACAACGGTGGATCGGTGCTCCGTTGTTCCCGTTCCTGCGCGATCGGTCGGCTGGTCTTGCGTAGCCCTCACTCTTCCGTCTCCCGGTGTGGGCCGGATATGGGGATCCTGAGGGACACCTGAGAATGTTGCGACCAGCATCGCCGCGTTTGGCATAGCCTCTTGGGCGTGGCATCGAACCTGGAGCTCAATCTCGCCTACGTGGAGGAATCCGTCGTCGAGGACGAGATACTCGTCAGCGCCCGCGAACGGGCCACCGAGCTGGGAGCGGCTCCGGTGCCGCCGTCGGTCGGCGCGCTGCTGAGTATGTACGCGCAACTGCTGGACGCGCGCGCGGTGGTCGAGGTGGGGACCGGTGCCGGGGTCAGCGGGTTGTGGTTGCTCGACGGAATGCGCGAGGACGGCACGCTGACCACCATCGATTCCGAACCCGAACATCAGCGGGCCGCCAAAGAATCCTTCCGTGCCGCCGAGATCCCCCTCGCCCGCACCAGGTTGATCAACGGGCGTGCGCTGGATGTGCTGCCCCGGCTGGCCGACGGCGCCTACGACCTGGTGTTTCTCGATGCCGCACCGATCGAGCACCCGCAGTACATCGCCGAGGCCGTGCGGTTGCTGCGCGCCGGCGGCGCGGTGCTGCTGCACAATGCGCTGCTCGGTGGCCGGGTCCCCGATCCGTCCGTCCGGGACCCGGCGACCCAGGCGGTACGGTCGGCCACCCGTGTCGTGGCCGAGGACCCCGGGTTGACCAGCGTTCTCATCCCGCTCGGTGACGGACTGCTCTGCGCGTCCAAGGGGTAGATCGATAACGATCCGCACCGGCACCGCCCGATCGGCGGGCCGGTGTTCTCCCATGTCCACGGGGGCGGGTGCGGCCCGGGGTGCCGGCGGTCGATGTCCGATTCGCCGGGCCTTTGCCCTGTGATTGCCCATTCGGGTGTGGGTCTTTCGCGGATCGGGCCGGAAGCTCTGTCGGCATCTCGGAAACCGGTCGTCGACGGGGCTGTTCTGTCGGTCGCCTCGTAGACGGCCCCTGGGTTGGTCGATGGCTGGATATGTGCCGCCGGCCACCCTCGGAGTCTTTACGGAATCTCTACGGGTCGGCCACTTGCGCGGCGATTGAACGTGTGTTTAACGTATTGAACATGCGTTCAAGCGATGATCTGAACACGCGGGCCCGTATTCGCGATGCGGCCCTCGTCCTGTTCGGGGAGGAGGGTTTCGGGGTCGGTGTACGTGCCATCGCCGCCGCGGCGGGGGTCTCGCCGGGGCTGGTCAACCACCATTTCGGTTCGAAGGACGGACTCCGGCGCGAATGTGACGACCATGTGCGCGCGGTGATCCGCGAATCGAAGATGAGCTATATGAACCGGCCGTCGCCGGGGAACTTGCTGCAACAGCTGGCCGAGATCGAGGAGTACGCCCCGATCATCGCCTATATGATGCGCAGCTTCCAGGCCGGAGGCGACCTCGCCGCATCCCTGTTCGATCACATGGTGGAAGACGTCGAGCAGTATCTCGAGGCCGGTATCGCCTCCGGAGCGGTGCGCAAGCCGCGGGATCTGCAGGCGATGGCGCGCTATCTCGCGACCGTGAACGGCGGCGGCATGCTGCTCTTCATGCAGCTGCGGTCCGGAGCCTCGGGTGCCGTCGACTACCGGCAGGCCCTCCGCGAGTACGGCGATCAGATGTTGCTGCCCGCCGTGGAGATCTTCACCGAGGGCCTGCTGCCCGATTCGACCATGCTGGACACCCTGCTGGCCGACGCGGCAGGCCGCGAGACCGAACCCGGAGTATCGGCGGACGTCGCCCGCGATACCGGCGACGGCTCGCCACCGGCCGCCGAATCGCCGGCCGGCCCCACCACACCCCCGGCACAGACGCCGGAGCCGGCCACATCCGCCGGCGACGCGAAATGAGCCGACGCGGCGTCCGATCCGCCGCGTCCGCGAATTATCTCCATCCACGCTCTATCTCTCTGTCCCACGAGGAGACATGATGATTTCGGCAATCAGGATCCGGGATCTGCACAAACACTTCGGGAAGGTCCGTGCCCTGGACGGGCTCGACCTGGAAGTGTCCGAGGGCGAGGTCCACGGATTCCTCGGCCCCAACGGGGCCGGTAAATCCACGACCATCCGGGTCCTGCTAGGGCTACTGGCGCGCACGTCCGGTGAGGTGCGGATGCTCGGGCGCGACCCCTGGGCCGACGCGGTGGCACTGCACCGTGAGATCGCCTACGTGCCCGGCGATGTGACCCTGTGGCCGTCGCTCAGCGGTGGCGAGACCATCGATCTGCTGGCCGCGATGCGCGGCGGCCTCGACACCGCACGCCGGGCCGAGCTGATCGAACGCTACGAACTCGATCCGCGGAAGAAGGCGCGCACCTACTCCAAAGGTAATCGCCAGAAGGTCGCGCTGGTATCCGCTTTCTCCTCCAACGCCCGGCTGCTGCTGCTCGACGAGCCGACCTCGGGGCTGGACCCGTTGATGGAGCAGGTGTTCCGGGAATGCGTCGCGGAGGCGGCCGAGCGAGGGGCGACCGTCCTGCTGTCCAGCCATATCCTCTCGGAGGTGGAAGCCCTGTGCGAACGGGTCACCATCATCCGGTCCGGGCGCACGGTCGAGAGCGGGACACTGGCCTCCATGCGGCATCTGAGCCGCACCTCGATCACCGCGGAACTGACCGGCGATCCCGGTGATATCGCGGCGATCCCCGGGGTCGCCGACGTCAGCATGGACGAGCACACGCTGCGCTGCCAGGTCGACGGCGAACATCTCGCCGAACTCATCCGCGTACTCGGCGATACCGGGGTCAGCAGTCTCATCAGCCGGCCACCGACCCTGGAAGAGCTGTTCATGCGGCACTACTCGATCAACGGCCAGGAGGCCGGCGAACTGGAAGAGGCGCGGAAATGACGACCGCCGTCGCGGGAGCACGGCACAGCGTGCTCGAACACCGGCCGAGCCGCACCGGGTTCACCGGAACCACCCGGTTGCTGCGGCTGTACCTGCGGCGCGACCGGATCGTGGCGCCGCTGTGGATTCTGCTGCTGTCCTTGCCGTTGGGCGCGGTCTATGTGGCCAGTATCGAATCGGTGTACCCCACCGAGGCCGATCGGGCCTCGTTCGCGGCGACGGTCCTGGCCAGTCCCGCGCAGCTGGCCATGTACGGGCCGATCTACAACACCTCGATCGGTGCGGTGGGCATCTGGAAAGCGGGGATGTTCCACACGCTGATCGCGGTGGCCACCATCCTCACGGTCATCCGGCACACCAGGGCCGAGGAGGAAACCGGCCGCAGCGAGATCCTGGCCTCCACTTCCGTCGGTCGCTACGCGAATCTGACGGCCGCGTTGCTGCTGGCCGCGGGCGGATCGCTGCTCACCGGTCTGCTCGGCGCGGTGAGCCTGACGGCGACCGGCGTTCCGGCGAGCGGCTCGCTGGCCTTCGGGCTCGCGCTGGCCGGATCCGGCCTGGTGTTCGCCGCCGTGGCCGCGGTGACGGCGCAGGTCTGTACGGGTGCCCGGCTGGCCCGCGGACTGGCCTTCGCGGTGCTCGCGGTCACCTTCACCTTCCGGGCGATCGGTGATGCCCGAGCGGGGGCGGGACCGGTGAGTCCGCTGACGTGGCTCTCCCCGCAGGGCTGGTCGCTGCAGGTGCGTCCGTACGCGGGCGACCGCTGGTGGGTGCTGTTGCTGCACCTGGTCCTGCTGGTGGTGCTGGTATCCGTCGCCTACGCGCTGCTGCGCCGCCGCGATGTCGGCGCCGGGCTCATCGCGGAACGGCTGGGCGCGCCGCGGGCCGGTGCGGATCTGGCCGGGCCGTTCGGCCTGGCGGTGCGTCTCCAGCGCGGCACGCTGCTGGCCTGGTCGATCGGCGTCGGGCTGTACGGCCTGGTGATCGGCAGCGTGGTGGCGGGGATAGGGGACAGCTTCGCCGAGAACGAGACATTGCGCGATCTGATCACCCGGATGGGTGGTTCCGAATCGATCGAGGATTCGTTCATCTCCTACGCCTTCACCATGCTCGGGGTCGCGGGTGCGGCGTACGCCGTTTCGGCGACACTGCGGTTGTTCAGCGAGGAGAACGGCCATCAGGCCGAATCGGTGCTCAGCGGTGCGGTCGGCCGGTTGCGCTGGGCCGCCACCCATCTGGTGTTCGCGCTCGGTGGGCCGGTGGTGATCATGCTGACCGCCGGGCTCCTCGGTGGCGTGGCCTACGGTATCGCCAAGGACGATATCGGCGGGGAATTGCCCGGGGTCGTGGGCGCCGCGCTGGTCCAACTGCCGGCGATCTGGTTCTTCGCCGGGGTCACGCTGGCGCTGTTCGGGCTCGTTCCGCGCTGGACGCCGGTCGCCTGGGGTCTGCTCACCGCCGCGATCGCGGTGTTCCTGCTCGGATCGTTCTCCGGGGCCCCGCAGTGGTTCCGCGATCTGGAGCCGTTCAGCCACGCGCCGAAGGTGCCGGGCTCGGAGTTCACCGCGACGCCGATGGTCGCGGTGACGGTGATCGCCGCACTACTGCTCGCGGCCGGACTCGCCGGGGTACGGGGCCGCGACGTCCGCTGACCCGGCCGCGACGCGTGCCGCGCCCCTCCCGACGTGAGTGGGCGCGGCCGTGCGGTACCCGGTCAGACCCAGGTGCCCTTGCCGACAGTGACCACTCCGCCGTTGCTGATCGCGAAACGCGACCGGTCCCGCTCCAGATCCACCCCGATGATCTCCCCCTCGGAGACCATGACGTTCTTGTCCAGGATCGCGCGCCGCACCACCGCACCGCGCCCGATCCGGACCCCGGGCATCAGCACACTGCCCTCGACCGTGGCGCCGTCGTCCACCATCACATTGGCGCTGAGTACCGAATTGCGCACGGTCGCCGCGGACAGGATGCTGCCCGCTCCGACAATGGATTCCTGGGCCAGTCCGCCCCGGGCGAATTTCGCCGGCGGCAGGTTCTCGGCGGCGCCCCGGATGGGCCAGTGCCGGTTGTAGAGGTTGAACACCGGATTCACCGACACCAGATCCATATGGGCTTCGTAGAAAGCGTCGATGGTGCCGACATCGCGCCAGTAGCCGCGGTCGCGGTCGGTGGCGCCGGGTACTTCGTTGTCGGCGAAATCGTAGACCGCGGCCTGGCTCGCCGAGACCAGGTTCGGAATGATGTCGCCGCCCATATCGTGGTCGGAATCGGAATCCTCGGCATCGGCCTTGATCGAATCCACCAGCACTTTGGTCGTGAACACGTAGTTGCCCATGGAGGCGAAGGTCGAATTCGGATCGTCGGGAATCCCCGGTGGGTGCGGGGGCTTCTCCAGGAAACCGATTATGCGGCCGGATTCGTCGGAATCTATACAGCCGAAAGCGCCCGCCTCGCTACGCGGCACCCGGATACCTGCCACGGTGACACCGGCGCCGGAATCGATATGGTTGGCCACCATCTGCTCGGGGTCCATCCGGTAGACGTGGTCGGCGCCGAAGACCACGATGTAGTCGGGGTCCTCGTCGTAGATGAGATTCAGCGATTGCATGATCGCGTCGGCGCTACCGGTGTACCAGCGCGGGCCGAGCCGCTGCTGCGCGGGAACCGGAGTGATGTATTCGCCGGCGAAACCGGACAGGCGCCAGGTCTGCGAGATATGCCGGTCCAGTGAATGCGATTTGTACTGGGTGAGTACGCAGATCCGCAGGAATCCGGCATTGACGAGATTGCTGAGTACGAAATCGATGAGGCGGTAGGCGCCGCCGAAGGGGACGGCCGGTTTGGCCCGGTCGGCGGTCAGCGGAAAGAGTCGCTTGCCCTCACCACCGGCGAGCACGATTCCTAGTACGTGCGGCTGGCTCCTCACAGTGCCAAACTACCGAACGAGGTGGTCGGCGGGCATCGACCGCTCGGGCGGCTACCGTGAATTCGTGAGTTCCGGTTCCAGCGGTGCGGCCGAGTTGTCCGCAGCCGATGAGCTACGGGTGGCCATGCTGACCCGTGAGTTTCCACCCGAGGTCTACGGGGGCGCGGGCGTACACGTCACCGAGCTGGTGACCCGGTTACGGCGGATGAGCGCGGTGACCGTGCACTGTATGGGGGTGCCCCGGGACGAGGCCCGGGTGCACGACCCCGATCCGGCCCTCGACGGCGCCAACCCCGCCCTGCGGATGATGTCGGCACAACTGCGCATGGCCGACGCGGTCGGCGCGGTGGATGTGGTCCATTCGCATACCTGGTACTCGGGGCTGGCCGGTCATCTGGCCGCCACGCTGTACGGGATCCCCCATGTGGTCACGACCCATTCGCTGGAACCGCGGCGGCCGTGGAAGGCCGAACAGCTCGGTGGCGGCTACCGGCTGTCGTCCTGGTCGGAACGCAATGCGCTGGAACACGCCGAGGCAGTGATCGCGGTGAGCGACTGGATGCGCCGCGATGTACTGGACGCCTACCCCGTGCTGGATCCGGCACGGGTACATGTCGTGCGCAACGGGATCGATGCCGGTGTCTGGCATCCCGGTCCGCCGGAGGCGGGTAGCCGCCGGATCCTCGACGCACTCGGGGTGCGGGCGGACCGGCCGCTGGCCGTGTTCGTCGGGCGGATCACCCGGCAGAAGGGCGTGGGGCATCTGCTGGCGGCCGCGCGGGAGATCGATCCGGAGATCCAGCTCGTCCTGTGCGCGGGTGCCGCGGATACTCCGGCGCTGGAAGCCGAGGTGGCGACCGCCGTGGCCGGATTGCATCGCCGCCGGGGCAATGTGTTCTGGATCCGCGAAATGCTGCCCACCGAGCAGATCCGGCAGCTGCTGGCGGCCGCCACCGTATTCGTCTGCCCGTCGGTCTACGAACCGCTGGGGATCGTGAACCTCGAGGCCATGGCGTGTTCGACGGCGGTGATCGCCTCGGATGTCGGCGGGATACCCGAGGTGGTCGTCGACGGCGGGACCGGCCGGCTGGTGCATTTCGAAGCGGGGGAGACCGATACCTACGAGCACGAACTGGCGGCCGCGGTCAACGAGCTGGCAGTGGACCGGGCGTCGGCGGCCGAGCTGGGCGCGGCCGGCCGCCGACGCGCCCGGGCCGAATTCGACTGGTACCGGATCGCCGAGCAGACCCTGGCCGTCTACCACACCGTCTGCAAACGGTGAGTTCCGCGCCGCTGGTCAGGCCGGGGCGGAACCCGAGGTGATGTCCTCGGCCAGCGGGGCGACGGCGGCGATGATCTGGTCGACGATCTCCTCCCCGACGCCGGCCGCTGTCAGTGCCTCCGTCAGATGGCCGGCCACGAGGCCGAAATGGTGCGCGGTGATCCCGCGGCCCTGATGCACCTGTTTCATCGGTGCGCCGGTATAAGGGTCGGGGCCACCCAGCGCCGCGGCGAAGAATTCGACCTGCTTACCGCGGAGCCGGGACATATTCGTCCCGCTGAAGAAACCGGCCAGCTCCTCGTCGGCGAGGACCCGGGTGTAGAAATCGGCGACAACCGCTTCGAGTGCCTCGTAGCCGCCGATTTGCTCGTAGATGGTGGTGGTAGTGGTGGTGTCTTTCCGTTTGCCGAATATCGGTATCCGCATGCGTCAAGGACATCAGGCCGGTGTTACCCGGCGATCAGCTCGACGTCGCGAGTGGATTGCTCTGTGTGCCAGCGTGATTGCCCTGTTCTCACCGTGGCCGGATGCGGGCGGTGAGGTCAGGTCGGAAGGTAGGTCCCCACCATGACCGACGCGGTGACCGCGAAGGGCTCCGGTAGGCGGGCGATCCGTTCCGCGATCGCGTCCGTGTGGTGTGCGGACGGTCCCATGGCGACCAGGTTCGCGATATCGGTATGCGGCAGGTCCATCACATATTCGATCCGCCGCTGCTCCGTCCGGGTGAACCGCCCCGCCATGGCTTCGGCGAGCCGGCGTTCCTTCTCCGGATCCACGGTGACCATGCCGATCGGTTCGATGAGCTCGGCCAGGTGGGAGCCGGTCGGCGTGACGACGATATAGCGGCCGCCGGGGGCCAGGGTCCGCGACACCGCCTCGGGATTGCGCGGGGCGAACACCGATAGTGCGGTGGTGAGCGTTCGATCGCGGAGCGGCAGGCCGCGCCAGGCGTCGGCCACCACCGCGGCCGCGCGTGGATGGGCGCGGGCACATCGTCGGCCGGCCGGTTTGGCGATATCCAAGCCGATACCGCGCGCGGCCGGATACGCGTCGAGGACGCGCGCCAGATAGTAGCCGGTACCCGCACCGATATCCGCGACCGTCCCGCCCGCATCGGGATCGTGCCCCGCCACCGCGGCTGTCGCGATCGCCTCGGCGATCGGAGCGAAATGTCCGGCACCCTGAAATGCGGTTCGCGCGTCGAGCATCGCGGCGGTATCCCCGGTCAATTTACCGGCCGCGCCGGTCAGCAGGCTGATATAGCCCTGCCGGGCGATATCGAAACTATGCCCCTGCGCGCAGCGCAGTGCCCCCTTCGCCGGAGCCAGGCCGCGGTCGCATTCGGGGCAGCTCAGTACCTCGGCGACCGCGGCGAGCGCCGATAGTTCGGCTACCTCTCTAGCTGGTGACACTCTTCAATTCGTCACCCAGTGCCGCGGCTTCGTCCGGTGTGAGTTCTACGACCAGACGCCCGCCACCCTCGAGTGGGACCCGCATGACGATCCCACGGCCTTCCTTGGTTGCCTCGAGGGGACCGTCCCCGGTACGGGGCTTCATGGCCGCCATCCTCTGCTCCCTCCAGATCTGCGCTGTATGCTGCGCACTTGCTCGGAACTCCAGTTGTCACCAACCGGGCGGCCCGTCGGCTGAGACGACGGACCGCACTTGATCTATTCTTCCCTATCGCACGAGATGACGGACACTCGACGTCCAAATGTGATCGGTCAGCCGATTGCGGTATGCCGGGTATCGACCCAGCATTCGGCCAGGTGGTCGTCTACCATGCCGGTGGCCTGCATCAGCGCGTACGCGGTGGTCGGTCCGACGAAACGGAAACCGCGCCGCTTCAATTCTTTTGCCAATGCGACGGATTCGGGTGTCGTGGCCGGAATATCGGGCAGTGCGCCCGGACGCGGCCGCCGCGGCGGCGCGAAGGACCACAGCAATTCGTCGAGGCCGATATCCAGATCGCGCGCGACTTTCGCATTGGCGATACACGCGTCGATTTTGGCGCGATTGCGCACAATGCCGGCGTCGGCGAGTAGGCGTTCCCGATCCGCGTCGCCGAACTCCGCGACCCGGTCGATGACGAATCCGGCGAATGCCTCCCGGAAAGCGGGTCGTTTGCGCAGGATCGTGATCCACGCCAGCCCGGATTGGAAGGCTTCCAGGCACAGACGTTCGAACAGCGCGTCGTCACCGTGGAGTGGCCGGCCCCACTCCTGATCGTGGTAGTCGCGATACAGCTGCGATTCCACCGACCACGGGCAGCGCACCAGCGTATCGGCCGCCGCGGTCGTGTTCACGACTGCTCCGGGCCGTGCGGAGCAGCCGCAGCGGTCGCGCGCGCCTCGGCCAGCTGACCCTGTAGTTCGTCGATCCGCGCGGCCAGCCGGGCCAGCGCCCAATCGACCTCGCCGGCCTTGTAACCACGCACCACCTGCTGGAAGCGCAATGACCGCACATCCGCACCGCTGATGCCGTCCACCGGCAGCACCGTCGCCGTGGTGCCCTCGGGTAGCGGACCCAATTCCTCCGACCGCCCGAACAGGGCACTGGCCAGAAGGAACAGGACTGCGGCCACCAAACCGACGATCAGTACGTAGAGCAGCAGGGTGAGCATGGATCGAGTCTATGTGGGCTCAGAGGTGGCGGGTGGTGTCGATCCCGAGCGACATTCCGGCCAGGCCCCGGCGCCGGATCGCGAGTTTGTCCGCCACGGCCCGCAGTGCGACGGCGGACGGATTCTCCGGATCCTTCAGCACGATCGGGGTGCCCTCGTCGCCGGCTTCGCGCAAGGCCTGTTCGATCGGGATCTGCCCGAGCAGCGGAACCTCCGCACCGACCGCCCGGGTGAGCCGCTCGGCCACGGCCTGACCGCCGCCGGAGCCGTACAACTCCATCCGGGTGCCGTCCGGCAGATCCAGCCAGGACATGTTCTCCACCACACCGGCGATCCGCTGCCGGGTCTGCAGGGCG
This sequence comes from Nocardia sp. NPDC003963, assembly GCF_053605105.1. Lineage (NCBI taxonomy): Bacteria > Bacillati > Actinomycetota > Actinomycetes > Mycobacteriales > Nocardiaceae > Nocardia > Nocardia sp. NPDC003963. The sequence continues at coordinate 17,101 of NZ_JBSGIP010000063.1, forward strand.
ATGGCACCCGCGCGTTCGGCGACCTCGGCGGCCGCGATCTGCGGGGTGGTGACCACCAGGATCTCCGCGTTCGGGATCAGCTGGGCGATGGAGATCGCCACATCGCCGGTACCGGGCGGCAGATCCAGCAGCAGTACGTCCAGATCGCCCCAGAACACATCCGCGAGGAACTGTTGCAGTGCGCGGTGCAGCATGGGGCCGCGCCACACCACCGGGGTATTGCCCTTGGTGAACTGGGCGATGGAGATCATCTTCACGTCGTGTGCGACGGGCGGCATGATCATCCGCTCGACCTGGGTCGGTCGGGCGTCGGTGCCGAGCATGCGCGGGATCGAATGGCCGTAGATATCGGCGTCGAGTACCCCGACCGACAATCCACGTTCGGCGAGCGCGGCGGCGAGGTTCACCGTCACGCTCGACTTCCCGACGCCACCCTTACCGGAGGCGACCGCGTACACACGGGTCAGCGAACCGGGCTGGGCGAAGGGGATGACGGGCTCGGCCGAATCACCACGCAACTGTTTGCGCAGTTCGGTGCGCTGTTCGTCGCTCATTACATCGAGGTCGACCGAGACCGTGCCCACACCGGGCACATCGGCGACCGCCGTACTCACCCGCTGGGTTATCTCGGTGCGCAGCGGGCAACCGGCCGTGGTCAGGTAGACCTCGATATGCACATTGCCGTCCGGTTCGATCCGGATGCTCTTCACCATGCCCAGTTCGGTGATCGGTTTGCGGATTTCCGGGTCGTCGACCTTCGCGAGAGCGCCCCGCACGTCCGCTTCCGTTACCACTGGCATGCTGCCGATGGTAGTGCCGTCAGATCTTGGGAAGTGCCGCGGGCTGCGGTGCGATCCCGGTCTGGTACGACTGCTCCCAGGCCATCACGTTCGCGACGTAGGCCATCGAGTTGTTGTAGCGCAGGATCGCCCTGGTCTGCTGGGCGGGATCGCGCATATCGAGTCCGCCCGAGCACAGGTACTTGCCGGCGGTGAGTGTCGCGTCGTAGTAGTTCTGCGGATCGGAGATGCCGTCGCGGTTGCCGTCGGCGGCGAAACTGGTCCAGGTCTCCGGGAGGAACTGCATGGGGCCGACCGCGCGGTCGTAACCGCTGAACCCGTCGAGCGCGCCGCCGTCGGAATCGTGGATGACATTGTTGCCCGACAGGCTGCCGTCCAGGACCGGACCGAACACCGGGGCGAGGGCGTTCCCGTCGGCATCGGCCCGGCCGTTGTTCATATGGGTGGATTCCACCCGGCCGATCCCGGCCAGCATGGTCCACGGCATATTGCAGTCGGGATTCTCCTCGGCCAGGATCTGCGCGGCGCCGATATAGGCGGCCTCGGCGATACCGGGGATACCGGACGCCGCGACCGGTAGATCGTTGCGGGGACGATTCGGGTCGAGCGCGACCGATTTCACCTCGACCCGGGCTTCGGGGGACTGCTTCGCCATGGCGTGCATCGCGTAGGGGTCGCCCGCCGCGGGAGCGGCGGCCCACGCGGGATCGGCGTTCAGTGCCGACACCTGCATCGCTACCGAGGCCGCGGTGGGATCCGTGGCCACCGCCGCGGCGGCGTTGGTGGCCACGACACCGGCCGGAACCAGCCCGGTGAGTGCGATCACCGAGCTGCGGGAAACGGTGGCAGGTTGCTGTTTACGGTGACGCCCCACGTACTCAAGCCCTTCATCTCAACGCACAGCCTGCGGTCACACAGTGGTTCGTTGCCGCTCCGTGACCTGTTGCGTCGAGGATACCGCATCCGAGATCACTTTGTTACTCCTCCGTGACCATTATTTCGGCGAGCGTGGGAATGGGGAAGCCGTGGTGCCGCACGGCAACTCGGCCCGCTCGTGGCCGGCGGGCTCGGTCCACGGGCCGGGTCCGCCCGGTGGCCGGATCCGGCCACCGGGCGGTGGAAGTAGTACAGCCGAACCGGAACCGACTGGTCAGGCGGGCGGGACGGGTGCCCCGGGGGCTGCCGGTGTTGCCGCGCCGGGCGCTGCCGGATCCGTATCCGAGGGTGCCGGAACCGGGGTCGTGGGGGCCGGGGCGAGAGCGATCGGGAGCGGGATGACGATTCCGCCCGGCAAGGTGATGGCCGGCGGCGCGGGTGCAGGTGCAGGTGCGGGCGCGGGCTGGTTCCGGTTCTCGGCGGGCGCCGGTGCGGCCGGTACGGTCTCGGCCGGTGCTTCCGGTGTTTCCGGAGCGGGCTGGGCGGGAGTTCCCGGTGCCGGTGCCGGAGCCGCCTGTCCGGCCGGTGGAGCCGGAGCGACCGGAGCCGGATCGGGCAATGCCTCGCCGACCTTCGGAGCTCCCGGCGCGGGCGGGCACAGCAGTCCGCACGGGATCGGCGGTAGGCCCGGGATCCGGATCATGGGTTCGGGCCGCAGCGTCCGCGCCGGTAGGGACGGCGGCGGCGGGGGTACCTGGGTATCGGTCTGCGCGGCGAGTAGATCCGTTGGGGCGCCGGGGAATTCGGTGGGCAGGCTGCCCGGTGGAACCAGATCGGGTGAGACGGTGACCGGGGCCGGACGCCCGCCGGTCCGATAGGCCGCGGACCAGCTCAGCACATTGGCCGCGTACGACATCGAGTTGTTGTAGCGCAGCACAGCCCGCAGTTCCTGCTGTGGGTCGCGCAGATTCAGGCCGCCCGAGCACAGGTACTTACCGGCACCCAGCGCCGCGTCGAAGACATTGTGCGGGTCGGCGCGGCCGTCGGCGTTCCCGTCGGCGGCATAGCGCGACCAGGTGCTCGGCAGGAACTGCATGGGACCCAGCGCGCGTACATAACCGCCGTCGGCCGCGCGGATGACTTCGTTACCCGGCAACGAGCCGTCCAGCGCGGGACCGAGGATGGGCGGGTTGGTGGTGCCGGCGGCATCGGTGCGCCCGTTGCCGGCGTGCCCGGATTCGATCCGTCCGATACCGGCGAGCAGGTTCCAGGTGACACCGCAGCCGGGTGTCGAGGACTGCAGTGCCAGTTCCGCATTGCGATAGGCCGCCAGCACGATCTCCGGAATGCCCAGGGCGCCACCGCCCTGGGGCAGGTTGATGGTCTGCAGCGGGACGACTCCGCCGAACGGGGGGATCCCGTCCGCGGGGGAGGGGCTGAGGGCGCGAAGTTTCCGGGGCGTGGAGCGTTCGACCGGCAACATTCCAAGTGTCTGGGGCAGTGGCGCATCGGCGGTAACGCCCGGGTCACCGAGGCGATCGGTATCGGCGGCGAGCCGAGCCCCGGGAGCCTCCGGGGGAGTCGACGAGAAGGTGGTGTGCGCGGCCGAACCGCTTGCTACCAGGCCCGCCATGACGAGAGCCGACATTGCCACAGGGGTAGGTATCCGCATTCGGCTCCACCATTCCTCTATGTCACAGGTGAGCGACCGTCTCGGACATTCCCGGACGGCACGCTCGGGACAACGTGATCCAGGTTACCTACCGGTCAGGAGCATATTGCGGATTTCCGGTCATTCGTCCGCGACAGGCGATGAAACCGGGCCCGTAACCGGCTTGTGACCGGAGGTTTTCTTGCGTTTCGGCTTCGCAGATTTTTCCGGGCGCGTCGGGTCCACACCCGCCGCGCTCTCGATTCGATCGAGCGTGTCACGGATCTCTTCGAGCTCCCGCCTCAGATAGTCACGAGTGGCCACCTCGCCCACCGCCAGTCGCAGCGCGGCCAGCTCGCGGGCGAGGAATTCGGTATCGGCCTTGGTCTGCGCGGCCCGTAACCGGTCCTCCTCCAGCGATACCCGGTCCCGATTGTCCTGCCGGTTCTGGGCCAGCAGGATGAGCGGCGCGGCATAGGCGGCCTGGGTGGAGAAGGCCAGATTCAACAGGATGAAGGGGTAGGGATCCCAGCGCAGCGTGATGATGAAGATGTTCAGGATGATCCAGACGATCACCACCACCGTCTGCAACGCCAGATAGCGTCCGGTGCCCAGGAACCGGGCGATCCGCTCGCTGCCGCGCGCCAACGCCTCGGCATCCCAATCGAATCGGAACCGGGATTCGACCGGTGTCTCCAGCCGCTGCCGGGCGCTGGCCGCCGCCCGGCTCGCGGTGCTCTTCTCCGTCACTGCCGTACACCCTCGAGCTGCTCGTCCTCACGCCAATCGCGCGGCAACAGATGGTCCAGTACATCGTCGACGCTCACCGCCCCCAGCAGATGGTTCTGCTCGTCCACCACCGGCGCGCACACCAGGTTGTAGCTGGCGAAGAAGCGGGCCACCGCGGTCAGCGGTGCGTCCGGGCGCAGTGTCGTCAGATCCGTATCCAGGATCCCGCCCACCAGATGCGCGGGGGGTTCCCGCAGTAACTGTTGCAGATGGACACATCCCAGATAGCGTCCGGTCGGGGTCGCCGTCGGCGGCCGGACCACGAACACCATCGAGGCCAGCGCCGGTGTCAGGTCGGGGTCGCGGACCCGCGCCAGCGCCTCCGCGACGGTGGTCGCCGGTGTGAGCACCACCGGCTCCGGGGTCATCAGGCCGCCGGCGGTGTCCGGCGAATGTTCGAGCAGTCGGCGGACCGGCTCCGATTCCTGCGGATCCATCAGTGTCAGCAGCGATTCGGCTTCGTTCTCCGGTAGCCCGCCCAGCAGGTCGGCGGCGTCGTCGGGGTCCATGGCCTCGAGGACATCGGCGGCGCGCCCGATCTCGAGTTTGCCCAGCAATTCCAGCTGATCGTCGCCGGACAGTTCCTGCACCACATCGGCGAGCCGTTCGTCGTCGAGCGCCACCGCCACCTCCAACCGGCGCTTCTCCGGAAGCTCGCGCAACATATGCGCGACATCGGCGGCCCGCTGTCCCTCGAACTGTTCGAGCAGCGTGCTCACATCCTGTCCCGGTCGCCCCAGCTCGTACGGGGTGAGCCCGTGGACCTGCGCCCAGTCCACCACGTGCACCGTGCGTCGCCGCCCGAGGCGGCGATGCCCGCGCACCGCGACCCGGGACACCCGCCAGTCCCGCGTCCGGGTCAGCATGATGCCCAGATCCACCACGAATACATCGACCCCGGCCAGATCGGGCAGGTCCGGATCCTCCACGCGCACCGCCGAGTCGACGATCTGTGCCATGGCCAGCAGCTCTCCCGGTCGCTGCGCGAACCTGCGCAGACTCACATTGCCGGTGTTCAGCGTCACCGAACCGGGCTCGATGGCGGTCACCCGCAGCATCGGGACGAAGATCCGGCGGCGGGTCGGCAACTCCACTACCAGGCCGTGGACACGCGGCTCCTGCCGGTCGTACCGGACGGCGACCACGACGTCACGAACCCGGCCGATAGACTCGCCGTCCGGCCCCAGCACCGCCAGGCCCGTCAGCCTGGCGATATACACCCTGGTAGCTGCCATGGTTGCCAGGCTAGATGTTCCGGGGCCGGACCGGGCCGACCCCAGGAGTGTTGATGAAGCCGCGCCGTTCCGTGCTCGCCGTGCCGGGCAGCAACCCGAAGATGATCGCGAAAGCCAAGGGCTTGCCGGTCGACGAGGTCTTCCTCGACCTCGAGGACGCTGTCGCGCCCGATGCCAAAGCCGCGGCCCGCGCGAATATCGTGGCCGCCCTCAACGACTCCGGCTGGGGTGGGCAACTGCGGGTGGTCCGGGTCAACGACTGGACCACCCAGTGGACCTATGCCGATGTGATCTCGGTGGTCGACGGCGCCGGGACCGCGCTCGACGCGATCCTGCTGCCCAAGGTGACCGACGCCGGTCAGGTACGTGCGCTGGATCTACTGCTGAGCCAGCTGGAACGGGCCAACGGTATCGAACCGGGCCGCATCGGTATCGAACCCCAGATCGAGAACGCGCTGGGTCTGCGCAATATCGACGAGATCGCCACCGCCAGCCCGCGGGTGCAGACGCTGGTGTTCGGCCCGGCCGATTTCATGGCCAGTATCAATATGCGCACGCTCGTGGTCGGGGAGCAGCCCGAGGGTTACGACACCGGCGACGCCTACCACCACATCCTGATGACGATCCTGCTCACCGCCCGCGCCCACGGCCTGCAGGCCATCGACGGCCCCTATCTGCAGATCCGGGATATCGACGGTTTCCGGCGGGCCGCGGGCCGCACCGCCGCCCTGGGCTTCGACGGGAAATGGGTCCTGCATCCGGGCCAGGTCGACGCGGCGAACGAGATCTTCAGCCCCCGGCAGTCCGATTACGACCACGCCGAACTCATCCTGGACGCCTACGCCTATCACACCTCTTCGGCCGGTGGGGCCCGCGGCGCGGTGATGCTCGGCGACGAGATGATCGACGAGGCGAGTGCGAAAATGGCGGTGGTCATCGCGGAGAAGGGCCGGGCCGCGGGAATGAAACGCACGACCACCTTCACACCACCGGCGTAGCACACAGCCCGGTCTTCGTCGGCCGTGCCGAACTCGGCACCGAGAGGTTGCTGCTGTTCGTGAAGGTGACCAGACGCCGAGCCGGCTAGACGGTCGTGTCGGCATCCGATCCAGTCCGTCGTATGCCACCGCAACCCGCATGAGTCGAGTCTTACGAGACACCTCCAAGGGTTGAGGCCCGTCCCGCCGTTCAGGCCTCGAAGCGCATGCGCGAAGCGCGAGTCTCGAGGCCTGAA
>NZ_JBSGIP010000064.1:0-23544 GCF_053605105.1 Nocardia sp. NPDC003963
CGCTGCATATTCGCACCCATCAGGGCACGGTTCGCGTCATCGTGCTCCAGGAACGGAATCATCGCCGTCGCCACCGACACCATCTGACGCGGCGAGACATCCATATAGTCCACTCGTCCGGTATCGACGAGCTCGACCTCGGAGTACCTGCGCCGCACCGCGACCCGTGCTGCCATGAACCGGCCGTCGGCATCGAGCGATTCGTTCGCCTGGGCCACGATATGCCGATCCTCCTCGTCGGCGGTGAGGTAGACGATCTCATCGCTCACCCGGCCGTCGATCACCTTCCGGTAGGGCGTTTCGAGGAACCCGAAGGGATTCACCCGCGCGTACACCGACAGGTATCCCATCAGCCCGATGTTCGGACCCTCCGGTGTCTCGATCGGGCACATCCGGCCGTAGTGGCTGTAGTGCACATCGCGTACCTCGAGGCCGGCCCGTTCCCGCGACAGGCCCCCGGGGCCCAGCGCCGAGAGGCGGCGCTTGTTGGTGAGGCTCGCGAGCGGGTTGCGCTCGTCCATGAACTGCGAGAACTGGGATGTTCCGAAGAACTCCTTCAGCGCGGCCACCACGGGACGGATATTCATCAGCGACTGCGGCGTGATCGCCTCCACGTCCTGAGTGGTCATCCGCTCCCGGACCACCCGCTCCATCCGGGACAGGCCGACCCGGAACTGGTTCTGGATGAGCTCGCCCGCGGTGCGCACCCGGCGATTACCGAAGTGATCGATATCGTCGACCTCGACCGGCACCTCGCTCCCGCCCGGCACGGTCATCGTCCGTTCTCCGGCATGCAGACGCAGCAGATATTCGATGATCCCGGCGATGTCCTGTTCGGTGAGCACCCGGGACCCCGTCGCGGCATCGGTCCGGACACCGAATTTCCTGTCCGTCTTGTAGCGACCGACCCGGGCCAGGTCGTAGCGCTTGTCGTTGAAGAACAGGTTCTCCAGCAGATTCCGCGCGGATTCCTTGGTGGGTGGTTCGCCCGGACGCAGTTTGCGATGGATGTCCAGCAGCGCCTCGTCGGCGGTCGCGATATTGTCCTTCGCCAGCGAGGCCATCATCACCTCGGAGAACCCGAACCGCTCGGTGATCCGCGCACCGGTCCAGCCGAGGGCCTTGAGCAGTACGGTCACCGGTTGCCGCCGCTTGCGGTCGATACGCACGCCGACGGTATCGCGCTTGTCGATATCGAACTCGAGCCACGCCCCGCGCGACGGAATGACCCGCGCACTGTGCAGATCCTTCTCGGTGGATTTGTCGACGGTGTGGTCGAAGTACACCCCGGGCGAACGCACCAGCTGGGAGATGACGACACGTTCGGTGCCGTTGACGATGAAGGTGCCCCGCTCGGTCATCATCGGGAAATCGCCCATGAACACCGTCTGGCTCTTGATCTCGCCGGTGTCGTTGTTGATGAACTCCGCCGTGACGAACAGCGGCGCCGCGTAGGTGAGGTCCTTGTCTCTGCACTCGTCGACAGAGGCCTTGACCTCCTCGAAGCGTGGTTCGGACAGCGACAGCGACATGGTCGCCGAGAAATCCTCGATCGGGCTGATCTCCGCGAGCACCTCCGCCAGGCCGCCGACGCGTGAATCGCCGCGCGCTACCGCTCGTTCGCGCCGGTCCGGCGCACCGATCAGCCACGCGAACGATTCGGTCTGGATCTCCAGCAAGCCCGGAACCTCCAGTGGCTCGCGGACTCCGGCGAACGAGAGCCGCTCCGGGCTCCCGGGGATTCGGCTCTCGACGGATGTCGCGGCAACGACCTCGGTCTGATTCGGGAGTACCAAGATGCGTCCTTCCAGCACCGCACGCCGCCCCTGCCGGGCGACGTGTGTGTGTTTGTCCTGTGAGCGGTGAACGGATCGCGCACCGCGGACCGCGCCGTCCGGACGCGACTCGACAACGACGGAAGAGAGCAGCACGCGGCAGTGCCACTTTCCACGGCGGTTTCGTATTTCGAGAGTTCGGACAGCGCTCGTCACGGCGCGAAGCCCTAAATTACACGCGAAATAGTCGAATGTCGAGAGACATGAAAAATTGAAGCAACTACACTCCGGTGCTTTCCTATTTTCATGATTACATTCTCGCGGCATATGAGTCAAGCGCCGTGGCGGAAATCCGCCGATTACGCCCTTCCGACGACAGGGCCCCCACGACCCGACTTTCCGACACCCCCAGGCAAATAGCCGAACGCCGCTCTACCTGATTTCCGCTGGTCTTCGGCGGGTCTCGTGGACACCGAACCACCGGAGCCGAGCGGAACAGCCCGAACTGTCCGGGCCACGAATCTTCGCATCGATTCACACCGGCGCCAGCGGAACAATCGAGAAATCGAATCCGGAATCGGATAGACCGAGCAATTTCTTTCCCCGCCCGTTCGAATATAGCGCGACGTGAATTCACGGGGAACACCGGGGCCCGTTTCGGCACTGCTCGTACTTGGACCCACAACAGCCGGTTGTGCGCGGCCGCCGCCCGGTTGTTCGACCGGACCTCCGATTTCTGCTTTGCTCGCCCGGGTCACCGCGACGGTGTACGAGCGAGAGGTGGGCCGGGATGGCGAGCGAACGATCCCTGGGGCGGGAGTTCGGATGGCTGTGGATCGCCTACGCGGTCAGCCGTTTCGGTACCGCACTGGCGTTCAACGCCTTCGGGCTGGTCGCGATCCTCGCACTGGAGGCCGGCCCCGCCGAGGTCTCGCTCCTGTCCGCGGCGGGCCTGGCGGTCGGCGCCCTGGTAGCGATACCGCTGGGCCCCTGGGTGGAGTTCCGGCGCAAACGGCCCGTATTGATCGCGATGGACCTGATCCGATTCGTGGCGCTGCTGAGCGTCCCGGTCGCCCACGCGTTCGGAGCACTCGGTTTCGTCCAGTTGCTGGCGGTCGCGATCATCGCCGCGACCGCCGATATCGGATTCACCGCCGCGTCCGGCGCCTACCTGAAAACCTTGGTGCCGCCACGGGACCTGCTGGTGGCGAACGCCCGGTTCGAATCCACGAACTGGACCGCGATCGTGCTCGGTCCGCCACTGGGCGGTGCGGCCGTCGGGCTGTTCGGCCCGATGATCACCCTGCTGGCAGACGCACTGAGCTATCTGACCTCGGCGGCCGCCCTGCGCGCGATCGACGACCGGGAACCACATCCGCTCCGCTCCGGCTCGCCCCGCCCGGGCGAGCGGCTGGAAGGCTGGCGCTATCTGCTCGGCCACCCCGGCCTGCGGTCGCTGCTCGTCAACGACGCCCTGGTCGGCGCCCTGATCATGGCGACCCAGCCGCTGATGGCGGTTCTCATGCTGGCGGAACTCGGTTTCGCGCCCTGGGAATTCGGTCTCGCGTTCGCGCTGCCCTGCCTGGGCGGGTTGATCGGAGCACGGCTGGCCCCCGGCCTCGTCGACACGTTCGGACCCGGACGAATCCTCCGGGTGTTCGGGACCCTGCGGGTGTGCTGGCCGATCGCACTGGGCGCGGTGACCGCGGGTGCCGGTGGATTGGCGCTGGTGCTGGCGACCCAGACCGCGGTGATCATCTGCATGGCTGTGTTCAATCCGGTATTCGCCACCTATCGGCTGGAGCAACTACCGGCCGATCGGGCCACTCGCGCGCTTGCGGCGTGGTCGATCTCCAAGAAGGTTACGATCGCGATCGTCACCGCGCTGTGGGGCCTGCTCGCCGTCTGCACCGGACCTCGTATCGCGATCACTGTCGCGGGAGCACTTCTGCTCATCACCCCGGCGCTGCTGCCCCGCCTCGGCCAATCCGCCCGGTCAGGATCCCGGCCGGGCGAAACAGAGCATTCGTCGAGTCCACGATGACCGGCCTGATCGACCGGACGGTGGCCGACCACGCCGCTCAGCTCCCGTCGCGCGGAGCACACAGTCGCCGAACGAACGGCCCGACCGTGCAGACAGTCGGTGAGAGCGGCCGTTTCCGGGCAGGTCGGGCATTATGGCTGCATGTCGGAAACGAACGGCCGGTGGACGATTCACACCACCGGCGGGCCGGAGGAACTGTTCCGGCTACGGGAGTGGGTCCGCAGTGACGACGACCTCCGCGGCCGGATCGGCCTTCCGGCTCCACCACCGCGCGCCGGACAGATGGGCGACCTGTCCGACGTGCTGATGATCACCGCCCGCGGCGGGCGCGGCTCCGCGCTGCCCCGGTCGCTCACTGCGTGGCCGGCCCACCGCCGCTCCGAGGTATCCGTCGCCCGAAGCGACGGAGCCGAGGTAATGCTCGATGCCCACCGGGTGAAATCGACCGAGGTGCTGCGGGAACTCCGCGCTCTGTTCGCAGCGGCAGACAACAACACATGACACGGCCGGACGGCCGAGAAGGTTCTCGGGCGGTACTCATCGGCACCGCCCGCTACACCGATCCCGCGGTCCCGCCGATTCCGGCTGCCGCCACCAACCTCGAGGACCTGCACCGTGTGCTGACCGCACCCACCGGGGGTGGGTTCGCCCCCGAACACTGCACCGTGCTGCCGGACCCGGATCGGATCCGGCAGGTCGGCGCGGCGGTCGGCGCGGCGGCGAACGCGGCCACAGACGTATTGCTGGTGTACTACACCGGACACGGCCTGCTGGACCGGCAGGGTCGTCTGCATCTGGCGCTCACCGAAAGCGACCCCGATCCCGCGCAGGTGGGATGGACTTCGGTGCCGTTCTCGGCATTGCGCGGTGACATCCTCGAAAGTCCCGCGCGCGCCAGAGTCCTGATTCTCGACTGTTGTTTTTCCGGTCGGGCGTTCGAGGCGATGAGCAGCGGTGCCGACCTGATCACCGGTCAGACCGAAATACGCGGCACCTACACGATCGTTTCCTCGGCGGCGAACGAGATATCGTTCGCGCCGATAGGTGCTCGCAATACCGCGTTCACCGCCGCACTGCTCGAGGCGGCATCGGAGCCCGGGCGCTCACTGGACCAGTTGTACCGGCACGCCGACCGGCTCCTGCTGGGCGGCGGTAGACCTCGGCCACGGCGGCGGAGCACCGATATCGCCGGAGATCTGTGCCTGTTCGGTAGCGCGGAGGACGAACTCCGGCACCGGTCGGCGGCCGAGAACGGTGACGCCGGAGCCATGTTCGAACATGCGCTCGCATTGCTCGACCGGGGCGCGTCCGCCGACGCGGAAACCTGGTTCCGGCGCGCCGCGGAACAGGGCGATATCCGCGGAATGCACAATCTCGGAGTTCTGCTGGGGCAGCGCGGTCTCCTCGCCGAAGCGGATATCTGGTATCACCGAGCCGCTGTGGCGGGACATCCCGGCTCCATGTTCAACCTCGGTTTGCGGTGCCAGCAGCAAGGTGCCCTGGCGGATGCCGAAGCCTGGTATCGCCGGGCCGCCGCGGCCGACCCGCATACCTCCGCCATGCACAACCTGGCTTTTCTGCTCGAGCAGCGAGGCGCGCCGGCGGAGGCGGAGGTCTGGTTCCGCCGGTCGGCCGAGGCCGGTGACCAGGACTCCATGTACAACCTGGCGCTGTTGCTGCACCGCCGGTGCCTGAACGCCGAAGCCGAGACCTGGCTCCGCCGTGCCGCGGTGGCTGGTAACACGCTGGCGAAATACAGTCTCGCGCTCATGCTGCAGACCGAGCGAGGACAGTGGGACCAGGCCCGGCACTGGTATCGACAGGCCGCGGAAGAGGGCTACGTGGACGCGATGTGCCAGCTCGCGCAGGGGTTGCACGATCGTGGGTCCGACGCCGAAGCGGAAACCTGGTACTGGCGAGCGGCACAAGGTGGCAACACCACCGCCATGTACAACCTGGGTGTGCTGATGCGCCTGCGCGGTGACGTGGCAGGAGCGCAATCCTGGTTCGACCGAGCTGCCGCGGGTACGCCCCGGCCGGTGTGACCCACCGGCCGGTAGTTCCGTACCGGCCCAGTGCGCTTGCGTCTCAGGCCCGCAGCGCGGCGGCGAGCGCCGGGTTCACCGCCATCGACAGCGCGAGCAGCGATTCCACCAGCAGTTCGATCAGCTCTTCGCGTGAGACGGTTTCATCGCGCAACCACGACAGCGTGGTTTCCTCGGTGAAGGCGACCCAGCCCCGGACCGCGAGAACCAGGCGGGGCTGTTCGCGTTCCGCCGGCGACAGGGGCACCTGCGTGAGAATGATGTCGATGATCGCGCGCCGGGTCTGTTCCACCAGACCGACCAGATCGGGGCTGGAACTGGTGGGCCCGCGGAGCAGGGCCAGATAAGATGTGCGGTTCTCGCTGACGTAGTCGATATAGCGGCCCACCGAGTCGCGCAGCATATCGAACAGGCCCAGCGCCGGATCCGGGACGACACGGGCCAGCAGTTCGGCATTCGCGTGCCGGACGACTTCGAGCTGGAAGTCCTGCTTCGTGGGGAAGTAGTGGAACAGCAGCCCCCGCGAGATACCCGCCCGGTCCGCGATCTCGCTGACCGATATGTCCTCGATCGCGCGTTCGCCGAGCATCTTGACGCCGAGGGTTATCAGCTGTGTCTTCCGCTCGTCCGGGCTCAATCGGACGCGTTTGGCGGGTGCTTCCGGACTCGTACTCACCTGTCCATCCTACTGAATGCCGTTCAATACTGTTGACTCCGACTCAATAAGCCCTTACGCTGAATACATGAGTCGCAAGGTTACAGACAAAGCTGTCGCTAACCAGCCCACCCGTCATCTGCGGACGATCATCATCGGCAGCGGTTTCGCCGGCCTCGGCCTCGCCATCCGGCTGACCCAGCAGGGCCGCGAGGATTTCCTGGTACTGGAACGCGGTAGCGATGTCGGTGGGACCTGGCGTGACAACACCTATCCCGGTGCCGCGTGCGATGTGCCCTCGCACCTGTACTCGTACTCGTTCGCCCTGAACCCGGACTGGTCGCGATCGTTCTCCCGGCAGGGCGAGATCCAGGCTTATATCCAGGGCGTAGCCGACAAGTACAACGTCCGCGACAAGCACCTCTTCGACTGCGATGTCACCGGCGCGCGCTGGAACGCCGAGACCGCGCAATGGGAGGTGACCACCAGCAAAGGCGATTTCACCGCCGATACCGTGGTCTCCGCGGTGGGCGCGCTGTGCGAGCCCAACCTGCCCGATATCAAGGGCATCAACAGCTTCGCGGGCGAGATCTTCCATTCGGCCCGGTGGAACCACGATTCCGACCTCGCGGGTAAGCGGGTCGCGGTCATCGGCACCGGCGCCTCGGCCATCCAGATCGTGCCCGCCATCGCCGGCAGCGTCGAACATCTCGACGTCTACCAGCGCACCGCCCCCTGGCTGCTGCCCCGGATGGACCGCCCCTACCTGCTACCCGAGCGGCTGGCGTTCAAGCACATCCCCGGCGCGCAGCGCCTGTCCCGGGCCGCCATCTACGCCGCCCGCGAGACCCAGGTCGTCGGCCTGGCGAAATTCCCGCCGCTCATGCGCGGTTTCGAGGCCCTGGCCAAGGCGAAGCTGGCCATGGAGATCCGCGATCCCGAGCTGCGCAAGAAGGTCACCCCGAACTTCCGGATCGGCTGTAAACGCATGCTGATCTCCAACGAGTACTACCCGGCCCTGGACCGCGACAATGTCGACGTGGTCACCGACGGGATCGCCGAGATCCGCGCGAATTCGATCGTCACGAAGGACGGCACCGAACGCGAGGTCGACGCGATCGTGGTCGCCACCGGTTTCCACGTCACCGATTCCCCGGCCTACGAGACCATCTACGGCCGCGACGGCCGCAGCCTGACCGAGGTGTTCGACGCTATCGGCCAGCAGGGGTACAAGGGTTCGGCCATCGCGAACTACCCGAATATGTTCTTCCTGCTCGGTCCCAATGTCGGACTGGGCCACACTTCGATGGTGTACATGATCGAATCGCAGATCAACTACATCGCCGATGCGCTGGCCACATTCGAGAATCGCGGTCTGCGCACCGTCGAAGTGCGCCGGACGGCCCAGGACACCTACAACTCCGCCCTCCAGAAGAAACTCACCAAGAGCGTCTGGAGCACCGGCGGTTGCGCCAGCTGGTATCTCGACAAACACGGAAACAATACGACCCTCTGGCCGGACTTCACCTTCGAATTCCGTCGCATCACAAGGAAATTCGATGTCGCCGCCTACGATACGACGACGGCTGCCGACGCAACCGCTCGACCCGACCTGAAAGTAGTGACCGCGCCATGAGCAACGACTCGTACTTCCGCAACAAAGTCTGTGTCATCACCGGAGCCGGCTCCGGAATCGGGCGGGCGCTGGCCGTCAACCTCGCCCGGCGCGGCGCGAAACTGGCCCTCTCCGATATCGACACCGAGGGTCTGGCCGAGACCACGCGCCGCTGCGAAGAGCTGGGCGCGGAGGTGAAATCCGACCGGTTGAACGTGGCCGAGCGCGAGGCCGTACTGCTCTACGCCGACGCGGTGAAACAGCATTTCGGCGTCGTCCACCAGATCTACAACAATGCCGGTATCGCCCATCACGGTGACGTCGTCAAAACCGAGTTCAAAGATATCGAACGCATCATGGATGTCGATTTCTGGGGCGTGGTGAACGGGACCAAGGCGTTCCTGCCGTATCTGATCGAATCCGGTGACGGTCATGTGGTGAACGTATCCAGCCTCTTCGGCCTGATCGCGGTCCCCGGCCAGGCGGCCTACAACTCGGCCAAATTCGCGGTCCGCGGTTTCACCGAGGCACTGCGCCAGGAAATGCTGGTGGAGCGGGCGCCGGTCGAGGTCACCTGTGTGCACCCCGGCGGTATCAAGACCGCGGTCGCGCGCAACGCCACCTACAGCGACGATATCGACGGCGCGGAAGCCAGTTCGATGTTCGACAAGTACCTCGCCATCCACAGCCCGGAAATGGCCGCGCAGACCATTGTCGACGGCGTCCGCAAGCGCCGCGGCCGGGTACTCATCGGCTGGGAGGCCAAACTGCTGGACCTGTTCGTGCGTACCACCGCCGCGGGCTACCAGCGCATCGCGGTCGGCGTCGAACGACGCTTCCTGCCCTGATCGGTACCGGAGAAGGAACGAGATGCGAGATATCGCGCTGCCACTGCCGCTGGCGCGGGCGATCCTGGGCCCGATGTACCGGGTATCGCTGCATTCGCGGTTGCCCTGGCGGGTCCAGCGGGCCCTGATCGATGCGGGATCCGCACTGCAACCCGTCCCCGCGGGTGTCCGGGTCGAACGGATCCGGCTGGGCGACCGGCCGGCCGAACGGCTCGCGCCCCGCACTCCCCCGCCGGCCGTACCCGCCGCCGTGCTCTACCTGCACGGCGGCGGGTACGCCGTGGGTTCGCTGGCCACCCACCGCTCACTCAACGGGCGTCTCGCCGCCGGGACCGGGCTCCCGGTCTACGCGATCGACTACCGGCTGGCTCCCGAACATCCCTACCCGGCGGCACTGGACGACGCGGAAGCCGCCTTCCGCGAGCTGGTCGCCGAACACGGATACCGGCCGGAACGGATCGCGATCGCCGGGGATTCGGCCGGTGGCGGTCTGTCGCTGGCGCTGGCGCAGCGGCTCATCGCCCGGCACGGGTACACCCCGGCCGCGCTCGGACTGATCGCGCCGTGGGTCGATCCGAACGAGGCCGCCGAACGTCCACGCGATCTGGTCGTGAACGGACCCTGGTCGCGCGCCTGCGCCGCGGCCTACCTGGGTGCGGGCGATCCCGCCGATACCGGTTACGCCCCGCTGCGCGGCGTCCTCGCCGGGCTGCCCCCGGTGTACGTCCAGGCCGATGTCGACGAATTACTGCATCCGCAGTGCGTCGACCTCACCGCGGCACTCCGGGACGCCGGGGTCGAGGTCTCCTTCACCGAGAGCAGGGGGCTCTGGCATGTCGCCCAGCTACAGGCCGCCCTGGTGGGCCCAGCTGCCGCGGCACTGACCGAAATGGCCGGTTTCCTGCGGCAAGCCGTCGATCAGCTACCACTGCGCGACCTAGGATGAAGGCCTGATCGGGACCGGTTTCGCCCTGGTCTCAGCGTGAGATCCAGGGCGTTTACCGGTGGCCCGCGCCCCGCGCAGTTCCGGTGGCGTAAATTACCGACGAGTTGGCAAACAGGGAAAGGCAATGATGCGCGAGTTCGAAGCCCCGGCTTCCTACACCATCCCCGAGGACGCGAACAATTCGGACAATGTGTTCCGCTACGCGAAAGAATCCCCCGCCGCGGTGATGTTCAACGTCCCCGACGGTAAGGGCGGATGGCGCGATGTGCGGGCCGCGGAGTTCGCCACGGCGGTCACCGATGTGGCCAAGGGCCTCATCGCGTCGGGTATCGAACTGGGCGACCGGGTCGCCATCATGGCCGCCACCCGCTACGAGTGGGTCCTGCTCGATTTCGCCATCTGGGCGGCCGGCGGCTGCACCGTGGCGATCTACGACAGCTCCTCGGCCGAACAGGCCCGCTGGATCCTGCAGGATTCGGCGACCGCGCTGCTGGTCGTCGAGAACGCCAAACACCGCGGCGTGATCTCCGAGATCGATGCGGGCGAACTGCTCGCACTGCGGGAAACCCTGCAGATCGACACGGACGCGATCGACGAGCTCGTCCGGCGCGGCGCCGACCTCGACGAGCAGGTCGTGCACGACCGGCGCGCCCAGGTGAACGCGGCCTCCCCCGCCACCCTGATCTACACCTCCGGCACCACGGGCCGGCCCAAAGGCGTCATGCTCAGCCATGCCAACCTGTGGGCGGAGTCCCGAGCCGACCGGATCGCGATGGCCTCCTTCCTGACCAGCGGCAACAAAACGCTGATGTTCCTGCCGCTGGCGCATGTCTTCGCCCGCGCCGTGAGTCTGGCCGCCTTCGACGCCAAGGTCACCGTCGCGCACACTTCCGACTGGAGCACGCTGGTCCAGCAGTTCGCCGAGCACAAGCCGGATTTCGTGCTCTCGGTACCACGTGTCTTCGAGAAGGTGTTCAACGGCGCCAAGCAGAAAGCACACGACGAGGGCAAGGGCAAGATCTTCGACGCTGCCGCGGCGACCGCGATCGAGTACAGCGAAGCCCTGGGCTCCGGGAACCCGGGCTTGGTGCTGCGCGCCAAACACGCGCTGTTCGACAAACTCGTCTACGGCAAGCTGCGGGCCGCCCTCGGCGGCAATTGTCAGGCCGCCGTCTCCGGCGGCGGTCCGCTGGGCGCGCGGCTCGGCCATTTCTTCCGCGGTGTCGGGGTCACCATCTACGAGGGCTACGGTCTCACCGAGAGCACCGCCGCCGTCGCGGTCAACACCCCCGAGCACATCCGGGTCGGATCGGTCGGCCGGCCGCTGGAAGGCCACGGCGCCAAGATCGCCGAGGACGGCGAGCTGCTGCTGCGCGGTCCCGTGGTGTTCGCGGGCTACTGGGGCAACGAACAGGCCACCGCGGATGCCTTCGCCGACGGCTGGTTCAAGACCGGCGACCTCGGCACCATCGACGGCGACGGTTACATCACCATCACCGGCCGCAAGAAGGAAATCCTGGTCACCGCGGGCGGTAAGAACGTCTCCCCCGCCCCGATGGAAGACCAGTTGCGCGCGCATCCGCTGATCGGCCAGGTGATGGTGGTCGGGGACGGGAAACCGTTCATCGGCGCGCTCATCACCCTGGACCCGGAAGCGCTGCCGGGCTGGAAGGAACGCAACGGTATCGCCGCCGATATCGATATCGCCGAACTGGTGGAACACGCCGTGCTGGTCGCCGAGGTCGAGGCCGCGGTCGCGGAGGCCAACAAGAAGGTCTCCAAGGCCGAGCAGATCAAGAAGGTCAATATCCTGACCTCGGACTGGACTCAGGAAACCGGCGAGCTGACCCCGAAGATGTCGCTCAAGCGCGCCGTCGTGATGAAGCAGTACGCCACCGAAGTGGACAAGATCTACAGCTGATCCCCGTGACGCGAGCGGCCCCGGTGAGTTCGTCTCACCGGGGCCGCGGTCGCTACCGGGAGGCGCCGCGGATCTCGGCCGGAGGTGCGAGGCTGTCCATGTAGTATGCGAATCCTCATGGCGCACGGAACTATTCACAAGTTCCTGCGGGAAAAGTAGGAGTCGACCATGCGAAGTGCGCCTGCGGCAAGGGCGGCGTCCGAGCCGGGCGGAAAGCCGTGGCGGCGATCGCGAACCCGACGCCCCCGGTCGGCCTGATATGGCCCGGAACGCTCGCACCGATATCGAGAACATGTGGAACCCGGACCATCCGGTCCTGAAGATTCTCCGGCAGCGACGGGACTCGGGAAGTACACCGGGAGACCGTCGCGATTCCGCCAGGGTCGCGCTGACCGTCCCGGGCGGAGGTATGCGCGGCGCGATTTCCGCCGCTATGTGCACGCAGCTCGACGATTCGGGATTCCGGGACGCGTTCGACGTGGTCTACGGGTCTTCCGCGGGTGCGGTCAACGCCGCGTACTTCGTCTCACAGCGGGCGGGTACCTGCTGGTATCCGCTGTCGATCTACTACGAGGACCTCACCGCGGACCGGTTCATCCGGTACACGAGACCGCTGTCCGGCGGGTCGATCCTCGATCTCGACTATGTCTTCGAGGAAGTTCTCGAATCGAAGAAACCGTTGGAATACGACTCGGCGGTGCGATCTTCGCTCGGTCTGGTCGTCCTGACGACCGACCTGGCTGCCCGGGAGACGTTCGCGGCGCGCGACTTCGCCACCGGCGCGGAGTTGAAGGCATTCCTGCGGGCAAGTGTGCGGCCACCATTGGCGGTGCGGGGGGAATCGAATATCGACGGGCGCCGGCTGGTGGACGGTGCCCTCCTGTCTCCACGTCAGTTCCGGCTGGCGGTCGCCGACGGCTGTACGCATATCCTCTCGCTCAGTACCCGCCGAATGGGAAGCTCCGGGGGACAGATCACGCTGGGAGTCCGCGCCTACGCGCGCTATCTGGACAGGATGCGGGCCGGGCTGGGCGCTGCCTATCTGGCGGCGGCGCGCGGGCGTCGGCAAGATCGAGAAGTGCTGTCCCGACAACGTTTCGCGACCGGCGGCCCGGGACCACATGTGCTGAGCATCGGTCCGATGCCGTGGATGACCCCGGTCCGCTTCCACGACAACCATCCGTCCCGGATCCTCGGCAGCATCCGGGACGCGTATTCGGTTTCCTATTGCGCCACCGAAGGGATCGGTATCGATCGGCTGCGGGGTGGACTGGTCAGTGCCCTGACAAGGTTCGCGGTCACCGGACACGGCGGCCCGGAGCGACCGGCTCGGCCGGAGGAACCGGCGTCCGGTACCGGTGGCGGAAGTGCGGACTCGATGCCATGAGATCTGCGACAATCTCCGGCGACCCGGTCGAGGCGCGGCTGAGAAGTATCCGCACGGGCCCCGCCGGCCCTCGGATCGCCGCGTTCTTCGATTTCGACGGCACGATCATCGAGGGAATCGCACCCCCGGACTCCGGTCTGTCGCGGTTGCTCGGCGCAGCTACCGCCGCACCACTGCTCCCGGGCCTGACCGGGCGAAAGACCGACGCCCACCGCAGATCTGTCGAGCGCCTCATCTCGGAGAGCTGGCGCGGCCGGGCGGTCGGAGATCTCGAGGAAGCCGAGGAACAGCTGTTCCAGAGTCATCTCGCCCGCAACCTGTACCCCGAGGCCTGGGAACTCGTCCGGGCACACCGGCGCGCGGGTCATACGGTGGTGCTGACAACATCGGCCACCCGGTTCCAGACTCGTCGTATCGCCGCGGAACTGGGCATCGATCACACGCTGTGCACCGAGCCGATCGTTTCCGAGGAGCGGGTCACCGGTGAGATCACTCGCGAAATCGTCTGGGGTCGGTACAAGGCCGAGCTTGTGAAAGAGTTCGCGGCGGCCCACGATATCGACCTGGACAAGAGCTTCGCCTACTCCAACGGCGGGGTGGACCTCCCCATGCTCCGGCTGACCGGAAACCCCGCCGCGGTGAATCCGGATCGCGCGCTCACCCGGGCGGTGACCGGCCCGGGATGGCCGGTACTGCGCTTCGAACGCCGGCGGCGGAGCCTCTCTCGGATCGGCCGCGCCCTGCTCGGTGTGCTGGGATTGGTCGCGGCGGCCGGTGCAACATTGCTGCGCTCCCTGGCCGATGACCGGCGCACCGCGATCGACCGGATGTACCGGTGGGTGCCGACCGCCGCTTTCCGCTGCGCAGGACTGCGGGTAAAGGTGCGGAATGCGGAAAGGATCCGCGCGAACCGCCCCGCGGTTTTCGTTTTCAACCATCAGAGCCGGATCGACGCTCTGTTGATCCCGTTCCTCCTGCGGGAGTCCTTCACACCGGTGGTGACGGTCAAAGTGAAGCACTATCCGGTCTTCGGCGCGCTGCTGAGGTTCGCCGACACCCTGTTCGTCGACCGCTCCACCCCCGGCGGAGCCATAGCGGCAGTGAATTCGCTGGTCACGCAGTTACACGAGGGGAGGTCGGTGGCCATCGCGCCCGAGGGCCGGATCTCACCGACGCCCGGGCCGCAGGACTTCAAGCAGGGAGCATTCCGCCTCGCCGCGCAGGCCGGCGTTCCGATCGTTCCCATCGTCATCCGGAACGCCGGCCGGGCCGTGTGGCGAAATTCCTTGTTCGTCCGTCCCGGAACGATCGACGTCACGATTCTCGACCCGATCGATACCGGTTCGTGGGAACCCGAGGACCTGGACACGCAGATCGCGGCCGTCCACCGCATGTTTATCGACACGCTGGAACAATGGCCGGACGCGACCTGCGTGGCAGCCGGAGCTAGCCGGTGAGCGAATCCGCCTTCTTCAGGTCCGGTGCGGTATCGGCCGGCGCGCCACCGGGCGCGAAGCGGATGAACAGTGCCGAGGCCACCACGCCGACCAGCAACAGCGCCGCCGGCAGGTAGGTGGCCTGACTCAGGGCGGTACTGAACGCCTGCTTCACCGGTTCGGGCACCTGGCCGGCCCCCATCCCTTCCCCGGCCGGCGCGCCGCCCAGACCCTCGGCGCTCATCCGCGCGGCCACCAGGGCACTGATCGCCGCGCTACCCAGCACCGATCCGACCTGACGGGTCGTGTTGTACACACCCGCGCCCGCACCGGCCTGCGAAACGGGCAGGTTATGGGTGGCCGTGGTCGCCAGCGGCGCCCAGATACAGGCGTTCGACGCACCGGCCACCGCACCGCCGACCACCAACAAGGCGATATCGGCGTGCGGATCGCGCATCACCACGGCGAACCAGAAGATCGAGAGCGCGAAGACCAGGAACCCGATGGTCGGGATGAGCCGCGGATGCATCCGATCGGAGAGCTTCCCGACCACCGGTGCCGCGAACCCGGTGACGACGGCCATCGGTGCCAGCACCAGCGCGGACCGGGTCGGCGACATCCCGTGCACGGCCTGCAGGTAGAAGTAGATCGGCACCATCAAGGCGGTGACGGCGGCACCCATACTGGCGATGGCCAGATTCGACAGCGAGAAGTTGCGGTCGCGGAACAATCGCAGCGGCAGCAACGGTTCCCCCGAACTGCGGGCCTGGGTGACCACGAACACGGCCAGCACCACCAGCCCCGCCACGATCATCGCCCAGATCTTCGCCGACCAGTCGCTGGAATTGCCCTCCTGGATACCGAACACCAGCAGGAACATGCCCACCGCGCTCAGCACCACCCCGACCAGGTCGAACTTGTGCTCGTGCGTCGGCAGCGCCGGAACCAGCCAGACGGCGAGCGCGAAAGCCACGATGCCGACCGGCACGTTCACGATGAAGATCCACGCCCAGCCGAGACCGTCCACCAGCACACCACCCAGAATCGGGCCCACCAGCGTCGCCAGCCCGGCGACCGCACCCCACATACCCATGGCCGCGCCGCGTCGGTCCGGCGGGAAGGTCCGGGTGATCACCGCCATCGTCTGCGGGGTCATCAGCGCCGCACCCAGCCCCTGTACGGCGCGCGCGGCGATCAGCGTCTCGATATCACCGGCCAGCCCGCATGCCAGCGAGGAGAGGGTGAACACCGCGAGACCGAGCAGATAGATGTTCTTGGGCCCGAACCGGTCGCCGAGCCGGCCGGTGATCAACAGCGGTACCGCGTAGGTGAGCAGATAGGCGCTCGTCACCCAGATGACCTGCGAGATATCCGCATGCAACTCGGTCATGATCGCCGGATTGGCGACTGCCACGATGGTCACATCGAGCAGGATCATGAAGAATCCGACGACCAGTGCCCCCAGGGCGAGCCACGGATTACGTTGAGTGGGCATAGCTTCCATTCCTGTCCGATCGGCGCCCGATACGCCGGTTCGTGGATCTGTCGCGGTGCGTCACGATCGCACCACCTGGTGACTACCGGCGCACCGTACGAACGGGGCACGGGAGCCGCAGCCGCTCATGCCGTGGTCACTCCGGACTCTTGGTACGACGTCGCAGGCCACACCAACATTCCGGGCATATCGGACCGATCGTAGCCGGGTCAGAGACCGTGCGCGTCGAGCCAGGTACGGGCCAGTTCGGCGGGTTCGGCGGATTCGTCACGAATCCGCAACACCAGGGTCGCGAGCTCATCGGTGGTGAGTTCGCCGGCCACATAGTTCAGTTTCTCCAGCTGCCGATCGTCCAGCACGCCCTTGCGTACGAGGGCGAGCGGGTTCTCGGGCCTGATCGCGTTCTCCGGGTCGGCGAGTACCTTCAACCCCTCGGTACCACCGGGCAGGAATTCGGCGGGTCCGCCCAGCACACCGGCCTGCACCCGCCCGTCCAGCAGCGCACGGTGCAGCTCCGCGGGTCCGGGAAAGATCTCGGTCGAGCCGAATTCGCAGCCGGAGATCTTTCCGGCGACCTCGGGCAATTCGAACAGACCCGGGACGGACGCGACGCCGGCGGCCATCGACCCGCACTGCGCACCCAGCTCCGCCACCGAATCGATCGCCCGCTGTTCGGCGGTGGCGGCGGTCACCAGCACCCGCGGTTCGAAATCCGCGCCGTCGGCGGCATCGGAGGTAATCGTGCCCTGCGGCAGCGAACCGTTCAGTTCCTCCGTCACTTTCTCGGAATCGGGCGCCTCGGCGCCGACGTTCAATACCGCGAGCAGCGCCCCGTTGTGATCGGCCGCGACTGCGATATCCCCCGCGTCCACGGCGGCGAAAACCGCTTCCCGATCCGCCAGCCCCGGCTCGACCCGGACCGCCGCGCCGGTCCGCGCCAGTGCCTGCGCGTAGATCTCGGCCAGCACCCGCGACTCCGCCCCCTCCTGGGCCCCCACCACCAGCGGCTCGGCCTCGTCGGAACCGCAGGAGACGGCCAGCACCGCGAGCACCGGCACCAGCACCCGACCAACGATACGCATCGACGCCGCCAGCACCATCGCGCGAGACACCCACTTCCCTATCCAGCGCCGCACCCGTCCGGGCACCCGACAACCCCCAGGAATCTACCGTCGCCCGGAACCGTCCGGTCGACCCGCCCCGCGGCGGGATCCGTCCGAAGCACCGCCACGGCGCGGCTACGAATCTTCCCCCGCCCGATACCGGTTCAGCGCGGCCGGACCGGGACCGGCCCCGGAGCAGTGGAGCAGTGGAGCAGTGGAGCAGTGGAGCAGCACCATGCCGCACACCATCGTCATGACGGGCGCGAGTCGCGGGATAGAACGGGCAGCCGCCGAACACATCCTGCGCGATGCCCCGGACACCCACCTCGTCTTCGTGGGCCGCGATACCTCAGGCCACCGGATATCGGTGTCCCCGGGCGGCGGCACAGTCTCGTACTGTACGGCGGATCTGAGCTGGGTCACCGGAACCCTTTGCCCTTTGCTCTCGAGCCTGCCGGGCGGCCCTCGCGGCACCGCGTCCACGGGCCCGGTCGCAGCAGAGGACCGGGGTCGCTCCGGCGACGAGTCCACGAAACAGCACACCCGCCACCGCAGCCGGGCGGACCGGGTCACCGCCCAGTTCGGCACCGCCACTGCCCCTAACGGCAACCGGCCGTCGCGGCCGTCACTCGAAGCGGCACTCCCTGATCACGTGCGGGCCTGATCACTTGCGCCCGACCGTCAACAGAGTGGCGAGCATCCAGCACACACCGACCCGTCGTCCCACCCGGACGGCCGAAAAACACTCACCCACGGTCCTTCTCCGGCACACCCACCCGCTGTCCTTCTCCGGACGGCCCACCTCAGTGGCGGGGCCCGCCCCGGTTCTGGAGCGACGTAGCGACTGAGCGAAGAAGTGAAGACCCGGGGTTGATAGGGCCCCGCCCGCGGCGCCGAAGGCGCCGCAAAAAACTACAGCACCCGGCCCAGGGTGGCGGCCGAGTGCTGTAGTTGCGGTTACCGCCCGGGTAAGGCGGAACGTTTTATCAGGCGACGCCCTCCGCGCGAGCGGCGGCGGCGACCGCGTCGGCCACCGCGGGGGCGACGCGCGGGTCGAGCGGGCTGGGGACGATCTTGTCGACGGCGAGTTCGTCGGCGACGACGCCGAGAATGGCCTCGGCCGCCGCGATCTTCATACCTTCGGTGATCCGCCGGGCGCCCGCGTCGAGCGCGCCTTTGAACACGCCCGGGAAGGCGAGCACATTGTTGATCTGGTTCGGGAAGTCGCTGCGGCCGGTGGCGACGATACCGGCGTACTTGCGGGCGACATCGGGGTGGATCTCCGGGTCCGGGTTGGACATGGCGAACACGATCGCCTCCGGCGCCATCGAGGCGATGAGTTCCTCGCCGATGGTGCCCGCGGACAGGCCGAGGAACACATCGGCGCCGGCGAGGGCGTCCGCCGCGGTGCCGGTGAGACTGCGCGGGTTGGTGCGCTGGGCGAGATCGGCCTTCACCGCGTTGAGGTCGGTGCGGTCCCGGCCGACGATGCCCTTGGAGTCCAGCACCGTGACATCGGCGACGCCCGCGGCGAGCAGGATATTGGTGCAGGCCACACCGGCGGCGCCGGCGCCCGACACGACCACCTTCAGGCCGGAGGTGGCCCGGCCCTGGACCCGCGCGGCACCGTTGAGCGCGGCGAGCACCACGATGGCGGTGCCGTGCTGGTCGTCGTGCATCACGGGGCAGTCGAGGGCTTCCACGACCCGCTTCTCGATTTCGAAGCAGCGGGGCGCGGAGATGTCCTCCAGGTTCACGGCGCCGAAGCTGGGCCGCAGGCGGATGAGGGTTTCGACGATTTCGTCGACGTCTTTGGTGTCCAGCACGATCGGGATCGAGTCGAGCCCGGCGAACTTCTTGAACAGCGCCGATTTGCCTTCCATGACCGGCAGGGAGGCGCGCGGGCCGATATCGCCGAGGCCCAGCACCGCCGATCCGTCGCTGACCACGACCACCAGGCGGTCGGTCCAGGTGTAGCGCTTCGCCAGTTTCTCGTCTTCGGCGATGGCGCGGCTCACCTGTGCCACACCGGGGGTGTAGGCGATGGATAGGTCGCGCTGGGTGGCCAGCGGCGAGCTGAGCTCGACCGAGAGCTTGCCGCCGAGGTGACCCGCGAAGATCTCCTCGTGAGTGATCGCCGAGAGGTCTTCGACCTCATCTTTGCTGGCGGTGGCGTTCGGTGCGTCAGTCACAGAGGACACGATTTCACTCCTGCTGGTTGCGGTCGTAACCGGTGGACGGTTACCGCCGGGTATTTGGTGTTATCTGCGTCATATCGTTCATCGGCGGCGCGACCAGGATGTTTCCCGGTGGAGCCAGGACCCGGACGATCCGGGAACCCCGGACACGAGGTGATGGAAAGTGGCGCTGATTTCGAGCAGCGGCGGTCCGGGTGGATTTCGGACAGGTTGGTCCGATCGAACTCGACTGGCGCCCTTTTCCGGCCGCGACGGTGCGTCGCGGAGCGGCGGGCGCCGGATATCCCCGACCCGGCGGTGGCAACGATCGGGAATCCGCCACATTCTGCCAGGTCCCGGACCGTTCGCCAAACCGGCTGTCGCGGATTGCGCGTTTCGGACACCACGGGGTCAGCGTAGGCCGTGAGCATTACCTTCCCGTGAGCGGAAACTCGCGGGCGGCGGCGGCTGCCGGTGAGACATCTCAGTGCGCCCACGGGCGGTCGAGTGAAGGTGGTCGGTGGTCCGTCAGCTCCACCACTGGGTCCACAACAGCACGGCGCCCGAACCGAGCACCACCGCCGCCGCGCCGAGACTCGCCGCGCCGCGTCTTCGATCCGAATACGCCTGCGCCACAACGGCGATCACCGCGACCACGATATGCCAGGCCACCGATTCCGCGCCGGGCCCCGGAAAACCGCGCCGCTCGCCGATCAATTCCGCGCCGGCCACGACCAGCGCCAGCAGTACCAGTCCGGCTGCCGCGATTCCGCTGATCCCGCGCACCAGTCTCATGCGGCCAGCACCGGCACTCCGGAGGCTCTACCGACGAGCTTCTCGAACTGCGCGAGTTCGGTGGTGCATTCGCCGAGGGCGATGGTCTTGTTGTCGCCGTGGTAGTCCGAGGACCCGGTCGCCAGTAGACCGCACTCCGCGGCCAGCTCGCGCAGGGTCGCCCGATCCTGCGCGTTGTGGTCGGGGTGATCGACCTCCAGGCCGCCCAGCCCGTGCGGTACCAGGTCGCGGACTTCCTGTAGATCCAGTAGCCGGCCCCGGCTGCGGGCCCGCCCGTGGGCGAGCACGCTGACGCCCCCGGCCTCGGCGATCATCGTCACCGCCCGGCGCAGCGGAGTATCGGCCTTCTCCACGTAGTAGGGGCCGTCCGAGGCGAGCAGGTCGGCGAAAGCGGCGTTCACCGACGACACCACCCCCGCCTCGACGAGGGCGCGGGCCAGATGCGGGCGGCCGGCGGCGGGCCCGGCCGCGGCCAGCACCGCGTCCGGATCGATCGGTAGCCCGTCGGCGGCCATCTGCTCGGCCATGGTGCGGAGCCGGTCGACCCGTTCGGCGCGCAACCGTTCCCGTTCGATAGCGAAACCGCGGTCGGCCGGATCGAACAGGTAGGCCAGGAGATGCACCGAGACCGGATAGCCGTCGACACCGCGGCCCACACACGACATCTCCATCCCGCGGATCAGCGTCAGCTGTGCCGGACGGGCGGCCTCGGCCTCGGCCCAGCCGGCGGTGGTGTCGTGATCGGTGATCGCGACCACGTCCAGCCCGGCACCGGCCGCTTTGCGCACCAGCTCGGCCGGGCTGTCGGTGCCGTCGGAGGCGTTGGTGTGGGTATGCAGATCGATGCGCACGCCGTCCAGTCTTCCAGTGCGGGGCCGCGGCGCCGGGACGGGCCGGGAACTATCGGCCCGACAGCGCCGGGAATCTCCCGCCGTACCCGGCGACCCGGTCGCCGCGAAGTAGCATCGACGCGTGCCTTCGATTCCGCTGCCGTTCCATGGTCCGGGGCGGATCCGGCGCTCCACCGCGGTACCGCATATCCGGGTGCCCACCGCCCGCGCGGTCGTCGACTGCGCGGTCTACGTGGACGGTGCCCGGTTGCCCGGCCGGTTCACCCACGAGAAAGCGCTCGCGGCGGCACGCGAACGAGGCGGTTTCGTCTGGCTGGGCCTCCACGATCCCGATGCCGATCAGATGGGCGAGGTCGCCGCGACCTTCGGCTTGCACGCGCTGGCCGTCGAGGACGCCGTCCAGGCCCATCAACGCCCCAAACTGGAGCGCTACGACGACACCCTGGTGATGGTCATGCGCACGGTCGCCTACCGGGAGCACGAGATGCACACGGTCAGCGAGATCGTGGAAACGGGCGAGCTGATGATCTTCACCGCCCCGGATTTCGTGATCGCGGTCCGGCACGGGGAACATTCCCCCTTGGCGACGGTGCGCCGCGAACTCGAGGCGGACCGGGATCGATTGCGGCTGGGCCCGGGCTCGGTACTGCACGCGATCGCCGATCATGTGGTCGACACCTATATAGACGTCGTGCAAGCGGTCGAATTCGATATCGACGCGATGGAAGAAGAAGTGTTCACCCCGCGTACCCCGATCACGGTCGAGGCGATCTATCAGCTCAAACGCGAGGTGGTGGAATTGCGGCGCGCGGTCAACCCGCTGGCACTCCCGCTACAGGTGCTGGTGCACAAGGAGGATCTCCCGCTCGGCGCCGAGATCCGGCGCTATCTGCGCGATGTGGCCGACCATCACACCGGCGTCGCCGAACGCATCACCGATTTCGACGATTCGCTCAGCGCCCTCATCAGCGCCGCGCTGACCAAGATCACCGTGCAGCAGAACACGGATATGCGCAAGATCTCGGCCTGGGTCGCCATCGCCGCGGTACCGACCATGATCGCCGGAATCTACGGTATGAACTTCGAACATATGCCGGAACTGAAGACCAACTGGGGTTATCCGGTGGTGCTGGTCGCCATCGCCGGAATCTGCCTGACCCTGCTGGCGCTGTTCCGCCGCAACAACTGGCTCTGAACCGACCGGTAGGAACCGGTCCGGCTACAACGAGGCCGCTCCCCGGCCCGGATCCAGGATATCGATCCCGGCCTCGGTCCAGGCGTCCCGCAGCGCCTGCGCCCCGCGCACCCGGACCCACGCCGCCTCGGTGGCCGTCACCGGGGTCACCGCGAAATATCGCACCGGCTCGGCCGGTTCCGGTAGCTCGATCTCCGGGATCTCGCCCGCGCCGAGCAGCACCGCCGTGAACGGCGCGTCCCGCCAGATCGGCTCACCCAGATCCAGCAGCGCATCGGCCTGCAACACAACACCTTCGACCGCGGGCGCCGCGGCCAGCACACCCAGCGACCGGGCCACCCCCGCTCCGGCACCGGCCACCGACCGCATCGTCAGCATCAGCTCGGCCCGCGGCCCGCGTACCGGATCCGCGTGCAGATCCCCCGGATCCCCCATCGGATGTCGCGAGCCACCCACCGTCGCGTAGTGGGTCACCCCGTCGCCGGGGATACGCAGGATCTCGATCGGTTCCAGACCGAGGAACGTCATCGAGGCCGTATCCACCGCGGCCGCCTCCACACCGAAATAACCCACCACGGCCGAGCGGACGCGTTCGATCACGTCCATCCGCTAGATGGCCAGCTTCGCGAGCAGATCACGGGCCTGTTCGGCCGTCTTCGGATCGCACAGGACGTCGTAACGGCCCGCCACCAGTTGCATGGTCGAGGCGAAGTCCCGCTGACCCCGGGTGGCCGCGTACGGGATGGTCGTCGAGATGACACCGAAGATGATGCCGCCGACCAGGCCCACGACCAGCGGTCCGGCCATACCGTTGGTGGTGAACAGGCTCAGCAACAGGCCCAGGAACAACCCGAGCCAGGCACCCGACACCACGCCCCCGCCGATCACCTTGCCCCAGTTCAAGCGATACAGCACCCGCTCGACCTGCATCAGGTCCACACCGACGATGGTCACGTCCTGGACGGGGAACTGGTTGTCGGCCAGGTGGTCCACCGCACGCTGCGCCTCGGCATAGGTCGGATACGAACCGACCGGCCACCCGGAAGGGGGCGTGGGCAGACCCTGCCTACCGCGATTCGAGCCTCCAAGAGGGTTCGTCATAAGTCCATTCTGTCTTATTTGGCGCCGCCTGCGGCGTCGCGGGGTCGAGGCCCCCTGGTGTGGGTGCCGACGATGTCATCTTCACCAGTACCGAACATCGCGTACTGGAGGGGCCGCGGTCGACGGTGGTGATCGCCCGCGGCAAGCAATTGATC
>NZ_JBSGIP010000065.1:0-23454 GCF_053605105.1 Nocardia sp. NPDC003963
AATTAACATGTTTAGTGGTGTACACCGGTGTGCTCTCCCGACCGGCGCCGCCTCCGGCGGCGCGGGGGCGGGGCCCTATCGACCCCGGTTCTTCACTCCGCCGCTCAGTCGCTGCGCTCCTTCGCTCTGTCGCTCCAGAACCGGGGCGGGCTCCGCCTACGGATGCCGACCATACGGAAGAGACGCGAGACCCATCCCAGCAAGCGCTTCGACCAGCCTGGACGGGGTTACGGCTCGATGGATGCCCACCGGTCGGCAACTCCTGGAGGATCGACTGCGTGAGCTCGGACGTTGCGCTCCTCGGCCCCGTCGGTCCGGAACCGGTGCGGGTCCGGACCGTGAACGCGGAGCGCGCACGGTCGGTCGCCGCGTTCCTTCGCACTGCCGCTCCGGAGCCGGGGCACGCCCGCCGGGGCGGGGAGCCCGGTCGTGGGGACGCAGAAACCCCGGAACCCTCGGCATACGCAAACCGGTGACAGTTGTCGATCGTGTTCTGTCTCCGGATGGCCAACACCGCCTCAGGTCCCAGGGCTTCGGTACGCAAATCCTCGAGTGGGCTACTCGTTGTCCGCGGACTCCTCGGTCGCCTCGTCGGCGGCGTCGGATTCCTTGGCATTGCCGAACATTTCGTCGGTGTCGACCTTGTTGCCCTCGGAATCGGTGACCGTCACCCGGCCGACCACTTCCGCCAGCGCCTTACCGCGGCGGACGTCGGCGAAGACGGCACCGAGCTGGCCGGCCTGCTGCACCTGCTGAATGAACTGTTCGGGGGCCATCCCGTAGCGCTGGGCCTGGAACAGGATGCGCTCGGTGAGCTCTTCCTGGCCGACCTGAGTGCCCTCGGCCTCGGCGACCGCGTCCAGCAGCAGCTGGGTCTTCACCGACTTCTCGGCGGCTTCCTTGGTATCGGCGTCGAACTCCTCGCGGCTCGAACCCTGCGCCTCCAGCGCCTCGGCGAACTTGGCCTCGTCGTGGTCGAAACCGTGGACCGCGTCATGCTCCACGGCGTCGATCTCGGCCTTCACCACGGCCTCGGGCAGCGGCACCTCGACGCTCTCGAGCAGCTGCTCGAGCACCTTGTCGCGGATATCGCCGGCCTGCTGCACCTTCTTGACCCGCTCGACGCGCGACCGCAGATCGCCCTTCAATTCCTCGATGGTGTCGAATTCACTGGCGAGCTGAGCGAATTCGTCATCGGCCTCGGGCAGCTCACGCTCCTTGACCGAACCGACGGTCACGGTGATGGTGGCTTCCTGCCCGGCATGATCGCCGGCGACCAGGGTGGAGGTGAACTCCTTGGACTCCCCGGCCGACAGCCCGATCAGGGTCTCGTCCAGACCCTCGATGAGCTGACCCGACCCGACCTCGTGCGACAGACCGGTGGTCGCGGCCTCCGGCACTTCCTCACCACCGACGGTGGCGGACAGGTCGATGGAGACGAAATCGCCGTCCTGGACCGGACGTTCGACACCGGTCAGGGTGCCGAAACGCTGGCGCAGCGACTGCAGCTGCTCATCGATATCGGCATCGGTGATCTCGACGGCGTCCACGGTGACAGCGATGGTGCTGTAGTCCTCGGGCAGGGTGATCTCCGGCCGGATATCCACCTCGGCGGTGAAGGCCAGCTCCTGACCGTCCTCGATCTTGGTGATCTCGATCTCCGGCTGGCCGATGACCTTCACCTCGGATGTGGTGACGGCTTCGCTGTAACGGCCGGGCAGAGCGTCGTTGACGACCTGCTCCAGGACCGCGCCACGGCCCAGGCGCGCCTCGAGCAGCTTGGCCGGCGCCTTGCCCGGGCGGAAGCCGGGAATGCGCACCTGCTTGGCCAAGGCCTTGTAGGCGCGATCGAAGTCCGGCTTCAGCTCCTCGAAGGGCACCTCGACATTGATCCGGACCCGGGTCGGGCTCAGCTGCTCGACGGTGCTCTTCACGGACATGCTCCTTGTTCTCGTCGGTTCGTGTTCGCCGGCCCGCACGATAACCGTGCCGACGGCCGGGTGATGGCGCGTGGTCCGGCGACGACGCGCGGGTACGCGCCTCGGCGTACCATCCGAACGGCGAGCACCTGCGGTTTCACGCGCCCGGGATACGCATCCCGACCAGGGTAGTTGACCGGCCCGCACACCCTTCAGCCCGGGCTGTGTTTATTTGCCCCGCCTTCGGCGGGGCGGGGGCGGGGCCCTATCGACCCCGGTTCTTCACTCCGCCGCTCAGTCGCTGCGCTCCTTCGCTCTGTCGCTCCAGAACCGGGGCGGGCCCCACCGCTGAGGTGGACCGTACGGAGCAGACGAGGAGACGCATGTCGGGGCGTGTTCTCGCCGGACCCTGACGGGACCGCGTCTCTGTAGGCGCTCGACGGTTCCGATGTGCGGATGGTCGGCACTCGACACAAATGTCACGCCTTTTCGCTCTGCCATTTCGGAGTCACTCCGCAACCGGACCCGTGGGAGGAATCGGGCCTCTCGGTAGCGCTGGGGTGCGGTCTTCGGGGTCGGGTCACCCCTGGGGTACGGCGACCGCGTCGGTGACGAAGACCAGGGTCTCGTTCGGCTTCACACCGTTGCCGCCGGCACCGTAGCCCAGCTCGGGCGGAATGATCAGCAAACGGCGGGCACCCTGCTGGACTCCTTCGAGTCCCTGCTCCCAGCCGGGGATGACCATACCGTCCCCGAGGGTGAGCTCGAAGGGTTCGCCGCGGTCGAACGAGGAATCCAGCTTCTCCTTGTCCGACCAGGTGACCAGGGCGTAGTTCATGGTCAGTTGCTGGCCCGGCGCGGCACCGGGGCCGGACCCGGGAACCAGATCCTTGGTCACGAGCTGCTTCGGCGGATCGCAGTCCTCGGGGATGGTGATCCGCGGGACCTCCCCGAAACCGCCCTGCACCTCGATATCGTCGGCTGTGCATTCGCGGCCCTTCGATTCGGTGGGCGCGCCCTGTGCGGGAGCGCCCGACGAACCGGCCGCGGTGGAGGCGGTCGCGGTGCTACCGGTGTCGTCGGAACCGCACGCGGTGAGGCCGAAGCCGGCCGCGGCGACGGCGGTGACAGCGATGATCCTGCCGATTGTCTGCATGAGCCGCACCCTAGCTGTGTCTATTGCCCCGCCTTCGGCGGGGCGGGGGCGGGGCAGAGGGCTTCGGCCATCTGGGGGGACAGCGCCGCAGTCCGGGTCACGGTCGCCGATCGCTGCGAGGGGTGTTCGGGCGGAGGTAGGTGTGCCCGGCGTCGGCGGCGGTTCCCCCGCACAACGGGTCGGGTATCGGTATCGCCGGCGGAGGGCAATATCAGCAAGAGGTATGTCAACAGCTGCGCCGGCACAATGCTGCGGGCCGGATGCCCCAGTACTTCGGCGGGACTCGACCACGAACCCGGCCCGGACACAGCGTCCGTCCGGTCGCAATCACCCGAGGTGGAAGGTGATCTCGGGACCGGGGTGCGGGATACCGGGTCCAGGTTGTCGGGGACCGCGTCGACCTGTCCTTGCTGCGAACCGTCGGCGTGCGGTGGACCGGTCGATACCGCGGTCGCTGAGACTCCTGCGCTACTCCGGCCCAGAAGCACACCGGCTCGGAAGCGGGGGTTACAGCGGAAGGGCGTCGTCCGGCCGGACCGAACCGGCCGCACCCACCCCGGCACACATGGGTGTCCGGTACCGAGACGGGCGAGATCTCGAGGGCCCTTTCGCCGGTCGGCCCTCGGTTCGGGTTCCGGGGCACAGGTTTCCGCCCGGCTGTACGGGTACGACGGGAACGGGCACAGAGAAGTTCCGCCGGCCGCCGCACGCGAACCGGGGGCGACGTGGCACACCGCCAGCTATCGTGGTGGCAATCCGCACCGGGGGGTGCGGCGGCCCGGCGCGACCACGACCTCCAGGAGGTTAGGCGTATGACGCAGTTGGCTAGTGCAGGCGGGGACACCGGTGCCGACAATGTGGGCGGCCGCGGTGGTGAATCCGTCGCGCCCCGGCCCTATGTACTGTCGGCGGCGCCGGGGCCGTTGGAGCCCGAAGAGCTCGAAGCCCTGGACGCGTGGTGGCGAGCGGCCAACTACCTGGCCGTGGGGCAGATCTATCTGATGGCCAATCCGCTGATCCGGGAACCGCTGGCCCCGGAACACATCAAACCGCGGCTGCTCGGGCATTTCGGCACCGTGCCGGGTCTGAACCTGGTGTGGGTGCACGCGAACCGGGCGATCCTGGCGCGCGATCTGAACGCGGTGTTCGTCGCCGGGCCGGGACACGGCGGGCCGGGGCCGAACGCCTGCGCCTGGCTCGAGGGCACCTACTCCGAGCTGTACAGCCATATACCCCGCGACGGCGAGGGGATGCGCGCGCTGTTCGCCCAGTTCTCTTTTCCCGGCGGCGTTCCCAGCCACTGCGCCCCGGAGACACCGGGCTCGTTCCACGAGGGCGGCGAACTGGGATATTCACTGCTGCACGCGTTCGGCGCCGCGCTCGACAACCCGGACCTCACCGTGTTCTGTGTGGTCGGGGACGGAGAAGCCGAAACCGGTCCGCTGGCGGGAAGTTGGCACTGCAACAAATTCCTGAGTCCCGAACGCGACGGCGCGGTGCTGCCGATTCTCGCACTGAACGAATACAAGATCGCGAATCCGACGCTGCTGGCGCGTATTCCCGAGGACGAGCTGGTCTCCCTGCTGCGGGGCTACGGTTACGAACCGCTGGTCGTCGCCGGTGACGAACCCGCTCGGGTGCATCAGGACATGGCCGCCGCGGTGGACACCTGCCTGGAACGTATCGCCCAGATCCAGCGCGCTGCCCGGGACGGCAGCGATACCACTCGCCCGCATTGGCCGATGATCGTGCTGCGCACGCCGAAGGGCTGGACCGGGCCGCCGATCGTGGACGGCGAGCCGGTGGCGGGAACCTTCCGCGCGCACCAGGTTCCGTTACCGGCCGCCCGCGAGAACGCGGCGCATCGGGCGGTGCTGGAGGAGTGGTTGCGTTCCTACCGGCCCGAGGAGCTGTTCGACGAATCCGGCGCGCCGGTCTCCGAGTTGTGCCGGCTCGTACCGGCCGGCGGACGGCGGATGAGCGCGAACCCGGTGGCCGAGGGGGGATCGCTCGTACGGGATCTGCGACTGCC
The DNA here is from genome assembly GCF_053605105.1 of Nocardia sp. NPDC003963. NCBI lineage: Bacteria > Bacillati > Actinomycetota > Actinomycetes > Mycobacteriales > Nocardiaceae > Nocardia > Nocardia sp. NPDC003963. The sequence continues at coordinate 5,108 of NZ_JBSGIP010000065.1, forward strand.
CGACTGGCGGGAGTACGCGGTGGACGTCCCCGGACCCGGCCGCACCGCGCACGAGGCGACCAGGGTGCTCGGTGACTGGCTGCGCGCGGTCACCGAGCACAATCCCGACAACTTCCTGACGTTCGCGCCGGACGAGCTGGCCAGTAACCGGCTGCAGGACATCCTGGAGGTCACCGGCCGGAAATGGCAGGCCGAGATCGGGGTGCACGACGAGAAATTGGACCGCACCGGCCGGGTGATCGAGGTGCTGTCCGAGCATATGTGCCAGGGTCTGCTGGAGGGTTATCTGCTCACCGGCCGGCACGGGGTGTTCACCTGCTACGAGGCATTCGTGCACATCGTGGACGCCATGTTCAACCAGCACGCAAAATGGCTGGACGCGAGTGCGGCGGTGCCGTGGCGCCGCCCGCTGGCGAGCCTGAACTATCTGTTGTCCTCGCATGTATGGCGCCAGGATCACAACGGTTTCACCCATCAGGACCCCGGCTTCCTCGATGTGGTGCTGAACAAGAAGCCCGAGATCGTCCGGGTGTATCTGCCGCCGGACGCGAACACACTGCTCTCGGTGTACGACCACTGCCTGCGGTCGCGCCACTACGTGAACGTGGTGGTCGCCGGTAAACAACCGCAACCGGACTGGCTTCCGGCCACCGCGGCCGCGCTGCACTGCGCCCGCGGTATCGGTATCTGGGAATGGGCCGGTAATCGCGACGAGCCGGCGACCACCCCGGATGTGGTCCTCGCCTGCGCCGGCGACGTCCCGACTCTGGAAACCCTCGCCGCCGCGGCGATCCTGCGGGAGGAGCTGCCGTGGCTGCGGGTGCGCGTGGTGAACGTGGTCGATCTGATGCGGCTGCTCCCGACCGACGAACATCCGCACGGGTTACCGGACAGCGAATTCGATACCCTGTTCACCCGGGATTCCCCGGTGATCTTCGCCTTCCACGGCTATCCGTGGCTGATCCACCGGCTGACCTACCGCCGCACCAACCACTCGGGTCTGCATGTGCGGGGGTACCGGGAGCGTGGCACCACCACGACCCCCTTCGATATGGTCATGCTCAACGATCTCGACCGATACCACCTGGTGATGGACGTGATCGACCGGGTACCGGCGCTGCGGCAGCAGGGGGCCGGGCTGCGCCAGCGGATGGTCGACGCCCGCCTGCGGGCCCGCGCCTGGACGCGGGAGCACGGCGAGGACATCCCCGAGGTGGTGAACTGGCGCTGGCCCGCCTAGCTGTCCCCGGTCAGTACACCTAGCCGGACGACCGCGGCGCGCTCCGGCGCGCGCGCCGAAACTGTGTTGCCGCGCCGCTACCGCTCGACGACGATCGCAGCATGCTGTTGACCATCACCTGCACGCGGGACGCGGATTCCACCGCGCCCGCGACCGATCTCGGGTTCCTGCTGCACAAGAACCCCGACCGGGTGCAGGAGTTCGGTCTGTCGTTCGGCACCGCCCACGTGCTCTATCCCGAGGCCGCGCCCGAACGGTGTACCGCCGCACTGCTGCTGGAGGTGGATCCGGTCCGGCTCGTCCGCGGGAAATCCCGCGAGACACAGACATTCGCCCTCGGCCAGTACGTCAACGACCGTCCGTACGCGGCCTCGTCGCTGCTGGCGGTGGCGATCGGGAACGTGTTCCGCAGCGCGCTGCGCGGCGACTGCCCGCAGCGCCCGGAACTCGCCCGCACCCCGGTGCCGTTGCGTCTCGAGTTGCCCGCGGTGGGGTGCCGTGGCGGCGCGGAGACAGCGGAGCGTGTTTTCGCCCCGCTCGGCTGGACGGTGCAGGCCACTCCGCTACCGCTGGATCCCGCGTTCCCCGAATGGGGTGATTCGGCCCATCTGCGGTTGGTGCTGTCGGGGACGCTGCGGGTGGCCGAAGCGCTCGGGCACCTGTACGTCCTGCTTCCGGTTCTGGACGGGACGAAGCACTACTGGCTCGACGACGGCGAAGTGGACAAACTCCTACGCGCGGCCGGCTCCTGGCTGCCCGGCCATCCCGAACGGGACTGGATAACGCGCCGCTATCTGGCGCGCCGTCAGTCGCTGATACGCACGGCACTCGCGCGGCTGGCCGAATTGGACGAGACGGATCCGCAGGACCTGGGCGCCGTGGACGAGCCGCCGGAGGACACCTCGAGCACCGTCCCGGCGGATACCGGTGCCGGGCCGCCACCGGGCACGCACCCGCTGCGCTGTCCCCCGGCCTCGGATCCGGCCGACTCGCACCCGGACCGCGCGGATCCGGACCCCGCTCCCGCGAACACGGACGCCACCTCGGCGGCCGGCTACACGCCGTCGCTGGCCGTGCAACGGCGTGCCACCGTACTCGCCGCCCTCCGTGAAACCGGGGCGGTCCGGGTCCTCGACCTCGGCTGCGGCGAAGGCGCGCTGCTGCGGGAGTTGCTCGCCGACAGATCTTTCCAGGAAATCGTCGGCGTGGACGTCTCCACGCGCGCCCTGGCGATCGCCCGGCGCCGACTCCGGCTGGACCGCTCGCCCGAACACCTCACGCGTCGGATCACCCTGCGCCAAGGGGCGCTCACCTATACCGATACCGCCCTGCGCGGTTTCGATGCCGCGGTGCTGATGGAGGTGGTCGAGCATATCGATCCGCCGCGGCTGCCCGCGTTCGAATATGTCGTCTTCGGCGCCGCGGCTCCGCGAACAGTGCTGGTGACCACACCCAATGCGGAGTACAACGTCCGCTACGACGGCCTACCCGCCGGGAAATTCCGGCATACCGACCATCGATTCGAATGGACCCGGGACGAATTCCGCGCCTGGGCCGAACGGGTCGCGGAGCACTACGGCTATCCGGTCCGGTTCGCGCCGATCGGCGCCACCGACCCCGAGGTCGGGCCGCCCGGTCAGCTCGCGGTCTTCACCCGGGCCGCCGACGATGCCGAAGGAGTCGCCCGGTGACCGATTTCGCCGTACCCGATCTGTGCCTGGTGGTTCTCATAGGATGCACCGGATCGGGAAAATCCACCTTCGCCCGCACTCATTTCCCGCCCACTTCGGTGATCTCCTCGGATTTCTGCCGGGGACTGGTGAGCGACGACGAGAACGATCAGGCCGCGACGCCCGAGGCATTCGCACTGCTGCACCATATCGCCGGGGTGCGCTTGCGGCGCGGACTCCGAACCGTCGTCGACGCCACGAATGTGCAGCCCAGCGCACGGAAAGAACTCGTCGCCCTGGCCCGCGCCCACGATGTACTGCCGGTGGCGATCGTGCTGGACGTCCCGGATTCGGTATGTCTGGAACGCAATTCGAACCGGCCGGACCGGGCCGCGCTGGGCGCCCATGTGGTGCACCGGCAGCAGCGCGAACTCCGCCGCGGACTACGCGGGCTGGAACGGGAGGGCTTCCGGCGCGTCCATATGTTGCGCGGCGTGGACGCGATCGCCGACGCCCGCATCGCCGACGAACGGCTGTGGACCGATCGCCGGGACCTCACCGGCCCGTTCGATGTGATCGGCGATGTACACGGCTGCCGGTCCGAACTCGAAACCCTGCTCGGTGTCCTCGGTTATCGCATCGAACGCGATGCGGCGGGCCGGGCGGCCGGCGCCCGGCATCCGGAGGGCCGTATCGCCGTATTCGTCGGGGATCTGGTCGACCGCGGGCCCGACACTCCCGGGGTGCTACGCCTGGTGATGGGTATGGTCCGGGCCGGTGACGCACTGTGTGTCACCGGGAACCACGAGAACAAGCTGGTACGCGCGCTCGGCGGCAAGAAGGTGAATCCGACCCACGGGCTCGCCGAATCGCTGTCCCAGCTGGAGGCCGAGGATCCGCAGTTCCGTTCCGCGGTCCTCGATTTCTGCCGTGGCCTGATCAGCCACTATGTGCTCGACGGCGGGCAATTGGTAGTCGCCCACGCCGGGCTGAAGCAGGAGTACCACGGACGGTCCTCCGGGCGGGTCCGATCCTTCGCCATGTACGGCGAGACCACCGGCGAAACCGACTCCTACGGTCTGCCGGTGCGCTCGCCCTGGGCCGAGGACTACCGCGGCCGCGCGACCGTGCTGTACGGGCACACCCCGGTCACCGGGCTGCGGTGGGTGAACAACACTCTCTGCCTGGATACCGGCGTGGTCTTCGGTGGGCAGCTCTCGGCACTGCGCTATCCGGAGCGGCAGCCGGTCTCCGTGCCGGCGGAAAAGGTCTGGTACGAACCGGTCCGGCCGCTGGCACCGGTGGACGTACCGGATGGTGGGTCGGCCCGGCGTGATCCCGCGATCCTGGATCTGGACGATGTGATCGGCCGGCGTGTGGTCGAGACCCGGCACCACGGCCGGGTCGGGATCGGTGCCGAGAACTCGAGTGCGGCGCTCGAGGTGATGAGCCGATTCGCCGTGGATCCGCGCTGGCTGATCTATCTGCCGCCGACCATGGCGCCCTGTGCCACCTCCGAACTCCCGGGCCATCTCGAGCACCCCGCGCAGGCATTCGACTATTTCCGGAGTGAAGGCGTCACCCGGGTGGTGTGCCAGGAGAAACATATGGGTTCGCGGGCGATGGTGCTGGTCGCTCGATCGGCCGCCGCCGCGCGGGACCGATTCGGCGTGGAACACGGCACCGGCATGATCTACACGCGGACCGGACGCCCGTTCTTCGACGATGCCGACCGTACCGAGACACTGCTGGGCCGGGTACGCGCGGCCGCCGAAACAGCCGGACTCTTCGACGAACTCGACACCGGATGGCTGCTACTCGACACCGAACTCATGCCCTGGTCGGCGAAGGCCAGGCAACTCCTGCGCGATCAGTACGCCGCCGTCGGCGCCGCGGGGCGCGCGTCCGTGGACGCGGCGGCGGCGGTGCTCGCGACCGCGGCGGCCCGCGGACGCGACGTCGGGCCCCTACAGGAACGGACCGCCGGGCGCGCCGCCGATATCGCCGCGTTCACCAGCGCCTACGGCCGCTACTGCTGGCCGGTCGAGGGCCTGACGGGGCTGCGCTTGGCGCCGTTCGGGGTACTCGCCGGTGAGGGGAACTGCTACGCGGTACACGATCATCACCGGCAGCTGGCCCTGATCGATCGCCTGGTGGCCGCCGATCCGGCCCTGCTGGCGCCGACCCGGCGGCGGACCGTCGATCTCACCGATCCGGCAAGCGAGACGGCGGCCACCGCGTGGTGGACGACGCTCACCGGAGCCGGCGGCGAAGGAATGGTGGTCAAACCGGTGGACGCCCTTGTGCACGGCGTACCGAAATCGCGGCCCAGGGATACGGACGGCACGACAGCGGGCGATCTCGCCGATACCGGTGCCGGGCGGCCGCCCGGCACCGGTATCGGTCACGCAGATGAACCACTACCTGTGGAAACTCGCCCCGATCAGCCGATTCCGGATACGCCCGCCGGTCGGTTGGTCCAGCCCGGCGTCAAGTGCCGTGGACCGGAGTATCTCCGGATCATCTACGGACCCGAGTACCTACGCGAGGAGAACCTGCACCGGCTGCGCAACCGGGGTCTCGGCCGGAAGCGGTCGCTGGCGCTGCGGGAATACGCGCTGGGTATCGAGGCCCTGGACCGGTTCGTGACCGGTGAACCCCTGTGGCGGGTGCACGAGGCGGTATTCGCGGTACTGGCTCTGGAATCCGAACCGGTCGATCCCCGGCTGTAGGCCCGCCCGGCCGAGGACGGCCGATCCTTTCCCATTGCTGGGAAATGCATGGACGCACATTCGAACACTCGTGTACCGTACCGTTAAACAGCGGCACATAGAACTACGGACCCACATACATTGACTCACCGTAGAAGTTCTAGAAGCCGGAACAGAACGGAGCACACCATGAACATCACCCGCAACTTCGGATTCGTGAAGAGAATCGCCGCCGCCGCCGTGTTGGCCGGAGCGCTCGCCGCGATCCCCGCCACCGTGGCCCCGCAGCTCGCTGTCGCCGACGTTCCCGGTCACAGCACCCGCGACGATTCCCATCCGGGCCGGGGCAGCTACGGCGATACCCACGATCTCCCCAGCGATCCCGGCAACCGCAGCGAGCCGGTCCACGCGATCCCGGCCCAGCGCAGCTTCACCTACGACAACGACCAGGGCGGCTACCTCGATATCTGCGCCTACAAGCCGTACTACTACGCCTGTCGGTGATATGGGCGCCGCGTGATCACTGCCCGTCGGGCAGGCGCGGCGTACGCCGCCGGTTCCGGGGACGGTCGGCGGCGGAAGCGCGTTCGGTATCCACCGCCCCGGCGAGGTGAGCCGGAATATGATCCGGAATCTGGCGCCGGGAGCCGATCAGGAGCTTCTGCCGGATACTGGCGACCTGCGCGTCCACCGTCCGCACCGAACTACCACGCCGCTGGGCGATGGCACTGTTCGGCCAGCCCGCGGCGGCCAGGACCGCGACCTCGCGTTCGGCCGGCGAGAGATTGTCCCAGCGTGAATCGGCCGGTTCACCACGATCCACCGGTGCGTCCACCACAACCGGACGCACCGGCCAGCGGCGGCGCAGGTACTCCTGTACCGCGTCACCGCCGGGGCGGAACTGCCCGCCCCGCTGCTCGGCAGCGGCGAAATCCGCCGGACCGACGAGCTCCGTCGCGACCCTCGTCGCACGGCGCACGCCGAGCACCACCATCGGCACCCGCTCGACACATATCCCCATCGAGCGGTGGCAGGCCCGGAAAACCCCGACCAGCCAGGCCAGTTCGGTGGCACGGATGCGGACGGCCGCCGCGGTACCCAACGCGGCGGGCTCCTCCGTCAGCACCTGGGTCAGCACGAGCATGCAGACTGCCGTCGACCACGAGGTCATCCAGGCGTCCCGGCTCGAACCCAGCCAGGACACCACCGCATGTGCCGATTCCAGGGCGGCGGCCGGTTCGTCCGAACGCGCCAGCGCCAGCGTCCGGGCGGCCCGGGCCCAGTGTGCGGCCAGCTCGGATTCCGAGGCCACCGAACGTTCCAGATGCCGCCGGGTGATCCGGTCCGCCCGCTCCGGATCACCCAGCATGGACGCCGCGAGCGCGGCGAAGATCTGCCCGCGTTCCACGCCTACCCGATCGCCCTGTGCGGTGAACTTCCGGCCGGCTCGTTCCAGGACCGCAACTGCTCGCGGGTCCATCCGGAACAGCATGAGTTCCAGACCCCAGATCCACTCCACCGAGGCGGGCAGGCCGATATCGATTTCCGGAGTATCCCGCCACGACGAGCCGGACGCGCTGCCGGGCCCGCGGTCCGCGACGCATTCGTCCAGCAGAGCGGCGGCCCGATCGGCTTCACCCTGCCACAGGTAGTACCAGCCGAGCAGAGCGGTGGCCCGGATATGGTGCTCGGTGATCCCCTGCCCGCGGGTGATATCGAGGGCCTCGGCGGTGAGCCTGGTAAGCGCCCTGCTCCCACCTTTGATGAACGGCACCCATACCGACAGCAGCACCGAGGCGGTTTCGAGGCCGACCAGGGCCTCGCCGGGATCGGCGAGACCGGTTTCGATACCCATCAGGATGTCGTCCCAGGACGTACGCGCCCAGTCGAGCCACGATTGTTCGCGTGGGCCATACCAGAGCGACCGTGCCGCGACCACTCGATCACGGTGATAACGCCGGTGCCGGGCGGCCGTCCGGCTCGCCTCGGCCGGTTCCCGGCGCGATCGGTCACCGGCGAACAGGCGCACGCTCTCCACCAGATACCAGCGCACACTCGTCTCGGTACGGAAGGTGGATACCAGGGAACGTTCGACCAGCCGCTCCAGCAGCGGAGCCACCAGGTCGGCGGGTAGTACGTCGTCGGCGCAGACCGCGACGACCGCGGCCAGCTCGACCCCGTTGCGCTGCGGCGCCACCCCGTCGGTTTCGTATCCGGCCGCGAACACCGACATCCGTTGCAGTAGTAGCTGTTCGTCGGCCGCGCACAGATCGAAGGACCAGGCGATCACGTCGTAGACCCCGCGGTGCCGCCGCTCGGTGCCCGACCGTGCGCTCTGTGACCACTGCATCCGCTGATCGGCCGCGTCACCGGTGAGTTCGGCCAGCACCATGGCGGGCGGCTGATGCCGCAGCCTGGCCGCGGCGAGCCGGATGAACAGCGGATTGTGCTCGACCCGGCGGCAGATCCGGCGGACCACCGCGAGTTGCGCCGGATCCTCGGCGACCGGGCAGCCGGTGAGCTCGGCGCGCTGGCGGAACAGCTGTAGCGATTCGAACGACGACAGCGGCGGTACGGCCAGTATGTACTCGTCGGCCCAGCCGATGGGTTCGCGGCTGGTGGCGAGAACGGTGAGGCCCGGCGTACCGGCGAGCAGGTCGATAACCGCCCGCCCCGCGGCGGCGAGCACATGTTCGCAGTTGTCCAGCACCAGGATCGCGTGATCGGCGAGCGCACCCGCCCGCGGCCCCACCCCGACATCCAGCGCATCGGGATCGCTGATATCGGTACGCACCACCGAGCGCAGTACGTTCTCGGCCGAATCGCCGCAATCACGTTCGAGTTCGGCCAGGCGCGCCCAGTACACCGGGCGGCCGGGATCGGCGCGGCTCATCCGGCGCATGGCTTCGGCGGCCAGCCGCGTCTTGCCGATACCACCCTGCCCGACCAGGGTGATCAGGCGCGCGGTGCCGGAATGCAGTAGATCGTGCAGGCGTGCGAGCTCCCGCATCCGACCGAAGAACTCGGTCGCGGGCGGGGCAGGTGCCGCACCGTCCGGGTAGATCACCGCCATAGAGACGTAAATTAGTGCACCTCACGACGGGCCGTGCGGCGAACCCGGTCATTTCACGACGAGTACGCCACCGGGGAGATCGTGACGGTCAGCACATCACGCAGGCCTGCTGGCGATAGTGCATCTGGACCACCGCGCTGTCGAAGGTCAGCACATCCACCAGTTGCAGCCCACTGGTGTCGACCGGGGACCGGAACAGCGGGACCCCGCCGCCCAGCAGGAGCGGGTGCACGAAGAGCCGGAACTCGTCGATCAGGTCGTGGGCCATGAACGATCGCGCGGTTTCGGCACCCCCGAACAACACCATGTCCTGCCCCGCCGCCTTGCGCTGCCGCACCTCCTCGATCGGGTCCGGCCCGGTGACCCGGGTGTTCCAGGACGGATTGCGCAGTGTCCGCGTGACGACGAGTTTCGGCGCGGCGCGCCAGAATCGCGCGAAATCGACATAGAACGGCGAGACCGGGGCCAGATCGGCGGTGGGCCAGAAGGCCGCCAGGATCTCGTAGGTTCTCCGCCCGTAGAGCAGCAGATCGGCCCGGCGGAGTTCATCCAGGTATTCGGTACAGAGTTCCTCGTCGACGACCGGCCAGTGGACCGCCTCGTCGGGTCCCTCCGCGAACCCGTCGAGTGATATCTGCATCCACAGTGTCACGCTTCCCATTCCATGCCTCATCTACCGCGTCAGGTGCCAAGAAGCAGATTCTGCACCTGCGGCGGGCCGCGCGCATCCGTAGAAAGGAGGAAAGTTACCTAAGTAGATCGCCGGAGGTCACCGGACGACGGAAGAGCCGCCGTCGAATGTACCGTCATACGGCGCAACACCGCACGAGCCGTTCCCAGTCCGGGGAACCCTCCGGGCTCGTTCAGCTCTCCGCGGGCAGATCGGCCAGTTCGCTGTCGCTATCGATGTAGTGCGCGACGAACTTGTTCACCAACTCGGCGGCGGCCTTACCGGGCAGCGTGCGCGCGAGCTGCAGTTGTGCGGTCAATTCGGCCAGGTCGGCCGCTTCCTGCCCGGAATCGCGGTACTTCTGCCAGGCCGTGCGATGGAACAGGTCGACGAAGCGACGGGCCATGCGGTCGCTGTCGGCGCGGATCCTTTCGAGCTCGCCCAGTACCTCGGCGTCGGGAACACCGGCGGCGGCCAGTTGCTCCGCTATCCGGATGAGCTGCCGGTCGGCGGGCCGATAGGTGGCGGCGTCGACCGGCTCGTAGAGTCCGGCAGCGACTATCCGGGCCAGCCCGTTGGGTACCGAGGCATAGCGTTCCTGCAGCTCGGTGGCGGGAATAGCATCGCTGGGCGCGGCCGATTCGTCCACGGACGGTTCATCGGATTCCATACCGCCGAGCAGCGGCCCGACACCCAGGATATCGCCGAGATCGTCACCTCGATCCCAGGCTTTGAGCAGTTCCTTTATCCCGTTCAACTTGATTCCGCGATCGAGCAGCCTACTGATCGTGCGCACCCGGTTGAGGTGATCCGGACTGTAATAACCCGTCCGCCCCTTGACCTGCGGCGGGGGCAGAACCCCCCGTTCGTGATAAACCCGCAGGCTGCGCACGGTCGTGCCGGCGGCCCGCGCCAGTTCATCGATCGTGTACTCCACACCAGCAGCCATATAACAAGGAAACCACAAAGCCGCGGCGGCAACCTGTGCCGGACACGACCGAAAGGTCCGATTCAGCCGGTGTTGGGGTGGGATTTGCTAGTTCGTCGAGCGTGAAGTAACGGCCCGTTGGGTATGTGTGCGGCGCTCGTCCTCCGACATTCCACCCCATACTCCGTACGGTTCGCCCACCGCCAATGCGTAACTACGGCACCGGTCGAGCACGGGGCAGGTATCGCAGATCTGTTTGGCGCGCCGCACCCGGGCGGCACGAGCCCGGCCCCGCTCCCCTTCCGGATGAAAGAACACGGTGGATTCCAGGCCGCGACAGGACCCGTTCAATTGCCAGTCCCATGCATCGGCCGCCGGGCGCCGAGACTGGATCACGGTGGACATACACAACTCCTCTGCCCGCAATTCTGTGAGGCCAGCGTAGTTACTCCCCATATCTGGGAACCGGGCCCGAGCCGCCGCCGGAGCCTTCCCCACAGTGGCGAACACCGGACCGGCCCGGACCGCGGAAACCGTCCTATGCTGCGAGTATGAGTGAGCTACCCGGCGCGCGGATCACCGGCGAGCAGCGCGACCGCGCACTCCGGGAGCTCGCCGATCACCTCGGCTCGGGTCAGTTGACACTGACCGAATACGAGGAGCGCACCGCCGCCGTCACGGCCGCCCGGAGCACCCCGGAACTCGCGGCCCTGTTCACCGACCTCCCGGCGCCCACCCCGCCACCCGGCTCGACGGAAACCGCCGATCCCGCAGTCGGTTTCGCGATACTGTCCGGTGGCTCGGCGGTTTTCGCGCTGATCCTCGCGCTGGTGTTCGGTGGCTGGCTGTGGCTGCTCCTGCTGGTGATCCTGCTGGTATCCGCGCCACTGCTACCGGCGGCGGTCCGGCGCCGCCGGATCACCGGCCGACCGTAGCTTCACCAGCGAGTATGCGGACGTACACTATTGGCCATATCGATCAGCCGATAGCGGTGCAGCCGCCCCGGAGCAGTGCGGGCCAGCGCCCGCAACCGTGACTCCAGACCGCTCCTGAGCCCGGCCACCGTGAGCGGATAGCCCAGCAGGGTGGTGTCGGCCGAGGCGGGGCGCATCCGGGATTTCAACCACTCCAGCGCCGCACCGACCACCACCACCTGCATCTGCAGCGCCCGGGGCTCGTCGGCGAGTTCCAACCGGGAAGCGGCCTCACGCAGATCGATCTCGGTGATCTCCCGATGCGGCCGCGACACCAGCAGCAGACTGCCAGTCATCCGGGCGGTGCCGTGGTGCCGGGATGTCACCGGCACCTCGTCCAGCACCTGGACCGCCTGGAGCAGCAGGTCGTCTGCCGCCAGCCGCCGCGCCAGCCCGAATGCCGCGCTGACCACTCCGTGATTGGTCTGCCAGACCAGCCGGTAGAAATCCGAGGCGGCCGCGTGCCAGCGGTCGGAATCACCGGGATCGTCCAATGTCTGCAGCACCAGCTCGGCGGTGGCGGCCAGGGCCAGCGCCGGTGCGAGCTCGCCGGGGAGCATGGTGTGCACCTCGTCGAAATGCAGATAGGCGTGCTCGTAGCGTCCGTCCAGCAATTCGGTGACACCGGTGAACCATTCGATACGCCAGTCGGTGACCGTGCTGGGGCGCAGAGCGTCCAGCAGAGCGGTTGCCGACGCCAGCTCACCCAGGTCGAGATGAGCGCGAACAGCGGTGAGTGCCCCCTCGACCTCGAAGGTTTCCGGTGCGTCGATGGTGCCGGCGGCGATACGCTCGGTGGTCTGGCGCAACGAATCCAGAGTCTGGCGCGCGTCGCCGTGCAGTAGCGGGCTCAGCAGCGCGACGCTGGGATCGTCGGCATCGATCAGTGGGATCGGCAGCGTGGCCACGACCGCGGCGGCGTCGAGACCGAGGCTGCGATGCCCGCCGTCGACCATCCCGTCCGTCTGGCCGATCAGGGTATCTATGCCGAAATCGCCACGCAGCGAACCGAACTCCACAGACGCCTGCGGATGTTCACGACCGGAGTCCGCGGCGAGCACCACCCGCAACACACCGGCCAGCTGGCAGTACATGGCATAGGTGGACGGGAAGCGCCGGCTCGGATCCGTATGGGTCGCGCGCACCAGCAGCCGGTGCAGGCACGGATAGCGCCGCAACAGCGGATACTCGTCCGGTGTCGGCATCTCGGTACGGTAGTTGCCCGCGGAATCCTTGCGCAGATCCAGGATCAGCGCGGCCAGGGTGCGCCCGGCCGCGTAGACATCGGTGGCCACTGTCGGCCCGGTTTCGATGATCTCCGGCGCCTGATAGCCGGGAGTGCCGTAGATACTTCCGTATGATTCCATGGCCGCGACGGCGCCGAGGTCGATGAGTTTGACCTCGTCGTCGGTGACCATGATGTTGTCCGGTTTGAGATCGTTGTAGGCCAGCCCGAACGAGTGCAGATAGTCGAGGGCGGGCAGTACCTCCATCATGTAGGCGATGGTCTCGGCGACCGGAATACGTTCCGGACCCGCCATATCCAGCATCTTCTTCAGTGAGCGCCCGCCCACGTACTCCATGACGATATAGCCGTCGGCCACCTCACGGTGCGAACGGTGCTTGACGAAGTTGTAGATCTTGACCACGCCGGAATGGGTTATCTCGGAGAGGAACTGGCGCTCGGCCAGCGCCACCACATGGGCCTCGAAATCCTGCGGGTTCTGCAACCCCTTGAGCACCACCCAGCGATCGCTGACATTGGTATCCACCGCCAGGTAGATCCAGCCCAGACCACCGTGCGCCAAACATCCCTTGACCACGTACTGTTCGGCCACGACCTCGCCCGCGGACAAGGCGGGCAGGTAGTTGTAGGCCGATCCGCAGCGCGCGCACTCCCCCGCCACCGCGCCGGGCCCCTCCGGACCGGACCGCCCGTTGGGCGCCTGGCATTTCCAGCAGAAGCGCTTGTGCTCGGGTACGACCGGATCCGCGAGCACCGCGGTGGCCGGGTCCACCGGATCCACCCGCGGCAGGGCCACCAGACCGGCGCCGAGCCGGCGCACACTCGGCCGCGACCGGGCATTACGCCCGGAGGGCATATCGTCCTCGAAACCCGCGAACGGGTCGGGATCGTCGAAATCGTCCTCGTCGTCGCCGAGCAGGAGCGCGTCGAGATCTTCGTCATCGTCGTCGGCTCCGGCGAGACTGTTGAGCCGGGCGATATCGTCCCCGGTCAACGCCGCGATGGCCCGGTCGAAATCCGAGAGATCCGGCGCGGCGGGCGGCTCGTCGGACTGCGGCGGCGCCACCACCGCGGGCACCGACCCCACGGTCACCGGTACGAAGACACCGGATCCGCTGGGTACCGCCGCGGCGTCGGTGGCACTTCGCGGCTCGGCGCTGCCCGATTCGGCGAGCAATTCCTCGGCAGCGCGGGTGAGCTCCGATTCCGTACCGGGCCGGCGCACGCTCTCACTGCTGTTGGTGCGCAGAGTGGACCAGGTGTGCGCGCCGCGCCGCGGCATTTCCACACCTCGGACCCGCCGCTTCGACCAGGGCGGCGGGAGCGGACGCTCGGATGAGCTGGGCTGCGATGAGCTGGACTGCTCCGGCATGCACGACCTCTCAAACCCGCGGAAGAACAGAGAGAGTCTATTGTTATCCCGCACCACGGGCGCGGAACACTGAACATTCCCTTCCCTGGGAATGCGAAATACCCCGGGTTTGCTACCCGGGGTATTTCACGACACGGTCGTCGCGCTACTGCTTGTCCTCGGGTTCGTCGAGGATACGCACGGTGTTGCCCGGCTCTTCGGCCGGAGCCGCCGGGGCGGCCACCGCGGTCCGTGCGGTAGTGAGTTCGGTGACCCGCTTACGAGCCAGGAACCAACCGCCGACCAGCGCCGGAACACCGACCACCAGCATCGCGATCACCGCGGCACGCTGTTCGATCTCCTCACTGAACAGCATCAGCAGCACCACGGCGGCCAGGAACACCAGGGTGGCGTAGCTGGTGTACGGGGTGCCGGGGAGACGGAACTTGGGCCGGGTCACCTTGCCGTCGCGGGCCCACTTCCACAACTGCAGCTGGCACAACACGATCGCGGTCCAGGAGAAGATGGTGCCCAGCGCCGAGACGTTCAGCACGATCTCGAAGGCCTGATCGGGGACCAGGGCATTCAGTCCGACACCCGCCAGCGCGATCACACCGGTGGCGAGGATACCCACGTACGGGACGCCGTTCTTGGACATGCGGCTCGCGACGGTCGGGGCACTACCGTTCATCGACATCGAGCGCAGGATGCGACCGGTCGAGTACAAGCCGGCGTTCAGACTGGAGAACGCCGCGGTCAGCACCACCAGGTTCATGACCGACCCGGCACCGTCGATACCGATCTTGGAGAAGAAGGTGACGAACGGGCTCTCACCGGACTTGAAGACGGTGTAGGGCAGCAGCAGGCCGAGCAGCACCAGCGAACCGACGTAGAACAGCGCGATCCGGGCGATCACCGAGTTGATGGCGCGCGGCATGATCTTCTCGGGATTCTCCGCCTCACCGGCGGCGGTACCGATGAGTTCCACCGCGGCGTAGGCGAATACGACACCGGTGGTGACGACGATCAGCGGCAGGAAGCCGCTCGGGAACAGACCGCCGTTATCGGAGATGACACTGAAACCGGTGGGCTGGCCCTCGATATCGAAGCGACCGGCCAGGAAGATGGTGCCGATGATCAGGAAGGCCACGAGCGCGACGACCTTGATCAGCGCGGCCCAGAACTCCAGCTCACCGAACCACTTCACCGAGATCAGGTTGATCGCGACCACGATGGCCAGCGCGATCAGCGCGATGGTCCACTGCGGTATCACCTCGAACGCGCCCCAGAAGTGGACGTAGGTGGCGATCGCGGTGATATCCACGATGCCGGTCATGCACCAGTGGAAGAAGTACATCCAGCCGACCGCGAAGGCCAGCTTCTCGCCGTAGAACTCACGGGCGTAGGACACGAACGACCCGGAGGACGGGCGGTGCAGGACCAGTTCGCCCAGGGCGCGCAGAATGAAGAATACGAAGACGCCGCAGACGGCGTACACCAGGAACAGACCGGGGCCGGCCTCGTGCAGCCGGCTACCGGCGCCGAGGAACAGGCCTGTTCCGATGGCGCCACCGATGGCGATCATCTGGAGCTGCCGGGGGCGCAGCGACTTGTGGTAGCCCGCATCTTCGGCGTGCAGACTCTCCGTCGGCGCCGCCTGTCCCCGAGGCTCTTGCACTGTTGTCATCGTCTTGCCTTTCGAGTGGCGCAGATCATGTCTGCGAGCAATGTACCGCTAGTTAGCGGCACGATCAATAGGGGGCCGCTGTGTGTAACACAGTGGAAACCAGCGAGTTTGGGTAAAACGCGAGGTCGGCCGCACTGTAAGTGCCATTGATCGAGCCGCTGAACGTCGATACGCTGGACACGTCAATTGCGTAGGGAGCACTGAGATGGCCTGGTTCGAACGCGAGTTCATCGCCGTCCCCGAGACCGGTAAGAAACAACTCGTCTACAAGTGGCCGGATGTGAACATCCGGCGGTACTCCCGCGCCATCGTCAATGCCGACCAGACGGCGTTGTTCGTGAAATCCGGTCATGTCCTGGGCGCGCTGGGTCCGGGCCGGCACCGGATCGACGCCGACGAACTCCCCGTCCTCGGCGCGCTGGTGGATACGCTCACCGGCGGCAATATGTACCGCGCCGAGCTCTACTTCGTTTCCACCCGGGAATTCGCCGGTATCAAGTTCGGCGGTCGTCTGGCCGATATCGCCGACCCGATCAGCGAGCAGATAGTCACCCTGCGCGTTTTCGGTGAGTTCGCGCTCAGCGTCCGCGACGCCGGGCAGCTGATCACCTCGCTGGCCGGCAGCACCGACCTGCACGATCCGGCCGGCATCGAATCGTGGAGCGCCGACCTGTTGCTCAAATCGATGAAGGTCGCGGTGACACAGGGCGTTTCGCAGGGCGAATGGCCGATACTGGGCTTGTCCGGTCTGCTGCCCGTCATCGAGCACGCGGTGGTACAGCAGACCAATACCGCGCTCTACGAGTACGGGTTACGGATACCCCGGCTGGGCAACTTCGACATCACTCTGGCCCCCGAGGACGCCGACCGGCTCAAGCGGCTCGCCAAGGATGTCACCTATATCCGGCTCGCCGGAGATTTCCGGCAGTACGCGGCCGGGGAGATGGCGTTGGGCGCGGGGCAGGGCCTGGCATCCGGACACGGCCACGAGGGCGGTTTCCTGGGCGCGGCGCTGGGCATCAATGCCATCCAGCAGTCCGGTCCACCGGCCGCCGGGTACGTCCCGCCCCCGCCGACCTCGCCCTGGCAGCAAAATCAGCCGTCGCGGGAAGAACAGCACGCGGCAGGACTCCCACCCGCGGCGAAACCGGCCGAACTGGGCCCCGCGGGATCCGAGAATCCGGTCTGCACAGCCTGCACCGCCGTGAATCCAGCGGGCGCCAAGTTCTGCGTCGAATGCGGCAGCCGCTTCGCCCCAGCCGCACCCGCGCGATGCCGGGGATGCGACGCGGAACTGTTGCCCACGGCCAAGTTCTGCGCCTCCTGCGGTACCCGCAGCCGGCCCGCCTGAAGTCGGCCGCGGTCCGCCGACGCCGTATCCCGCTCGGCCGCACAGGCCCCGGATACAGTCGGCCGCCCGGCTGGAACCGGGCGGCCGACTGTATCCGCACCGTCAGGCGACGATGCCCGACTCCGCGCTACCCGCCAGGCTCCGCACCTGCCGTGCGGCCACCGAGAGGGTCGCCAGATCATGCCTGGACACCCCGAAGATCTCGGTGAGCGCGGCCCGCGCCCGGATGAGGCGGGAACGGTTGGTCTGCTCCCAGTAGTCCAGCTTCTCCGTCACCGGATCCTCCGGATCGGTGGCGGTGGCGATATCCAGTGTCAGCAGCCGCAGCGATTCGTACAGATCGTCGCGCAGTGCCAGCCGGGCCAGTCCCGCCCAGCGCTGATCGTGGTCGAGATCGCCTACCGCGCTGATCAACCGGGTGATCTCCAGATGCGCATTGAGCGCGAAATAGAGTTCGGCGATCTCCCGTGAATCCCGTTCCGCGATATCGGCGATATCCAGCACATCCAGCAGCGGGAAGAGATGGATCATCCGGTAGACCTCGGCGGCCAGATCGGCCGGGGCACCGTGCTCGGTCGCCTCGGTGGCATGTGCCGCGACCCGTTCGGCGAGCGGTTTCGGCAACCAGCCCGGCACCCGATCCGCCAGCGCACGCACACCCTCGCGATAGCGGGCGATATCCGCGCCGATGGCGATCGGCTGCGGCCGGTTCAGCAACAGCCAGCGCGCGGCGCGCTCCAGCGTACGGTTGGATTCCAGTTCGAGCTGGTCGCGCACCGAGGTCGGCATCTTCTCGGTGCGGATGCGCTGCCACAGTTCCCGCAGCCCGAAGATCTCCACCGCCGCCGTGAACGCGCGCACCGCGTCGTCGGTGGTGGCACCGATCTCCTCGGACAACCGGAACGCGAAGGTCGCGCCACCGAAATCGACCATCTCGTTGACCACCACGGTGGCCACGATCTCGCGCCGCAGCGGATGCCTGGTGATGGCGCCGGCGAACCGCTCCCGCAGCGGAGTCGGGAAGTAATCCGGCAGCACCGCGGCGAAAGTGGGGCTGTCGGGCAGGTCTCCGTGGAGCAGATCGGATTTCAGCGCGAGCTTCACATGGGCGATCATCGTGGCCAGTTCCGGGGATGTGAGCCCGGCCCCGGCAGCGATCCGCCGGTCCATCTCGGCATCGGTGGGCAACGCCTCCAGATGCCGGTCCACGCCGCGACGGGTCTCCAGTTCGGTGAGCAGCCGCCGGTGCACCGCGCCGCGCCGCGCCGACCCCGAACGGGACAGGCCGATCCGGAAGTTCTGCGAGATATTGTCGCGCAGTACCAATTCGGCGACCTCGTCGGTCATTTCAGCGAGCAGCGGATTACGATCCGCGATATCCAGCTCACCCGCCGACACCACACCGTCGAGCAGAACCTTGATATTCACCTCGTGATCCGAGCAATC
>NZ_JBSGIP010000066.1:0-22734 GCF_053605105.1 Nocardia sp. NPDC003963
ATCGGCGGCGCCGAGACGCTGACCCTGGGCGACTACCGGATGATGCCGCGCGCCACCTTCTGTCAGCCGCAGGTCGCCAGCTTCGGTCTCACCGAGCAGCAGGCGCGCGACGAGGGTTACGACGTGAAGGTCGCGACCTTCCCGTTCACCGCGAACGGCAAGGCGCACGGTCTGGGTGATGCCAGCGAGGCGCTGCAGGAGGCCATTCACGGCCTGGCCGGACACATGATCAACTTCTGATCGGGGTCGATCGAAGGTCATGCCGTTTTGCCGGTGGCTCGGCGGGCGGGAGCGTTTCCCGAAACCCGAGGGCTATCGCGGCGTGGTCGATTGGCCGGGCGCGGGCCTGAGAGGTAGCGCGCCAGTTCGGATTCGGGCTCGCGTGGCTTCCAAGCCGCCGCGTGTGAAGGCCGTGAGCCAGTCCACGAAGT
The DNA here is from genome assembly GCF_053605105.1 of Nocardia sp. NPDC003963. NCBI lineage: Bacteria > Bacillati > Actinomycetota > Actinomycetes > Mycobacteriales > Nocardiaceae > Nocardia > Nocardia sp. NPDC003963. Next base: position 432 of record NZ_JBSGIP010000066.1, read on the forward strand.
CGGCTTCGGGCAGGTCGATACTGTCGGCGACCCGGTTGGCCTCCATGGCCGCGCCCCAGGTCATGCTCGCTATCAGCCTGCCCACAGCGCCTGGTTCGTGGCCGTCCCGGCGGATGGTGTCGTCGATTACGTCGGCTATGGATTCGATGAGTTCGTCGAGTACGCGGTGGCCCATTGCCGGATCGGGACCGTCGCCACTGAGTACCGCGTTCACCACGCGTGAGCTCTCTGGATTGGCTCGAACGTAGCTGGTGCCCGCGCCGAACGCGATGGACACCATCTCCGCCATCTCACGACCAGGCATGGTCGCATAGACGGGCAACATCGCCGCGCTCATGGCCGCGGCCTCACGCTCGAACAGGCGGCGAAAGAGCTCCTGCTTGGAGCCGAAGTGTGCATAGAGCGTGGGTTTGGTCGAATTCGCGTGCTGAGCGATGGCGTCCATGCTGGCGGTGCGGTAGCCATGCGCGGCGAACACTACTCGAGCCGCGTCGAGGAGTTCATCGTCGGTCGGACGGCGATTCGTGGGAGGCATCGCTACCAGAATCGCATGCGGACAGCGCGACCTTCGGTTGCAGGGCGGTGGTATGCGGTCGCATACGCTTTACTAATGAGTAAAGCGTATGGCACTGTTGGTCTCGATCGCGCCCGAATCACGGCGTGGAGAGCTCCAATGGAAAGACCTGGGTGACTGACGTGCCATATGGATGGAGACTCGGGTTCAGTGCCCTATCGATGGCGATGGTCTGCGCACTGGCTCCCGCGCATATTGCGCAGGCTGCCCCGGAGAACGCGGTTGTTCCTGCATGGGCCGATGCCTGGCAGAGCACGGTGTACTCCGCCGTCTCCAGCGAACGCGACGTGCCGATCACCATGAGTGACGGAACAGTGCTGCGTGCCGATATTCACCGGCCAGCCGATTCGGACGGTAGCCCCACGGAGGCGCCCCTGCCGGTCGTCGTGGTCATGACCCCCTATACCAAGCAGGCCAGCGTCCCAGTGGCCGGTTCCGGCGCGGCTGCGGGTCAGATGGGGGTCACCTCGGAACTGGTGCGGTCGGGGTACGTGGAGGTGGTGGTGGATGTGCGTGGAACGGGTGCCTCGCATGGGCTTTGGGATGTGCTCGGACCGCGTGAACAGGACGACACTGTCGAGGTGATCGACTGGGCATCGCGGCAATCGTGGTCCGATGGAACGGTCGGTATGACCGGTGCGTCCTACCTGGGCATCGCCGCTGTTCAGGCCGCCGCACATCGCGCCCCTGCGCTGAAGGCGATACTGCCGATCGTCCCGGGTTCGGATCTGTTCCGCGATATCGTCGGCACCGGTGGCGCGATCGGTTCGGGATTCATGCCGTTGTGGCTGGGCATGATCAACGCCAGCCGAGTGGTACCGCCGGTCACGCGGCATTCGATGGTAGCTTGCATGCCGACGCCCCAGCGGCCTTCACGAAAATGACTATTGTTCCTGGGGCGCGCAACTTCTGCTCGCGCCAAGCCATCGAAGGTACCGCGGGACTCATTCCCCTCCTCGGCACAGCCTGTGAGCTCGACTCCCGTTTCAACGAAGCCGATGCCCTCACCTTCACCACCGCGCCGGTCTCCTCGCCCGTCATGCTCTCCGGCCCGACGAATCTGCACCTCAACACTGTCCTGGATGCCCCCGACGGCTTCTGGTCCGTTTCCCTCAACGATGTAGCCCCGGACGGAACCTCCACTGTTATCTCCACTGGCCAGCTCACCGCGTCTCTTCGTGCAGTCGATCCCGCGCAAAGTACCCAGACCCCAGATGGAAATTATGCGGACCCCTATCACCCCCTGGACCTCAGCGATCGCGACCTCCTGATCCCCGGCCAACCAACTACCGTTGAAATCGGCCTGCAGGCGACCGAAGCCGTCATTCAGCCAGGTCATCGCCTCCGCCTCGACATTTATGCCTTCAACTTCCCCCGGGCACTCCCGATCGGAGCCACCATGGCTGCCAGCGCGCTGAGACCTCAGCATGTCCAACTCGACCCGGATGCTCCGAGCTACCTCGTCCTTCCGTTCGCGGACACCTCGAACAAATAAATACGCACAGATAGTTCCGCCCGGCCCGGGTTGAAGGACACCTGTACAGGCGCGTTGTGCCCAACAATCGCGTGATAGTCTGAGGCGCACTTTCGGGCAGGACTCTGCATATGGGCGAAATCGACTCGTTCAAAACTCAACGTCAAGTCATTACCGACGTCACAGCAGAACTGGCAGAAGCCGGATTCACTGACGCCCATGAGATCGGGCGTGGTGGGTTCGGTGTGGTGTACCGGTGCATACAGGCCGAGTTGGCCCGGACAGTAGCCGTCAAGGTTCTCACCGCCAGCGTCGACGAGGAGAATCAGCAGCGATTCTTCCGCGAGCAGCGAGCAATGGGCCAGCTGACCGGACATCCGAACATCGTTCCTGTCCTGCAGGTGGGTACTACCGCGTCCGGATTTCCCTATCTGGTGATGCCCTACTATCCGCAAGACTCGCTTCATGCGCGGATCCGGAATCGCGGTCCTCTGTCGATCGAGGAGGCCCTGAGCGTGGGTATCAAGATCGCCGGGGCACTCGCGACCGCGCACCGGCTCGGCATCCTGCATCGCGATGTCAAACCCGGCAACATCCTGGTCACCGACTACGGTGAGCCGACGCTGACAGACTTCGGCATCGCGCGTCTCGCCGATAGTTTTCGCACCGCTGCTGGCGCGGTAGCGGGTTCGCCGGCTTTCACGGCACCAGAAGTGCTGTCGGGAGACGAGCCTTCCCCGGCAGGGGATGTGTACGGTCTCGGCGCAACGTTATTTGCCTCGCTGACCGGACATGCGGCCTTCGAGCGGCACAGCAACGAGCAGGTAGTGGCCCAATTCCTGCGAATCACCACACAGCCGGTACCGGACCTACGCCCGTACGGCATTGCCGAGGATCTCGTGCAGGCGATCGAACATGCCATGACGCGTGATCCGGAGGAGCGGCCCACCTCGGTCACCTTGGGCGAGCAACTACAGCAGGTCCAAGCTGGGGGCGGGTGGTCGGTGGATGAGATGGCACTCCAGGTCGAGGCCGGTACTCGGTCGAATCAAGGTTCTTCTGTGGGCCTGGTTCCGTTGGCCCCCGGAAAGTCGCGGAAACAGCGTCCGTTGCCGATCAGATCTGCGGTCGGGCGAACGAGAACACTTCCTCTGGAGATGACGAGCTTCGTCGGTCGCCGCACGGAGCTGACCGAGGCAAAGAGGCTGCTGGAGAGTTCCCGGCTCGTGACCCTGACCGGAGTCGGTGGTGTGGGAAAGACGCGCCTGGCGTTACGCCTGGCGACAGCTTCGCAAAGGGACTTCCCTGCCGGGGTGTGGCTGGCAGAACTCGGGGAACTACGCGACGGCGCGCTCCTGCCGACAGTGATCGGGGCCACGGTAGGTGTCCGAGCCCGCGGCCGACCGGCACTCGAAGCGCTGGTCGAATACGTCGGGTCACAACAGATGCTGCTGGTCCTCGATAATTGCGAGCATGTCGTGGACGACACGGCAAGGATCGCCGAGCGGCTGATCCTGGCCTGTCCAGAGTTGCGAATCCTTGCCACCAGCCGGGAGGCCTTGGATGTGCCCGGGGAGACGGTGATGCGAGTTTCTTCGCTGCTTGTTCCCGACCCGAATCGGCAGCCGTCGCTGGTGACTGCACCTCGGTACGACGCGGTCACCCTGTTCGTCGAACGAGCATCTGCCGCAGTTGCCGATTTTGTGCTCACCGACGACAATGTCACGACCATTGCCGAAATCTGCCGTCGGCTCGACGGACTTCCTCTGTTGATCGAATTGGCGGCGGCCCGTCTGCGAGTGCTCTCACCCGAGCAGATCCTGCAGCGGTTGAACGATCGCTTCACGCTCCTGGCCAGTCGCAGCCGCGGTGTCCCGAGCCGCCACCAGACAGTGAGATGGTGCATCGACTGGAGTTATTCCCTGTGCAGTCCGGCCGAACAAGCAGCCTGGGCGCGGACGTCGGTGTTTGCCGGCAGTTTCGAGCTCGACGCTGCCGAAAAAGTGTGCAGGTGTGACGGCACCGCAGAGGATCTGCTCGATCTACTTACGGCACTGGTGGACAAATCCATCCTCATTCGCGAGGAGTCGAATTCGGTGGTGCGATTCCGGTTGCTCGAGACGGTGAGCGACTACGGTCGCGAAAAGCTCTATGAAGCAGGAGAATACACGGACCAACAGCGGCGGCATTATGACTGGTACCAGCAGTTGGCAGAGGACGCTGCGGCACATTGGATCGGCCCTACTCAACTCGACTGGATCGCCCGCCTCGACCGTGAAGGACCCAACTTGCGGGAGGCGCTGGACTTCTGCCTGACCGGTGTCGAGGAGAATTCCGACGCCGCGTTGTCGTTCGCTGTGGCGTTGCGGCTGTTCTGGCTCGGTCATGGCCAAATGGATGAAGCTCGCTATTGGCTCGAGCGTGCTCTGGCCACCAGTTCTATGAATGCCACGCCGGTCCGGATCAAAGCATTGCAGGGGGCGAGTATGGCGGCGGACATCCAGGGTGACCCAACGACGGCGGCCGCGCTGGTTCTCGAGGCGCGGACTCTGGCTGACCGGACCGATGACGAGGTGGCGCAGGCTTACGCAGAATTCGCTCAGGGCATCCATGCGGTCTTCAGCAGTGACCTGCAGACTGCACAGGCGCCTCTGGCTGCCGCCCTCGAGAGGTTCGATGCGCAGGATGATGTCTACGGGCAGGTTTCTGTACTTCTGTCGCTCGGCTGGATGCACGAATTGCAGGAGGACAGTGCAGGAGCCCTTGCACATCACGAGAAGGCTCTCGCGATCGTCGAATCCAAGCAGGACGAGGTCAACCGGGCCACAGCATTGTGGGCGACAGCGGTTGCCGCCTGGCATCAGGGTGATCGGGAACGTCCGTCGCAGCTACTACGGCAGGCACTGCGTTCGGCCAGGCAGCTGAATGACCCACTCATGGCGGGTACGGTCCTGGAGACTCTGGCCTGGATCGTCGGCGCCGAGGGGGAAGCGCGAAAAGCCGCCGTCTACATGGGCGCGGCGAAGGCGCTATCCCGGGCCACTGGGAGCTCGACGGCGCTACTTCCGAAGCTGGCTGTCCACCATGAGGACTGTGAGCGGGTAGCCCTGCGTGCGCTGGGCCGACGATCATTCGAGTCGGCCTGCCGGGAAGGTGGCTCCATGGATCTCGATGCCGCGGCCGATTTCGCCTTGGGAGAGCAGCCGCAAGCCTCGGGCCCAGGACCCTCGTCCGGACTGACCAAGCGTGAAGACGAAGTCGCCCAGCTGGTTGCCGAGGGCCTGACAAACAAGGCCATAGCCAACCGCTTGGTCATCTCCCAGCGAACCGCACAGGGACACGTCGAGCACATTCTGACGAAGCTCGGATTCACCTCGCGCGCGCAGATTGCGGCATGGGTCGCCGAGCAGAGTCGGCCCCCGAGCGGCTGAAGGGCCCGGGGTTCCAAGCCAGTCGCAGCACGATTGTGGTGCACCATCGCTCATCGGCGAACACGACGTTGATACTTGGCAGGTCAAAACCAGCTCGTGACAGGTTGGTGAGGTTGGAGCCCGAAAGTTTGGAAGCAGTCCAGCGCTGTCTCGACACGGGGTCTGGTGCTCTTCTGTGGGCTCTGCCGGCCACTGATATTTCTGGCGGTTCATGGCGGGCCGGTTACCCGGCGGACCACCCGGCGTCGACCGGGACGATCGCGCCGTTGACGAAGGATGCGGCGTCGGAGGCGAGGAAGGCGGCGACTGAGGCCATTTGGTCGGGTTGGGCGAGGCGCTGCTGGTTGAGTTCGATGACGGGGCGTAGCCGAGCCATGCCTTCGGGATCGAAGTCGGGTGCGATACCGGTCATTGTGGGGCCGGGGGTATAGCGTTGCAGCGGATGCCGTCACCGGCGTGGGCCCAGGCGACGCTGCGGGTGAGGCCGATGACTCCGTGTTTGGACGCGGTATAGGCGATTCCGGCGGCGCCGCCGCGGATGGCGGCTTCGGAGGCGGTGTTGACGATAGCACCGGTTGCGCGGCCGAGCATGTGTGGCAGGACGGCTTTGGTGAGCAGAAAAGTGCCGGTGAGGTTGATGTCGATGACTCGCCGCCACTGATCGAGCGAGGTGTCGGCGGGCAAGGCCATGCGGTCCATGACGCCGGCGTTGTTGCACAGCACGTCGATTCGGCCATATGCGTCCAGAGTGCGCTCGACCAGATGGTGTACTGCGTCGGGATCGCCGATGTCGGTCTGAACGGCGAGAGCCCCGGTGCCGAGCTCGGCGACAGTTTCTGCTGCAGCGGCCTGGTCGATATCGGCTACCACGACGTAGTGGCCGGACCGGGCGAAGACGCGGGCCATTGCCCTGCCGATACCGGATCCGGCGCCGGTGATCACAGTGACGCGGTGTTCGGTGGTCATCGTGCGGTCTTTCGATGTGGCTCAGCACTGAGTGACCGGTCCTCGGCCTGGAACGGTCCCTCCGGTGTGCTCCGGGATGTCCGGGTCGGTGCCTGCGCCGCCGGATCGTGCTCGGTGAGCAGCAGGGCGGCGAGCCGGTCGAGGAGATCGACGGCTTCTCGTGCGGTGTCGGTGTCGCCGAGCGTGGCGGTGAGGGTGGCGTCGATGGAGCGCCGCCGTCGCTCGACGCCGCGGGTGAGAGGTGTATCGGGATAGATCAGGGTGCGGCGGCGGTCGGTGGGATCGGTCTCGGTGCGCAGCAGTCCCCGGTCGACGAGCCCGGCCACGAGTGTGGAGACGTGGCTCTGGACGAACCCGGTGCGTTCGCAGAGTTGGCGGATCGAACAGCCGGGGTGCTCCACGACTTCCCCCAGTACGGCGGTTTCACCTGCGGAGGGGATTCGGTCGCCGGGATAGGTGCTCGCGTGACGAGCCAGCTCGACCAACCGGCGCCCGAGCCTGTTCAACTGCCTACCGTCCATGTGCTTCACCCTACAATATTCCATCGGTACCGATGCATCTGATATAGATTGATTGGTGAAAGCGTGGACAAAGGAACCCCGGCGAGCCCTGATTCCCGGATTCGCGGAAGGGTTTCGATCGATCGGGCCGATGGCCGTGGTAGCGACCGTACTGGTCGCCGGATGCTCGACCGGGGAGCCCGATCCCGGGCCGTTGCACAAGGTGATCAGCGATTCCGGCGGCAAGCTCGTGGTCGACCCATCGGCCCGATCGGAGGAGAAGGTGACACTGGCGCAGTTGCCGGTGCCACCTACCGCGCCGTCGACGGAGCCCGGTGCGTGCACCGCCGACGTCAACCCCCGGCACACCGGATGTGTAGACCCCGGGTGGGGCGGATTCGGCTCGATCGGCACCTATTGGCCCGATAGCGATCACATACTCGTCGGTGTGAACTTCGCCGGGGCCCCCGCCGAGGGTCCAGGAGCGGATTTCAGCGGCCCGCAGGTCCTACTGGTGAAAACCGACGGCACCGGTTTCCCTGGCGGGGACGGCTACAAATGCCTGACCTGCGGTCATCCCGCCCCGCCGCGACCGAATGACCCGTCCACCGACTACAGCAATTCTGTCGCGCTGACCTATCCGATCAATGGGTTCCGTGACGGCAAACGCGCCCTGGCGGGCACCAACATCATCGACTGTGGTGACTACCGTTTCGCCGACGAGCAGTGCACGCCCGACCGGATCCGGATCCACCCCCTGGTCTGGGACGCAGACACGGGACAACCCGGGACGCTGCGAGAGCCGCGCTTGAACCCCGACGATAAACATCTCGGTTTCAGCTATATGGTCCAGAGCGATAATCGGTACGAGCAGATCCCATTCATGGGCGAGCTGGTCTTCGATCCCGCCCGCGGACGCTATACGGTCACCGACGTGCGGGCGTTGCACAACCCCGACCCGAGATATCAGCCATATGTTGTGGACGGGGAGGAGTTACGGTTCAACCCCGCCGGGATGATCGGGGAGTTCCGCGGCTGGAACCACGATGGTACGGCCGCCCTGGGCATCCAGCATCACCAATCCGGCAGTATCGATGCCTGGTCCACCGACAATCGCACCGGGCAGTCACGGGTACTCACACCATTCGCCGGCTACACCGATCCCATGGCCGCCTCGCCCGACGGTAAATCCTTGCTCGCAGAGCAGGTCATCGGCTCCGGAAGAGTCGACTTCATCGCCGGCATTCCGGGTATTCCGCCGATTGTCGAACAGATGCCCACCACCGGGCACGTTTCCGGTATCCGCAACAGCGGCAAACGCCGCTACTTCACCCCCTACCTCGTCGATCTCGACACCGGGAAGAGCCAGCAGGTCAACGCCGGTGGTGATCCCAACTGGAATGCCGCCGCCGACCCGGCCTGGCTATCGGACAGCACCGGGGTGGTGTGGACGGAGAACCTGGCCACCGTACCCGACTGCGGTGGCGCCGATCCCACGGTGTGCCCGGAATCCAGCGAACCGGGCGGACGGCGTAGCCGCGTGATGCTCGCCCGGTTCGACGACGCTACGCCTGTCTCGCCGCAGCCCGTGGCGCCGGCGCCCGAGGCGGTATGGGGCGTGGAGTACCGGCCCGGTGACCCTCTTCCGCCGCGACCGCATCTGCCAGCGGGCACCTACACGATGCGGGGTGCCGAGCAGGGGAGCGCTCGGGTTGTGGTCAGCGAAAACGCGGACCGGACGTTCATCACCGAAATCGCAGTGACCTACACCGGGTACAGCGATCACCCCGGCATCGTGGTCGATGGCGCCGAACGCGTACACCGGGCCGGCCGGATCGGTTTCGAGCCGATCACCTGGCACAGCGACCTGACCGTTTCCGGTATCTACAACGGCACCAAACGGACCAGCGAACCCGAAGGATTCACCCTGCACCCTGGCACTATCCGTAATGATTTCGAAGCAACCGGCACCATGACCACCACGCTGGATGGGCACAGCTATACCCAGCCCATCAACGGCACCTGAAAGCTTCGCACACGATAGCCGGCCCGACGGAATCCGACGCTGCTACCGCAACCCCGGTGGTGATGACGAAATTCGCGACCACGTATTCCGTTGTTCCTCGGGCGGGGTCGAGGTTCGCGAACAGAACCAGTTCGATGGTGCGGTCATTCGGGACTCCGCTTCAACACGTGTGCTGGTTCCTGGCCCGACCGGAGGAGTCCGAAGATATCCCCTGAACGCGCGGAGCCAGCATCTCACTCTCGCTGAGTGCAGGGAGATCTCGTGAGGACTGGCCCTGGGCTGCGCAGCGCGTTCGGTCGCGCCGACGCCTTCCAGGGGTGCGAGCAGTCTCACGGCCCGCCCACGTCGCTCGGATGCGATATATGGGTTCAGGGCCTGTGTGGAGATGGAGGTGACTGTACGACGAATCGCCGGCCCGTCCTAGTCGATCAGGTAGAGCAGACCCCATCCGCGTTGTTGTGCGCGTGTGAGATATCTCAACATCTAGCTTCGCTCGGATCCCGTACTCCGCCGCAGGCCAGCGGGTGAAAACGCGGTTCTGGCAGAAATATCAACGGGGTGGCCGGGTATCTAAGGGGTCTGCCGCTGTGCCTCGCAGCGGGAGGCACTCTCCGGAGAGAATCTCAACGCTGTCGAGACGACCACGATGTACGCGTCGGGTGAGGCCAGCGCCGGAACGCGAGCTCCGGCGAAAACCTCGACCGGGTCGAACAGACTGCCCAGGTGGTCGATCGGCATCCCTCGCCGGAGCTCGCGCTCCGGCGAGAATCTCAACGTCAACAAGGACTCTTCAACGTCGACAAGGACGGGAGCCGACCCCGGCGAGGATCCTGGCCGCAACACAGGCTGGTTTTCCGGCGATTAGCGGTAAAGGCTGGCGCGGCTCAGGGCTCCGAGATGCCTCTCGGCATAGGAAGGCATGCTGTGGAGAGGACTTCTTAATGCGCGGTTCGCGACGAGTGTCCACCCGTTATTCTATTTGTAGCACGTGTTGCCTGGTGAGTGCGTGGGCGTAGTGGTCGATACCCCCTCTGGACACTTTTTCGACCACTGAACTGCGATTATAGGCAGATTCTATACATCAGTTTCGATATATCCGCAGGTCAAAGCTTTGTGTAGGTGTTAGCGCTCTCCTCGGACACCATTTCTGTGGCATTTCTGCGTCAGCAACCGTGTCTTGGCACCGGCGCCCATACCGCCGCGACCATCGCTGGAGGAGGTGCCGGACCGCTCAGCGCGGGTATGGGACCGCGCTTCGGCGTCGGAGTCGAAGCTATGTCGCCGGAAATGGGCCGGAAACGCATCGAAGATGCTGCTTGGAGGAGGCGGGCTCGATATACTCCTTCGCAATCGATCTGTCCCGCTGGCCCAGGAGGCCCGAAGCCCCTTTGCCGCCACGAGCATTCGCGCCCGAGCTGTCGGCCGACCTTCCTCGGTATTCCGAGACCAAGACTCGGATCGGTCGTCCCTACTGGTCGATCGGATCGAATCGTCTCGGGATCGAAACGATGTCAATGTTCTGAGGGGCGAGTGTGGGGTCGCTGGCGTTGCTCGTTGTAGACATGCAGAACTCGTATCTGGTGCAGGATGTCCGGGACGCCTACGGATGGCCACCGTTGTGGAAGCGCGATGAGGTGGTCGCCGCGTGCCGGTTCTTGATCCGGGAGGCGCGGTCGTTGGGGGGTGCCGGTGATCTAAGTTAGGTAAATGCGACATCGAAAGGTACACCTTTCTCCTTGAGAAGGGCCGCGACGCGGCCCTGCGCTCCGTCGGGTAGGGCGATTGCGAGCAGGCGGCGTGCCCGTGTGGTTGCTACGTAGAGCACCCGCAGGCTTTCAGCTACATCGGGTGGATGGGTTCCCTTCATCCAGGCATCGACCAGACTGCTGGTACGGGCGTCAGCGGGCACGATGACGAGTACGCCGTCTTCCTCTTCGCCTTTGACCTGGTGGACAACGCTTTTTCGGGTGGGTGATGTGGAGTTGAGTACTGGAGCACCGCCAGCGTCATGCGGAGTCTTGTCTTGGAGTGAGGAGGTTGCGCGTAGACTCCCGCTTAGGCTCAGTCGGCTGGCGCCGGGATACGGGGGCAGAAGCTTCAGTTGGGTGTTGGTCGCTTTGCACCAAGCTGCGAATGTGCCTTGATCCAGTTCTGGGACCGACGTGGCTAGCCTTCCTGCTTGCTGACGGAGTCGCCATGAGTCCAGGTTGAGGATGTCGCAGATGGCGGCGACGGAGCGGTTGTCGGTCTCCGGGTCGGTGTACCAGTACCGGAGGAGGGCCTGTTGGAGAATATCGTAAGCCGTTTCTCGGAGCGTCCTGTTGTTGTGGCTGGACTTTGCGATCGCCGCCGCCCAGGCGATGCGAGCGGAGTAGTTGGTAGGGGGTTGTGGAGTTGACACTCGGGAAACGGTGGGAAGGCTTGCGGCAGAGTGTGCGAGCACGAGGCGTCTCTGAGCAGGAATTCCAACTCTGTCGGCGTGGTCGTTGAAAACTGTGAGGGCGTCGTCTGGTTTTGAACCGTCGGTATGGATCAGCAGGATCGCGGCTTGTTCGTTCTTGTGGGGGCCCACGGGATCGTCATGGGGTCGTGCGGTGATGGCGGGTCGCAGGGTGGCCGCGAGTCCACAGACAGCGGGACTGCTCCGCCAGTTTCCAGCTAAGTCGATCTGGCTTCCCAATGTTCCGGCGAAGGCACGGATGCGATCGGGAAGTGCACCGCGGAACTCGTATATGGCCTGGTCGGGGTCGCACACAACGACCAGATTTATTCCGGCATCGCGCAAGTGGCTCAGGATGGCGAGGTCGTATGCCGAGCAGTCTTGAGCTTCGTCGACGACGACCTCGCAGAATCGTCCGGCGATCATTGCGACAGCGTCTCCCTGACGCTCGTTGAGAGTTCTGAGTGCGCGAATGCGGATCTCGTGGCCGGTGATGTAGCCGCTTTTGGCCAACTCATCCCTCTTTGCGACTGCAGCCGACGCTGCGCTGTCGAGGAGCTCCTGCATGGATAGTGCTCTATAGGTTTTGAGGTTTCTCTTCTTTGGCTGTAGCCGAGCGGTGCATTGCTGCGCACCGGGCTCCCGGCTCCACTGGAAATCGCTCAGCATCACTGTGTGTGCTTTCGTACCGTAGCCGACCTGGGTACTTGCGTTGATACGGTCCCATGAGTCGATACGGTGCCAGAGTCGATCTGGTGTGAGGAACGGGCGGACGAAGTACCGCCAGAGGAAGGTGTCGATGGTGCCGATGTAGTTGGGGAATGATGCAAGTTCAGGCTTGCCGGACTCGCGGCACCGACGAGCGATCTCGTCGCAGGCGACATTCGTGAAAGACAGAACAGCGCGTGCGCCACTCGTGCCGGCCAGATGGCGATCGACGATGACTCTGGTTTTTCCGGCACCGGGGCATGCCTGTACATAGAGCGGTCCAGGGTGTTGGACCGCTTGTTGTTGGCGCTCGATAGCTGTGGTGATCGAGTCGGCGTCTGTCATGGCTGCGCCTCTGCGATCCAGCGGATGGCGGAGCTGAGGTACTCGGGCACGACGAAGTTCGGCTCTGCCGCGCTCAGGTCAGCGATGTCCTGTGCGAAGTCGCCTTTGCGGAGTTCTTTGTCCTCGAACGCCTTCTGGAATTGTCTGAGGAGCTGGGCGTGGTCGTCAGCAGACCTCATCTCCTGCCATGCTCGAGGTCCGGCTACCGGCTTCTGCTTATTGAATGCAGCCTCCACCACGGACAGATTGGCCGACCCGGCGCCCAACAGTTCAGGTTCCAGGGTTGGGTGGGCGACGAACACCTCTAGCAGGTCGGCGGCACCGAGATCTCTTGCTAATTCCATAAGGTCTGCTCGTCGATCATATTGGAGCTTGGGATCCTCATCGGTAATCACCGCGACTCGCTCTGCGATGCGGCCTCCCCCTGAACGTGTGAGGAGGACCCGTATATAAGGTGCGAAGTCGACACCGTCGATGGCGACGATGCTCGTGCCGACGAACCTCGCCCAACTCGCGCGAGCCCTGCCAGCGGGATCATCGCTAGCTACCTTCGCCGGACGGAACAATGGCGTTGGGTCAGGTTGTGTGAGTACTCTGCGCGCGAATACTGGCAGGAGCAAGGATTCCGCGATGCCTTCGACGAGGATGACGCGAGGGCCGAAGAGCATCGCGCTGCGTGTGGCGTCCAAGTAGCGCTTCAACTTTGCATGGCCGCCATCTAGATCGAGTTCGCCCAGTGCAATAGCCTTGGTCTCGTACAGGCTTGCGGTTTGGCCCACCGCGTTACGTGCATCCTCGGTCGGATCGCTCCTGTTGCCTTCGTCGGCTGGCACGAGGCGATGACGTTTAAGAATTACAAGGTCCTCCACCTCGGCCGCCGTAGCGATGAGCGGGGAGTGCGTCGTCACGACAACCTGAATCCTGCCAGCGAAGTCAGGAGTCGCAGGTTCCTTGGCAGATGCTTTGGCGGCATCGGACAGATACTCGATGAGCAGACTCTGCAACTGTGGATGGAGATGTGCCTCGGGCTCTTCGACCAGGAAGACCGTTAGATCGTGGTCACGGGCAGCTCGAAGTTCTGCGATAACGGTCGCAATAAACAAGAGGTTGGCGTAACCCAAACCGGAACTCTTGATGTCTCGCGGATCCAGCCCCCGGTCGTTCATTCGTATCCGAAGGGACCGAGCAATCGACAGCAAATCCGGATCGGTAAAGGAAACATCCGCCATCTGAGGACTTGCGCCAGCAGAAATGTCGGCGAGTGGAGTACGTACAGCTCGCTCGACCCCGTCAAGGATCTTCCCTGCACTCGGGGTGGATCGGAGGCTGTCCAGGTTGCACTTCACGGCATCGACGAATTCGACCTCGCTCATCCCGCTTTCGGACAGCAGATAGTTGAGGACGATCCGAAGACGGTTGCCCGAGCCAGAATTCAGTTCCCGCTGTGCGTCCCGCAGCGGCGGGAGATACACATGTCTCAAGCGGCCGCGGGCCTCAGGCTCAGGGTCACGATCACTGGATCGGCTCTCGCCAGCCAGCCACGTCAGTCTGCCACGAGTCGCCGACCCCTCAGGCGGGGTGAAGGTAACCCGGTACCGGACTGACGCCATATCGTCGAGCACAGCTTGGCTGTAGATACTCAGTTGCTCGCGAGAAGACAACTCGAATGTGGCCGTCAGCTCAGCCGAACCCGCACCAGGCACGCGAGCTATATCATCGACGTCCCAATAGCGGTCGCGGCGTCCGTCCAGCGGCTCTGTCACCAGCCGCACCGCGTCCAAGAGATTGGACTTGCCGCCGTTGTTCTCACCGATCACGACGGTCAAATGCTCGCGCACTGGCACCTGTACGCTCCGCAACGAGCGGAAGTTGCATGCCTCTATCCAGGCCAGCCTCACCCACATTCCTTCCCACCCACACGACGGTGACTCAGCCAGTGCTCAGATTCCGCCTCGACCATGTCAATTGCTGAAGCATCGAACTTTCGACGGCGGTTGTTACGTGCTCTGCGCGCAACGCGGTCTGCCCCGGGTACTGAACGCATCGCACCACCCGGGGAACCCGGGTCTATCTCAGTAGGGGCTCTGGCCCGCCTTGGGTGATGCCGGTGAGGTTACGGCGGCACGATAGCTCGGTGGACGAGGTGAGTATCCTTGTCGGCGAGATATTTTCGGGTTTGTCTCCACTTGTGGTCGAGGATTTTGGTGTGGCGGGCTCGCGGCTGGTAGTCCGAGCCCGGACTCCCGGTGGTGTGCGACCATCATGCAGTCCTGGCCGGACTCTGCCTGCCTTACAGCAACGGCCCGGTCGAGGGCGTGAATACAAAAACGAAGCTGATCAAACGACAAATGTGTGGCCGCGCCGGATTCCGGCTACTCCGCCACCGCATCCTCCTGGCCTGAAACCAGGACCCACCACCGAAAGTGGGCCAGAGCCGTTACCGAGATAGTCCCAGCGAGGAGAACGTGGGGGGCGCGCTCTACGCGGCTTCCTCGGGCGTGGACTGCGCGTGCGCGGGGTGGTTGAGTGCTCGGCTCAGGACGGTGCCGTCGGTGATGTTGTCGCCGGTGAATCGGAAGATGGTGGTGCGGGTGTCGAGCAGGCGGATGCGAACTTGGTGGTCGTCGATGGCTTCGACGACCCCGTCGAGAACGCCTGCGTATTGGCAGGCGTGGACGCTGCGGTCGCCGAGTTCTACGTCGAGGTCGCGGATCAGGCAGAAGTGGTAGGACTGGTCGGGGCTCAGACCTGGTTCGCCGTCGTGGAGGTTGACCGTGATCTCGCTCGTGGGCCATGTCCCCCGGATCGGCTGGCCTTCGAGCAGTCGGGCGGCCCAGTCGAGGCGTCGTGCTTGGTCGGCGGTGAGGCCTGCTGGCATGAGCAGCCGGTGGGGGAGGTGGGGTTGGACGATGTTCAGGGCGTTCGCGGTGCGGGCCATTGCGGTGATTTCGCGGTCCGGTTCGCCTTTGATGGCTGCGATCGGTGTGATGGTCCGCGGCCCGTAACCAGGCGCCAGGTAGAGCTGGTGAGGGGCGTGCATGCAGGCACAGAGCTGGAGCGTTGCGGCGAGGTCGCCCGGACGGCGGCCGTTGACCTGGAAGTTGTCTTTCATGTCGATCGACACCAGTCGTGTGCCCTGCTGCAGCAGTTCGAGGGTGACGGTGTCGGAGGGGTCGCGCCAGACGGTGCGTCGCCCGGCAGCGCCGTCGGTCAGCTCCCGCCGGGTGAAGAGGACCTCGGCGAGCACATCGTCCTCCCCGGCGAGTACTCCTACCCGGATCTCCCCGTCGTCGGCGATGTCGCTTCCGGATCCCTGCATCGTCGTCACCCCGCCGATCCGGACGCTGCCCCCTTGGTAGGTGCCGCCGAACCCGCCGGGTAGGTCGAAGGTCGCGTCGACGGTGCCCGCGGGCAGTTCCAGTGGTGCGCCGTAGTCGATGAACCGGGTCAACCGGTCGCGGAGGTCGAGCCGGTCTTCAGGGACGTTGAATCGCAGCTCGATCGGGATCGGCCGTTCGTTGAGGCTCTCGCGTGCGCGGGCGAAGATCTTGATAATCAGCCACGACGACTCGACCATCATCGCGCTGATCACGACCAGGCCGGGGGCAGCCGCTGGGGGTTCGTCCGGCGGTAGGTGGCTCATCTCAATGCTGTACCGGTAGTGCGGGTCGTGGGCGTTGATGGCCTTGTGGATGGCCGCGAGATCGGTCTGCAGGTCGATCACGGTCAAAGGCTGACCAGGGTCGAGACGGTCGCGGCGGGCAATGATCGCCGCAAGTGGCTCCAGCGCTGCCGCCAGCCGGTCGCGGCCATCGTGGAGGTAGTAGTCGATGACGTCGGGGAAGCGGCTGGCGAGGTTGTTGAGATGATCCAGTCCGTGCCAGTGGCAGTTGAATCCTGCCTCGGAGGTCATTGTCTGGAACCAGGCGAAGTCGCTGGGAGTCGGCAGCAGCGGGCACACCAAATACCAGGCGGTGATCTTCCAGCCCTCGTCGGCGCTGGTCTGCAGGACGCGATCGAACGATCGTCTGATGTGGCGTTTCTGGCTACTAGTGAGTTTCTGGGCGAACTTCTTGACCTGATAGACGGCGCGCTCGGCCCCGGCGCCATCGGGACCGGCAAGGAACAGGTCGATACCGCCATCGCCTTGGCCGGGGCGCAACCGTAACGTCTCCGGGTTCTGCCGACACAGCAGCATCGCGACCACAGCCTCGACGTCCTCGCCCGATCGCAAACTCCATTCCACCCGCGGCACCGGCACCTCTTCTCTGCAGACGACGATCGCTGATTGCGCGCCAGCAGCGGAGGGCTCCAGCGCTTCCGCCGGACTGTACGGGCAGGTACCGACAGGCCGGCGCACGTCGGCAACGATGGGCAGCTCCGGTGCCCGGGTTTCCAACTTGAAGCTGCGGACCGGCCCGACATGGGCGCAAGAAGCATCTGGCTGCGGTCGGAGAAGACCAGTGCCGCGCGGTCCGGCCCACCACCGCTGCGCCTCATCGGGCTCTGGTCGGTGGGCGGCGTATGCACGCGCCCGAGACTGAGAGCACGGAACCTCACCAGGTGTTGTGGGTGAGTGCTTGGTCGGTGCGGTCGATGATGGCCTCGGCGAGGCGGTCGATGGTGGGGTCTGGGTGGCGCGGTGTGAGCCCGGGGACGACGGGGTCGGAGTTGATCTCGAGTAGGATGGAGTAGAGGCCGTGTGACCAGCTGATGCGCGAGACTCCCGTGTTGGTGGCGATGACCTTGGCACCGGTGCGTAGGGGGATGCGGGTGGCATGGGTAAAGGGTGTGTAGGGGTCGGTGAGGATTTCAGGCCGGGTGGCGTATTCGGCGGAGGCCGCCGCGTCTTGTTCGTTGGGGTGAAGGGTTATTTCGATGGCGACTTCACTGAGGTCGTTGCCGCAGGCATAAGTTGCGTTGCTGTTCGGTGTCGCGTGGTCGGTGAGTGGTTGTTCGAGTTCGTCTGACATGTGCGCGGCGGTCAGCGCATCCGGATCGATCAACAGGCATGCATTGTGGGGCGGGGTTGGCAGGGATTGCTCGGTCGCCGCGGTCGATGTCGGCGTAGTCGAAAAGGTTGGCGGTGTCGTCGTGGGCGCGACTGTGGGCAGGTCGGTGGTGACAGCTGCGCCGGCACGGAGTGTCTCGCCAGTCTTGATGACCCCGAGTACGGCCTTGTCGAGGTCTGCCAACGTTGTTCCTGCGGAGGGGGTCTGGCTGGTGACGGTCCAGTTGCTGTCGACCCAGACGTATCGTTGTTCGCCGGTGTCGTCGTGGGTGGCGGTGTCGAGTTCCAGGTCGCGCAGCAGGTCTTTGGCGTGGGACAGTTCCATTCCCACAAGGTTGGGCATGACTGTGCCGGGGTCACGGCTGGGCTCGCGTTGGTCGCCCAGGAACGCTCCTCCGAACGTCAGAGTGATCGCGATGAGGATGCCCAGCGGGATTGGGTTACGTCCAAGGTGAGGTTGCTCGGTGGCCCGGCTGTGTTTGCGGTCAACCGCGAGAAGGTACAGCACGGGGATCAGGGCCAGTCCGGTGTAGGTGATGGTAGCCGGGAAGCCGATTCCGGTGAACGGTAGCGCGAGTGCTCCGAGGACAGCGAAGCAGAAGAACCCGATCGCACACAGAAACTTCCAGGTCGGCATGACGCGCGCGAGAACGCGCAGCCGCCGCACGCCCGAGATCGTCATCGGGAAACCATACGCACTCGCTGCCTCTTCGATAGCCGCTTGCCGACTGCACAGTGAGTTCACCCCTTCGGCGAGGGGGCTGCTGCACGATCAGGTGTCAATGGTTAGGCAGCCTGATCGGCTGCTGCTGGGGTCATGATCGCTTCGTATTCGACCGGGGTCAACCGGCCGAGCCGGGTTTGGCGCCGACGGCGGTGGTAGGTGCGTTCGATCCACGTCACGATCGCGATCCGCAACTGCTCGCGGGTGTCCCATCGCTGCCGGTCCAGACCATTGCGTTGCAGCAAGCTGAAGAAGCTCTCCATGGCCGCGTTGTCCCCGGCCGCACCGACTCGGCCCATCGACCCGGCCATCCGGTGCCGGTTCAAAGCGTGAACGAAACGCCTGGAACGAAATTGAGAACCGCGGTCGGTATGCAGAATGCAGCCGTCCACCTCACAGCGGCGGGCTACCGCGTTGTTCAAGGCTGCGACCGCGATCCTCGACTTCATGCGCGAGTCGATCGAGTAGCCCACGATCCGGCCGGAGAATACGTCCTTGACCGCGCAGAGGTAAAGCTTGCCTTCACCGGTGTGATGTTCGGTGATATCGCTGAGCCACAATTGGTTTCGTGCTCGTGCTGTGAAGTCGCGTTTCACGAGGTCGTCGTGCACCGGCGGGCCCGGACGCCCGTTCTTGCCGCGCCGGCATTTACCGAACGCACTCCACCAGCGATTGGCCGAGCAGATCCGCCATGCGGTGCGCCCGGCCATCAGTTCACCGGATTCGGCGGCTTCGTCGGCGAGGAACCGGTAACCGAACTCTGGGTCGTCGTGGTGGGCGTCGAACAGGGCGTTCGCGCGATAGGCTTCGGTGACCTCGGAGATGGTGACCGGCGCGGCCAGCCAGCGGTAATAGGGTTGGCGAGCAAGATTGAGTACCCGGCAGGTGACCGCGACGGGGATCCCGTCTGCGGCGAGCTCGCTCACGAGCGGGTAGAGCCTTTTCCCGGGAGATTGGCCCGGGACAGATATGCTGCCGCCCGGCGTAACACTTGGGGCTGCTGCATGGATGGTGACACCTGTCGCATGACCGCGCAGCTGCCCCGCGACGCGGGGCAGTCGCCGGCCTCGCTTGGCGGTGATCCGATCGGTCGTTGCGCAGCCAGCACCAGACGTGGCCTGCGGTTCACCAGCTCCAGCCAGTCGTCGAACTGGTGTTGAAATCGGCTGGACAGTTGAACGACCGGCCGGGCAGGAAAGACCGTTCCAGATAGCCACGGGCCCGTTCGATCATGCTATTGGCTTCCGGATCGGCGGGGCTGCACACGATCACTCGCGCACCCAGGGTTCCCTCGGAATGCCTGACATTCGGCCGTGAGTTCGCTGCAACCAGCCCGCCAGCGGCCGTTCGCCCCCTCGCCGTCCCAGACCAGAACCTTCGGCACCGCTGGCTGATTTCCTGCGCCGCACCCTCGCCCAGATAGATCCCACTCGCGCCGGTATGCCGATCGACAGCCGGATCCGGCGGGTGCCGGGTCTGCGCCGCGAGGAGGTCGCCCTGCTGGCCAGGTTGAGATGTTCGTTACAAACTCCTAAATGCCCGCATGTGGGAGGAAGATGACGTCACCTCTCTCGACAGCAGCCCCATCTCGCCTCGGGTCGCTTGATTGGGGCTGGTCAGCACGTACAGCTGGCTCAGATGTCAAACGATGTGAGTGTGGACACGGATCTCGCAGTCGCGCAGGTGATTGAGTGCGTCCCTGTCGACCGAGCGGAATGGTTGTCTGTCTGATATCAGATGGACGTCTACACGGTCCGCAAATCTCGGCAACGTCTTTATATATCGAAGCCAAACTTCGACGGCGACAGACAGATTCTCACGGGGTGTTGCCGGTGCCAAGCTGAGCCCGGCGCTATCGATTGCGTCCCGAGTCAGCGCTGGGAGGCACACCAGGGTCGGGTGTTCCTCGCCAAACGTGGTCAGATAAATCCTGTTTGGACCGCGGCTGTCTGTCGAGTCGGGGAAGAGTTCGCTGTTGGTCATCGTTAGGATGTATTGGAATGCGGCACCAGGTGTCATGCTGGCGCTGATATCCACTGCGACGATCCCGATGCGACCGATGATGTGGTCCGACCAGCATTTCTTGAGCCAGGCGGTGGTGAGCGATATCGAGTGCGAGCCTGGCTGCAGGTGCTGGGCTAATGCTGCTTCTGTGCTACCGATGACCTGAGTTTCGAGTGTGTCGATTCCGGCTTTCAGGGAGTAAAAGGAAGCGCCGAGAGCGCATCGCGGTTCCCATTCAAGCAGTGAGAGCGTGGCACCCTTCATGTCCTGGATTTTGTAATTCGATCTCGCCTTGGCCTCAACAGCGAGGATGATCTGTTCTGTCGATGCGCCAGGTGCTGCAGAACTATTGGCGTCATCGGCGATAGTGACCAGGATCTCGGGACGGTCTTCAGCGCCTGCGATCAACGAGGCTGGGGGTGTCGATTGGTACTGGTAGTAGCAGCGTAGCTGGCGTCCCTGCTTAAGATCGCAGACCGATATCGCTTCAGGGTTAGTCGAACCAGCCTTGATGTCCCAAACCCGTCCGGTTGTCTTTGGCGACCACTGCTCGATATCGTAGCTATCCAAGACCATAAACAGGATCCAGATCTCATAGATTTGCCAGCGTTGAGTCCAATAGGGTAGGTCGAAGAATCTGCGGAGTTGAGGTGCGTTGACAGTGCGGAACGCTGCCTCAAGGTCGACCACCCCTTTATCGAGATACTCTGCTTTGAAACGGCTTTCGTAGCTACAACCGTCACCCACCCACCCGCGCTGGCACAGTTCAGGTAGGACCGACGGAAGCCTGTCGAGAAACCAGTCGACGTCGCGGTGCGCGCGGTCCAAAAGAGGCGGTGTCGAGGTTTCGGCTTCCAACGCACTTTGGAGAGCCCGCTCCAGGCGCGCGAATCGGAGAGCTGGCTGCCCGTCGCACCCGGTGCACGCTGTCGGCGGAGCTGTGCCGGGCTCGCGTGTGAAGCAAGCCGGTGGCCAGTGCGCGTCGTGACCGTGGGCCAATGGTGTGCGTGCCGGCAGCCGGGCGCGGTCGAAGACTGAAGTGAGCGTCTCCTCGATGACTGTGCGCTCATATGCCGCGTACTGCTTGGGATCGAGGTTCAAACTATTCAGATGATTGTCGGTAAAGGTCGCTGTCAGGTTGGCTACGGCCTGCGTGTGGGCAATTCTGCCGAGCGCGGCGAACACATCTCTAACCATGGCCGCGACCGGCGCAGCTGCTGCTGCCGCCGCGGTAAGTATGGTGGCGGGCTCCTCGGAGGATAATGCCTGTCGAAGGTCTTGGCCCGGTGGGACACCAAACGCTTGCCGCAGGGCCGCGTCGAGTTCCGTGTCATCCATCGATGCATCGAGGCCGAGAGCATCGAGCACATTGTCGACCGAAGTTGAGTCGGCCACGGTTTGCCTCCTGGTCGGGCTAACGTGCTTGCTCGTGAGAAGTGGACTGCAGGAACGGTAGTCAAATGTGGGGCGTGAGGAAAGGTACCTGAGGCTGCGGGTATGAGTCGCAAGGCGGACTCGAGTATTGGCTTAGCTTGGGTTTTAACCTCTGAGCTGCTGTTTTGTGGACTTTCTGCGGGGTCGCGGCTCGGCTGTTTGGGAAGTTTCTTGTCGCTGGCGGTCTTGATGTGCATGTCCTAGCGTGGCGCTGGCCGCTTGTTGCGGTGCACGGCCGGTCGCCCCGGTCCGGGTCGGGAGGGTTTTGGTGCTCTGGCCGGACAGGCCGCTTCCCGGCGGAGGTGCCAAAACCCTGGACGGACACGTGTGGGTGTAAGCCGTTGCGGGGCTGAAGGTTTCTTCCAGGGTCGCCGGATATCGACGGTGAGTTCACGAGCAAGGCGCAGTTGCGTGTAAGCGGTGAGCAGCCAGGTCCATCGGTCTGCGGTGGCGGGGTCGCGGAGTTCGGGGACGTTTCAGCCGAGGGTTTGTTTGAGCATGCGGAAGGTGTGCTCGATATCGGACCGACGCAGAAGCGCCTGCCAGAACACCTTGACCTCGTCGGCGTAGAGATTGAGGTTCCGACTTATATCTCCGGTAGCGGTTTCGTGGTCGGGGTAGCTCCCCGTAGCGTGCCGCAGCGGGCCGGGTGGTTTGACTCCTGAG
>NZ_JBSGIP010000067.1:0-22341 GCF_053605105.1 Nocardia sp. NPDC003963
CAGGCCTCGAAGCGCATGCGCCGAAGGCGCGAGTCTCGAGGCCTGAACGGCGGGACACCAGGGGGCCTCGACCCCGCGCGCGCCAGCGCGCCGAAAACACAGGGCCTCAACCCCCGCGACGCCGAAGGCGGCGCCAAAAACACAGCACCTTCACGAGCAGGCCGGCATTCCCCACCCCCACAGCAGGCCCACACCCGCCATTCACAAGCAGGGGTTCATTCCCCACCAGCAGGTCCGCACCCGACTCTCACGCCCAGGCCCCACATTCCCCGACCCAACAGCGGGCCCATCCCCGGCCCTCATGAACAGGCCCGTTCCCCACCCCCACCGGCAGGCCCGCATCCGGCCCTCACCAGCAGGTCCATCCCCACCGCACCAGCCCGCTCGCTCATCTCACACGAACCAGCCCACACCGGCGCACGCCGACGAGACAGTGATCGTATTCACCCGCCCGTCCGACTCCACCGCCCGAAACCCCCGGCCCCCACCTCTGCACCCCCGGCAGAGCGCAACCCGTACCGCCCATATATCTACGGGCGTCGATTCACCCGACCCGTTCGATCGTGTAGCGGACCAACCGGACCAGCGCGTCGTTGGCCGGCCCCGCGGGCAACGCGGCCAGTTCCGTGTGGGCGATATCGGCGTATTCGCGGAGTTTCTCCTTCGCCCGGGTCATCCCCGGGGAGCGGCCGAGCAGCTCCAGCGCTTCGGCCACGTCCGCATCGGATTCCAGCGGCTTCGCGAGCAGATCGCGGAGACGGTCGCCGTCCGGGCCCTCGTCGCGCAGAGCGTAGAGGACCGGGAGCGTATGCACACCCTCGCGCAGGTCCGTGCCGGGAGTTTTGCCGGACTGGGCCGATTCCGAGGAGATATCGATGATGTCGTCGGATATCTGGAAGGCAGTGCCCACCGCGTCGCCGAGGCGGGCGAGGCGTTCCACGTGGTCGCTGTCGGCGCCGGAGAAAGTGCCGCCGAACCGCCCGGAGGCCGCGATCAGCGAACCGGTCTTCTCCCACACCACGCGCAGATAGTGGGCGACGGGATCGCCGGCTTCGCGGGCGCCCATGGTTTCGCGCATCTGGCCGGTGACCAGTTCGGCGAATGTTTCGGCGATGATGCGGACGGCATCGGGGCCGAGAGTGGAGGTGAGCCGGGACGCGTGCGCGAAGAGATAGTCACCGGCGAGGATGGCCACGCTGTTGCCCCAGCGGGAGTTCACGCTCGTCGCGCCGCGGCGCATGGTGGCCTCGTCCATCACATCGTCGTGGTAGAGCGTGGCCAGATGTACGAGTTCGACGACGGTTCCGGCGGTGACGAGGTCCGGATCGCCGGGGCGGGGACCCAGTTGGCCGGTGAGGATGGTGAAGAGCGGACGGAACCGTTTACCGCCGGCCCTGGCCAGGTGCAACGCGGCTTCCTGGAGGAAGGCAGCCCCGGAGGACAGCTCCTCGACCAGCAGTTTCTCCACCTCTTCGAGGCCGTTGCGGACGGTCTCGGCGAGGGCGGGGTCTCCTAGGTCGACCCCCGCCACCACCGTGCCGGCTTCGCTCACAGCAGATGTGCTCATACCTTCTCCCAAGGATGCGTCCGACCCCACGGTGATGAACCTAGCGTGTTCACGTCGGAACGCCCATGAACACGGTCACTGTATTGATCGAGCACGAGCGAGGCCGGCGACCGGCCGTCGAACCGCCGCGGAGACCGGAGCGCGGACGAAGGTATCCCACTTCCCCCTCCATGCCTGACATGCTCATGGTGTGCACCGTACCGCCATCGACATCACCGGCGACGGCCTGTAACTATTGACCGCATGGGTGCACCCGAAGCCACGCCATCCGATGCCGACCGGGACGCGCTGCCCGCACACGTACAGGTGCTGGTGGTGGGTGCCGGCCCGGCGGGTTCGGCGGCCGCGGCCTGGGCCGCGCGTACGGGTCGCGATGTGCTGCTGCTGGATTCCGCGACCTTCCCCCGGGACAAGACCTGCGGGGACGGGCTGACGCCGCGCGCCACCGCCGAACTCGAACATCTGGGACTGGGCGAATGGGTGCGAGCGCATACCGTCAACCACGGTCTACGGATGACCGGTTTCGGCGGTGAGGCCCTGCTCCCCTGGCCGGGCGGTTCGTTCCCCACCTACGGCAGCGCGATCCCGCGTACCGAACTCGACGACAAACTCCGCGAGACCGCCGTTAAATCCGGGGCGCGGATGCGCGACGGCGCGAAGGTCGTGGATATCGCGCGCGACGGTGATCGGGTCACCGGGGTGACCGTCCGGGTGGGTACCGCGTCACACGAGATCGGCTGCCGGACCTTGATCGTCGCCGACGGGGTTCGTTCTCCGGTCGGTAAGATGCTCGGCCGCACGTGGCATCGCCGGTATGCCTACGGAGTGGCGGCGCGGGCCTATATCTCCTCCGGGCGCAGCGACGACCAGTGGATCACCTCGCATCTCGAATTGCGTAATGCCGAGGGCGAACTGGTGCCCGGTTACGGCTGGGTCTTCCCTCTCGCCAACGGCGAGGTGAACATCGGCGTCGGATCACTGGCCACCGAACGCAGGCCGTCACATATCGCGTTGAAACCGCTGCTCGAGCATTACACGGAGCTGCGCCGCGAGGAATGGGAACTGAGCGGTTCGGTGCGTGCGGTCTCCTCCGCGCTGCTACCCATGGGCGGTGCGGTCTCCGGTATCGCGGGCCACAACTGGGCGCTGCTCGGCGACGCCGCCGGCTGCGTGAACCCGCTCAACGGTGAAGGTATCGACTACGGCCTGGAGGGCGGGCATATGCTCGCCGGCCTGCTGGACGAGCCGGATCTGAGCCGGGTGTGGCCGGAACTGCTGAGCGCGAAGTACGGCCGGACCTATTCGGTGGCGCGGCGGATCGCGGGCCTGGCGACCCATCCGCGGATGGTCCCGATCGGTGGGCCGCCGGTGATGCGTTCGAAATTCCTGCAGCGCACCGCGGTCCGGGTGATGGGCAACCTGGTCACCGACGAGGATGTCGATCTCACCGCCCGGGCCTGGCGTACCGCGGGCCGGGCGTCGATGCGTTTCGACGACCTCGCTCCCTTCTGCTAGGTCGTCGTGGCGGTCCGGCCGGTATCCAAGGATCTGCTGCCGCATCTGCGGCGGGCCCGTGATCTCATCGATCGTGCCTACGCCCGCCCGCTGGATCTCGACGGGATGGCCGCGGCCGCCGGGGTGTCGAAGTACCATTTCCTGCGCTGTTTCGCGGCCACCTACGGCCGGACGCCCGCGGTGTATCTTGCCGAACGCCGGATCGAGCGGGCACAGGATCTGCTGCGTGCCACCAACACCACGGTGACCGAGGTGTGCCTGCTCGTCGGCTACAGCAGCCTGGGTTCGTTCTCTCGGAAATTCACCGAACTGGTGGGTGTTTCGCCGTCGGAGTACCAGGGCAAATTCGCCGACGGCGCGCCCCGGATCCCCGGCTGCTACGTCTTCATGCACGGGTTGTCCGATCGCCGTCCGGATACCGCAATTTCGGAGAAGCGCGACGCGCCGAGCGGGCCATAGTCTCGGACCATGCCTCCGATCATTACGAATATCTCGCTGGTCACCGTGTACGTGACCGATCAGACAGCGGCGAAGAACTGGTATGTCGACATTCTCGGATTCGTGGAGACCGCCGATATCCGGATGGGCGACAACGGTTTCCGCTGGGTGACCGTGGCCCATCCCGAACACCCGGAACTCGAGGTGACGCTGATGCTGCCCGGGCCACCACTGGACGAGAATCTCGCCGACGCGATCGGCCGGTCGCTGGCCAACGGAAGCCACGGCTCACTGGGGTTGCGCACCGAGGACTGCCGTAAGGCCTGTGCGGAGCTCACCGCCAAAGGCGTCGAGTTCGTGCAACCCCCGTCCGAGCGGCCCTACGGCGTCGAGGCGGTCTTCCGGGACAATTCGGGGAACTGGCTGGTGATGGTGGAACCGAAGGAGTTCGATCCGGGGGCCGCGGGCGCGCCGAACCGAGGTCACCGGCCCGATACCGGAACGGGGTAGGTCCGGGGCCGTGCGGTGGCGCGGCCCCGGAGCGGTATCAGACTCCGGCGCGCTCCTCGAACCATTTGACGATGAACTTGCGTTCGCTCTCGGCGACCCGTCGCTGCAACTGCTCGGCGAGCGGTTCGATGGCCCCGCCGACCAGCGGAACCTTCACCTTCACCGAACCGGAGACCACGATCTCCGAGCCCGCGGCGGTGGGACGCAGTTCGTAGGTGCCCTTCATCTCCGAGGAGATGGCCGAGGAGGTCCCCTCGAAGGTCCCCGCCGCGGTGGATCCCGTGAGGGCCTGCCAGTTGTCGATACGGGTGACGACCAATTCGCTCTTGAGCACCTTGCGCACGATCCCGGGGATCTTGTCCTGCCGGATCGTCTCGCTCATTTCGATACGGCCGGTTCCCGGGCCACCGGGGTGGGACAGGTCGAGGGTGGCCGTCGGGGCGCCGGCGAACCGGTCGCGCCACAGTTCTTCCCCGGTCAGCGCGGCGTGGAGATCGGCCACCGGGATCGGATAGGACAGCGTGAAGCCGAATTTTCGGGCCATGAGCGCTCACCCTAGCCGACCCCGCTAGCCTGTTGCGGTGCCGGAAACCAGCCGCCGCGAACCGCGCGACCCCGGTCATCCCGAGGACGGTACGCGCGTCGGCGCCGCCACCCCGGCCGAGGACGATTCCGCAGGAGGCAGCGTGGCCGAGCAGACAGTAGTGGCCGAGCCGCTCGTCGCGGCCCCGGAACCCGGCGGCGAACCGGCCCCCGCTCAGGCGCCACCACCGGGTCGCGCGGAACGACTGCGCAAGGTGTGTGTCGGTGTGGTGATCGCCGCCGTCTCGGTGAGTGTTCTGGTGGTGCTGCTGTTCCTGGCTGCCTGGCGCAACGACTATCTGATCGAAACCGAGAAGGGTGAGACCACCGGTGAGGTGCTCTCGGCCGGACGACTGCGCTCGGCCGTGATGTACGTGACGCCGGACGGAGTGACCCACAACCCGAAGGTCGGCGTGCTCTACCCGACCAATCTCACCGCCGGCGAACGGATCAATGTCGAGTACAGCCGCGACGATCCCGATCTGGTCCGGGTGGCGGGCCGCGATGTCCGGGTCGCCATCCTGCCGACACTGTCGGTACTAGCCGTGACCTGGGCACTCGCTCTTCCCACACTATGGCTGCTGCTGCGAGCGGCGACCGGTTCGATGAGTGTTCGCCCGATCTTCGATCCGGCGTCATATCGGCGACGCGTGCCGGGGGACCGGGGCCGCGCAGACTGAGCGGGTGCGCGTAGCCATCGTTGCGGAGTCATTTCTTCCGAATATGAACGGCGTCGTGAACTCGGTGCTCCGGGTGCTGGACCATCTGGACCGGCACGGACACGAAGCCCTGGTCATCGCGCCCGATACGCTCCGCGGGCAGCCGCCCGCACCCCGGTCGCACGGCAGATTCCCGGTGCACCGGGTGCCGGCGGTGATGGTACCCAAGATCAGTTCACTGCCGGTGGGACTGCCGCAACCGGGCATGGTCCCGGTCCTGGCCGAGTTCGATCCCGATGTGGTGCATCTGGCCTCGCCGTTCCTGCTCGGTGCGGGCGGTATGGCGGCCGCGCTGCGCTTGGATCTGCCCGCGGTCGCGGTGTACCAGACCGATGTGGCGGGATTCGCGAAGAGTTACGGGCTGGGCCTGGCCGCGCGGGCCGCGTGGGGCTGGACCCGGCGGATCCACGAGGGCGCGGTCCGGACGCTGGCGCCGTCGAGCGCCGCGGCCGACGATCTCGCCCGGCACGGCGTCCCGCGGGTGCACAGATGGGCGCGCGGGGTCGATACGGTCCGGTTCACCCCGGCGGCACGGAGCCCGGAGCTGCGTGCGGAATGGCTCGGCGGCACCGACAGGCTGCTGGTGGGTTTCGTCGGCCGGCTGGCACCGGAGAAACATGTGGAGCGGCTGGCCGTCCTCGCCCACGACCCATCGGTGCAGCTGGTGATCGTCGGTGCCGGACCCGAGCAGCGGAAACTGGCCGCCCTGTTGCCGGGCGCGATCTTCACCGGCGAACTCGGCGGCGGCGAACTCGCGCGCGCCTACGCGAGCCTGGACGTGATGGTGCATCCGGGTGAGCACGAGACGTTCTGCCAGGGCGTCCAGGAAGCGCTGTCTTCCGGGGTCCCGGTGATCGGTCCGGACGCCGGCGGACCCCGTGACCTGATCGCGCACTGCCGCAACGGCTATCTGCTGCCGGTGAGCGATTTCACCGAGTTGCTGCCCAGTACGGTGGCCGCACTGCGCGACCCGGCGCTGCGCGAACGGTTCGCCGCGGCGGCCCGCAAATCGGTGCTGCATCGCACCTGGCCGGCCATCTGCACCGAGCTCATGGGCCATTACGCCGAAGTGATCGCCGCCGAATACCGGTTACCGCGCTCGGCCTGACCGGACGGCGCACCGGGCCTATCAGTCGCACCTCAGCTTTCGCTCCGCCGGCGCGCAGGCCCCGGATACCTGCGCACGAAATGCGTTCATCAGACCTTCTCCGGGCCCTGCGCAGACTTGCGAATGGGCGGTGCCCGAGTACACCTGTCGGATTTACCGCCGACTTCGCGTCGGGCACGCACCGTCGATGGGCTCCGCCCAACCGTGCCTATTAGGGTCGGGTTGTGGTGAAAACACAGTCGGTCCGGGCCTCGCTGGACAAACAACCGCACGAGGTCGCGTCGATGTTCGACGGGGTGGCGCAACGATACGACCTGACCAACACCGTGATCTCGGCCGGTCAGGACCGGTATTGGCGCTGGATGACCCGTAAGGCCATCGATCCGCGGCCTGGTGAACGGGTGCTCGACCTGGCTGCCGGCACCGGAGTGTCCACCGTCGAACTGGGCCGGTCCGGCGCCTGGTGCGTGGCCGCCGATTTCTCCCAGGGCATGCTGGCCGCGGGCCGGTTCCGGAAAGTTCCGATGGTCGCCGGGGACGCGATGGCACTGCCCTTCGCCGATAATTCGTTCGACGCGGTGACCATCTCGTTCGGGCTGCGCAATGTCGCCGATACCGACCTCGCGCTCCGGGAGATGCTGCGCGTCACCAAACCCGGCGGCCGGCTCGTGATCTGCGAGTTCTCCACCCCGGTGATCCCGGGGTTCAAAACCCTCTACATGGAGTACCTGATGAAGGCACTCCCCAGGGTCGCCCGGGCGGTGAGCAGCAACCCGGACGCCTACGTCTACCTGGCCGAATCCATCCGGGCCTGGCCGAATCAGCGGCAGCTGGGGCGCCTGGTGGCCGACGCCGGGTGGTCCGGTGCGAAATGGCGGAACCTGACCGGCGGCGTGGTCGCGCTGCACCGGGGATACAAGCTCGGCGGCTGACCTGCCCGACCGCGGCCTGTTCATCTACCTCACAGCTGTGAGTTTCGCCGGTGAAGTGGAATGTCATCCGGCGATAACATCGGGCAAACCCGAGGAAATCGGCCGCGGGGACGATCGGAACCATGTCCGAGGCACACGGCATGGGCGGGTCAGGCCCGGAGGCGGCAGCGAAGCGTCACCACGCAGGGCCCCCACCCATGCCCGAAGGACAGAGCATGGGCGGGTCAGGCCCGGAGGCGGCAGCGAAGCGTCACCACACAGGGCCCCCACACATGCCCGAAGGACAGAGCATGGGCAAGCCCGGCCCGGGCACGACCCGGACAGCGTGCTCCTACTGCGGCGTCGGCTGCGGAATCGAGGTCACCACCGAGGCGGGTGAGTCCGGTGCGCCCGTCATCGCCAAGGTCAGCGGGGACAAAATGCATCCGACGAACTCCGGTCGGCTGTGCACCAAAGGTGCCACCCACCTGGAGCTGATGCGGGCACCGGGCCGGATGACCACCGCCTACCGGCGCCCGGGCCGGGGAGAGGAACCACAACCGGTCGGCGTGGACGAGGCGGTGCGCGAGACCGCGACGCGGCTGCGCCGGATCCTGGAGGAGCACGGCCCGGACGCCATCGCCCTGTATGTATCGGGACAGATGTCGCTGGAGGCCCAGTATCTGGCGACGAAACTCGCCAAGGGGCATCTGCGGACGATCCATCTGGAGGCGAACTCCCGGCTGTGTATGGCCAGCGCCGGTACCGGTTACAAACAGTCGTTGGGCGCCGACGGGCCGCCGGGGTCCTACGACGATTTCGAACACGCCGATCTGTTCTTCGTGATCGGCGCGAATATGGCCGACTGCCACCCCATTCTCTTCCTGCGGATGGCCGACCGGCTCAAGGCGGGCGCCAAACTGATCGTGGTGGATCCGCGACGCACCGATACCGCCGCGCGCGCCGATCTGTTCCTGCAGATCGCGCCCGGTACGGATCTGGCCCTGCTCAACGGCCTGCTGTATCTGCTGGTCGAATCCGGTGATATCGATACCGGCTTCATCGCCGAGCACACCGAGGGCTGGGATGCCATGCCCGAGTTCCTCGCCGACTACCCACCGGAGAAAGTGGCCGAACTGACCGGCCTGTCCGTGGAATCCATTCGGACCGCCGCGCGTTGGATCGGGGAAGCCGGCGAATGGATGAGCCTGTGGACCATGGGGCTCAATCAGTCGACGCACGGGACCTGGAACACCAACGCGCTGTGCAACCTGCATCTGGCCACCGGCGCGATCTGCCGCCCGGGCAGCGGGCCCTTCTCGCTGACCGGCCAGCCGAATGCCATGGGTGGACGCGAGATGGGGTACATGGGTCCCGGCCTGCCCGGACAGCGCAGCCTGCTGAATCCCGCCGACCGCGCGTTCGTGGAGGAGGCATGGGCGCTCCCGCCCGGGACATTGCGGAGTGAGACCGGGCCCGGCACCATCGAGATGTTCCGCGAACTCTCCGCGGGTGTCATCAAGGCCGCCTGGATAATCTGCACCAACCCGGTGGCGACTGTCGCGAACCGGAAGACGGTGATCGCGGGCCTGGAAGCGGCCGAGCTGGTGATCGCGCAGGACGCCTACACCGGGACTGCCACCAACACCTACGCCGATATCCTGCTGCCGGCCGCGCTGTGGGCCGAAGCGGATGCGGTGATGGTGAATTCCGAACGCAATGTCACCCTGCTGGACAGTTCGGTCGAACCGGTGGGTGGGGCCCGGCCGGATTGGCAGTTGATCGCGCAGGTGGCGACAGCAATGGGATTCCCCGGTTTCGAATATGCCTCCAGCGAAGAGGTGTTCGACGAACTGCGTCGCTTCACCAATCCCGCCACCGGCTACGACCTCAACGGTATGACCTACGACCGATTGCGGGAAGGCCCGATGCAGTGGCCGTGTCCCGACCCCGGACAGCGGCGCAACCCGATCCGGTATCTGAACGACGGTGTGCACCGGCCGCTCTACACCGATACCGACGGTCACGAACCGCGGCTGGTCTTCCCGACGCCGAGCCGGCGGGCCGTGTTCTGGCCGCGCCCGCATATGCTGCCCGCCGAAATGCCCGATGACGACTATCCGTTTCTGCTCAATACGGGCCGGCTCCAACATCAATGGCATTCGATGACCAAAACCGGCCGCATCGCCAAACTCGGCAAACTCGATCGCGAACCGTTCGTGGAGGTGCACCCCGACGATGCCGGTGCCCTGGGCCTGACTCCGGGTGACCAGCTGGAGATCACATCGCGGCGCGGTCGCGCGGTACTACCCGCCCGGATCAGTGACCGGGTCCGGCCGGGGGGTTGTTTCGCGCCGTTCCACTGGAACGACGAACAGGGTGAATACCTGACCGTCAACGCGGTGACCCACGACGCCGTCGATTCCGATTCCCTGCAACCGGAATTCAAGGCGTGCGCGGTGGCCTTGCGCCGAGTGGCGCCGATGGCGCGGCCGGACATCCCGGAAACACCCGCGAACGCACCGGAATCCAGCGCGTCCGGTATCCACCCCCTGGCCACGATGCTCGGCCTGGATACGGCGGCCACCCCGACGCTCAGCGAAACCGAACGGATCTACCTGGGCGGCTATCTCGCCGCGCTGCAGTCCCTGCCGGTATCGGGACAACCGGTGCTGCCTTCGTCGGCGCCGCTGTCCGAAGGCGGCCGGCTGTGGGTCGACGGCCTCCTGGCCGGTATGTATTCGCGTGGTGCGCCCGCTGATCCGGCGACCATCGGCGACCCGGCCCCACCTCCCCCCGCCCGGACCGTGACGGTGCTCTGGGCTTCGCAGACCGGTAATGCCGAGGATTTCGCCGCGACCACCGCGCACCGGCTCACCGCGGCCGGACTCGCCCCGCGGCTGCTCGATATGGACTCGTGCGAACTGGACGTACTGGCCGGCGACGTCCTGGTCGTCACCAGCACATTCGGCGACGGCGGCCCACCGGACAACGGCGCGGACTTCTGGACCAGGCTCGACGACAGCGCGATGCGGCTGGCCGGTATGCGGTACGCGGTATTCGCGCTCGGCGACTCCTCCTACGACGATTTCTGCGGGCACGGCCGCAAACTCGACACCCTGTTCGCCGACCGGGGCGCGACCCGGTTGCTCCCCCGCCAGGATTGCGAACCCGATTTCGACGAACCGGGCGCGCAGTGGCTGGACGGGGTGATCGCCGCGCTGACCGATTCCGGTAACGGCGGATCCGAGTCCGGCGACAGCGGACCGCGTACGAGCGTCGAATTCCCGGCCGGTACCGCCACCGCGACCGGTGTCCTGGAACGCACCGCACCCGCCGCGCTTCCGGTCCGCCGGGTGGCAGCCACCGCGTTCACCCGCACCGCACCCGTCGCCGCACCGCTACTCGGCAACGAGATACTGACCGCACCGGACGCCACGAAAGAGGTCCGGCGGATCAGCTTCGGCCTGGACGGGCCGGACGCCCGGTACGAGGTCGGCGATTCGCTCGGGATCTGGCCGGTCAATTGCCCGGCGCTGGTCGGGGAATGGCTGTCGGCGACCGGCCTCGACGGCCACCGCGGGGTCACCGCCGGTGGTACCGAGATGCCGTTGGAGCAGGCGCTGCGCACCCATTTCGATATCACCAAGGTTTCCCGGGATCTGCTGGAATTCATTGCCGGGCACAATCCGAGCAACCGGCTCGCCAAACTACTGCGCCGGGACAACCGCAACGAGCTGGCCTCGTATCTGTGGGATCGCCAACTCGTCGACGTACTCCGTGATTTCCCGGTGCACGCCGACCGGGTGGAGTGGCTGGACGTCCTGAAGAAACTGCAGCCACGGCAGTACTCGATCTCGTCGAGTCCGCTGACGAGCCCGGACCGGGTCGAACTCACGGTGGGGATCGTCCGCTACGGGGACCCGGCCGCCGCAGGGTCGGCGGCCCGGCGCGGCGGAGTCTGCTCCACCTTCCTCGCCGACCGCGCCGCGAATACCGAGGTGCCGATATTCCTGCAGCGCGCACCGCATTTCCGGCCACCGCTGGATCCCGGCGCCCCCATGATCATGGTCGGCCCGGGCACCGGTATCGCCCCGTTCCGCGGGTTCCTGCACGAACGGCGCGCACAGGGTGCCACCGGCCGGAACTGGCTGTTCTTCGGCGACCAGCACGCCACCCAGAACTTCTACTACCGCGCCGAATTGGAGGATATGTTCCGGACCGGGCATCTCTCCCGGCTGGATCTGGCTTTCTCCCGGGACCAGCGGGAACGGATCTATGTACAGCACCGCATGATCGAACACGGTGCCGAACTGTGGTCGTGGCTGCGCGACGGCGCCCACTTCTATGTCTGCGGTGACGCGGCGCGAATGGCCAAGGATGTGGACGAGGCGCTACTGCGTATCGCCCGCATCCACGGCAAACTCGACGAGGACGCGGCCCTGGCCTTCAAGAAGCAGCTCACCGCCGAGAAACGCTATGTCCGCGATGTGTATTGACCACCGCCCCGGCACTCACACGGCCGGCGGGTTCAGCCGGGCGAAGTCGGGCAGGCGGTAATAGGGGTAATACGGGTAGGGCGGAGTGAGCGCACTCGCTCCGGCGAGCCGGGCGAGCTGATCGGCGGTGAGTTCCCAGCCGATCGCGCCGAGGTTCTGCCGCAACTGTTCCTCATTGCGCGCCCCGACGATGACCGTGCCGACCGTGGGCCGGGTGAGCAACCAGTTGAGCGCGATCTGCGGTACGGATCGGCCGGTTTCCGCGGCGATTTCGTCCAGTACGTCGACCACATCGTAGAGAAGCTCCTGATCCACCGGCGGTCCCGCTTCGGCGGTCCGGTGCAGCCTGCTACCCGCGGGCAGCGGTTGTCCACGCCGGATCCGGCCGGTGAGCCGCCCCCAGCCGAGTGGGCTCCACACCACCGCACCCACCCCCTCGGCCAGACCCAGGGGCATCAGCTCCCATTCGTAATCGCGGCCGACGAGCGAGTAGTAGACCTGATGGGCGATGTAGCGGGGCAGACCGTGCCGATCCGCGGCGGCCAGCGATTTCATCAGCTGCCAGCCCGCGAAATTCGAGGCTCCGATATAGCGGATCTTGCCCGC
The DNA here is from genome assembly GCF_053605105.1 of Nocardia sp. NPDC003963. Taxonomy (NCBI): domain Bacteria; kingdom Bacillati; phylum Actinomycetota; class Actinomycetes; order Mycobacteriales; family Nocardiaceae; genus Nocardia; species Nocardia sp. NPDC003963. Next base: position 12,456 of record NZ_JBSGIP010000067.1, read on the forward strand.
GCGGACCAGATCGTCGAGCGCGTGCAGGACCTCCTCCACCGGAGTCCGGGCGTCGAACGCGTGTAGTTGGAACAGATCGATATGCTCCACTCCCAGTCGCGTGAGCGAAGCCTCCACCGCGGCGACCAGCCGGTTTCGTCCGGTCCCGGCGTCGTAGGGGCCCGGGCCGGTGGGCAGACCGGCCTTCGTGGACAGCAGCAACCGATCGCGGCGGCCGCGGATCGCGGCACCGAGCACCTCCTCGGAGGCGCCGTCGGAATAGACATCGGCCGTATCGAACATGGTCACTCCCGCGTCGAGGCTGATGTCGACGAGTCGGCGCGCCTGGTCGGCATCGGTATCGCCCCAGGCTCCGAACAGTTCCCCGCGGCCGCCGAACGTGCCCGCGCCAAAGCTCAGCGCGGGCACGACCAGACCCGAGTTACCCAACCGCCGGTATTCCATCTCGACTCCTAAAGGGTCTACAGTTTCGTTAACAAACCCGAACATACACCCGTCGGACGATAAATGAAACTGGAGTTCCGTTATGACTGGAGATATGGCCGTTCCCGGATCAGTACGCCCGGGCGGCCGGACTGCCCGCGTACGCACCGCGGTATTGGAGGCCGCCGGCGATCTACTCGCCGAAAACGGTTTCGCGCATCTCGACCTCGCCGAAGTCGCCGCCCGCGCCGAGGTCGGCAAGACGACGGTCTATCGCCGCTGGCGCACCCCGACCGGACTCATCGCCGATCTCCTGGCGGATATGGCCGAACAGTCGCTACCCCGCGCCGAAACCGGCTCGCTGCTCGGTGATCTGACCGCCGATGCCCGGTTGGTCGCGAAAACTCTCACCGACCCCCGGCAGGGTCGCCTCTTCCGCGCCGTTATCGCGGCCGCCACCTGTGACGAGAACACCGCCGCCGCGCTGCGCAGGTTCTATGATGTCCGGCTCGCCGAATGGGCACCCTGTATCACCGAGGCCGTCACGCGCGGCGAGGTCCCGGCCGGAACCGATGCCCGCGCGGTGCTCAGCGCCGTCGCCGGCCCGCTCTACTACCGGCTGCTGGCCAGCGGTGATCCCATCGACGAGCACGCCGCCCGCACCGCCGCCGAAAGCGCCGCCGCGGCGGCGGCGGCCGGTACCTTCGTCGCTCCGTGAACGCATCCGGACGCACCCTCGCCCCGGCAACCCGCGGGCGAGCGCACCTTCACCGTGCCTTGGGAATCCAGAACGGGTCGCGCCCGGTGAGGCCCAGGACCCGATGCAGCAGTGGCGCGCCCGGCCCGACCGGCACCACGGGCCCGAAGAGTCCGGGCGTACCCTCCGGCGGAGTGTCCTGCAGGAACTGCAGCAGAACCTCGAGATCGCCCTCGGCCACCTCGACCGGCTGACCGGTGGCACGGGCCAGATCCCAAGCATGGACGACCAACTCGTCCAACGCGACGCGGGCCGTGACCCCCGCGGGCATGGTCACTCCGCCCGCTTCGGTCTCCCCCTGCCACGCGCCGGGCTCCTGCCAGGCCGCGGCGAGGGCTTTCAGCTGTGCCGGGATCCGGGACCGCCAATCGGGCGCCAGGGTTGCGCCGGAATCGAATTCGGGTGCCGCGGACTTCCCGGCCGCCTCTTTGGTCGCCGCGGCCCGGAACGCCTCGGCCAGCCCGCCGACGTGTTCGAGAATCGCGCGGACCGGGAGATCGGCAGGGGTACGGGCATCGAGTTGTTCGTCACCGATCGCGGCGACGGTATCGGCGAGCGCGGCGGCCGCCGCCGACAGGTCGAATTCGGGATGCATCGGAGCTCCTCGGGGTCGGTGGATCCACGTGTACCGACGAATCCGGCCGACGGAAATAACCGGCCGCGATCGAAAACGATGCCGAGTCGCTACCGCTCGGGATCGCACCCGGCCGAACCCGCGCCCGGAACCGGTTCGTACGTACGCACGGAGGCGGAGCGAAGGCGGAGGTTACGCAGAGGATCACCACGGATTGCGTTGTGAACGATCACGCCGATATCTTCACGCGCACGGCCGGAGCGAAGGCGGAGGTTACGCAGAGGATCACCACGGATTGCGTTGTGAACGATCACGCCGACATCTTCACGCGCACGGCCGGAGCGAAGGCGGAGGTTACGCAACACCGACATTCGACCGGACCGCCGTATGCAGATCGCGCAGCCCGGCCCGATCGGTGACGACCTCCAGCACCCGGAATCCGTTCACCGAACCGCTGAGCTCGGTCGCCAATTCGTCCAGGCCCACCTGCCGGTGCGGAATCCGGTACGCCGCGCACAGTGCCGACAGATCCATCCCGTGCGGAGTGCCGAAGACCCGCTCGAAAACGCCGGCGTACTGCGGGTCGCCCTGTTCGAGGAGCTCGAAGATACCGCCCCCGTCGTCGTTGGCGACCACAATGGTCAGATCCGCGGGGCGGGGTTCGCCGCGCCCGATCAGCAGTCCGGACGCATCGTGCAGAAAGGTGAGATCACCGATCAGCGCGACCGTCCGGCCCGGATGGTGCAGCGCCGCGCCGACCGCCGACGACACCGTACCGTCGATACCCGCGACCCCCCGGTTGGACAGCACCCGCACACCGGGCCGCGGCGCGGACACCAGCGCGGCATCGCGTACCGGGTTCGAGGCCCCCAGCAGCAGCTGATCACCCTCGCCCAGCGCGTCCATCACCACCGCGGCCACATGCAGGCCGGTGGGTTTCGGATGCCTGGACAATTCCTCACGCACCACCGAACGGGCTCGCTGGTCGAGGTCGCGGCAGCGGGCCAGCCACTCCGGGCTGGGTGTACCGGTCGTCACCGCCCGGGTCCCCGTGCCCACCACATTGCCCGAGACATCCGGCCAGCGTGGGCCGGTGGTCAGCGCGTACACGGTGACTTCGGGATCGGCCAGGACCCGGGAGACCTGACGGTGCAGGGTGGGACGGCCGGTGATGATGGCCTGGCGGGGTTTCAGCAGCGGCAGCGCCAGTGGATGCAGGGCCGGGCCGTGCACGGGCGCGGTGGGTTCGGCGACGGTCGGGAGCGCTGCCAGCTCGGTACGCAGACCGGCACCGTGTCCGGAGATCACCACCGTATCGGGGGTGAGATCGATATCGAGTGGAACGTCGAGGGTGGCGTACTGGGTGGCCGTCCAGGGCTGCTCGGTACCGCGTCCGGCGGGAATCGCCTCGCCCTCCCGGGAATCCGGCACCAGCGGTTCGCGCAGCGGGATATCGAAGTGCACCGGACCGGCATTCCCCGACCGGGTCCCGCGCGCGGCGGCCAGCACCCGGCACACCGACGAACGCCAGACACTGTTCTGCCGCGGATAATCGGTGGCCGGTTCCGCTTCGGCCAGACCCATACTGATGGTCGCGCGGACCTGACTGCCGAACAGACCGAGTTGTTCCACCGTCTGATTGGCGCCGGTGCCGAGCATCTCGTACGGGCGATTGGCACTGAGCACGATCAGCGGTACCCGGGCATAGTTCGCCTCCAGGACCGCGGGCCCCAGATTGGCCACCGCCGTACCCGAGGTCATCACCACCGGGACCGGGGCGCCGGAAGATATGGCCAGGCCGATCGCCAGGAATCCGGCGGTCCGCTCGTCGATGCGCATATGCAGACGGAGCCGGCCCGCGGCATCGGCGGCCTGCAGGGCGAACGCCAGCGGGGCATTGCGCGAGCCGGGGCACAGTACGACTTCCCGAACCCCACCGCGTGCGAGTTCGTCGACGATCACCCGCGCCTGCGCTGTTGACGGATTCACGCCCTCCAGCCTGTCAGACCATGGCCGCGACGTCTGCGTCGGCCTGCTCACATCCAGGATTCGTCGCGCCGATCCGCGGAAACGAACCCGACGGCGAGGCCCGGACGAGCACGCGCCGGATTCCGAACACCCCCGTGTACTCCCCCCGTTGGGGACCTCGCCGTCGAGGCCCCCCAGGTGCCGCGTGGCTACGCGGCCGAATCACACGTCGGTCAGCCGGCGTGCTTCTGCACCAGATCGCCGAGCCGGGGCAGCGCCTCGACGACGTTCTTCTTGGCCGACGAACGCATCGAGTTGTAGACCTTCTGCAGAGCCGGGCGGCTGGAGCTCGCCGCGCGCGCATCGGTGACGGTCAGCAGGGACTCGGCGACCTCGTCACCTTTGGAGCTGAGCAGCTCACCGAAGGTACCGGTGCCGCCGGCCTGGAACTCGGCCCAGTACGGCTGGAGCTGCTCGAGCAGCTTGGGGGCCAGCGATTCCAGGGCATCGGGGACGATGGACGGGCTGATCTTCTTCACCGCCGCGTACCCACCCTTCACGGCGAGACCCGACGCACCACCCTTATCAGAGACCTCGGCATCCAGGACCTGGACGGCGTCGGCGAGAAAGGCCGGGCGCGTAGCCTCGTCAAGCAGTGATTCAGACAGTGCTGCAACCAATTTAAGGATCCTCCGGATCAGTACTCGTATGGACGGGCAACGCAACTATACGCATCACCCGCAGGAGTACTTTGCGCCCCGCATGGGTAAGCAACAGACGGAGATGACACCTCCGCAACAATGGAAGTGTTACGCGGCCGGGCGATTCGGCGCGACGGACCACGCTGAACAGCGGTTCCCGACGGCCGGACCGGGCAATATCGCGCGAAGATCCGGCCGGCGAAAGCGGAAGTCCGGTCAGCGGCCCCGCGGCGGTATCCCCACCGGATCGCCGATCACGGCTGCCAGGGCAGAAGTTGAACCATCAGCCCTTCACTGTCGGCCAGCACAGTACCTTCCGCGTCGACGAGTTCGGCACTGATGAAAGTTTTGCGCCCCTCGGTACGTTCGACCCGGCCGCGCACCGTCAACGGCGTATCCAGCGGTGTGACCTTGCGGTAGTTCACGTGCAGGAAGGCGGTCCGGCTGATCGGGCGCCCGGCGTAGTGCACCGTCATCCCGAACAGATCGTCGAACAGCAGCGGCAGGACGCCACCGTGCGCGGCGGAGTTCCCGCCGAGATGGAAGCGGCGGAACACCCCTTCCATCACGATGCCGTCGGGTCCGGCCGAAACCGTGCGCCAGGGCAGCAGCAGCAGGCTGCCGCGCCCGGGGAGTTCGACGGCCCGCCCGGCCGGTCCCTGCTGTTCCGGAGCGCGGTAGGGCCCCAGCAGATCGATCAGCGCGTTCACCTGATCGCGCGCGGCGCCGAACACCTCGTCGGGGGCGTCGGCCGAGACGGCCAGGTCCTGGAGCGTACGCATGGCCGCGACGAATTCACCGAATTCCGGCCCCACCCGGGCCGGGGTGATCTTCGGGAACCCGCCGTGCCGCTCGTACCGATCTTCGTCGACAGCGCTGTCGTCGATCGTCGGCTGGGTGTGCTCACTCATATACGCACCGTAACTCCGGGTTATACGGCGTCCAAACATTTCGGCTCAGATGTGGTGAACTCAACGGCCCGCCGCGGGCGGCAACGAGCCTGATGTAATCACCCCATGACGTTCAATCCGACGCTGTGGCGCGAAGTGGCCGGGTTCGAGAACCTGACCGATATCACCTACCACCGCCACATCGAACAGGGCACCGTCCGGATCGCGTTCGACCGCCCTGAGGTACGCAATGCCTTCCGGCCCCATACCGTCGACGAACTCTTCGCCGTCCTCGACCACACCCGGATGACCGCCGATGTCGGTGCCGTCCTGCTCACCGGTAACGGCCCCAGCCCCAAGGACGGCGGCTGGGCGTTCTGTTCCGGCGGCGACCAGCGCATCCGCGGCCGCAGCGGCTACCAGTACGCCAGCGGCGATACCGCCGACACGGTGGACCGGGCACGCGCCGGACGGCTCCACATCCTGGAGGTCCAGCGGCTCATCCGGTTCATGCCCAAAGTCGTGATCGCGCTGGTCAACGGCTGGGCCGCCGGCGGCGGCCACAGCCTGCACGTCGTCTGCGACCTCACCCTCGCCAGCCGCGAGCATGCCCGTTTCAAACAAACCGACGCCGATGTGGGCAGCTTCGACGGCGGCTACGGCAGCGCCTACCTGGCCAAACTGGTGGGCCAGAAATTCGCCCGCGAGATCTTCTTCCTGGGCCGCACGTACACCGCCGCGGATATGCACGCCATGGGCGCGGTCAACGAGGTCGTCGACCATGCCGAACTGGAGAACGTCGCCCTGGAGTGGGCGGCGGCGATCAACGGGAAGTCCCCGCAGGCCCAGCGCATGCTCAAATACGCGTTCAACCTGGCCGACGACGGGTTGGTGGGGCAGCAGCTGTTCGCGGGGGAAGCGACGCGGATGGCGTATATGACGGACGAGGCTGTCGAGGGGCGGGATTCGTTCCTGGAGAAGCGCGCGCCGGACTGGACGCCCTACCCCTGGTACTTCTGAGTTCGCGGCGCCGTGGGCGCATCCACCCGGTGCAAATCGGACACGATATCGCCGCACGCCCCTAGACTTTCCGACGATGGACATCCTCAGCAGCCGCATCATCCTGCGCCCCCGGGACTACGCGACAACCCTCGCCTTCTACCGGGACGCGCTCGGCCTGGCGATCTACCGCGAATACCCGGGCGGGACGGTTTTCTTCGCCGGTCAGTCACTCGTGGAGGTGGCCGGACACGGCGGTTCCGAATCGGATCCGCGAGGTTTTTCCGGGGCGATCTGGTTGCAGGTGCGCGATGTCGCCGCGGCGGCGGTCGAGCTGACGGTCAACGGTGTGGCGATCGACCGGGCACCGGTGACCGAACCGTGGGGTCTGGTGGAGATGTGGTTGAAAGATCCCGACGGGGTGCCGATCGTGCTGGTAGAGGTACCGGAGGACCACCCGATCCGGCGGGACAACCGCTGAGCCGGCGCGAGCGGGAGTTTTCTGCCGGGTTGCCAACCCCCGGCCCCCCGGGCGACGATACGATCGGATGGCCGCCCGATCACCGACGCCCGGTGCGACCGCTTTCGTACCGTCCGTCGAGTGAATCGCAGTCCCATGCCTGGCCCAGCCCAATCCGATCAGCCGGCTCCGGCCCCCGGTTCCGGCAGTATCGACCCCTGCTGTCCACTCTCCGGTGGACATGACACCATCGCTGCCGTGAGCGAGCGAACCGCGGCCTTCCGGCGCCCCGGGGACGAGGCGCGGCCGTGAGCAAAACTTTGCGTACTCTGCCGATTCCCACCGGCAGCGGAGTCAGTGATGTACTGCCTCATCTGCGGCAGGTCCTCGACGGCAGCGGTTCGGCGGCCTGGCTCCCGGTTCCCGCCAGTGATCGGCGCGAAGCCCGCCGCCTCGGTGACGCGCTCGCCCCCGGTGATCCGATCGACGACGATATCGCGCTGGTGGTGACCACCTCCGGTACGACCGGGGTCCCGAAGGGCGCCATGCTGACCGCGTCCGCGCTGCGGGCCAGCGGCGATGCCACCCATGAACGCCTCGGCGGCCCGGGTAGCTGGCTGCTCGCCCTGCCCACCCATCACATCGCCGGCCTGCAGGTATTGCTGCGATCGTTACTGGCCGGTACCGAGCCGACCGTGGTGGATGTCTCCGGCGGCTTCCTCCCCGAGGCGCTGGCCGGGGCGATCGCGGGTATGCGGGGCGAACGCCGGTACACCTCGCTGGTCCCCACACAGTTGATCAAGGTGCTGGAAGCACCCGCCGCGACAGCCGCGCTGGCCGAACTGGACGCGGTGCTGATCGGCGGCGCCGCGACCCCCGCCCCGGTCTACGAGCGGGCCCGGGCCGCCGGGATCAATGTCGTACGTACCTACGGGATGAGCGAGACCTGCGGCGGCTGCGTCTACGACGGTGTCCCGCTGACCGGGGCGCGGGTCCGTATCGAGGACGACCGCATTCTGCTCGGTGGCGGTATGGTCGCCGCCGGTTACCGCAATATGCCCGACCATCCGGCCTTCGCCGAACCGGGCTGGTTCCGCACCGACGACGCGGGTGTCTTCCAGGACGGCGTGCTGCGTGTCCTGGGCCGGTTGGACGAGGCGATCAGCACCGGCGGCCTGCTGGTGATCCCGCAGGTCGTGGAGGCGGTCCTGGCATCGCATCCCGCCGTCGCCGAATGTGTGGTCCTCGGCCTGCCGGACGACCGGCTGGGTCAGCGGGTCGCGGTCGTGGTGGTACCCGTTCCGGGCACCGCGCCCACGCTGGACGCGCTACGCGAGCACATTCACGCCGAACTGGACGCGGTGGCCGTCCCACGCGAACTCACCCTCGTCGACGAGATCCCGCTGCTCGGTCCGGGTAAACCCGATCGCGGCGCACTGCGCCGGCGGTTGCTGGCCGAGTCCGCGTCCTGACCGATCGGTCCGCGACGACACCGTCGCGGACCGAACTCACCGGATCAGGATTCCTCGTCGCCGTAGTCGCCGTCGTAGTCGTCGCCCAGCGGGACCGGTATCGCCTGTTCGGCGATATCGGCCGGATCCGCGTACCACTCGTCCCGGCCGCCACCGATCAGAACGGGTTCGTCGGGGACCGGTATACCGTCGGGCACCGAGCGGGGATCGATATCGGTGTAGGGGGCATCGTCGGGATAGGCCGGTGCGGCCTGTTCGGCCCGATCGGCCTCGGGTACCGCGTCGAAAGTGCCGGGTTCGGTCGTCCGGGGCGTCTTGTCACGCTGGGCCATGGTGGGCTCCTCTCCTCCGTATGGGCCTCGACGGGCGACTACCCACCGAGTGGAAGATCAGTCCAACGATTCCGAGGATGCCCCCGGCGGCCCGATCGGGCAAGTAGCGATTTCCGCGTCCGGTGGTCACCCGCCCGCACTCGGCGATCCAGCCGGTCGTACCCGGCCCGTCCGGCGGCTTCCGCCGAACGCACCGCCCCCGCCCCGGCTGTGCCCGGTCTGTGGACGGCCCCGCCCGGCCGCGCGCATTAGGCTGCGGAGATGGCTACCGCAGCACAATGGATCGAGGGCGCCCGGCCCAGAACTCTGCCGAACGCGATCGCCCCCGTCGTGGCCGGTACCGGCGCCGCGGCCGCCATCGACGGCGCAGTGTGGTGGAAAGCGCTGCTCGCCCTGGGCGTCTCCATGGCGCTCATCATCGGCGTCAACTACGCCAACGACTATTCCGACGGTATCCGCGGGACCGACGACGAACGCGTCGGCCCGCTGCGTCTCGTCGGCTCCGGACTGGCCTCCCCCGCGGCGGTCCGAGGCGCCGCGGTCGGCAGCCTCGCGGTCGGCGCGGCACTGGGGCTGGTGCTGGCAGTGCTGTCGGCCCCGTGGTTACTGCTGGTCGGCGCGGTATGCCTGGCCGGTGCCTGGTTCTACACCGGCGGAAGCAAACCGTACGGCTACAGCGGCTTCGGCGAGATCGCCGTTTTCGTCTTCTTCGGCCTCGTGGCGGTACTGGGGACGCAATACGTCCAGGCGCTCCGGATCGACTGGGCCGGGGTGGCGCTGGCGGTCGGGGTCGGCGCGTTCTCCAGCGCGGTACTGGTGGCCAACAATCTGCGCGATATCCCGACCGACAGCGAGACCGGCAAGACGACGCTGGCGGTGAAATTGGGTGACACCCGCACCCGCACCGTGCATCTGGTGCTGCTGGTGGTCCCGTTCCTGATGACCCTGGCGCTGGTGGCCCGCACCCCCTGGGCCTTGGCCGGGCTGCTGGCCGTCCCGCTGGCCGTACGCGCGAACGCCCCGGTACGGGCGAACCGGGGCGGGCTGGAGTTGATCCCCGCCCTACGCGATTCGGGCCTCGCTCTGCTCGTCTGGTCCGTCCTTTCGGCGGTAGCCCTCTGGCTCGGCACCTGATCGACCTGACGGCCGTCGGCGGCATCTCCATCCCCCCTGCCCGGCGTGATCCCTTCGCCGCCCCGGGGCCCACCGCCGGTCGAAGGCGCGCCCCGCGGCGGTCCGAGGCGGTGACGAAACCGGGCCCCCGGGTGGTGATCGGCTCGTATGCGGTGGCGCCGAGTTCGAGCAGCCGG
>NZ_JBSGIP010000068.1:0-21799 GCF_053605105.1 Nocardia sp. NPDC003963
ATCGGCGGCGCCGAGACGCTGACCCTGGGCGACTACCGGATGATGCCGCGCGCCACCTTCTGTCAGCCGCAGGTCGCCAGCTTCGGTCTCACCGAACAGCAGGCGCGCGACGAGGGTTACGACGTGAAGGTCGCGACCTTCCCGTTCACCGCGAACGGCAAGGCGCACGGTCTGGGTGATGCCACCGGTTTCGTCAAGCTGATCTCGGACAACAAGTACGGCGAACTCATCGGCGGCCACCTGATCGGCCCGGATGTCTCCGAGCTGCTGCCGGAACTGACGCTGGCGCAGAAGTGGGACCTGACGGTCAACGAACTGGCCCGCAATGTGCATACGCATCCGACGCTGAGCGAGGCGCTGCAGGAGGCCATTCACGGCCTGGCCGGACACATGATCAACTTCTGAGTCCGATCCGGCGGATCGTTCCCGGCCCGGCGCCCGTGTTCGCACGGCGCCGGGCCGGTTCGTTTCAGCGGTGTTTCGAAGTTCGTTCGGTACGTCCCGGGTGGTTCGCCGCTCACCGGGCGTCTGTCGGGCTGTCCGGGATATATTCCGGCGGTGCGTCCGGAATCGTCACCGCCCGTCCGCTCGGGAAGGTCCGGGCTGCGACCGGTCCTCGTCGTGGCCGCGACGCTGCTCTTGTTCGTGACGCTGCTGATCGCGGTCTTCGCCGACACACAGATGGTGCGTACCGAAGTGCTGCGGGTGGAAACCCAGCCGGCAACTGTCGATTACGACGGTTCGACCTACCACGCCGGGCTGGTGCGCCGGGAGAGCTGGTTGCTGCGCCGGCGGCTGCCGGACGTGATCATGGTGGGGCGCTACTCGGATATGGGATACGGGCACCCGGTCTATTTCGAGATCACCGGCACCCGCGACCCGGTACTCGAATCGGCGCGCTGGAGCCCCGAGGGCGTATCGGTCCGCCTCGATTCGGGGCACGAGATCTTCGTCCCGGTGAGCGCTTTCGGCGGCGGACGCTGAGCAGCGGGGTCGTCGCGGATCTGTCGAGGTCTTCCACGCGGATCCCGGCCCGGCGTTTCGCTCGGTGGTACAAGTCGGTCGGACCGATCTCGTGGCCCGTCCGGTTCAGAAATCGTCGCGGCGGATACGCAGGGTGGTGATGGTCGCGGCCAGGCCTTCGTACTGATTCACCAGCAGCACGATTTCGATGAGGCGGCGATCGTCGTAGTAGGTGGACAGCCGGTCCCAGGCGGCATCGTCGATATCCCGGGTCAGGACCAGCTGATCCACCGCGGTGAGCAGGGCTCGATGCTTATCGGTCCAGCCCTCGGCCGCGGCACCGGCCCGGATCCGCTCGAGGATCTCCGGCGTGACCCCGGCCCGACGGCCGAGGCGGATGTGATGGTCGGTCTCGTATTCGCAATCGCGCAGATGGGCGACGCGCAGGATGACCAATTCGGTGTCGTGCCGGCGCAGCCGCCCACCCGGCATGAGCATTCCGGAGAAGTGCAACCAACCGCGGAACAGCCGTCCGGCCCGGCCCAGGGTGCTGAACAGCTGGGCGTCCGCGGTGCCCGAGGCCCGCGAGAGCACCTGCCAGGCAGCCCAGTTGACCGGGCCCAGCTCGCGGAGGCGGCCGGGGGATATCCGTGCCTGCGAAACCATCACATCGCCCTCTCCGGTGGAACAGTCGTGCGACCGCGGCCGTCGTCGCGATACCCGCGGCGCGGCCCTGCCCCGAACCTACCCGTCGGTGACGGCACCGGCGAAGACGGCATTCGCGGAGCGTATTTCACGAGCCGCCGGAATCGGCTCGGTCGAGCAGTGCGGAGACGGTGACGAACCGGTACCCCTGCGCGTGCAGTTTCGCGGCGATCGGGCCGATGGCGGCCCGGGACGCCGCTCCGGAGGCGTACATGGTGTGCAGCAGGACGATCGATCCCGGGCGCACCTGGTCGACGGTGGCGGCGACCAGATCCTCGGTGGTGGTGTTGCCGTCCTCCGGTTCGACGTCCCAGGTGACCGTGGTGCGGTCGTGGTCGGCGAGATAGCTCGGCAGGTTCCACAGTTTCTTGCCGTAGGGCGGCCGGAAGGTGATGTCGCCCTGATAACCGGCCGCCCGGATCTCGCGGTCGGTCCCCTCCACCTCCTCGGCGACTGTTTCGGACGAGACCAGCACCATGCGCCGGTGGTTGTAGGTGTGGTTGCCGATTTCGTGACCGGCCGCCACGATCGCCCGGCCCAGTTCGGGGCGGGCGGCGAGATCGCGGCCGTTGAGATAGAAGGTGGCGGGGATACCGGCGGTGGCGAGCTGTTCGAGCACTTCGGGGGCGCGCTCGGACGGCCCGTCGTCCAGTGTCAGTGCCACCACCTTCTCGGTGGTGTCCACCCGGTCCACCAGCCGCCCGGCCAGCTGGTAGGTCCGTGAGTTCATCAGGTAATAGCCGCCGAACACCACGACCAGTACCGCCACCAGGGCGATCACCGACCCCGTCACCCACTTCCGCATACCGGGTGTATATCAGGCGCCGGGCGCGGCGGCCACCGAAGCCTCAGCGGTCAGGCGGTCCGGTCGTCGCGGTCGGGCCATGTTGTCCCGGTGGGATTTTCGCGCCGTTCGCGTTTGCCGCGGACCACCTCGGTGGCGAGGGCATCGAGCGGTTGGGCGAATCGTGCCAGCGGGTCCACCAGTTCCGCGAGCCATTCCCGGGCGGTGGCGATCCCGTCCGGTTCCAGGGCGTAGTAACGCCGGTTGGCTTCCGAACGCACCCGGACCAGCCCGGCCTCGCGCAGCACCTTGAGGTGCTGGGAGACCGCCGGTTGCGAGATCGGCGTGTGTTCGCGGATCTCCGCGACCAGCGCGCCGGCGGCGCGTTCCTCACCGGATATCAGCCGCAGTATCGCGCGGCGCACCGGGTCGCCGAGGGCCTCGAACACCCGCGCCGGGGAAGCGTGGGTCATCAGGACGGCTCTTCCTCCGGGGTGGTGTAGAAACCGGTGGTCGCTTCGGCGGCCGCCCGCGCCCGCGCCGGATCGTCGCCGTCGGCGATCGCCGCTTCGGCCCATCCATCGGACGCGATGCCGACGAACACCCGGCCCTCCGCGGTGAGCGGGAACTCCAGCGCGACCGCCGGGTCCACGCCGGCGCCGGTCTCCAGATGCAGGCCGAGCCCCAGGAGCCCCAGATCCCAGCCGACACCTACCGCGCCGGGGCCGAATTGTGTCCACATATCCGGATCGACGGGCGCTTCGTGCACCAATTCCAGTTCGGTACCGCCGGTGCCGGGCGCCAGCCGGATTTCGAGCCAGGAAATCAGGGGTCCCATCTCCCAGGTCACCGCGAAATGTTTCGGCCGTTCGCATTCTTCGACCACACCGCCGGCATTTCCTTCGAGCTGGTATCGGCCACCGACGCTCAGTTCGCCGGTGATCGGCAGGAACCAGCGCGGAATCCGATCGATATCGGTGAGCGCGTCCCACAGATCATCCGGATCGGTGGTGTAGGTACGCCGCGCGACGGCGATACGGGTGACCGCCCCCTGTCGTTCCCCGGTGCGGACCTCCCGGGTCACCAGGCCCGCGACAGCGGCCGGGTCGGTGAACAGATCCATATCTTCCTCCTTTTATAAGTTTCTACTTATATTACATCGATATGGCCGGCGTTGCCGAGTGGGATGTGCCGATGGCGGTGCGGGCCGGCCGCCGCGGATCGGAATCCCCGTGACGGCAACGGGTCCGGAGTCGCCCTACGGTCCCGGGAGAGGGAAACGGCCGTGTTTCCCCCGGCGTTCTCCGGGATAAAGTGACGGGCGGATCGCGGGGCGGGTTTCCACGGTGGGATTCGGTATTCCCGGGCAAGAGCGCGGTCCGGTCCGAGGCGACTGCGCCCGGCTCGGGCAGGTAATGGATCAATTCGCTACTCCGGTGGTAGCGAAATACTGGTTAGCATTTGTGGAGAGCTCGTCGGCCCATGGCCGCGAGACGTAGTCGCAACGAAGGAGCCAGATATGCGAGAACTGGTGCCACGCTTCGATATGCACCACCCGGCGAGCGGGGCAGTACCCGGTCCGGTGCCGAAATCTCGCCGGCGCGTATTTCCCGTGTGCCGGTCGGCCGGACATCCGATCGAGGCGAGAGGTGTGCCCTCCTGATGACCGATCACGATTCCGGTATCGGTCGCAAGATCGCTTATTACCGTGCGCGGAAAGGGCTGTCCCAGCGCGACTTCGCCCCGCTCATCAAACGGTCGGAGGCGTGGGTCTCGCAGGTGGAAAGGGGTGTCCGGCCGGTCAAGGCGCTCGACGTGCTCGAACGTATCGCCGAGGTCCTGGATATGCCCGTCGCCGAACTGGCACCGTCGGCACCCACCGCGCAGGCCGAACACGTCCCGGCCGACGCCGTGCCGTTACGTCTGCTGCTGACCGGTAACCATGCCCTGCGCGCGATGACATCGCCCGCCGGAGCCGCGCCGGATCCGGAGCGGCTCGCGCGGGGCGCCGCCGCCGCGTGGACGTTCACCCGGCTGGGCCGCTATGCCGATCTCCTGGATCTGCTGGAATCGCTACTGCCCGAACTGGCGGCCGCGGTGGTGCACACCGGCTTCCACGATGCCGAACGCCTGCTGGCCGATACATATCAGGCGTTTGCGGTCGCGCTCGCCGACCTGCAGCAGTTCGATGCCGCGTGGGTGGCCGCCGATCGCGCGATCGCCGCGGCGCAGCGTGCCGCGGACCCGATTCTGATGGCCGCGGGCGTATTCCGCCTCGCTCTCGTCTTCCAACGTTCCCATCGCCTCGACCAGGCGGAACACGCTGCGCGCAGCGCACGGGAGGTGCTCGGTGAACTCGCCACCGGGGGCGATCCGCGGGCCGCGAGTGTGTACGGGGCGCTCACGCTCCAACTCGCCCTCATCGCGGCGCGAACCGAGGACGCCGAACGGGCCCACGAACTGCTTGCCACCGCCCGCGCCACGGCGGCCGCGCTGGGCGAGGATCGCGACGACCACCATACGGAATTCGGCCCCACCGCCGTGGTCCTGCACGAGGTCGCCGCGGCGGTGGAACTGGGCGATGCCGGTACCGCGATCCGGCTGGCGGGCAAGATCGACCGGGAGCATCTCGCACCCGCCCGGCGCGGCCGATTGCTCATCGATATCGCCCGCGCGTGGGCTCAGCGCCGCAGCCCGGAACGCGCGCTCGCGCTACTGCTGGAGGCGGAGGTGCTCGCCCCCGACCAGCTGTACCGGCACAGGTCGGTCCGTTCGACGACCGCGGATCTGCTCAGTATGGATCGCAGCACACCCGGCCTCGGTGAGTTCGCGCAGCGAATCGGCGTGGACGCGGCCCTGTTCCAGCCGGGCACGACGCGCCCGGGCCAGGCCCGCACCGGTCTGCGTGCCGCTCGTGGCCCGCGCGTGATCTGAGCGGGATGGTCGGCCTGTTTACGCGCACGGCCGCAGCGAATGCGGAGGTTACGCCTTATCGTCGGACGTTGCGGCGGGCCAGAATTCCTTCAATTCGGCGGCGGCCGTGACGGCCTGACGTACGCCCGATTCGTAGGCCGGGCCCAGTGCGGCGTCGGCGAACAGATCGGTGCCGAACGCGGCGACAGCGGTCTCGTCCGGGCGCACCGTGATCTCATGCGCGGTGCCCAGTTCGCGGTCGGCGCGAGTGCGCGGATACACGTGGGCCAGTGGCTCCAGGATCACGATCACATCGTGATCCACGGCGAGGTCGGCATTGACGGTGGAGCGCACCCCACCGTCGATGTAGTGCCGGCCGTCGATCTCGATCGGCGGGAAGACGCCGGGGACCGCGGTACTGGAGGCGAGTGCCTCGGCGAGCGTGGCCGCTCCGTCGCGGGTCCAGGCGGTGAGCGTGCCGGTGCCGATATCGATAGCGGTGACCAGCAGATCGGTCTCGGGCCATTCGGCGAAACCGATCAGGGAGCCGATGCGTTCGATATGCGCGGCCGGGTCGCCGGTGCCCGCGCCCAGCGCGAGTTCACCGACCCGCTGGAGTACCAGATCGCGATCCTGGTCGACCGCGCGCAGCAGGGCGGCGATTTCCAGTAGCGGCGCGTAGTTGTGCCGGGGCGGTTCGGTGGGCTGCGGGCGTGGGGTCAGCAGGGTGGAGAGGTCGATTCCCGAGGCGACGGCCGCGCCGACCACCGCCCCCGCGGAGGTGCCGATGATCCGGTCGGCCAGGGACAGATCGATCCCGGCCTCGCGCAGGCCGATGGCGAGGCCGCTCAGCCACGCGATTCCGACCGGGCCGCCACCTCCCAGCACCAGCGCGATCGTGGGTTCTCCGGCGGGTCGGGCGTCAAGCATGGCAAGAGGTTAGCCAACGCGGGCGGGTTTGTGCCCGGCGCGACCGGTCGGTATCGCCCCGGAGCCGTGTCCGGCGGGGTTATGGCGTAGATCACGGTGCGTCGGCCGATTCGACTGGGTAGAACTAACTCCGTACATCATACGTTGTTTCTTGGGAGGGTCCATGCGAATCACTGGTACCGCTGTATCGCTCAACGTCGCCGACCCCGCCGCTTCGGCGGAGTTCGTCACCACCCATTTCGGTTTCACCGAGCAGATGGCCGCCGACGGTTTCGTCTCGCTCGCCCATCCGGAGGCCGGGGTGAACCTCATCTACCTGCGCACCGGTCTGTCCACTTTCGAGCCCGAACGCGCCGCCGGTGCGGCCGGGGACGGATTACTGGTGGTGTTCGTGGTGACCGATATCGATACCGAATACGCGCGTCTGCGCGCGGAGGGAGTCCCGATCGTCACTCCGATCGAAACCGAGGAATGGGGCGAACGCTACTTCCAGACCACGGATACGAACGGCATCATCTATCAACTCGTGCAATGGGTCTGACGCCCGCGCACAGGCCGCTGCGGGTGCCCCGGCCACCGTATCCGGGGCACTGATTGCCGATTCGCCTGAACCGCAGGTCATATGAGTGGTACGAAAGTGGCTGGCGGGCCATGATCGACACGGGGGTCGGTGGTGGCATGAGGGGTAACGACACACGGCAGAGGTAGAGCACGATGCTGGTGAAGGTCGACGATCGGGCGGAACTATCCGCGGCCGAAAAAGAATTCGTGGAATGTCTGCGGCAATTACCGACGACCGGCCTGGCCATCGTGGACCTGCGGATCGGGACCCAGCGCGGCACCCGGCAGATCGGCGCGGTCATCTGGACGCCCCAGGGCGTCCTCGTGGTCGATGTGGTCGGGTTCCGTAGCAGGCAGAGCGGGGTGCTGACGGTGTCCTCGGAACGGCCGTGGCGGGTGGGCGATATCGAGGCGGATCTGGAACTGGAATTCGGGGTGAACCCGGTGCGGCAGCTGGAGGCCGCGGTGCGGGAGGTCGAGCTGACCTTCGAACGCGCCACCTACGACGCCGGGCAGTTGTGCGCGGCGGTCGCCCTGGTCCCCATGCGGGGCGCGGTACTGCGGCCGGGCCGGGAAACGCTGCGGCCGGGACTGGATGTAGTGGTAGGCAACGCGGTCGAGTCCACCGAGCTGCGGATCTTCCTGGAGAACTTCGCGCCCGGGCCGCCGCGCTGGACGCTGGGCCGGGTCTGCGCGGCTACCCGGGCGCTCACCGGCTGGGCGCCGGAACGCGGTGAGCTCATCGCCGCCGGTTTCGAGGACAAGCTGCCGGAGCCGCCCCGGAAACCGCGGCAGCGGCCCGGCTGGCGTCGCCCGGATTCCGGTCGTACCCAGGACGCCATCGGCTGGGCGGTGCTGACGGTCGCGGTGCTCGGCATGCTGCTGGTGCTGGGTGCGATCGCCGGATCCCTGCTGACTGCCGGGCCTGCCGCGGAACCGGCGGCGCCGCCGAGTACCACCGTCGAACCGACGGTGCCCGTAAGTGGTGGACCGGTGGAGTGCTGGCCGCTGCAACCGGGTTGTTGAGCGGGTCGCGGCCTGTCCCGGACACCGGCTCCGGACCGGCGGGGCGGTCGGTTCGAGCCTACGGTTGCGTACCCCGCGCCGGGTCCGGCACGCTTGGCGTTCGTACGATGTCAAAAAGCCTGTAACCACGCGGTCGGCCGGCCGCCGACCGCACCGACCAGGAGGAAAGCCGTGGGTCACTACCAGGCGAATCTGCGTGATATCGAATTCAACCTCTTCGAGGTCTTCGAACTGGGCAAGATTCTCGATTCCGGCGCATACGGGGATCTGGATACCGATACCGCGCGCGAGATTCTGGCCGAGGTGAAACGCCTGGCCGAGGGGCCGGTGGCGGATTCCTTCGCGGCCGCCGACCGGGATCCGGTGGAATTCGTGCCGGAGACCCATACGGTGACTGTCCCGGAAGCCCTGGCCGCGACAGTGCACGCCGTTCGTGACGCCGGCTGGAACCGCCTCGGCAAACCCGAGGGGATGGGCGGTATGCCCGCACCGGCCGCGCTCTGCTGGGCGGTCAGCGAAATGATCACCTGCGCCAATCCGGCGGCGGTGTTCTTCGATATGGGCGCGGTGATGGCGCAGGTCCTGTTCGGTATCGGTAACGAACAGCAGAAGCATTGGGCCGCAGCCGGTTTCGATCGGCACTGGCAGGGCACCATGGTGCTCACCGAACCCGACGCGGGTTCGGATGTGGGGGCCGGCCGGACCAAGGCCGTCGAACAGCCCGACGGCACTTGGCATATCGAGGGTGTCAAACGATTCATCTCCGGCGCCGATGTCGGTGATACGGCGGAGAACGTCTTCCATCTGGTGCTGGCGCGGCCCGAGGGCGCGGGCCCGGGTACCAAGGGGCTGTCGCTGTTCTACGTACCGAAGTTCCTGTTCGATCCGCAGACCCTCGAGCTGGGTGAGCGCAACGGGGCCTACGTCACCAATGTCGAACACAAGATGGGCCTGAAATCCTCGCCCACCTGTGAACTCACCTTCGGCGGCGAGAAGCCGGCGGTGGGCTGGCTGGTCGGCGACGACCACAACGGTATCGCGCAGATGTTCAAGGTCATCGAGAACGCGCGCATGATGGTGGGCGTCAAATCCAGCGGGACCCTGTCCGCCGGATACCTGAATGCTCTCGCGTATGCCAAGGAAAGGGTGCAGGGCGCCGATCTGACCCGGATGGCGGACAAGGCCGCGCCGCGGGTCACCATCACCCATCACCCGGATGTGCGGCGCAGCCTGGCCGTGCAGAAGGCCTATGCCGAAGGTCTGCGCGCGGTCTACCTCTATACGGCCGCCCATCAGAACGCCGATGTGGCGGAACTGGTTTCCGGAGTGGACGCCGAAACGGCGCATCGGATGGACGATTTCCTGCTCCCCATCGTCAAGGGGGTGGGTTCGGAGCGGGCCTACCAGTACCTGACCGAATCGCTGCAGACGCTGGGTGGTTCGGGCTATCTGCAGGACTACCCGATCGAGCAGTACATCCGCGACGCCAAGATCGACTCGCTGTACGAGGGCACCACCGCCATCCAGGCGCAGGACTTCTTCTTCCGCAAGATCATCCGGGACAAGGGCGCGGCGGCGGGGCAGATCTTCGGCCGGATCACCGCGTTCCTGGATGCGCCCACCGGCCGGCTGGACACCGAGCGGGCACTGCTGCGCACCGCGCTGGAAGATATCCAGGCGATGGCGGGCGCGCTGACCGGTTACGCCGTAGCCGCCCGGTCCGAGCCCGACGAGCTGTACAAGGTGGGACTCGGCTCGGTGCGGTTCCTGCTCGCGGTCGGTGATCTGCTGATCGGTTGGCGGCTGCTGGTCCAGGCCGAGGTCGCCACCGCGGCACTGGCCGCCGCGAGCGAGCGCGATCGGCCGTTCTACACGGGCAAGATCGGGGTGGCGAGCTTCTTCGCGAAGAATGTGCTGCCCACGCTCACCGCGACCAGGGGGATCATCGCGGCGATCGATACCGACATCATGAGCCTGCCGGAAGACGCTTTCTGATCCGGGCCGGTGGCGGTCCGTCCGGAAGCGGGTGGGCCGCCACCGGAGCGGAGGTAGCGCTCAGTCGCCGCGCGGCCGCCCGGCCCGGGGTGTCGTGCCGGTGAGCGCGCCGGCCAGGGCACGCAGGCCGCCGATGGCCGCGGTCAGACTCTCCTGGTCGGCCGGATCCAGGGTGGCGAGTGCGTCGAGGACCAGTCCGGTGCGTAGCGCTTGCATCTCGCGGGCATGCGCGACGGCCTTCTCGGTGGGCAGGATTCGGCTGCACCGCCGGTCGCCGGGGTCGGGTTCGCGATCGATGAGGCCGTATTCGCTCAGCTGACGCAGCGTCACGCTCATATTGCTCGGCTGCATACCGGTCAGCGCGGCCAGTTCGCCGGGGGCGGCGCCGGGGTGGTGCACGATGACGCGCAGCGCCTCGAACTGGGTATCGGTGAGCGGTTCGGCGCCGGTGAGGCGCGGTGTCGCCTTGCGTACCGCCCGGGCGACATCGCGCAGCGCGGCATCCAGCGCACGGAGATCCGAGGAGTTGCTCACCCGGCCCATGTTAGCTTATGTATGAATAAATAAGTAATTCGGAGGGAGGCGCTGTGCTGCCGATTCGTACCCGGCCCGGTGTATCGGGACTGCTGCTGGTGGTGCTGGCACTGCTGTCGGCCGCGGCGCCGTTCGCGGTGGACATGTACCTGCCCGCGTTCACCGAAATCGCCGACGACCTCGACACCAGCGCCGCGAGTGTGCAGCTCACCCTGACCGCGTTCCTCGTCGGGCTCGCGGCGGGGCAGCTGCTCATCGGACCGCTCTCGGACCGCTTCGGCCGCCGCACACCGCTGGTGGCGGCAACCGCGATCACGGTCGCGGTCACCGTGATCTGTGCCCTGGCGCCCACCATCTGGCTGCTGGTCGCCATGCGTTTCGTCCAGGGCCTGACCGCGTCCGCGGGGCTGGTCATCGGGCGGGCGGTGGGCGCCGATCGCACCGAGGGGGCCGCCACCGCCCGGATCTTCACCCTGTTCTCCGCCATCGGCGGTATCGCGCCGGTCGTCGCACCGCTGCTCGGCGGTGTATTGGTGTCCGCCGGCTGGCGGGTCGAATTCTGGGTGCTGAGCGGAATCTTCCTGCTGATGTTCTTCGGCGCGCTGTTCGTGGTGCCGGAATCGCTACCGCCGGAGCGGCGGCACGCCGACGGTATCGGCGGTACCGTGCGGACGCTGCGGGGAATCGGCTCCGACCGGGGCTATCTCGGCTATATCTTCGCCTTCGCCCTGGGATTCGCCGGGATGATGTCCTATATCTCGGCATCCCCGTTCGTGATCGAGAACGTGCTCGGGATGTCCAACCGCGTGTACACGATCGTATTCGCGACCAATGCCGCCGGCATGGTGGCGGCCGGTGTGCTGATCTCCCGATCGGTCGGCCGGTTCGGCCCGGGGCCGATCCTGCGGATCGGGCAGGGCGTGATCCTGACGGCCGCGGTGGTGCTGCTCACGGTACTGGTCGCCGGGGCCCCCGCCGTCCTGGTACTTCCGGTGCTCTTCGTGATGGTGGCCGCCACCCCTACGGTCATGGGCACCGCGAGCGCCTTGGCGATCGGCCGCGCGCGCCATGCCGCCGGTACCGCGTCGGCGCTGATGGGCGCCCTGCAGTTCACGCTGGGCGCGGTGGTCTCCCCACTGGTGGGTCTGGGCGGTCCGGCCACCGGCGTGCCGATGGGCGTGATGATCGTGATCTGCGCGTGCCTGGGCATGGTCGCGCGCTGGGTCGCGGTGCGGGCCGGCGCGACCGTGCGGCCCGAACGCGAAACGGCGCACGCGTGACGGTCCGGTGGCGCGCCGCCGGGTCCACGCAGGTGGCTGCCGCCTTTCCGGGCCCGGCCGATCCCGGCGGACCAGACCGCCCGGTCCATGACGCACAATGCATGGCGTGACAGTTGAGCTACTGATCCTCCTGGTCGTCATTGTCACGGCGTTGGCTTTCGACTTCACCAATGGTTTCCACGACACGGCCAATGCCATGGCGACTTCCATCGCCACCGGGGCCCTGCGTCCCAGAGTCGCGGTCGCCTTGTCGGCGATCCTGAACCTGGTGGGCGCGTTCCTGTCGGTAGCGGTGGCGGCGACGGTGGCCGAGGGAATCGTGCGGCTGAACCAGGTATCCGGGCATTCGCTGCTCATCATCGTCTACGCGGGGCTGGTCGGCGGTATTCTCTGGAACCTCCTCACCTGGCTGTTCGGCTTACCGTCGAGTTCGTCGCACGCGCTGTTCGGCGGCCTGATCGGAGCCACCCTGGCCGCGCTGGGATGGAGCGGGGTGGTGTGGGTCTCCGATAACGGCGGGGTGATCAACAAGATCGTGATCCCCGCCCTGCTCGCGCCGGTGGTCGCCGGACTGGTCTCCACCATCGGGACCTGGGCGGTGTACCGGATCACCCGCGGGGCCGACCCGGACAAGGTGACGAGCGGGTTCCGGTGGGGCCAGGTCGGCTCGGCATCGCTGGTATCGCTGGCGCACGGCACCAACGACGCGCAGAAGACCATGGGCGTCATCTTCCTGGCCCTGGTCGCCTACGGTGAACTCTCCCCGGCTTCGGCGATGCCGCTGTGGGTGATGGCCGCCTGCGCGTGCGCTATCGCGGCCGGAACCTATCTGGGGGGCTGGCGGATCATCCGCACCCTCGGCAAGCGGCTGGTCGATATCGATTCACCGCAGGGGCTGGCGGCCGAATCGTCGTCGGCGGCGATCATCCTGACCTCCGCGCACTTCGGCCTGCCGCTCTCCACGACACAGACCGTCACCGGTGCGATACTCGGTTCCGGACTCGGCAAGGGCGCCGAGGTGCGCTGGGGTGTGATGGGCCGGATGGTCGTCGCATGGCTGCTGACACTGCCGGCCGCCGGTATCGCGGGCGCCATCTGCTGGGCGCTCGCGCACTACATCGGCGGACTGGCGGGTGTGCTGGTGGTCTTCGCGTTGCTGATCGCCCTGGCGGGTCTCATCTACCGGCGCTCGCTGCGGGACAAGGTGTCCAGCGGCAATGTCAACGACCCGCCCGCGGCCGACGCCGGGCCGGCCCCGCCGCGGCCGGTGCAGCAGCCGCCGGTCGCCGAGTCGGCGTCCGAGGAGATCGTGTGATGCGATACTGCGATACCTCCGCCTTCGCTGCGGCCTCCGCGGGCCGCATGTGCCGGGTTCGAAGAGTTGCGTGATGTGGTGTCTCCGTTTTCGCTGTGGACTGCGTGGGCTGCATGTATTCGGTCCGATGGAGATTGTGTGATGGGGGGACTTCGTTCTCGTTACGGCCTCCGCGGGCTGTGTGTGCCGAATTCGATGGAGGTTTCATGGGTACGGTTCTGACGAATCTGAGATCGCTGGGCGAGGTGACGCTCGCGGCGCTCGTCCTCGGCGCCGGTCTGCCGATGGTGTTCGCGCTCGGGGTTCGGCTGTGGTCGGCGGCGGAGACCGTGGGATCGGACGGTTCGGTGCGGCGGCATCCGGCGGCGCTGATCGGGGCCTGTGCCTGCCTGTTCGCCGTCGTGGCGGTCGTTGTCGCCGGCGTGCTCTTCGTCGCGAAGGCGTTCCTCGCGCACCGGCTCGGGATCCATCTGTTCGGGCAGGCCTGAGATGACCGCGGAGAACGGGGTGCCGCCGGAACGGTCGGGGCTGCTCGCCCGGGTGCTCGCCTGGTTGCGGGCCGGCTATCCGCAGGGGGTGCCGCAATCGGACTATGTGGCGCTGTTCGCCGTCCTGCACCGGGACCTGACCGAGTACGAAGTCGCACTGGTCGCCGAGGAACTGGTGCGTGACCGCGGTGACCAGGAGATCACCCATACCGAGGTCGAGGCCGCGGTCAGCCGGCACGCCCGGGAGCAGGCCGGGCCGGAGGATATCGCGCGGGTGGCCTCGCATCTGGCCGCGGGCGGCTGGCCGCTGGCCTCACCGCTGGCCGAGATCGCCCAGCCGGACGAGGATCGATGATGCCGCATGTCCTGCGCGCGATTGTCGACTGGCTCCGCCGGGGCTATCCGGAGGGTGTCCCCGAATCCGATTACATTCCGCTGGTAGCGCTGCTGCGCCGGCGACTGACCGACCAGGAGGTGCACGAGATCGCGGCCGAGGTCCTGCATTCGCCGGACCGGCCGATCGACCGCACCGATATCCAGGTGATGATCACCGAGGTCACCGATGAGATGCCCTCCGAGGTGGACCTGCAGCGGGTGTTGTCGCATCTGGACCCACCCGGCTGGCCCTACTGAAGGCCGACCGTAGGGTCGAATATGCAATTCTTGCTAACCCCGTGTATCGCACGGTGCGAACGCCCCCTAGGCTGGACGCATGGCCAAGACTTATGTCGGCGCTCGGTTACGGCAACTACGGACCGAACGCGGGCTCAGCCAGGTGGCGCTGGCCCAGCAACTGGAGATTTCGGCCAGCTATCTCAACCAGATCGAGCACGATGTGCGGCCGCTCACCGTGCCGGTTCTGTTGCGGATAAGCGAAGTCTTCGGGGTCGAGGCGACCTTCTTCTCGCCGCAGGACGACACCCGGCTCATCGCCGAACTCCAGGAAGTGGTGATGGACCAGGAACTCGGTATCGAGGCCGACGCCCGCGAGATCGCGGAAATGGTCTCGGCCCATCCGAGCATGGCTCGGGCTCTGGTCAATATGCACAACCGCTACCGCAACACCAGCGCCCAGCTGGCCGCCGCCACCGAGGACAGGTTCGCCGACGGCTCCGGTAGCGCCACCATCAGCAAACCGCACGAGGAAGTGCGCGACTACTTCTATCAGCGGCAGAACTATATTCACGAACTCGATACCGCCGCGGAGGAACTGGCCAACCGGATCCGTTTCCACAACGGCGACGCGCACAGCGAGATCCCCAAGGTACTGCGCACCCACGGCGTGCGGATCGTGGAACGTATCGATCTGGGCGAAGGTGTCCTGCACCGCTACGACCCGGACAATCAGGTGCTCGAGATCGCACCGCATCTGTCGGGTGGGCAGCGGCTGTTCAAACTCGCTGCCGAACTGGCCTATTTCGAATGCGGGCAGCTGCTGGAAAAGCTGGTGGACGAGGGCAACTTCTCCGGGCCGGACGCGCGCAAACTCGCGATGCTCGGTCTGGCGAACTATTTCGCCGCCGCCACCGTACTGCCCTATACCTATTTCCACGAGGTGGCCGAGGATTTCCGCTACGACATCGAACGGTTGTCGGCGTTCTTCGCGCAGAGCTACGAGACCGTCTGCCACCGCCTCTCCACCCTGCAACGACCGGAACTGCGCGGGGTGCCCTTCTCTTTCGTGCGGGTGGACCGGGCCGGAAACATGTCGAAACGGCAGTCCGCCACCGGTTTCCACTTCTCCTCCAGCGGTGGCACCTGCCCACTGTGGAATGTGTACGAGACATTCGCCTATCCCGGCAAGATCATGACGCAGATCGCGCAGATGCCGGACGGCCGCAAGTATCTGTGGGTGGCCCGCACGGTGGAACGGCGGGCGACACGGTACGGGCAACCGAGCAAGACCTTCGCGATCGGGCTGGGTTGCGAGATCCGGCATGCGGCGCGGGTGGTGTACGCCGACGGGATCGATCTGCGCGAGGCCAACGCCACCCCCATCGGGGCCGGCTGCCGGGTATGCGACCGGGCCAACTGCCCCCAGCGCGCGTTCCCGCCGCTCGGCAAAACCCTGGATATCAGCGAACATCGGAGCTCGGTATCCCCGTATGTGCTGAAATGAATTCCGCAACAGGAATTTCCGATCAGTTACCGGTCGGGGGTCTCCAGCTCGGAGATGAGCACGGTCGGCGCCAGATGACCGCGCAACCGCCGGTCTATCTCCCCGGCCACCGGAATGACCACCGACGCGGCCGAGGTCGCGACCGCGTCGACGAGAATCGCCGGCCAATCCGGAGTCTCGGTGGTGGCCAGCGCCGCGATCACGGCCGCGGCCACCGGATCGCCGGCGCCGGTCGGATTACCGGTCAGCGGTTCCGGTAGCCGGGCCTCCCAGGAACCGTCCGGGGTCACGGCGACCATGCCCAGCGGTCCCCGGGTCACGATCATCGCGCCCACACCGCGATCCACCAGCGGCCGGGTCGCGGTGACCAGTGCCGCCGGGGTTTCGGGCCGGCAGTGGGTGAGCGATTCGAACTCGTCGAGTCCGGGCAGCAGCACGACCCCGGGAACTCGCGCGGCCATCCGCAGCGCCGGCCCGTGCAGGTCGCATACCGTGGGCACGGCCGCGTCCAGCGCCGCCTGGGCGATCCGGGCGGGTAGCCCCGGGTCGACACCGTCGGGTAGTGATCCTGCGATCACCAGACCGGAGATATGGGGCAGCATCCCCGATACGCGAACCTCGAGTTGCTCGGAGGCGTGCGGATTCGATATCCGCGCGCCGGGCTCCCGGAATGCGGTCGCGGTACCCGTATCGGATTCGCTGATCACCACGGTGCGCCGGACCCACGGCAGCGCGTGCACGAAATCCACCGGCATCTCGGCCTCGGCGGCAGCGGCGAAAGCATGATCGGCGAACCCGGTGGCCCGGGCATAGCGGCCCAGCTGATTCAGCACTCGGGTGACATTGATGCCCTTACCGCCGAGACGCTGCTCCACCGAGCGGACCCGATGCGCCTGCCCGCGGGTGTAGTTCTCGACACGGTAGGTCACATCGTAAGCGGGATTCATTGTCACGGTGAGGATCACGAGAACCACTGTCCACGAGAGTCGGCCCGGCACAAGATCGAGGGGCGGGATTGCGGGGGTGATTTCGGTCGCCCCGGATGCGGCCCGGGGGGACGGGGTGCTGCGCTCAGATCGCCGCCTCCGCCGGGAACGGTACGGTGATCCGGCCCAGCCTCCCGTTGCGCACGGCCACCATTTCCGCGATCACCGCCAGGGCCGTCTCGGCGGCCGTCGCCGCACCGATATCCATTCCCGCGGGCGAGTGCAGCCGCGCCAGCTGCGTATCGTCGAACCCGCTCGCCCGTAGATCGTCGAGGCGGCGCGCGCTCGAGACCAGGGAACCGACCGCGCCGATATAGCCGATCTCCGGTAGTCGCAGCGCGACGGTGAGCAGCGGTATCTCGAACTGCGGATCATGAGAGGCCAGCACGATACCGGTGGAAGAATCGATCTCGCCTTCGGAGACCAGCATGTTCAGGTACCGGTGCGGCCAATCGCAGACCACCTCGGCGCCCGGGAAGGATTCCGGCACCGCGAAGGTGGGGCGCGGATCGCAGATGGCGATCCGGTAGCCGAGCAGCTGTGCCTGCGCCGACAGCGTCGCGGCGACGGTATTGGCGCCGAACAGCACCAGCAGCGGCGGCGGGGCGAACGAGGCGACGAAGATATCGGACTGCGGTAGGGATACCAGTTCTGTCGCATGTCTTTTATCGGTGATCAGATGCTGGCCGATCATTCCCGGCTCCGGATTCCACACGACTGTGAAAACTGTGACCCGACGGTGCTCGGCTATTTCGGCGGCGATGGTCGGGAATTCCGGGAAATGGCCGCGCGAGAACGGTTCGGTGAACACATCGATCACCGCGCCCTCGCCGCCGGGTACGGGCAGCCGGTGCAGGGCGCGCTGCCCGGTCCGGGCCGACTGCAGGGTGGACTCGTAGACGGTGTCCTCTATCCCGGTCGCCGCCATGGTTCCGTAGATCATGCCGTCGGGGTCCACCAGTATCGATGTCCCCACCGGAATATCCACCTGACCACCCGTGCGCACGATGGTGGCCAGCCCGCCCGTCCGGCCCGAACGCCACACCTGCAGCAGGTCGTCGACGATATCGCGCATCAACAGCTCCGATCCCACCGTGCGACGGAGGGCAGGCGCTCACCATCGGCACCCGTCACCGATGACCGCGCACGTGACGGCCACCCTAGCGCTGTTCTGTGTGAATTTGGCACGCCTGCGAAAATCTCGTCGGGCGGGAACATGAATGGTTGGCCAAGTGTTGTGGAGCGCCACGGTCCCGTTCTGGGCATATTGTGAAATTCTGGGGGTTCACCGGTCGGTTGCGCTCCCCGGCGGCGGGAAGGGGGATGGAAGCGGGTGGGGTTCGGCGGAACGCGGAATGGATGTTCGGGGCGGTGGCGAAAGCGCGGGGGTTGTTCGGGCCGGGCGGGTGGTACGGCTCGGCGAATGGGGTGGGCCGTCGCGCGAACCGGCTCGGTACCGGTGTGGGTGGGGAATGCGAAACCGGTCCGGGGGGAATGCGATGACCGGAGCTGGCCGGGGTCGGGAATCGGTGGGCATTGTTGCGGGGGCTGTGTGGGGTCGGGTGGGTGTGGAGCACGGCTTCGCGTCGGGGTGGATATCGACGAACAAGTCGGGGGTCGGGCGGAGGTGAGCACGTTGCGGCAGCCCGGGATTCGACTTCGGCGCTGCCCGGCAGGCTGCCGGATTCGGCGACCTCGGGGCCTGGGAGGCCACCGGATTCGGCGGCGTTGCCCTTCGACGTCGGCCGGTGACAGCGCTGGGACCGTGAGTTATCGAGAGAGTCGGCGCCGGCAGATGGACACTCCGGGTGTGGGTGTGGGTGTGGGTGTGGGTGTGGGGATCGGGGCTGATTCAGGTCGCTGAGGTGGGGGTATGTGGACCTGTTGCTGAAGGCGCTGGGTTTTCGGCGCGCCGGCGCGCGCGGGGTCGAGGCCCCCTGGTGTCCCGCCGTTCAGGCCTCGGGACTCGCGCCTTCGGCGCATGCGCTTCGAGGCCTGAACGGCGGGACGGGCCTCGACCCTTTGTGGTGTCTCGTAGAACTCGACGCAGTGAGGCGGGTCGGTAGTCGACGGTCGGGTCTGGTGTGACAGTTCGGGGGAGGGGTGGGTCACATGTGGGGGCGGGTGGCTTCAGTTATGAAGGTCCTCACAAGGGGGTGTTGATTGGGGGCTTATTGGGGGTGGGTTGGGACGGCCGTAAACAGTACGGGCGTTACGCTGAAAGCCCATGTCAGGGCTACTGGTGAGTAGAATTAGTGGCGGCTACGGTCGGGCAACTTTTACAGGCTTAGCAAAGTGATTCTCGATCCTAGCTCGGATTCACAGAAGCAACAGGTAGACGGCGTTTTGATGGTGTGCCATGGTGTGGAAGTACACCAACCGGGCATTGCAAGCCTGCAAATCGTCGTTCCAGCAGTGCGACGCGGAAACGCTTCGTCGACGCGGACCGGCGGACCGACCGAACAAGGAAGTGGAGTCGCAAGATGTCGACCACCGGCACCCCGAAGACCGCCGAGGAAATCCAGAAGGATTGGGATACCAACCCGCGCTGGAAGGGCGTCACCCGCAACTACACCGCCGAGCAGGTTACGAAGCTGCAGGGCACCGTTGTCGAGGAGCAGACCCTCGCGCGCCGTGGCTCGGAGATCCTCTGGGATCTGGTGAACAACGAGGACTACATCAACTCGCTGGGCGCCCTCACCGGCAATATGGCGGTGCAGCAGGTCCGCGCCGGTCTCAAGGCCATCTACCTGTCGGGCTGGCAGGTCGCCGGTGACGCGAACCTCTCCGGGCACACCTACCCCGACCAGAGCCTCTACCCGGCCAACTCGGTGCCCGCCGTGGTCCGCCGCATCAACAACGCGCTGCTGCGCGCCGACGAGATCGCCAAGGTCGAAGGTGATACCTCGGTCGAGAACTGGCTGGCCCCGATCGTCGCCGACGCCGAAGCCGGCTTCGGTGGCGCGCTGAACGCCTACGAACTGCAGAAGGCCATGATCGCCGCCGGTGCCGCCGGTGTGCACTGGGAAGACCAGCTGGCCTCGGAGAAGAAATGCGGCCACCTCGGTGGCAAGGTGCTGATCCCCACCCAGCAGCACATCCGCACCCTGACCTCCGCGCGCCTGGCCTCCGATGTCGCCGAGGTGCCCTCGGTGATCATCGCCCGTACCGACGCGGAAGCCGCCACCCTCATCACCTCCGATGTGGACGAGCGCGACCGTGAATTCCTGGACGGCACCCGCACTGCCGAAGGCTTCTTCGGTGTGAAGAACGGCATCGAGCCGTGCATCGCGCGGGCCAAGGCCTACGCCCCGTACGCCGACCTCATCTGGATGGAAACCGGTGTGCCGGACCTCGAGGTCGCCCGCAAGTTCGCCGAGTCGGTCCGCAATGAATTCCCCGACCAGCTGCTGGCGTACAACTGCTCGCCCTCCTTCAACTGGAAGGCGCACCTGGACGACGCCACCATCGCGAAGTTCCAGCGTGAACTCGGCGCCATGGGCTTCAAGTTCCAGTTCATCACTCTGGCCGGCTTCCACTCGCTCAACTACGGCATGTTCGACCTGGCCTACGGCTACGCCCGCGAGGGTATGACCGCCTTCGTCGACCTGCAGGAGCGCGAGTTCAAGGCCGCCGCCGAGCGTGGCTTCACCGCCATCAAGCACCAGCGTGAGGTCGGTGCCGGTTACTTCGACACCATCGCCACCACCGTCGACCCCAACACCTCGACGGCGGCGCTGAAGGGCTCCACCGAAGAGGGCCAGTTCCACTGAGCAGGGCGCGGTATCCGTGCCGGATGCCGGCGATCACTACCCCGGTAGGGGTGTACCCGCCGCCCCCTCGCCACAGCCCGGCGAGGGGGCTTCGGTCCCTCTACCGTTGAACCGAACTACGAACTCCACCGTCGAAGGCTCCGCTCACACCAGAGCAACACCTTCGTTCCCACCGACCTACACAACTGATCAGGAGCGGGACGTGAGCAGCGAAAAGATTCAGCGTGTCGGTGTCATCGGCGCCGGCCAGATGGGCGCAGGCATCGCCGAAGTGTGTGCTCGTGCGCATGTCGATGTGCTGGTGTACGAGCAGACCCGGGAACTCGCCGCCGCCGGCCGGTCGCGGATCCTGCGGTCGCTGGACCGGGGCGTCAGCAGCGGCAAGATCACCGAACGCGAGCGGGAACAAGCTGCCTGGCGGCTGCGGTTCACCTCCGACCTCGGCGACTTCGCCGACCGGCAGCTCGTGGTGGAAGCAGTCCTCGAAGACGAGAAGGTCAAGACCTCGATCTTCGCCGAACTCGACAAGGTGGTCACCGACCCGAGCGCGGTACTGGCCTCCAACACCTCCTCCATCCCGATCATGAAGATCGCGGTGGCCACCAACAACCCCGAGCGGGTCGTCGGTATGCACTTCTTCAACCCGGTGCCGGTGCTGCCCCTCGTCGAACTGGTCACCACCCTCAAGACCAGCCCCGCGGTCACCGAGCGGGCGGAGAAATTCGCCGCCGAAGTCCTCGGCAAGGAGATCGTCCGCTCCTCCGACCGGTCCGGCTTCGTGGTCAACGCCCTGCTGGTGCCGTACCTGCTCTCGGCGATCCGCATGGTCGAATCCGGTTTCGCCACCAAAGAAGATGTCGACAAGGCGATGGTGCTCGGCTGCGCCCACCCGATGGGTCCGCTCGCGCTCACCGATCTGGTCGGCCTCGATACGGTGAAATCGATCGCCGACTCGATGTACGGCGAATTCAAGGAACCGCTGTACTCGGCGCCGCCGCTGCTCATGCGCATGGTCGAGGCCGGGCTGCTGGGTAAGAAGACGGGGGCGGGCTTCTACCAGCACAGCAAGGCGTAGGGCTGTGTTCTTTGGCGCCGCCTTCGGCGTCGCGGGGTTGAGGCCCCCTGGACGGGCCTCAACCCTTTCATGTGTCTCGTAAGACTCGACTCATGCGGGTTGCGTGGGCAACGTGGTTCGGGTCGCAGGTAACCGTTCGCTCGGAGTATCTCTGGTTCCCGGTCTCAGGACGTAGCGTCTATCCGGGTGGCCCGCATCCATTGTCGGGGCCCGCCCCAGTTCTGGAGCGACAGAGCGAAGGAGCGCAGCGACTGAGCGGCGGAGTGAAGAACCGGGGTTAATAGGGCCCCGACCCGCGCCGCCGGAGGCGGGGCAAATAAACAAAATCCCGGCCGAGGCCATCTCCTCCACC
>NZ_JBSGIP010000069.1:0-21240 GCF_053605105.1 Nocardia sp. NPDC003963
TTCAGGCCTCGAAGCGCATGCGCCGAAGGCGCGAGTCTCGAGGCCTGAACGGCGGGACACCAGGGGGCCTCAACCCCCGCGCGCGCCAGCGCGCCGAAAACACAGCCCCGCCGGTTGCGCCATCGCGATCTACTACGCTCACCCGGGTGAGCAGTATCCAGGTCGCGGACCAAACCTTCCTCGCCGCTCCCGGCGCCGCGGTCGCGGCCGCGCTGGACGGCCCGGCCCATTGGCGGCGCTGGTGGCCCGATCTCGAACTGGATGTCCGGGAAGACCGCGGCGACAAGGGGATTCGCTGGTCGGTATCGGGGGGGTTGACCGGCACCATGGAAGTGTGGCTGGAGCCGTCGCTGGACGGCGTGATCCTGCACTATTTCCTGCACGCCGAACCGCCGCAGCCGTTGCCGCCGCGCAAGCTGGCCGCCGCGAACCGGGCCCGCCGGGTGGCGGGCAAGGTGATGAGTTTCGAGATCACCCCCGGCCCTGGCCCTGCGGGCCAGAGGCGACGGCCTACGGCCGTCGTGAAAGACATTGCGTAGCAATGGGTTTCATGCATTGCCGAAGGCAATGCAGTCCAAAGACATTGCGTAGCAACATCTTTGGTTAGGCGGTAACTATCCTGTAATGAAATACCCTGGTAGAGAGATGATTACGATATACCGGAAATGATTTCCTGAATTACTGTAGTAATTCTACGGGAAATCTAGAAAAACGGTAGAGAACTGGGCGGGTTCGGAGATTTGTACGACAGTACCATTCTAAAGGGCCGTTGCTGAGCGATTGACTAGCAGAGAATCGACAGGGACGCCGTTTGAGCAGGGACGCCACGTATTTGGGTGCCGTCCCTGGTCCCGTCCCTGTGAAAAATAGTGGTTGACCTGCGGTTATTGCTTATACAGGGACGAGGGACGGCAGATTTTTCTTATCTTCATATACGTGAGGTGTTATACGGGGTACAGAGAGGGGGATGTGGAGTGTGTAAACGGTCTATAGAGAGAGAGTGGAGTCGGAAGTGGCGTCCCTCGTCCCTGTGGACATCGAATGTGCAGTTCACGGGCGGTTTTTGGCAGGGACGGGACACAGGGACGCGAGAAAGCCGGTCGCGTCCCTGGTCATTCGCCGTCCCTGAGCACAGATCGGTTCGGGGAGTGTCGAAGTGGCAGGACAGGACGGCGGTCAGTTGCCCGACTGTGGCATCACATTGCCGATATCTCCCAGCGTAAGGCCACAATTCCAAATCCGTTCGCGCACACCCGATCGCGGATGAGGGTCGGATAGGTGACTTCTTGGGCTCCCTGAGCGCGAGTGCCGGGGCGAGAGTGCCGGCGGGTGAGTTGTACGCGTCCTATGTGCTGGAGCCGCGGGGGAACCGGAGAGCAATACGGCGCAGATTCGGCGGCAGTAGCGTTAGGGACGCGAGTCCCTCGATCGCGACAGACAGAGAAGCCGGAAGGGGCCGAGGGACGGCCGCGGGGTGTCCGATTCGGAGAGGAAGCGCTACGCGCATACGCGTAAAAGGACCGGGTTCGCGCCCCGGTGTCGACATCCGAAACCGGGGCGCTGGCTACTGCGGGTAGTTCTCGGCGTCCTCAACCAGTAATTTGCCGCCCTCGGACCACCATTTGCTCAGCGACTCGGCCAGCAGGGCGATACGCCGGAGCCGGCGGACCTCTTGGGCGTCGGACTCGTCGAGCGCACGGTGAAGAAGGGGCCGCAGCTCGGCGAATACGTCGGTGGGCGGGAGGCCGAGAACGCGGGAGACTTCGGCTGAGACCGCGGCGTAGACCTCGGGCGGTGTACCGATCGGGTCGAACGGCTCATAGGGATCTACCTTGGGCACTGTGGAACTCCTGTCGCAGGTCGGAGCACTTGGGCAAGATGGTTCGCCATGGAGACTGTGACGATGGTCGGTCTGTTCGATACCACCGACAACGCGGAACGCAACACGGCCGGGGTGAACGCGCTGCTGTCCGGAAAGCCGTGGTTCAGCCCCGATCCGAGCATCCCCGTGTGCGGGTCGGTTCTGCACGTGCCAGCCGCCGTGACCAACGACGGACTGGAACGCCGCTTCGTGTGTGACCGGGCCGCCGAACACGGCGACAAATCCCACCGCCAGGTCACCGACGCGGACGAGGGCAAGGTGTTCGAGTGGAAAGACGGCGCGGTGGAGCAGATCCACGCGGCGGCGTTGGCGGCTGAGAACCGGGCCGAGGGATAGCGCGCTACAGGGACGGCAGCGCGTTCCCGTCGTTGTGTTTGCGCTCCCAGCGGTCGATCTTCTCTCTCACGGCCTGGTCGATGAGCGCGGCCAGCGATTCGGACCCAGCCTCCTCGGGATGGCGCCGGCCCATGTAGGTGACCACCTCGCGCATGTACTCCAGCAGCGCGGTATCGAAGTTGATGCCCTGCTGCTGCTTGTTGTTGCTGCGCCGGTTGAGCGCGGGCCGGGTGTCGCCCCCGACCTCGGTGGGTGGTTTCGGGGTGCGGCGACGCCGGTTCTCCGGCACCGCGGCAGTGCGTCCGCCGGAGGCTACAGCGTTCTTGAGCCGGTCGCGGGTGGAACCGGCGCGCTTGGCTCCGCTGGAGTGAGGGGCGGCGGACATCATGCCTCCTGCTGGTCGTGGCGTGCGTGGATCTCGGTGAGCGCGTCGGCATAGCCGGCGAACGGGCCGGTGAGCGCGGGCGCGGTACCGAATGCCTGCGCTATCGGTTCGCGTGCCGAGATCCTCGATTGCATCACCGGATAGCCGAAGTCCTCCACGAGAACGGCCGGCGCTTCGGTGGCCGACTTCGTGCTCCACAGAACCCGCACTACCAGAACCGAGGTATAGACCGGCCGGATCGCATCGACGGCTTCGGCGACCTCGAAAGTGTCGGCGATCTCGGCCAGGTCGATAGCGCTGGGCGAGGTGGTGACGATCAGATTTCCGGTCGCGGTCAGTGCCGCCTCCAGCGTTTTGGCCTCCAGACTGGCGCGTGTGACCCGGGTACGGCTCGGAGGGGTATCGACCACGATATGGGCGTACTCGCCGCGCGCTGACTCGATTTGGCGGCCGAGAGTGCGGTGATCGGTCCAGGCGACCACGTTGACCCGATCCCACGGCCAGTCTTCCCCGGCGACATGCGCCCACTTCAGCGCGGATTGCTGCGGGTCGGCGCTGACCAACAGCGTCTTGTCTTCGCTGTCCTGGGCATCGGCTTCGGCAGCGAGACCGAGGGCCGTCAGCACCGCGGTGGTTGTCTTGCCGACTCCGCCCTTGAGATTGCCGACGGTTATCTCGGTCATGTGGGCGTCTCCCGGGTCGGCGCGGTCTACGCGTGTACGCGTAGAAGTGTCCACAGAATACCGTGCCCACCTGCGGAATCAGCGGTAGCGAATCATCTTGATCGGTACTCGGCGGCCGCGCGCATCATCTTGATAGGTCGCCCTGGTAGAAGCTCTGCGAGCCATTGCGGAAGCGAGGCGATCGGCCGGGGCATCACTGCCTGATAGGTGTGCTCGCCCACGACGGAACCGGGCCCGACGACGTAGCCGCCGGACCGCAGACCGGGCCCACGCACGTCGATCCCGGCAGTGAGCCGGCCGGAAGCGAACAACCTCCCCGGGGTCGGCCGGAAGTACAGGTGCCATCCGCGCGGTGTCTGCACGCTCAATGTCTCGGGCAGTGTCTCGCCGCGGTCGCGGCACAGCGCGGCCAGTGCCTCGATACCGTCGCGGTCGTCGCGCCGGTCCAGATCGAGCACCACCACATTCGAGGCACGGCACCCGATCCCGATATTGCAGAACTCGGGCCACAGCCACGCCATCCGAGGGTCCGCGCTGGCGGCATATGCCCACCCGGGCCGGGCCGGGCGGCGCCCCAGCAACGGAAACACCGCCAGACCCAGAGCGAGCGCGGGACCAGGATCAGACACAGTTACACCGGTATTCGCACTCCACCCCGACCTGGCCGCATTCGCAGCAGTGCGCGGGCGGACCGAGGTATTCCCAGTCGCCTTCCTCGGCTTCCTGCCGGGCGTCGGCACAGCCACAGCCGCCACACCAGCAGCCGCACGAACACCGGTCGTCGTCTTCGTCCAGCGGTTCGGCAACTCCAGGGATCGGTTGAGAGAGAGACATTCGACGCTCCAATTCAGAGGAAATCGGATGATGTGCGGCGATGGTAGGGCCAGTGTCCGACAGAGGAAAGGCGCGCAGATCTCCCCATTGGACGCGTGCCGATCCGATCCGGTTCCCCTGCTCCCTCCCCAGTTCCCTACTTGGGTGGGGAATGGAGGGAACAGGGGAAGGGAACGATTCCCCACCTGGTGGGGAACTGGGGAACTGGGGAGGGGAACAGGGGAATTGTCCACGGGCGTGGTGATGGTGCAAGAGGTGTGCGCGGTTCCCCAGTTCCCCACCCCGATGGGGAACTGGGGAATTCCCGACTCCCCGGGGAACAAGGGAACAGGGGAACAAGAGGGGAACAGGGGAAGTGGCCCCCGGCCCCCTGGAAGGTCCCCCCGCCACTGGGGAGGCCCCCAGGGGGCTCAAACGGGCCCCCTGGGGGCGCGAGAGGGCGAGGGGGCGTCAGCGGGGGGCGAGGGGGCGCCTGAATGGTGCAAAGGGTGTGAGCCAAAACCGTTGCTCAAACGAAGAAGGGGGCGGGCTGGCGCGCATCACGGGGGCGGAGGGGGCGCACGGCAACGGCCCGCCCCGGGGGATCGGGGGCGGGCCGCTGGAGTGGTGGTGGGTCAGGCCGCGGTCACCCGGCGCCCTTGAGCGCGAGATCCTGCAGAACGGTCACCACGTCATCGGGAAGCGGCGGAGTTGCGCCGGCGGAGTCCTCCTCCATTGTCAGAACGACGATGCCGCGCCAGAATCCCGGGTCCTGCCGGTAGCCGAGTCCGGCGAGCACCACATCGGCCAGCCGGTTCGGTGGTGCGTCGCCACTCGCGAAATTGTCGTCAAACCAGGCACGCAACCGGCGCACACCCATGGTGCCCATGGATTCACAACCGATGAGTTCGCGCAGGATCCCGTTATCGGTGATGCCCTCCGGGCAGAGCGGCCGGATATCGGCGAGTGCAGCGACCCGGAAATCCCCGTCCGGGAGCAGCACAGCGAGATCCGGGGCGTGCAGTGGTTCGGCGTCCCCGCAGACCGCGCAGACCTGCATATCGGTGAGCCCGATCGCGCGTTCGGCCGGAGAGGCGGGCACGGCAGTCATCGGACGGCCGCAGCACTGCTTGGTGTCGGTCATCCGAGATCCTTCCGCCACTGGTCCCCGTGCGTGCGCAGCCATGCCCGGATGCTCTCGGAATCGGTGAGATCGGCATCGTCTGATCGTTCGATCTCAGTGGCGATGGTCTCGGCGACGCGGCGGCTGTAGCCCAGGCCGGTCAGGAACCATAGGGCCTCAGCGTGGGCGATGGGACCGACCGGATTACTGGTCGTTGTCATGGTGTCCTCCTGGTGAAGAGTCTGGCTGGTGGGTGGGCCAGCATCTAGACCAGCCTCTTGACCACCCTGCATCGATGGGGCAAGGGGCTGGTCAAGAGGGCAGTCAAGAGGCCGGTCAAGACGTGGAGCAAGGGGCGAGACACCTGCTGAACTGCGGATATCTCGCCCCGTGCAGGTTTCCCTGTCCTGGTGGCCGTATCGCTGACCATAGGTAACTGCGTTGGTCAGGGCTTGCTGTCGAAGGAAATCGAGGTCATGCGGTCGAAGGTGAAGCCTCCGTCGTAGTTGTGGGCCTCGATATTGCGGGTGATCACGGCATCCCAGGCGTCTTTGCGGCCGGTCTGGATACCGTGCATCTCCTCGGCGGTGAGGTTGCGCAGCTCGACCCGCCGCGACCGCGGTCCGCCGGTGGCGTCGTGCTTGGTGCGGTAGAGATCGGAGCGGAAGCCGTGCAGCAGCACCGTGATCGAGTTCGGCTCCCGTCCCTGGTTGGCCAGCCGCTCCAGCTCCCGGGCCAGGGCCTTGCGGGAGTGGGTGTGGACGTGTTCGGCGCCGGAGGGAAGCTTCGTGATTGTCACCGACCCGGTCGTCTTGACCGGCTTGCCCGATCGGGTGGTGCGCTGTGGTGGCGCCGGCGGAACCTTCCCGCCGGGCCGTGCCATCGCCCGCAGCGAGTCCCGGTACCGTTCCGGCGGCTGGCGCTTCCCGGTCGCCCACAGGTGCACCGTGGACGGCGAGACACCCAGGGCGCGGGCGATCTCGGCCTGAGACCGCCCGGCGCCCATGGCCTTGTCCAGGAAAGCCCGCAGCGGCTTGCGGCGGCTCACTGGTCACCCTCCTCGGCCAGCAGCGCGGCGCGCACCTCGTTGAGCGCGGTCATGGTGCGCGGGGCGTCCAGCGGCTCATTATGGGCGAGCTGGACACGGAACGCACCGACCTTGCCGGTATCGGTCACGTCCTGCGGGGTGGTGGTCCAGTACCCATCGGTGCGGGCGGCCACGAGTTCGTTCAACGGCACGTGCCGGATACCGACACCGCGCTGGGTCGGGTGCGAGTACAGCCAATCGCGGCAGATGCCCCAGATGTAGGCCGACCACTCCGGGTGAACCAGCCAGTCCCGGCCGGGCCCGACCTTTTCCAGCCACTCCCAGCGCTTCCCGTCGACCGAGGGCCACACCGAGGTGGTGCCGTCGTCGGGGCGGCTGGTCAGATCGTCGATCGGGCAGGAACGGAGCTTGCCGTACTCGGCGCCGGTCAGCTTGCCGACCGCGGCGATCGCGATCTGTCGCGCCATGATCCGCGCCAACTCCTGGACCCGCTCGCCGGCCTGGTCCTGCGCGGGAATCCATTCGTCACGCAAGGCACGAAGGGCCCGGCCGAACGCCGCGAGCGGCTTGGTTTTCGGGCCGGTGAAGCGGAAGCGCTCCAGGATCTCGACGTGCTCGCCGATGCGCCAGCCGTCGCGGTCGGCGGCGTAGAGACCGCGCTCCCACATGTAGGCCTCGAAGGTCTCGCCGGGCGTGTGCGGGTAGATCCACTTCCCGCTGTCGTCGCGGGTGCGGAACGGGCCGACCCGATCCCACCCGGCCGGAACGGTGACCCGCACCCGGTACAGGCACGGCTCCCACCCGGAGCCACGGCGCGCGAACTCGGGCACGGTGTCGCGGACCACGGGCCCGGTCGGCATCTCCATATCCAGGAACTTCGCGTAGGCGAACCGCATATCGACCACATGCAGACCCGGAATCCGATCGGCGATGTTCGCCCCGCCGGTCGGGTGATCCAGGGCCGCGTAGTTCTCGGTGCGGCCCTGTCCGGCATGGGTGCGGATGAGGTGCTGTAGTTCGGTGTCCAGGATCGGATACCGGTGTGGCTCCCCGGCCCGGTCGCGCGGCAGGGTCCGGCGGATCAACTCCAGGCCGGTCGATCCCGGGGTTCCCTTCAACGGGACCCCGTACTGCTCGCCGCAGACCTCGCCGAATGTGGAGGCCAGGCCATCGAGCAGCAGGGCGAACGCGTCGCGCAACTGCTCGGGGCTGGTCGCGGCCTCCTCGGTGCGGTCGCCGAACCAGCCGGCGGCCCGGTAGATCACGAGCTGAGTGCCCGGTTTGCCGTCCACACCGGGACGGCGATACCGCAGGCTCACCCGGTCGCGGCCGTCGCGGGTCACGCCATCCAGTGACTGGTCCAGGCTCTCCCAGCCCTTCGGGAGCCGGGTATTGGCCCATGTGTTCACCACGCCATCGGTGCCGATATCCGCGCCGGTCAGGTGCACGAATTTCACCTCTGCGGGGACCGCGCGCAGCAGTTCGGCCAGCGTGGCGAGCTTGCCGCGTTTGCCGATCTCGAACACGACACCGGCGTCGGTGATGCCCCGTCCCGCGGCGAGATCCACATACGCGGAGGGCTTGACGGTCCACTTCATGATCCGGCGCTCGCTGTAGCCGACCGGCCCGGCCGGAGCCGGTTCCGGATCGGCGGCCGCGGTATCGATCACCGCATCGATGTCGTGCTCGGTCTCGCCGAACTCGGCCAGGAACGCCACATCTTCGACGCTGGGCTCCT
This sequence comes from Nocardia sp. NPDC003963, assembly GCF_053605105.1. Taxonomy (NCBI): domain Bacteria; kingdom Bacillati; phylum Actinomycetota; class Actinomycetes; order Mycobacteriales; family Nocardiaceae; genus Nocardia; species Nocardia sp. NPDC003963. Next base: position 8,009 of record NZ_JBSGIP010000069.1, read on the forward strand.
CGGCGGGATCGGGCGGCACATCGAGATCCGGCGGCCCGTCGCCACCTTCGGGCCCGTCGTGGCACATGCACCAGCAGTCCACGGTGCCCGCGGCGAGATCGTCGGCGCAGCGCGCGTGCTCATCGGCCCGGCACAGCGCGGACAGGCTGTGCACCGCGACCAGTTGCACCGGCTCGGCCGGCGCAGGTTCGGGCGCGGGTGTGGGCTCCGGAGCGGGCGCCGGTGCTGGTGCCGGGGTGGCCGGTTCGGGCTCCGGAGCGGCGGGAGCCTTGCTCAGGTGCCATTTCCGCACGCCGTTGCTCTTGACCAGCTCGGCCAGATATCCGGCGTTGCGCAGCGGGATCTTCTTGAGGTTGATCTGCCGGGACATGTAGGACGGGTTCTCCGGCCAGCCCTTCGGTACCCGGGCGAACGCGTCGGCGGCATCGGCCCGGAACTGGGAATTGAGTTCGGCGAGCAACTCGGTCGGCGTGTACGTGACTCCCTCGCCTTTGTCCTTGTCGTTGATCAGCGACTGGAGGGTGAGAGCGAAGGTGTCGGTGTTGGCGATCTCGGCCTGGTTCTCGTCGCGTTCCTGCATGAACGTGGCGAATCCGTTGGTGCCCATCACCTGGTCGACGGTGGCCAGGATGTAGGAGTAATCGGCGAGCCGGGCGACACGGACCCGGCGGCGCTGCATATCGGAGCGAACGTCGTTGAGCCGCGCCAGGACTTCCACGGCCAGATCGAACAATCCACCCAGGATCTCGGGGTGCAGGGAATCGAACTCGGCCATGATCTCGCCGGTGGTGCGGAACACCCCGCCCGGGATCGGCTCCACCTCGATCGAGATGAGCCGGTCCAGGAAGTCGGGCTTGAGGGTGCCCGGGTCGATCGCAGTGAACGAGACACAGCCACGTACCGGAATCGAGGTGACGCCCGAGTCGGTGTAGAGGGTGCGGCCATTGCGCATACCGCCGGTCGCGATGATCGAGAGCGCGGTCTGCTGCTCATTCGTCATCCGGTCGATGTTGTCGAACGGCAGAAACCAGCGCTGACCGGCCGTGACGTAGATATCGCGGATATCGGCGGGCAGTGCCATCACCACGTCTTTGAAGCCCTGACCCTCCCCCACTTCCACCGGGTCCAACAGGTAGGCGTTGATGCCCGCGGTGGTGGTCTTCGCCGATCCGGCCTGGCCACGCAGTGACAGGATCGGGTGGTCGATGGCTTTGAAAAGCGAGGTCAGCAGGTTCGCCACCACGAGCGGGCGCATCCGCTCGGCGATGTTCATCAACCGCCACAGCTTGTTCACGTCCCCGCCGGCCACCGGATACGGCAGCGCTTTGGAGGTCGGGCCCCGCATGAACGCGACCCGCCCGGGAGTGTTGGTGACCTTCCAGCCCTCCCGGGTGATCAGCACGTACTCGCCCCCGTCGTTGGCCAGGTCGACGGCGATGCTGTCCGGGGTCGGATTCGCGATCCGTACCGCGGTCGGCACCGGCTTGGTGTCCAGGGCCTTGTCGGACAGGTTGAGCATGGCTTCACGCCGCTCGCCGCCGGAGAAGATCTCGCCGGTTTCCTTGTGCAGCGACAGCGCCAATGTGGCGGCGAGTTCGGCAGAGAAGCCCTCCAGCAGCCGGGAGACCGGCGGCCCGACCCGGGGCGTGACGAAGATCTGCCGCTCCAGGCTCCGGCCCACGCTGTAGCGCTCCCAGCCCAGTTCAGCAAGCATTTTCACGCGGTCGTTGCCGGTGATGTTCTTATCGGTGGACGCCCGCGCCGCGGCGGTGCGTCGGTTTGCGGTTCCCCGGTCGGCGCGGGCCTTGCTGCTTTTGCGCCGGGCCCGGCCGGTGGCCATTCCGGTCACCGTGGCATCGGTGCCGCCCTGGTCAGGGGCCGTGTTTTCGTCGTCGGCGGGCTCTGGTGTGGTGTTGGAGCTCGGTGCGCTCATTACCCCTCAGTGGGTCCGGGAGGGGCGAAGCCGCGATATCAGGGTCGTGTCGCGAATCGACTGCTGTCCGATCCGTGTTGTACCCTCAGAATCGCGAGGCTTCGCCCCTCGATTTTGGCCCGCCCTCTCACGCAGATCCGCTGCCAAACGGATCGAGAGGGCGGGTTTCGTCATTTCCTGGTCTGTACTCTGCCGGGTCCCGGCCGAATCGATCCAATCGACACGCGATCTCGTCTCAATCCGGCCGGAAAACGGCTATCCCAAATCCAGGCGGCGAGTGCTGCGTTCAGCTTCCGGGAACCGCCGATGGCAGCCGGCGCATTGGAAGTCGGCGTCAGTCCCCTTCGGCCGGAACGCATCCGCGAAGCAATCCGGGCATTCCGCGTCGTCCAAGTTGCCGTCCGTCTGGAACCAGCCGACCGCGACCAGTAGGCCACGGTGCTGGTGTTCGAACGCGGCCAGCTCGTTGCGAGCGTCCCGCAGTTCGGCTTCCATCCTGGACATCCGCTCGTCGTATTCGCGGTAGAAGTCCTCGCTGGTGGCAGTGGGATCGGCCATGTGCTCGGCGAAGTCGCGGCCGCGGTGGATCGGAGCTTCGTCGATCCACTTTTCGTAGCGAGCCACGCGGTCGGCCAACTCCTGTGCGGCTCCATATGTGCTGTCGTTCATGATGATTCGCTCTCGATTCGGGTTCGGTCAGGGCTGGCTCAGAATGACGGCGGGTCGTCGCCGAAGTCGGACTTTTCGGCATCGGCCCGGCCGTTGCCCTTCGGGTCCTGAACGTTGCGCGCGATCTTGCGCACCGCGACCTGCGCGAACCGCATCGAGGCGGCCACGTCGTGAGCATCCAGCTCGTAGATGGTGTGCTTGCCTCCTTCGTCGTCTTCCCAACTGCGCTGGGTCAGTTCGCCGGTCACCATGACCCGCGTGCCCTTGCGCAGCTTCGATTCGGCGATGTTTTCGGCCTGTTCGCGCCAGACCCGGCACCGCATGAAGAGAGCCTGCCCGTCTTCCCACTGGTTCGACTGGCGGTTGTACACACGCGGTGTGGATGCCACGGTGAAGTTCGCAACCGCGGTACCGGTCGGGGTGAATTTCACCTCGACATCAGCGGTCAAGTTGCCGGTCACAGTCATCGGGGTCTTACCGTTCATAGCTATTGCTCCTCCCTATCGGGCTTGGATGTTGACCGGGGTGGGTGCGGTTCCGTCCGCGTCTCCCGGGTCGTTGGATTCGATGAGTTCGGCGCGGGAGATCCCACGTCGTTCGGCGGCCCGGAACTGCCGCTCCCGCGTGGCTCTCGCCAGCGCTTCGAGCTGTGCCGGGGTCGCGGGCCGCTTCGGCGCGGCGAGGTTGATGTCGAACAGGTAGGCCACCTGTGCGCGGCCGCGCCGGCGGAACGAGAGAACACCAGCGATGTCCTGACCGTTCGGCCGCAGACCAGCCGCGGCGAGCTGCCGCCGGGTCCGCAGGTGCGTCGGTGCGCACCGCCAGCGATAGACGCTCATGACCAGCTCAGAACCTGTCGGCGCTGGAAGGTGGCCCGCTGCCACCACGTCGGCTCGATCGTGATCCGCAGGGGCCGCAGCACTCTGTGGTCACGCGCGCTGTCGAGTGCGTTCATGACGCCCGCGTCCGGCTGGGACACGTAGTTCAGGGCGGCGGTGACGTGGTTTTCGCGTACGCACATCATCGCCATGACCAGGGCCATCGCTTCTTCGTGCGCGATATCGGTGACCGGGATGCCGAACGCAGCCAGGGCGATCCGCCGCAGGTCTTCGAATCCCTCGTCGTCCACGGTGAAATCGAAATAGTCGTTGTTGAGTGCCATTGAGTGTTCCTCTGATCAGCAGGGATGATGAGAAAGGGGGACCGAGCCAGCCAGTCACTGGCTCGGTCCCCTTCGGGTCATTTGGCGGCGGCCAGAATCGGCCACAGCCCAGCGGATTTACCCGCCCCGGTCGCGCCCCGGAACGGAGGCCGGGTGTAGACGCTGGTCCGCACGGTCGGCGCATCGACCAGCCGCGCCAACGCTTTGCGAGCGCTGCGGTAGATGGCGCACTCCTGGCCACAACTGGGCTTGTCCGGCCCGTGCGTGGTCAGGATGTTGCGCGCTTCGGCGATGGTGACCCGGCCGGGATCGGTGCAGTCCCACGGGCTCGGGCGCCAGTCGTCGGTGAGCGGGTGATATCCCAGCGTGCGCGCGGTCACCGGATGCCCTCCGCCCGGACTACCGTGCGGATCGCGCGGACCACGATGGTCGGCCGCTGGAACCGGATGTGCCCGAGAGCGTGCGTGACCTCGGAAACCAGTTCGCGCAGGGCGGTCTCGGCCGCGCGACGGGAATCGAAGGTGGTCGGCTCGGTGCTGTCCGGATCGGTGAGCCGATCGACCGGGGAGCGCCAGAACGTGCCGTCCGGGCGCCGGATGGCCCATTCGGAACGCAGCGAGACCGGTGCGGGCTCGGGATCGGGAGAGGTGGGCCAGTAGGGAACTGGCTGGTCGAGAGTGGTTTTCATGCTCCGCCTCTTTCGTGTGCGTTGTGTGTGCGCGGTGCGCACATATTGATTATGTGCGCTAGAGCACGTGCGCACAAGATGCGCACACGAAAAAGCCCCGGCCAATTTCAGCCGGGGCCCACGGCGTCCGATCACGCCGCGTATCGCTCGATCTCCTCTCCCGTAACCGCTTCCATCAGAGCGCAACCGAGCACCTCGGCGGCCGGCGGAGTCACGGCGTTGCCGAGGCCTTGCGCCTGGGTCCGTTTGGCCAGCCCCGGCGTCATCCGATAGGAGTCCGGGAACGCCATCCCCCGCCGGATCTCCGAGGGCTCCAGCATCCGGAATGTGCACGCGGCAATGAGCCGATCCGGGTCCACACCGAGCAGCCCGTTGCGGTCGCGGGTGGTCACCGTGCCCATCGGCTCGGATACCGGCCGCGCCACGCCGGTGCGGTGATAGGGCACCAGCAGGTGATCGCGCACCGCTTCGGACCCCGGCGGCTGCACCAGGCCGTGGTGGAACCCGTGCGCGCTGAACGTGGCCAGCGGCTCCCCGAGCCCGTACGCCGAGTTCTTGCTGCCACCACCACGCAAGGTGGTCATGAACGGAGGGATCACCATCGCCAGCTCCCGCCGGGTGGTCTGGGTCGGCATCGGCGCGTCCACCGTGCGTGCGGGCTGAGTGGATCGTTTGCTGGTCTGCACAACCATCGGCGGCAGCACCAGCCCATCGGATTCGCGGGTGGTGCGCGTCGGCATCGGCACCGACAACGGCGTCGGATCGGTGCGCCACGTCCCGCCGGCGGGCGCCAGGAACGGTTCCCGCGCATACCTCTCCAGCCCCACCCGGATACGGTCCATCGTCGCGGGCGCCAGCGGGTCCTCCCGCTCCCCGATCCGCTCGCCGGGATCCAAACTCCAATCGATCGCGTCGGCCGCGGGCGCGGTGATCGGCTCCACCACCGAGAACCGGCAGGCCTTGCTCGGGCACCGATAGACGTACTGGCCGTGACGCTGACCGTATCGGCCCATATCGACCCCGGGCCGCTTCCAGGTCTGCACCGCGTCCACCATGCGGTCACACCCGGCGCACCAGGCCTTCGGGCGAAGCCATTTGTCCCAATCCGGGCGGCGACCGAGGGATTTGAGCCAGTAGGCGACATAGAGCCGGTCTCGCGACTGCGGCGCGGTCAGGCAGGCCCGAGGGACCACATGCCCGGAATTCAGCGCGATCACCCGGGTCTCATAACCGATCTCCTCGATCTCGCCGATCCAGCGGTTCCACTGGTCCCACCGGCGGCACTGCACCACGTTCTCCATCACTCCGGCGAGCACCGGGCGCCCCCGGGCCGCCATCGCGCGCAGGTACCGGGGAATCTGCTCGATCAGCGCCCGGGAACGGGAATCGGCCGGATCTTCGATCACACAACCGAGTTCGTCATCACTGATGAGGCTGTACTGATTGGACTTGTCGAAATGCCGCTTCTTGCCCGCGGCGTCGGTCCAGGCAGGGCAAGCCGGCGAAGCCCAGAAGAACTCGCTGTAGGGCAGTGCCGCCAGGTCGATCTCTTCCACATCCCCCGGCGGGAGGTGGTCGGCTTCCGGGAAGTTCAGCGTGTGGATGTCCACACATACCGGGTTGTGATTGGCGGCCAGATTCAGCTCGATCCCCGGGACCATGTCCCAACCGAGCGAATCACCACCGAATCCGGCGAAGTACACCGTCGATCCATAGCTCATGTCCCGTACCCCTCTCGTGTGCGCCATGTGTGCGCGTTGCTTACACACGTGGATTATGTGCGCTGAACGCACGTGCGCACAAGATGCGCACACGAAAAAACCCCCGCCGGTCAGCGGGGGTCATTCGGAGTAGGGGCGGTCAGGAGACCACGAGCCACTGTCCTTCGCGGATGTAGAACTCGCCGAACTCCAGCACCGATCCGTCCTGCTCACGCCACCAGTTCTGACCGTGCAGAACGGGTGAGCCCTCCGGAACGCCGAGGGCGGCGGCGGTCTCGGGATCGGCGTACACCGCCCGCTCCCGGTAGGTATCGCTCTCCACGCTGCGCTCGGTGCGGGCCTCGATCACCGCGACGGTCCCGCCGGGAAGCCGCTCGGTGGACAGCAGTTCGGGGATCTCCTCGGCGAGCGAGCCGGGAAGCCAGGTGATGGACCGCTCTACGTCGGTGGTCTCGTCGATGGACTTGGTCACGCGCTCGCGCCGGATCACCGAGGTACCGGGCTCGATCCCCATCGCTTCGGCCACATGGTCGGGCGCGGAGACGAGTTCGGAGCCGACGATGCGCGACGGCCCGCCGGCGTAGTGGCGCGCGGCCTTCATTGCACGGAGCCGACCGCGGGGAGAGAACGTGTGTTCCTCTCCCCAGGTCACCACCGATCCCTGGTTGCTCGTGGTGATGAGGTGTTCGGCGGCGAGCTGGCGCAAGGCCTTGGCGACCGTCGTATGTGCTACGCCCCAGCTGTCGGCGATCTCGCGGACCGGGGGAAGCCGGTCCCCGTTGGTCATGGCTCCCTCGGTGATCTGGTCGCGATAGAAGTCCACGAGCTGTCGCCACACCGGTGCGGGTCGCTGTATCTGCGGATGCATTGGTTCTGTCCTTCGGGTTCGGTGTGTTGGCCTATCCAGCGTATATCACGTGTGCGCTTGTGCGCACCGCCGATCACGGAGAGCACACGGAATCCGATTGTTACGTGTGCGCCCCTTGTGCGCGCGTGCTCCAGCGCACATAATCAACGTGTGCGCAGTGCGCACACGAGCCGCACACACGTAAAAGAACTGAGGCAACGAACAATGAAACGCGACTACCGAGCAAGTCTCGCCGTCCTGGCCCTGACCGGCGGCGTATTCATCCTGATGGTGGGCTACAACGCGTTCGGCTGGGCCGGCGCGATCGGCGTCGCGGTGATCGCTGGCGCTATCGCCCTCGCGGTGCGGTCCTCGCTGACCCGCCCCACCGAGACCTGGTACTGGGACCGCACCGACACCGAGATCTCCCGTCCGCGTCACCCCCGGGGCGGTGCGCGATGAGCCGCCGCGAAACCCCGTGGACCAGCAAGGACACCTGGCAGTGCATCGGCATGATCCCGCTGACCGGCGGCGCCCTGCTGGCCTGCACAGACAATCTGTCGATAGATGATATGCGCGCATACGCGCATAACGTCGGTGAGTTGGCCGTACCCATCGCGGCCGGCGTCGGTGGTGCGCTGCTGCTGGTGGCCGTCGCCCTGGTCACGGTCAGCTACCTGCGCCTGGCGCTGCTCGCCGCGATCCGCGTCTACTGGCTGTACCGGCGCCGCTGGTCGGCGGTGCTGGAAGATCTCGGCCTCACCGAGACCGAGGGAGACCACCTCGTCGTACCGCGGCTGATCGCGGTGACCCGCCAGGGCAACGAGGACATCATGACGGTGCGGATGCTGCCGGGACAGTCGGCGCAGGACTGGCACGAGCGCTCCGGCGCGCTGGCCGCCGATTTCGGCGCGGCATCGGCCCGGGTGTCCTTCGGTGTACGCCCTCACCGCGAGGTCGTCCTCACCTTCGACCGCACCCCGGCGCCCAAGCGTCCACTGCTGGAGCTGGAAGCCCCGAAGCCGCACCCGATTCCCCTGTCGCTGGAACCGTGGTCCGCCCAGCCCAAGCCCGAGCCCCGGGTTGCCATCTCCCTGACCGGGTTCCAGCTCCGAATCGCCTGGGCACGCGTCCAGCGTCTCAGCGAGAATGACCGGGGAGTCCTCCGGCGCAATCGTGCGCGGTACGGACTGCGGGGCGATATGAGGTGGGCGACATGGGCAGCAGTGACCTGATCACAGTCGGCGCGGTAAGCGCTGTCGTCGGAACACCGGTCGCGGTGTTCGCCGGGATGGTCGGTTACAAGACGGTCGAGAACCTGGGCATGCCCGGGTGGATCGGCCCGGCCGGAATGCTCTCAGCCATAGGTGCCGCAGGAGGACTTGTCATGGCAACAAAGATCAGCAGCACGCGCCGCCAGCGCCGCGCCGCTGAGCAGGAACACCAGCGCTGGATCAACTTCCGCAACACCTTCGACCCGTCGCTGTGGTTCGCGCTCGACACCCTCTACAGCGACCTGGCCGCGTGCATGATGTGGACGCACGGACAGATCGGAGTCGGCCTGGCGCCCAATCCCAACGCCGGATTCCCCGGGACGTGGCCGCGTCTGCTGGAAGGCCAGGACCCAGGGCACCCCTGGGACCCCGGCGTACGCGCCACCTCAGCCGGCGCACGGGTGCGGCTGCTGCTGCCCCAGGGCTACAGCGCCAAGCACATCTACTCGGCTCTACAGAACCTCACCGCGTCGCTGGCCGTGCCGAAAATCCATATCGTGCGCGCCAAGAGCAACGTCGTGGTGCTCGAACTGCGGGTCCGCAATCCACTGGCCGATTCCATCCCGTTCCCCACCCCGGAGCCCTCCCCGGTGCCGCTGCACGCGCTGCGGGTCGCGATGCGGGAGGACTGGGAAGCACACCGGCTCCGGATCTGGAACAACCACTTGTTCCTGGCCGGCCTGTCCGGCTCGGGCAAATCTGGTGTGCTGTGGTCGATCATCGGCGCGCTGGCCCCCGACATCAAAGCCGGCCGGGTGGAGCTGCACATGATCGACCTCAAGCGCGGCACCGAGATGGCCGCGGGCTATCGCCTGTACGCCTCCTGGGGCCACCAGATCGCCGAAGCCATCGCGATCCTGGAGAAGATCGTGAAACTGATGCACAACCGCGCCGATCCACGCCGTGAGCACTCGATGCGCACCGGTGAACCGCTGCGTAATCACGTTCCGGAGCCCGGCGACCCGCATCACGTGCTGATGATCGATGAGGTCATTGCCCTGCTGAAACTGCTCGGTGATCGCAAGGGCACGTTCAACGTGCCCCAGCTCGATGGTTCCTGGGCAGAAGAAGTGATGCGCGTCGACAAGTACGTGGTGATCCTGCTGCTGGAGATCCTGAGCCAGGGCCGCGCGTTCGGTATCACCGTGATCGTCGCGACCCAGAATGCGGCGAAGGAGATCTTCGAGACGCTGCGCGACATGTTCGCCACCATGATCGGTCTGCGCCAGGCCTCCGAGCAGCAGGTGATGATGGTCTACGGCCCCGGCGCCCACGAACGCGGCATCGAGGCCACCGGCATCACCGTCGACGAGGCCGGTACCGCCTACATCGACTCCCCCGAGGAAGGCGGTATGGCCCAGCGGGTGCGGTTCTTCAAGGTCACCAACGACGACATCATCAAGCTGGTGAAAGTGTTCGGCCGGCCGGAGGATGCGCCGATGCTGCCGCCGCTGTCCCTGCCCCAGTCGGCCGGGGACAAGAAGAAGTCGAACGTGGTGGAGCTGCGCCGCGGAGAGCAGGAGCAGGACCAGGAGCCCTCGCTGCTCGAACAGCTCGATCAGTTGCCGCCCGAACAGCCGGGCCGGTGCCGGTTCTGCGGCTCGGAAATCAAGCAGATCCCCGGCGGGCGCCCGTTGCTGTACTGCCGCGGTACCGACCATCGCCAGCAGTACAACAAGCTCCGCAAACGGCTCGGACTCGCCTCCGGCGACTGACCGATGCCCCGACCCCACTTGACCCGACCACACACAGACATATACGCGCGTACGCGTATAAGAAACGGAGTAACCGACATGACCACCACCACCGACCCCGTTATCGTCCCTGGAATGAACCGGACCGGCGTCGCACTGTGGACCCCCACGGGTCCCCGGATCGTCCACACCGAAGGGGACACCTCCCCCGGGGGATCACACACCGAGGGCCGTTCCCTCCCCCTGCTGTCCCACACCGAGGGGGACACCGACCCCGTGGGACCCCACACCGAAGGGGACACCACCCCCGACCCGTCACACACCCACGCCGTGGGTACCCACACCGCCAGGGACACCGACCCTGCCGAATCCCACACCCCGTCCCACACCCCCCACGTGGGTACCCACACCGAGGGGAACACCGGAACGGGCGAAACCACCACCGACCAGGAAGTATCCCCTGTGGGTACCGATGTGGGTACCCACGTGGGTACCCCCGACGACGAAACGCGAGGGACCACACCCATGTACATCTCCGACGCCCATCGCACAGAGGTGGCCACACTGCCCACCAAGGCGGAACAGGTCCGCCACATCTGCGCGATCCTCGGGAACCCCGAAACCGCCGAGGTCCACCGGTGGCTGGAGGCGTGCGAAATCGAGGCCTCCCGAAAATACGTGTCCAGGATCGTCAACGGCTGGCGCGAGGAGAACAACCTGGAGAACACCGGCGAGTTCCAGGCACTCACCGACGCCGATCTCGCCGAACTCACCGACTCCGGCGACGACGACGAGCCGGAGCTGGAGAACGAGCTCGCCGACCGGGTGCGCCGGGCCCAGGCACGCATCCCGCTCCAGGACGATCCCGCGCTCTACACCGCCCTGTCGGACGAGGAGATGGACAAGGAGCGCAAGCTCGCCGAGGAGGAGCGCGAAGCCGCCCGCGAGATCCGCCGGCGCCGCATGGCCGCCCAGTTGGCCAACGCCAAACGCGACCAGGCCACCGCCGAATCCATCGCCAAGAGCGAAGCCACCGATGCACGCTGGATGGAGCGGGCCCGGTCCAAGAAGCGTCGGCTCACCTCCGAAGACGCCAAACTCGCCCAGACCGTCCGCAACAGTGAATGGTCGGCGTGGGCCCTGGTCGCCGCGGTGGCCCTCGGTATGGCGTGGTCGGCGGTCAACGCCCAGAAGGGCCTGGTCCCGGACGGCAACATGGCCGATCCGCTGTTCTGGCTGAGCTACGGCGTGGAAGCGATGATTTCGCTGCCGCTCATCATCATCATGGTGGCCTCCACCTCGGCCACACGCTTGGGCCGCGCCATGAAGACAGAGCAGAAGCGGAAGGTGATCGCGGTGGAGGTCGCGCTGCTGGCCGCCACGCTCACGCTCAACGTCGGGCCGCACCTCACCCCGGCGGAGGGCGAGAGCATCAACCCGATCGACCTGTTCAAGTACGGGTGCGCGCCGGTGATGGTCGGCGTTCTGCTGCAGGTGCACGCCTGGGTGTCCGACCACTACACCGACCTCATCATGCACACCGGGAAGGCTCCCAGTGCCACGGAGAGCGACGAACAGCCAGCCGAGGTCCACTGACTCACCCCCGGCACATGACAAGGACCCCCGCCCTTACCGGACGGGGGTCCTTGCGCGTATACACGCATACGCGTCTACCGGCGCGGCCCCTGGTAGGCATCGGTCAGCGTGACCCGCTCCGGATCACCCTGCGACCCGACACGCACGTACCCGTTCGACTGCATCCGAGTCAAGACCGCCGCGGCCGGTCGAGGCGCCATGGAGTTGGCGATATACCACACCTGTCCACGCTGGGTGACCTCGTTCCGCTCGACCCGCTTCGCCATGGTCTGTACAGCATCCTCGGTCACCGGCACATCCTCGGTACGCGCCGGCTCCTTCGCCGGAGCCTCCTCGCCGCGGACCGTGGCCGCGAACTCCCGCATGGCCAACCGGAACTCTTCGCGCTCCTCGCGACGGACCCGCTCAACCTCCTCGACTCGGCGCCGGTCGGCGGCGGTCAGCGCGGCCTCCAGCTCCTCGATGCGCTGGTGGGCCGCGCTCAACTTGCCCTCCGCGTGAATCCGGGCATCCTCGGCCGCGCGGATCTCGGCCTTCGCGCGCTCGGTGGTCTCCCGCGCTTCGGTGCGATCGTTCTCCAACTCGGCGCGCATGGCATCGAGTTCCGCTGTGCGCTCGACGTTTTCGGCCTCGATCTCGGCGGCGCGCTCCTCGGCGGCGGCGCGTACGTCGTCCATCTCCTTGCGGGTCGCGATCACCCGGCCGGTGATCAGCCGGGCCAGTTCGGCGAGGGCTTCCACCGGCGATTCCGGCAGTGCCTCAGCGAGATCCGCGACCGTGACCGGTCCGGCCGGTGCGCTCTCGACCGGTGCCGGAGTCGGCTCGGATGCCTTGTGCCGCCGGATGATTCCGCGCCGCGCGGACTCGGCCGCGGCGAGTTCGGCGACCTCTTCCTTCTCCATCCCGGCGCGCTTGCGGTAGTAGGTGGCCAACTCGGACTTGTGGTCCTCGTTGCCCGGGGTCCCGTGCTGCTGCTGCCACCCGGCCTGACCTTCCTGCCCGCAGTACAGCGGCAGCCGGCCCTTCTCCTTGTTCGCGTAGACGACATTCCCGCAGATCTCGCCGGGACCGGTCACGAAGTGGCAGACTCCGCACGGGTCGCCCTTCCCGAAGATCTCGCGATCCGGATCGGCCGGCGTGGTGGTGGTCTGTTCGGTGGTGCTGGTCATGTGGTTTCGCCCCTTCCCTGTGGTGTACCACCAGTCTATTACAGGATTACCGGAAATACAACAGAATAACCACCGGAAAATGTCCGAACTTGCATTCTCCGTAACGTAGCCACGCCAGGAAAAGGAAGCGTCACCCGGAATATCCGCAGGTCACAGCGATTTGATACAGGATTACAGAGAAACACACCAGAATACTTGCAAAAGCGGTAGAGCGTGCGCTATACTTGAACCATGAGAGAGACAGAGACCACCACACCGAGCGGAAGCCCCGCAGGTCAGAGCCAGAAAGGGCCGAAGATGAGGCAAAGTCCGGGATTGACAGATTACCGGTTACCTGTTACTGGAAACGTTACCGGGAATATTTCCCAAACGTTACCGTCTACCGGAAACATGTTTCCGGTAGCGGCCGGTACGGCGGCGCTGACAGCTGTCGGTATCGCCTGGACGGTGGCGGCCGGCGCGGCGGGAGCCGGACCCGC
>NZ_JBSGIP010000070.1:0-20483 GCF_053605105.1 Nocardia sp. NPDC003963
CGCGAATGCCATACCGGCCAGGTACGCCTCGCCACGTCCGCCGAGCGGTTCGTAGGCGAAGGCGGCGAAATCGTCGAGGTACAGGCCCGGCCAGACTGTCGCTCCAGAACCGGGGCGGGCCCCACCCACAAAGGCTGACCATCCGGAGTGGGTAGAGAGTGCGTGAGTTGTGTAGAGAGTGCGTGGGCCGTGCTTCGGCTGCCTGGGTCGGCATGCGGGGCTTCAGGAGCTCGATGCTTTATCAGGGGGCTGGTCGGTCGCTGAGTTTCTCGGGTTCGTCGCATCGGTACCGGGCGGGCCCTGCTCACCGGCGGTGGGTAGCTGAGGGGCCGAAGGTGTGAGATGGCGCGGGGCCCGAAAACCGGGGTCGGTATCCGGCTGTGAGAACTCGATGCTTTCCAGGGCTGTCTGTGCGCGTGTGGTTGCTGAGCTTCTCGGCTTCATCGCCTGAGAGCGAGACGGCCCCTGCTCAGCCGGGGGGTGGGCCGAGGAACGGGGCGGAAGACGTGAGTGCGCGCGGCTTCGACTACCTCGGTCGGCATCAGCATTGCGAGCCCGATGGTTCTGTGTGGATGTTTGCGGGGGTGTGGTTGCTGAGCTTCCCGGTCGGAACCGGGGCGGGTCGCGGCCGGCGAGATGGAGTCGGGGCAGGCGGAAGGCACATCGATTCCACCGCCCACCTGCTCGGTCGGGCCGATTATCGCGTCGATCTCGGACGGCTGCGCCCGGTCACGTGTCCGGCCGCGGGCTCTACCGCCTGTCGTTTCCGCGGTTTCGGCTCGCTGGTCCGGGCCCGGGACTCACCGGCTTTCGGTCCGGCGCCTGTTCTCGTCCCGGGCGCCGGACCGCTCACTCTCCGGCGAGATCGGCCGGGATGGGCTCACCGTTGGCCAGAGCCTCGAAGAAGCGGCTGGCATCGGGGTCGGCCCACAGCAGCACATTGCCGCTGTCGGTATCGGTGAAGCCGCCGACGGGGACCGTGGTGGCGAGGGTGTCACCGCGCAGTGCCCAGGCGAGACGGGCGAGGTCCCAGATGTGGTCGCCCTTGTCCACGGTCAGGGATCCGGTGGTATCGCTGAGCATGGGCCACAGGGCGAACGGGTTGGCCAGCGTGGCGGGACTGGTCGCCTTCTCCAGCAGCGCCGAGAGGAACAGGCGCTGGTTGTTCATCCGGTCGATATCGGCGAGGGCGGTGGCGCGGCTGCGTACGAAGCCCAAGGCCTGGGGGCCGTTCAGTTCCTGGCAGCCGGCCGGGAGATTGATTCCGGCCAGGGGATCGTCGATGGCCTGCGGTAGGCATACGTCGATTCCGCCGAGCGCGTCCACGACGCTCGCGAATCCGGCGAAACCGATTTCGCCGTAGTGGTCTATCCGCAGCCCGGTGGCGATTTCCACCGTCTGCGTCAGCAGTGGGGCGCCGCCGAAGGCGAAGGCAGCGTTCAACTTGTCCTGGCCGTAGCCGGGGATCGAGACATAGGAGTCACGCGGCAGGCTCACCAGAGTGGTACGCCCCGACGGCGGGATATGGACCAGGATGATGGTGTCGGTGCGCGGATCGCCCACCTCGCCACCGGTGGCCAGGCCGCTGGTCTGCTCGTCGGAGAGTCCGGCCCGGCTGTCCGATCCGACCAACAGCCAGTTGGTGCCGGCGGTGTTCCCGACCCTGTCCTCGTAGTCGGACAGCGCATCGATCCGGGTGAGTGAACCGTCGAGTTTCACGACCGCGTAGACCAGCAGGATCACCAGAGCCAGCAGGATCGCCAGGAACCAGCGGCCGATATGACGTTTCCGGCGGGGCCGCCGGGGCGGAGGAGCCGCCGCCCTGCGGCCCGGCGGGTTCCCGGTCGGCGGTGGCCTGCGCCGGCCGTCGTCGAAGGGCACCGGTCGCTGCGTGGGTGCGTATTCGCCCTCGCGATACGGCACCGGCCGCTGCCGGGGCGCATGCGTCGGCGGGGGTTGTTTGCCGCGGCCCGGTGCGGGCGGCCGGACCGGGGGTGCGTTGTGTGCCTGCGGCGACTGTGACCAGGCCCGCGGCGGTTCGTAACGTTCGGTGGGCCGGCCGGGCTGGCCCGGACCGGGATTACGGCGCATGACCTGCGGAGGTTCGGCCGGCGGGCGACCACCCTGCGGCGGCGGTGGACGGCGCGCACCGGATCGACCGGGCCCCCCGCTCGGCGGCGGCACCCGGCGCATACGTGGGTCGTCGCCGTTCATCATCATCAGACTCTACTTATCGATCGGGGCCCGTTCTGTTATCACCGGTTCGCGTTCGCTCGACAGCAGGTGAGCACACTGCACCGGTATAGGCGGCTTACCCCGTCAGGGCAGCCAGGACACCCGGCCGTGCAACAGCCCATATCCGAGATAGGCGACGATATCGATCACAGCGTGCGCGATGATCAGCGGCCACAGCCGCCCGGTGCGCTGCCAGTACCGGCCGAAGACCACCCCCATCACCACATTGCCGAGCCCACCGCCCAGCCCCTGGTACAGGTGGTAGCTCCCGCGCAGCAGCGCCGACGCTGCCAGCGCGGAATTATCGGACCAGCCCAGCGCCCGCAGCCGAGTCAGTAGAAACGCCACCACCACGATCTCCTCGGCGGCCGAATTCGCACAGGCCGAGAGCACGAGGGCGGGAATGCGCCACCAGTGATCGCTCAGCGCGTCCGGCACGATTGTCACATTCACGCCGAGTGCCTGTGCGATGAGATACAACCCGAGCCCCGGCAGCCCGATAACCGCGGCGAGCGCCAGACCGGGCAACCAATCGGCCCGGAAACGAGCGCGGGCCAGACCGATGGCGCGCGGTCCGATACCGCTACGCCACAGCAGGTAGAGGGCCAGTCCGGCCCAAGCCGCGAGCCGCACTACGCCGAGCAGCTGGAAGAGCAGATCGATCAACGACTGGGTGGCGCGCGAGGAATTGAGCGCCACGGTCCGCTCCCCGACTCCACCGGGCGCCAGCGCGCTATCCAGCAATGACAGGGCGGCGTTCATTCCGCTCAGGCCGAAAGTCACCCCGAGAACGACGAGGATTTCGAGCCGGATACCCCGCTGTTCCCGGATCCGGTCGTCGACCGGGTTGCTCTCACGCATGCTCTGTATATTGCCCGGCCTTCGGCGGGGCGGGGTGGGGCAGTGTTCATGGCGGCGTCTCCGGCGCCGCGTGGGTGGGGGCCCTGTCAACCCCGGTTCTTCACTCGGGCGCTCCAGAACCGGGGCGGGCCCCACCTGCGGATGTGGTGGATGGGACCGTGCCTGGTTCGGGGCCGTCCGAGGCGTCGGTCCCGTGGACGGTTCAGCCGCGGCGTAGGCCGTTGAGGAAGGGGCAGCCTGCCAGGGTGCGGACGGCGCGGCCCAGGGCTTCGACGTCTTCGGCCGGGGTCGCGAAGGGGAGCCGGAAGTCGTGATCGCCGTCGATGCCCTCGATCCGCAGGGTGAGGCCGTATCGGTCGATCGCCAGCGGGTGGATGCGGCCGTGGCGCAATTTCGCCGGGAGATGGCGGGCGAGCTGGGCGACCACATCGGCGTGGTCGGCGTCGAGGTGCTGTAACCAGGCCGATTCCATATCGCAGAACGGGTCGGGGGTGGCCAGGCGCAGATCGTCGACGCAGACCGATTCGGCTCCGGAGGAGTCGGCCACTACAGCGGAATTCAGCACCAGGCGCAGCAGGGTCGTGGTGTGGCCGATATCGAGGAGGCCGGGGTGCGGGTGCTCCTCGGCGACGGCGTTGACCAGGGTGCGCTGGGCGCGGGCCGGTACACCGCGGATCCAGCCGCGTAACCAGACCAGGGCCCGGACCGGTTCCCGGAGGGGTAGCGGGGCGTGATCGGTGAGTTCGAGTACGGCCGGTGCGCCCGCGATCGCCGTGCCTGCCGCGTACACCGCCGAACTGTCGTTCGGTACCGCGATCACCACATCCCCGCACTGACGCAGGAAGTGCACCGATACCGGGGTCGGATCGGCGCCCGGCAGAGCCAGTACTGCCTGCTCGGCGTGTGCGCAGGAGCTGCGGACTCGTTCGGCGGTGGACGGGGCGGGGGCGGTCGGCGCCATCGGTACCTCCATTGCGGGGCGTGCCCGACTTCACAAACAATAATTTAGGTTAACCTAAGCTAAGTTAAAGTCGGGTGCGGCGCAAGAGCATCGGTACGACGGCATCGCTCACCGGTCCGGCACCCGCGTCCGGCGCGCCGCCGCGGCGGCGGAACGGCACCGTGCTGCGCATACGATCGTGGTGTGGGAGCGGGTGAATCTCAGCCGGTACTTGTCGAACTGACTGTTCCGAAGCGCGCGATCGAACGCGGGCTCATCGATGGTTTGGTGGTGCCGGCCGGAACCTTCGCCGGGGCACGTGTGGTCGAGTCCGATCTTCCGGACGAACAGATCGCCGATCTGCTGGCCGAGGTCGCACACGGCCCGGACGGTTTCGCCGCGCGCAGCGCTACCGGCGCCGACGCGCTCGCGATCGTCGCCGCCACGGCCGCGGCGCTGTGCGGGGAGGATATCCGTGCCGCGCTGCGCTGCCCCGATACCGGCTTCTTGACGGGGCTCTCCAGCGGAGCGATCGAAGCGGTGCGCGAGATGCTGCTCGGAATCGAGAGCGACGAACCCGCGGAACTGGAGAAGGCACTGCGCACCGCCCTCGGCTGATCGGCGATCGGGCCGGTCGTGCGGTGGTGACTGCCGCGCACCGAATACGCATCCGGACCCGCGGCCGAGCGGTTGTCCCCGATCGCCCGGATCCGGTGACCAGCGGGCCCACCGTGCGCACCAGTAGTCTCGTAGACGTGCCGCGTATCGCGTATTTCGGACCGTCCGGAACCTTCACCGAGATGGCCCTCGCCGAATTCGAGAACTCGGGGTCCTTCGACGGGCCGGTCGAGCGGATCGCCGCGCCCAGCCAATCCGCCGCCCTGGAACTGGTCCGGGCGGGCGAGGTAGCCGCGGCGGTGGTGCCGATCGAGAGTTCGGTGGAGGGCTCGATCTCATCGACCCTGGATTCGCTGGCGATCGGACCCCGCCTGCAGATCATCGCCGAGGTCGAACTAGAGGTGACCTTCACCATCGTCGCGCGGCCGGGTACCACCATCGACGCAGTGCGCACGCTGGCGGCCTACCCGGTCGCCCTCGCGCAGGTCCGGCAGTGGGTGCAGAGCCGATGGGGCGAGGTCACGCTGCACACCTCGAGCTCCAATGCCGCCGCTGCCGAGGACGTAGCGGCCGGGCTCGCCGATGCCGGGGTTTCCACCACGCTCGCCGGGGACCGGCTCGGATTGGTCGGGCTCGCCACCGGAGTCGCCGATCACGACCAGGCGATCACCCGGTTCGTACTGGTCACTGCCCCGCGGGTAGCGCCCGCTCCGACCGGCGCCGACCGGACCTCGATCGTGCTCGAGGAACTGCCGAACATGCCGGGATCGCTGATGCGCGCCTTCGCCGAATTCGCGACCCGCGGAATCGATCTGACCCGGATCGAATCCCGCCCGACCCGTACGGGGATGGGCACCTATCGCTTCTACCTGGACTGTGTCGGCCATATCGAAGACGCCGCGGTGGCCGAGGCGCTCAAGGCGCTGCACCGCACCGCACGGATCCGGTTCCTCGGATCCTGGCCGGCTACGTCGGCGACCGGCACCCCGCCGCCATCGGACGAGGATGCCGCTCTCTGGTTGACGCACCTGCGCAAAGGGGTGGCCGACCTGTGATGCTGCGATACCTCCGCCTTCGCTGCGGCCGCCGCGGGCCGCATGTGATGGTTTCGAGGGAGGTGCCGTGATGCGATACTGCGGTACCTTCGCCTCCGCCGCGGTTTCGGCGGGCCGGATAAACCAGGTTCGCGGAAGATACCGTGCTGCGGTCGACCGGCTTCGGTGTGGGTTTCGCGGGCCGGATGTCATGGGATCGGAGGAAACTGCTGTTATGGGGGATCTTCGGCTTCGCTGTGGATGCCGCGGGTCGCATCTATCGGGATCGAGGGAGGCGCTGTGAGTGCGAAGTTGATTTTGGTGCGGCACGGCGAAACCGAGGGCAATGTCGCGAAGATGCTGGATACCAAACTCCCCGGTCTTCCGTTGACCGAGCGCGGCGTGGCGCAGGCCAAGGCGTTCGGGTCCGGTCTGGTCACCCCGCCGCGGGCACTGCTGCACTCGCAGGCGCTGCGGGCACGGCAGACGGCCGGGTATATCGAAGCGGCCACCGGGGTGATCGCGGTCGCGCGCGACCATGTCCACGAGGTCCAGCTCGGTGATCTGGACGGGTTGAACACCAAGGAGGCGCACGACCGGTTCCAGTCGGTCTACCGCTTATGGCACGAGGGCCGGTTGGACGCGCGTATCGACGGCGGTGAATCCGGACAGGATGTCCTGGACCGGTTCGTCCCCGCCGTCACCGAACTTCGGGCGGAATTCCTCGACGGCGGCGAGGGCGGGGATGTCCTCGTGGTCACCCACGGTGCCGCCATGCGGTTGGTGGGGCGGTACCTGGCCGGGGTGGCACCGCCGTTCAGCACCAACAATCACCTGGACAACACCGAAACGATCGAACTCGTTCCACTGCCGGGCGGCGGCTGGGAATGTGTGCGCTGGGGCCACTTCACCCCGCCGTTCGGTGTGCAGGCCGAAGCCGGCGCCGACGATCCGATGGGCTGAGGGTCCGTCAGGCGAGTTTCGGGTTCCGGGGGAAGGCGGCACGCTCGGGTAGCGACTGGATCAGATCCTGCAGCGCGATCCGGAGCCGGGCGTCGGTACCACTGCTGAACGAGGTCCATTTGGTGCCGTCGTCGGCCACGCTGGCCGTCGCGATGAATCGGCCCGACCGGGTATCGAATACGGCGATATGGTTGTCCGCGATATCGCGGCTCGCATCGCCGTACACCACGCCGACGATCTCCGCGTGCGACTCACAGTGCGCCATCGCCGAGGCGATGGCCTGTGCGTCCCGCGGTGGATTGCCGACCTCGGCCAGCCGAGCCGCGGTGGCCGCCGGATCGGCCGCGTCGTCGAAGATCGGGACCAACTGTTCGGTGGGCGCGTTCATACCGGTGAGTTCCAGCGCCCCGGCCGCCCCGAGCGCCATGATGACGGGACCGGGCAGATCCTCGCCGGCCTCGTCGATCACATAGGACTCCGGACCGCGAAGGGCGACCGTGACGAGATCGTCACCCTTCGCCAGGCACATCCGGCTCGCCTGTCCCGCGACGAACAGTCGCAGTGCCACCACCCAGTGCGGCCGGTACAGGCCGCGTAGGCGATCCTCCAGCTCCGGATGGATTCGCTCGCCCTCCAGCAGATCCCGGTCGGTGAGTGATTGCGCCGCGGCATCCATCGCGGCGTCGTGGTCGACCTGGTTGTCGTAGCGACCACGCGCGTCGAGTACGACCGGTACCTCGTCGATTTCCAGTGCCTCCAGGAGGTACTGCATTTCGTCGAGGGACAGCGTGACCGCCGCCAGTGTCGACGGTCCGCGCCCTGCACCCAGCACTGTCACTTGCCCGCTCGTGGCGGTTCGCCGCCGATCACACCGTCGGCGATGAAGCGACCGTCGGCGAAATGGTCACCGCGCAGATACTCGGCGCCGTCGTGTTCCTGATCGTCCTCGCCGGCACCGCCGCGCGAGTTGCCCAGCAGCGGGCTGGAGGACGAGCCGGGACCCGCCGGGCGAACCGGACCGGGTTCACCGCGGGTGACCGCCATGCTCTCGGTCGCCGGGGCGGCGGCGTTCGCGGACGGGGCTCCCCAGCCCTCGGGAACCTTCAGTCCGCCGTTGTTCAGGCCGAGCGTCGAACCGCTGGGCATACCGCCCGTGCGGGTGGTGGCCGCGGTGGTGGCCGCGACGGCCCCGGTGACCAGCGAGGGCGCCATCGGCGCCATGGCGGCCGAGGACGGGGCCGCGGAGCTGGTGGCCGCGGCAAGGGCGTTTGCCCCGAGATTTCCGACGGTGGTGACGCCGGTGCTCGCCACCGAACCGGCGACATTCGCCGCCTGCGTTGCCGCGCTGGCCAATCCGGGGTTCTGCGCCAGCGCGCTCCCGGCCGCGGCCAGCATCTTCACCGGATCGCCGTTGGCTTCCTTCATGGCATCCTCGGCGGAGGAGGGGTCGACCCGGCCGGCGCCGTTGGCGATCGGCGGCGGTGTGAAGAACTCGCCGGGCGTGAGCACGGTGGCGGTGATGGCCGCCTCGTAGGTCTCCATGGTGAGCGCGGCCCGCAGATCCAGCGCGGCCTTGGCCGCTTCCGCGATCTCGGAGCTGCCGTTCAGGACACCGCCGGTGGAATGCGCCGCCGCGCGAGCGGTGTTCACCGCGATGATCTCGGGCAGGCTCGGCATGGCGATCGAGGCGACCGTGTAGGCGGTGGCCTGCGAGCCGGCCTTGGTGCCGAGGGTCGCGGCCATGGTGCCCTGCTGTTCGGCCCAGCCGGTGAACCCGACGAGCCGTGCCAGGGCCCCGATACCGTTGATGCTCTGCATACCGACGCCGAGCTCGGCCATCACCCGGACGACGGTGGCCGTGGCGTCGACCCATGCGCCGGTGAGCCCACCCCAGGCGCCGGCGGCCGCGCTCATCGGAATGGCGTGCGAACCCGCGTTGAGCGCGATCGAATTCCCCTCGGCGAGTCTGGGCAGCCAGAACACCCCGGTGATACCTGCGGTCATGCTTCTTACTCCCCTTGTGAACTATCGATGGTGAATCTGTGGTCTCGCCGCGTCTGCGTGGTCACCGTGCACTGCGCCTCGGTGCGGTTGCGTGGTGACCGCCCGGCAGCATCCATCAGACGGCGATCGAACCGAACGGCGCGCCGGTGAGCGCCAGGACTCCCGCCGAGGCCGCGTCCTGGACCAGGTACTGGGCCAGCTGGGTGCGCAGGATCGCGGCGGTGTGGTGCAGTTCGAGGACGGCCTGGGCGAGCGAGGTCTGATGGGTGGCGGCGGCCTTGTTCATATGCATCGCACCGTGTATCGACGCCTCGTCGGCGCCGGAGGGCGCGACATACGTGGCGGGTACGGTGGCCGCGGCGACCCCCGACAGCCTGTCGGCAAGCAGATCCAGCTCCACCGCGGCGGCGAGGATGAGCTCCGGTGTGACGTCGACATTGCCAATCATGTCCTCGACTCCTTCTTGTGGCGGCTCTTGGGCGGAACCACGAGAATTCCCCCTACGAGATCGGACGCGATACCCCCGCTAGCGGTTCCATCGAATCCGGAACTTCTTTCCGGTCGGCCCAGCCCCCGCCCTTGCATCCCCTGCCGGCTTGTTGCGTGGACCAGACTGAGCTTAACCCCATCCCAGCTGATGGAGACGCTCTTCGTCAATCCCGAAATAGTGTGCGATTTCGTGGATCACGGTGATCCGCACTTCTTCGACCACCTCGGACTCGTCGGCGCACACCTCCAACAGGGTGTCGCGGTAGACGGTGATGGTGTCGGGGAGGGAACCGCCGTAATGGCTGTCCCGTTCGGTCAACGCGATTCCGTGGTAGAGCCCCAGCAGATGCGGTTCGTCCGGATTACGCGGTTCGATCAGGATCACCACATTGTCGATGGCGCGGGTCAGCTCGGCCGGGATCTGGTCCAGTGCGTCACCGACCAGCTCCTCGAATCGAGCCTCGGACATATGAACTGGTATCGGTGTGCTCCGATCACCGGGGCGCGGGGCGCGGTTCCGGCTGCGGGGGCAGCGGCGCGGCACCGGGCAGCGGTTTGGGGGTGGAGCGGCCGGAGTTCGGCGGCGGTACCGGTTCCTGGCCGTTGATGAGCAGCCGGCCCCGGGCCGGGCCCACGATCGGTGCGAAACCTTCCTGGTCGGCACCCTTCCCGACCATGCAGTCGAGTTTGCGGCTACCGGCCAGCCAGCTGCGCACATCGATGAAATCGAAGAACACCGTGAGGGTTTTGTCCCGCAGCACATGTGGGCCGCCGAGGTAATCGTTGGTGAGCCGTCCGCATTCCTCTTCCAGGAACCGGTCCTGGTCGTCCTTGGCCGGTGGGCCGCCGGGGAAGTGCTGCGAAAGATCCACGGTGGCCGCGATCTCGACGGCGTGTTCCTGGCCGCAATCGATCGGATCGGTCGGCAGATTCTGGCTGATACCGAGGCATACCCCCGGTTCGTAGATCTTGGACTGATCTCCGTCGGCCACCCGGCCCGTGATGGCGACCGGGTTACCACTGAGCCCCGGGACCTGTAGCCCGCACCGCAGGATCCGATCGCCGGAGTTGAGCCAGCCGTCGTTGCTGGGGTACATCAATCCGACGGCGTAGCGGCCGCGCGGATCGAGTTTTCCGTTCAGGTACCGCTCGGCGGCCGGTACGCAGTGTTCCTCGCGCAGTTCGGTGAGCCGCAGGGAATCGGGCCAAGGTGCGCCGGGCCCGAATTCCGACCCGGGGTACTGGCCCAGATCGATGGTGTCGGTGACCTCGAAGAGATGATCGTCGGCGCAATCGAGTTCGACCAGATCGGAATGGTCGGGCCTGGTCCAGGTGAGACAGTCGCCCGTACCGACCGAGGCGAATACCTTGTCGGCCTTGGCCACCGCGCCGCCCGGACTGCGCGCCTGCAGATTGGAATCGCTGTCGAATCCGTTCACCAGCATGGTGCCGAGCGCCGCGACCACCGCGCCCACGGCCACCGCGAGCAACCCCCAGCGCAATCTGGGCGCCGGGATCCGCCGTGGCTTACCACCGGGGCGGCGGGAGGTGCCCGGCGTCCGGGAGCGGGTCCGGTCGCGGCGTTGTCCGGCCGCCGAACCCCGGCCCGGGGTATCGGGCGATGCCGGACCGTCGGACCGCGTACGCGCGGAATCGGTCCTGCGACCGCGGCCCGGACGGGCGGCACGCGAGCGCAACGATTGGGCGCCGCGGGGGGCGCGCCGGTTGGTGGGCTCAGTTTCGGAGGACATCGCGGTCCATCATGGCAGCGCAGTACCCGAACGTGCCACGAACCCGGCCGATCGGTATGGCGTGTGTGTTGCCGGAGCCGGGTTCGGGCCGGGCCCGGGCGATACTCGGTTGAAGCGCGGAATTCGCGACCATTACGCTGGTCAGCCATGATCGACCTCCGCCTCCTGCGCGATGATCCCGAGCTGGTCCGCGCCTCGCAGCGAGCCCGGGGCGAGAACCCGGCCCTCGTCGACGCGCTGCTCACGGCCGATGCCGCGCGCCGATCCGCGATCGCGACCGCCGATAAACTGCGTGCCGAGCACAAGGCCATGGGTAAGCAGGTCGGGAAGGCGAGCAAGGAGGACCGGCCCGCGCTCCTCGCGCAGGCACAGGAGATGTCGGTCCGGGTGAAGGAGGCCGAGGCCGCCCAGCACACCGCCGAGGCCGAACTACAGGACGCGCACCGGGCCATCTCCAATGTCGTCCAGGACGGTGCGCCCGCGGGCGGGGAGGACGATTTCGTTCTGCTGGAGACCGTCGGCGAGATCCCCGAGTTCGATTTCACACCCCGCGATCACCTGGACCTGGGTGAGGCGCTGGGGCTGATGGATATGGAACGCGGCGCCAAGGTCTCGGGTTCGCGGTTCTACTTCCTCACCGGTTACGGCGCCTTGTTGCAGCTGGGCCTGCTGCAGCTGGCGGCGCAGCGGGCGGTGGCCAACGGCTTCACGATGATGATCCCGCCGGTGCTGGTGCGGCCCGAGATCATGGCGGGGACCGGTTTCCTGGGGCAGCATTCGGCCGAGGTGTACCACCTGGAGGAGGACGATCTGTACCTGGTCGGTACCTCCGAGGTGCCGTTGGCCGGCTATCACGCCGATGAGATCCTCGATCTCGGCGCGGGCGCCAAGCGCTACGCGGGTTGGTCGTCGTGTTTCCGGCGCGAGGCCGGCAGCTACGGCAAGGACACCCGCGGCATCATCCGGGTGCACCAGTTCGACAAGGTCGAAATGTTCGTCTACACGCGTCCCGAGGATGCCGAAGCCGAGCATCAGCGCTTGCTGGCCTGGGAGCGGGAGATGCTCGCGGCCCTCGATGTGCCCTACCGGGTCATCGATGTGGCGGCGGGTGATCTGGGCAGTTCGGCCGCCCGGAAATTCGACTGCGAAGCGTGGGTCCCGAGCCAGGGCACCTACCGCGAACTCAGCTCGACCTCGAACTGCACGACCTTCCAGGCGCGGCGGCTATCGGTCCGCTATCGCGACGAGAACGGCAAGCCACAGATCGCCGCGACTCTCAACGGCACGCTCGCGACCACGCGGTGGCTGGTCGCCCTGCTGGAAAACCATCAGCAGGCCGACGGATCGGTACGGGTTCCCGCAGCTCTGGTGCCGTTTGTCGGAACCGAGCTACTGACCCCGACCAGCTGATGGGATTCACCGGCGATAAAGCGGGGTACTCGATATCCCCGGTTGGGTCGCCGGTGAGCTGATCAGTTGTTTAGGCTGTTCATCGTGCGAGGAAGCGGGTCTCGCGGCGATACCCGAACGCGGGTACGGGCCGCGTCTGGTGTGGCGACTGCCATGGTCATGTCCCGGACCACCGGGGCCTTCTACGTCATGGGCGGTGTGCTCGGTCTGTTGGTGACCGCCGTGGCGCCCACCCAGGTGCTGCACCCGGGTGACGAGGGCAACCGAATGCTGGTCGGTTCGGCCGCGGCGGTCGCCCTGTTGCTGGGGATAAGCCTGCTCGGGTGGGGCCCCCGGATGCCGCATTGGCTGCATCACGTGTACGTCGTGCTCGCGACGATCCTGGTGACCATCGCCGTGCACTCGTTCCCGAACACCGTCGCGGCGATCACTCTCGCGTCCTTCTACGTCTTCGTCGCCTGCGATGCCGCGCTGTTCTTCGCCTTCACCCAGGCGGCGGCCCATATCGCGTTGTGTATGGCGTTGTGCCTGTGGGTGCTGCCGACCCGCGCCGGATTGCCGTGGTGGGCCGGTGTCATCCCGGCGGGGATCACCTTCGGTGTCGGGGTGGTGGTGGGCATCCTCACCCGGATGGCGTCGGAGGCCGATATCGATACCCTCACCGGGTTGCTGAACCGCCGCGGATTCGATCGTGCGCTCAACGCCGCGCTCGAACAGGCCGACCGTTCCGGACAGGCGCTGGCCCTGGTGCTGGTCGATCTGGATCGCTTCCAGAAGGTCAACGACCATCTCGGCCACCGGGCCGGGGACGCGGTGTTGCAGAAGGTCGCCGATACCTGGGCCGCTCTGCTGGGGCCCGAGCAGCGCTTGGCGCGCTACGGCGGCGATGTGTTCGCGGCCCTGCTGCCGAACACGACCGAACAGGCCGCGATCCTGCTCACCGAGGAACTGCGCGCCGCGGTCAGTACCGGATGCTCGGCCGGTGTCACCTCGTGGCAGCCGGGCGAATCGGCGTCGCTGCTGGTCAGCCGGGCCGATGTGGGTCTGTACCGGGCCAAGCAGTCCGGTCGCAACCGGACGGTGCTGGAATCGGGCCACCGCACGCCGCTGGCCGCGGAACTGCGCGAAGCCATCGACACCGGCAGTCTGGATGTGCACTACCAGCCGATCGTCAGCCTGGGCGACGGTGGTGAGAAGGCCGTCGGCGTGGAGGCCCTGCTGCGCTGGTCGTCCAGTGCCCAGCCCGATGTCACCACCGAGGGTTTGATCCGCGTCGCCGAGGAATACGACCTCATCGCCGATCTGGACGAACTGGTGTTGCGGCGGGCCTGTGCCGATGCCGCGCAGTTGCAGGACACCTTCGCCGCGCTCGAACTGACCCTGAATGTGAACGTCAGCGGTCTGGAGCTGGCGGAATCGGGTTACGCGGACAAAGTGGCCGGGATCCTGGAGAGCACCGGCTGGCCCGCGGACCAGCTCGTGCTCGAGGTCACCGAGACCGAACTGGCCGCCGAATCGGATACGGCCATCGCGAATCTGCATACGCTGCGCGACCGGGGTGTCCGTATCGCCATCGACGATTTCGGTACCGGGTACTCCTCGCTGAGCCGGTTGGCCACCCTGCCCAGCGATATCATCAAGGTCGACCAGTCGTTCGTGGCCGCCATCCGCTCCGATTCGCCCGCGCCACCGCTGCTGGGTGTGATCGCGGCCCTCAGCAAATCGCTGGATCTGCAGGTCATCGCGGAGGGCGTGGAAACCGAGCATCAGGCCGCCGTGCTGACCGAACTGGGTTTCGCGCTGGCCCAGGGCTATCACTACAGCGATTCGCATCCGGTGGCCGATCTGATCGGCGATATGAACAGCGGCCGCCTCGGATCGCTCGGCACACGCGCGCTGGGTGACGCCCCGGCCGACCAGAACGGCTGGGTACCGCTGTGAGCCGGCCGATCTCCGGGCGGTAGACCCGACCCGAGGGGCGGATGCCTGCGGTGCGCACGGAAAAACGCTTGACCGCGCGGCGCGCGTCGCGGATGCTGATCGCTATGCGATTGGTCTTCTACCACCGTTGAGTCGGGTCCACGGGTTCCGGCCGGGAGACAGGACTACGCGCGCTCGCCCTGCGAGCGACTCTGTTCGCTGCCACCGGAGACCTGGTTCCCTATTACGCGCTGTACGCGCTCTTGTTCGCCGACCACGGCTTCGGGCCGGGGCAGATCTCGTTGCTGCTCGCGTTCTGGTCGGTGACCGCCTTCCTGTTCGAGATCCCCTCGGGCGCGTGGGCCGATACCGTATCCCGCCGCGGGCTGCTGATCCTGAACGGCCTGCTGATGGCGTCCGGCTTCGTGGTGTGGACGGTGGCGCCGTCCTATGTGGGATTCGCGCTCGGATTCGTGCTGTGGGGTGTGGCGAGTTCCCTGCGATCGGGGACCTTCGAGGCCCTGGTCTACGACGAACTCGCCGCCCGCGGTGCCGCCCGGTCCTATGCCCGGGTGATCGGTTACACCCGGTCGGCGAGCGAATCGAGTGCGGTGATCGCGATCCTCGCCGCGACCCCGCTCTATCTGTGGGGTGGATACGAACTGGTCGGCTGGGTGAGTATCGGATGCGCGGTACTGCACACCGCGCTGGCGGCGAGCCTGCCCGCGGCGCCGAAGTCCGTTTCGGCGGCGGATGTGGGCGAGCTCGAGGAGGCGGACACGGATACCGTGCCGTCCGCCGGGCTGATCCCGGCGGTCATCACGCCGAGCCCACGCCCGGCGACCCCGGGAGTCCCGGTCGACGAGCCGGCCGGAGCCGGACAGGGGACGCTGCGCCGGTATCTGCGAATGCTGCGAACCGGTGTCGCCGAGGCCGTACGCGTCCGGGTGGTCCGGCACGGTGTGGTGCTCGGTGCGCTGCTCTACGGGATCACCGCGTTCGACGAATACTTCGGCCTGATCGCCGGTGAGGCGGGCGCGGCCACCTCGTTCGTACCCGTACTCGTGGGTGTGACCGTGCTCGGTTCGCTGCTCGGTTCGCTGCTGGCCGGTCGTACCGAGGCGATCCGCGCGCATATCCTGGCCCGCGCGCTGGGCGTGGCCGGTGTCCTGTTCGGGGCGGGTGCGCTGGTGGCCGGTCTCGCGGTGCGGTGGCCGGGGGCGGTCTATATGTGCACCGGACTGGGGTTCACGGCGATCGCCGCCGCCTACGGAGTGGTGTACAACGCGGCGATCGTGGCCGAGGCGCGGCTCCAGGACGCCATCAGCGGACCCGCTCGGGCCACTGTGATGTCGGTGGTGGGGCTGCTGGAGGAATTGCTCTCGCTGGCCGTCTTCGGGTTCGTCGCGCTGGTGACGCTGTGGTTGTCGCTCTCCTCGACCGTCGCGCTGCTGGGCATCGCCATTGTCGCGCTGGCCGGACTGACCCCGTTCTGGTTGCCGCCGCGCCCGGAATCGGAGAGGGACGCCGCGGGTAGGTGAACACCCGCGGCGGCACGACCGCCGGTGTTCACCGGCCGGTGCCGTGGAACTGCGTCGGTAGGGTTCGGACATGGTTTCGCGGCGTTATGGTCTGGGTTTCGGGCTGTTGATCGGAGCCGGGGTCGCCGTACAGGGACGGATCAACGGCGAACTGGGCGTACGCCTGCAGGACGGTATCGCGGCGGCGGTGGTGAGTTTCGGCAGTGGATTCCTGGTGCTGGTCGTGGCGGTCCTGTTCAGCTCCCGGCTCCGCGCGGGCCTGCGGGAAGTACGCGCGGCCCTCGCCGCCGGCCGGCTCCGGCGATGGCAGTTGCTCGGCGGGCTCTTCGGCGCCTTGTTCGTGGCGAGCCAATCGCTGACCGTCGCCGCGCTCGGCGTCACCGCGTTCACCGTGGCGGCGGTATCCGGTCAGTTGTTGAGCAGTCTGCTCGTGGACCGGCTCGGCGTCGGTCCGGGCGGCCGCACTCCGATCACGCTGGCTCGGCTCGGTGGTGCGGTACTGGCGGTGGCCGCGGTATTGCTGGCCGGATCCGGCGGCTCGGCGCCGCTGTCGCTGCGGACATCGTCGTGGCTGGCAGATGTGCCCGGACCGGTGCTGCTGGCGCTGCCCGCCGCGGCCGGGATCGGACTCGCCTGGCAGCAGGCGTGGAACGGCCGGATCGGTGCGACCGGTAGCCCTTTCGCGGCCACGGTGATCAATTTCGCCGTCGGGCTGGTGGGCCTGCTGATCGTGGAGACGCTGGTGATGGTCCGGGTCGGGCCGCCGGCCGAGTTCCCGCGTGAACCGTGGTTGTACCTGGGCGGTGTGATCGGCGTGCTGTTCATCGCGGCCGGGGTGCTGGTGGTGCGGTGGGTGGGAGTCCTGCTGATGGGGCTGAGCACGGTGGCGGGCCAGCTGACGTCGTCGCTCGTCCTGGACTGGGTGCTGCCCACCGGCGCGGAACTGACCGCGGTGAAACTACTCGGTTGTGTGCTGACGCTGACCGCGGTGGTCGTCGCGGCACGGGCCCCGGGCGGCGGTGCACGCGAGCAGGTGGACTGAACGGCCGCGCCGGGCCCCGGATACCCGGAGCCCGGCGCGGTGGCGTCGTGCGATCAGTGCGTCGGCCGGAAATTCCGCAACCGCAGACTGTTGCTGACCACGAACACCGACGAGAACGCCATGGCGGCACCCGCCAGCATCGGGTTGAGCAGCCCGGCCATCGCCAGCGGGATCATCGCGACGTTGTATCCGAAGGCCCAGAACAGATTGCCCTTGATCGTCCCGAGAGTGCGGCGTGCCAGCCGGATCGCGTCGGGTGCGGCGGTCAGATCGCCCCGGACCAGGGTGAGATCGGCGGCCTCGATCGCGATATCGGTACCGGTGCCGATGGCCAGGCCCAGATCGGCGCGAGCGAGTGCGGCGGCATCGTTGACACCGTCGCCGACCATGGCGACGCGTTTGCCCTCGCGCTGCAGTCGTTCGATCACCGCGACCTTGTCCTGCGGCAGCACCTCCGCGATCACCTCGTCGATCCCGACCTGCTCGGCGATGGCGGTCGCCGCGGTGGCGTTGTCGCCGGTGAGCATGATCGGGGTCAGGCCCAGGTCACGCAGCCGGGAGATCGCTTCGGCGGAGGTCGGTTTCACGGTGTCGGCGACCACCAGGACCCCGCGGGCGCGGCCGTCCCAGCCGACCGCCACCGCGGTGCGCCCCAGGCCCTCGGCCGCCCGCATCGCATCCTGCAGCGATTCGTCCAGGTGCAGTGCGTAATCGGCGAGCAGACCCGGCCGGCCGACGATCACCGCGTGACCGTCCACCACACCTTCCACGCCGAGACCGGCACTGTTGCGGAAACTCTCGACCGGCGACAACCCCAGGGACTGTGCGCGGGCACCCTCGGCGATGGCCCGGGCGATCGGATGCTCCGAGGAGTCCTCCAGCGAACCCGCCAGCCGCAGCACCTCGCCGGTGTCCTCGCCCGTCGCGGCCACGACATCGAGCAGTGCCATCCGGCCGGTGGTCACGGTGCCGGTCTTGTCCAGTACGACCGTATCCACCTGCCGGGTGGATTCCAGCACCTCCGGCCCCTTGATGAGGATGCCGAGCTGAGCCCCGCGTCCGGTGCCGACCATCAACGCGGTCGGCGTGGCCAGCCCCAGCGCACACGGGCAGGCGATGATCAGTACGGCCACCGCGGCGGTGAAGGCGGCCGCCACCGAACCGCCGGTACCGAGCCAGAATCCGAGGGTCGCGACCGCGAGCGCGATGACGATCGGCACGAAGACCCCGGAGATCCGATCGGCCAGCCGCTGGGCCTGCGCCTTCCCGGTCTGCGCGTCCTCGACCAGTTTCGCCATCTGGGCGAGCTGCGTATCGGAGCCCACCCGGGTGGCGCGCACGGTGATCCGGCCGCCCACATTCACCGTCGCGCCGGTGACCGTATCGTCGGGTCCGACTTCCATGGGCACGGATTCACCGGTCAGCATCGAGACATCGACCGCCGACGCGCCGTCGACGATCACCCCGTCGGTCGCGATCTTCTCACCCGGCCGCACCACGAACCGATCGCCGACGGCCAGCTCCTCGACCGGTATCCGCTGTTCGGTCCACTCGTCGGGCCCGGTCTTGCGCAGCGCCGAAACCTCTTTGGCGCCGAGTTCCAGCAGCGCCCGCAGCGCCGCGCCCGCCCGGCGCTTGGACCGCGCCTCGAAGTAGCGGCCGGCGAGGATGAAGGTGGTGACTCCGGCAGCGGCTTCCAGATAGATGCTGCCGGTGCCGTCCATCCGGGCGATCGTGAACTCGAAGGGATGGGTCATCCCCGGGGTGCCCGCGGTTCCCCAGAACAGTGCGTAGATCGACCAGCCGAACGCGGCCAGGGTGCCGAGCGAGACCAGGGTGTCCATGGTCGCGGTGGCATGGCGCAGATTCGTCCAGGCCGCGCGGTGGAACGGGAGTGCCCCCCACACCACGACCGGTGCGGCCAGTGTCAGCGACAGCCACTGCCAGTTGGTGAACTGGAGCGCGGGGATCATCGCCATCGCGATCACCGGCACGGTCAGTACCAGCGCGACCAGCAGCCGGGTGCGCAGCAGATCGGCGGGTGCCGGCGTTTCGGCCGCGTCGGGTACCGCGGCGGGCGGCTTCGGCAGGCTCGCGGTGTAACCGGCCTGTTCGACCACGGCGACCAGCTCGTCCGGGTCGAGGGTGTCCGGATAGTGCACCCGCGCCTTCTCGGTGGCGTAGTTGACCGTCGCGGTGACACCGTCGAGCCGGTTCAGCTTCTTCTCGATGCGATTGGCGCAGGATGCGCAGGTCATCCCGCCGATCGCCAGTTCGACCCGGGTGGTCGGCGTGGTCACGGTATCGGCCTGTACGGCCTCGGTCGAAGTCTGTGTGCTCATCATTGGCTCCGTTGGCCGGGGGTCAGTGCCCATGGCCGGTTCCGGTGGGTTCTGGGGCGTTCTGCGCGCTGGTCGGGGACTGGCCGGCCCGGTCGCCGGCGATTTCCGTGACGGGCACGGTGAACTCGGCTCTGTGCACGGCTCCGTTGTGACGGAACTCGAAGAACAGCCGGTAGTCGCCCGTGCCGGGCGCCGTCACCGCGAAGGTTACGCCCGGGCCGGCCGCGGTGTTCCCGTCGCCCGGGTGACCGGCCGGATGGACGTGCAGATAGCCGAGGTCGGCGGCACGCAGCGCCACGAGATGACCGTACGCCCCCAGATAGGGCTGCAGATCCGTCACCGGCTGCCCGTCCCGGGTGACTGTGAACGTGACGTCGGTGGTGCTACCCGGAGTGACACCACCCTTCATATCGACGGTGTAGCCGTCCACCGCGGCGGTGGCGTTCGCGGCCGGTAGCGGTCGCGGTGTGTACCGGCCGGCGACCCGCAGATCGGTACCGAGGGTGAGCGGCTGCCCGTCGGCGGTGACGAAATCGGCGAATACCCGCTGGTCGCCGGCTCGGGTGAGATCGACGGGGGTGCTCCAGATGCCGTCCGGGCCGAGCGTCGGATGCAGATGCTGGTAGCCGGCCGTATCGCGGCGCACCAGGATCAGATGCAGATCCTTCTCGTGGTTCGGCGTGTACCGGGTCACCGGTCGCCCGGTGCTGTCCTCGATCCGGAACCGCAGGGTCGCTTCGGGGCCGGCCGTGACGATCGGGTCGGCCAGGACCAGGGTGTATCCACCGGCACTGCTGGTCAGCCCGCCGGGTTCGCCGGTTGCTACAGGTTCGTCGGCCGCGGCTTCGTGGTGCCGCGGTTCGCCCTCGTCGGTGCCGGCGAGGGCGCCGGCACCCAGCGCCACCCCGAACAACGCGACGAGCCCGAGCGCGAACCCCGCGAACTTGGTCGGCGTATTCATTCGATGCTCCGTTTCCGTGGAGTCTCCGGCGGCCCTCTCCAGCCCACCGCTCCCATGCGATTACGGTACCCCCCTAGGGTATTTTGTCAACAGTAGAGGTGAGATCCCAGATTTCCAGCCGAGTCGGGAACACCCCCCCGAAATCGCCAACGCCCACAAGCCCCCCTCCACGAGCAAGCCCGCATGCCGACCGGGCCGTCAATGCCCCCCGCAACCCCCTGAGTCGAGTTTTACGAGACACCACAAAGGGTTGAGGCCCGTCCCGCCGTTCAGGCCTCGAAGCGCATGCGCCGAAGGCGCGAGTCTCGAGGCCCGAACGGCGGGACACCAGGGGGCCTCAACCCCCGCGACGCCGAACAAATGAATAGAACA
>NZ_JBSGIP010000071.1:0-20095 GCF_053605105.1 Nocardia sp. NPDC003963
CCGCTGGGTGGTAAGGCGCAGTTCGGTGGTCAGCGGTTCGGTGAGATGGAGTGCTGGGCGATGCAGGCCTACGGTGCGGCCTACACCCTGCAGGAACTGCTGACCATCAAGTCCGACGATGTCGTGGGTCGAGTGAAGGTCTACGAGGCGATCGTCAAGGGCGAGAACATTCCGGAGCCCGGCATCCCGGAATCGTTCAAGGTTCTGCTCAAGGAACTCCAGTCCCTGTGCCTCAACGTGGAGGTGCTGTCGTCGGACGGTGCCGCGATCGAGATGCGCGACGGCGACGACGAGGATCTCGAGCGGGCGGCGGCCAATCTGGGCATCAACCTGTCCCGGAACGAAGCGGCCACCGTCGACGATCTGGCGAACTAGGGCGTTGGCCGGGTGCCGTAGCCGGATTGCGGCTCGGTACCCGGCCTCCGCGTTCGAATCCAATAGAGAACTTTTGCTCGTATTCGACCCGCACAGGGGAAAGGAAGTTACGTGCTAGACGTCAACTTCTTCGATGAACTCCGGATCGGCCTCGCCACCGCCGACGACATCCGCCAGTGGTCCTACGGCGAGGTGAAGAAGCCGGAGACCATCAACTACCGCACGCTCAAGCCGGAGAAGGACGGCTTGTTCTGCGAGAAGATCTTCGGTCCCACCCGGGACTGGGAGTGCTACTGCGGTAAGTACAAGCGCGTTCGCTTCAAGGGCATCATCTGTGAGCGCTGCGGCGTCGAGGTGACCCGCGCCAAGGTGCGCCGTGAGCGGATGGGCCATATCGAGCTGGCCGCCCCGGTCACCCACATCTGGTACTTCAAGGGTGTGCCGAGCCGGCTCGGCTACCTGCTCGACCTGGCGCCGAAGGATCTGGAAAAGATCATCTACTTCGCCGCCTACGTCATCACCGCCGTCGACGACGAGATGCGGCACAACGAGCTGTCCACGCTCGAGGCGGAGATGGAGGTCGAGAAGAAGACCGTCGCCGATCAGCGTGACGCCGATCTCGAGGCCCGGGCGCAGAAGCTCGAGGCCGATCTGGCCGAACTCGAGGCCGAAGGCGCCAAATCCGACGTCCGCCGCAAGGTCAAGGACGGCGGCGAGCGGGAGATGAAGCAGCTCCGCGACCGCGCCCAGCGTGAGCTGGACCGGCTCGACGAGATCTGGACCACCTTCACCAAGCTGGCCCCCAAGCAGCTGATCGTGGACGAGGTGCTCTACCGCGAGATCACCGACCGCTACGGCGAGTACTTCACCGGCGCGATGGGCGCGGAGTCCATCCAGAAGCTGATGGAGAACTTCGATATCGAGGCCGAGGCCGAGAACCTGCGGGAGACCATCCGCAGTGGTAAGGGCCAGAAGAAGCTGCGTGCGCTCAAGCGGCTCAAGGTCGTCGCGGCGTTCCAGACCAACGGCAACTCGCCGATGGGTATGGTGCTCGACGCTGTTCCGGTGATCCCGCCGGAGCTGCGGCCGATGGTCCAGCTCGACGGTGGCCGTTTCGCCACCTCCGACCTGAACGACCTCTATCGTCGTGTCATCAACCGCAACAACCGCCTCAAGCGACTGATCGACCTCGGTGCTCCCGAGATCATCGTCAACAACGAGAAGCGGATGCTGCAGGAGTCCGTGGACGCGCTGTTCGACAACGGCCGTCGCGGCCGGCCGGTCACCGGTCCGGGTAACCGCCCGCTGAAGTCCCTGAGCGATCTGCTCAAGGGTAAGCAGGGTCGTTTCCGCCAGAACCTGCTCGGTAAGCGTGTCGATTACTCCGGCCGTTCGGTCATCGTCGTCGGCCCGCAGCTCAAGCTGCATCAGTGCGGTCTGCCCAAGCTGATGGCGCTGGAGCTGTTCAAGCCGTTCGTGATGAAGCGGCTGGTCGACCTGAACCACGCGCAGAACATCAAATCCGCCAAGCGGATGGTGGAGCGGCAGCGGCCGCAGGTGTGGGATGTCCTCGAAGAGGTCATCGCTGAGCATCCGGTGTTGCTGAACCGTGCGCCCACCCTGCACCGCCTCGGTATCCAGGCCTTCGAGCCGCAGCTGGTCGAGGGTAAGGCCATCCAGCTGCACCCGCTGGTCTGTGAGGCGTTCAACGCCGACTTCGACGGTGACCAGATGGCCGTGCACCTGCCGCTGTCGGCGGAGGCACAGGCCGAGGCCCGCATCCTGATGCTGTCCTCGAACAACATCCTGTCCCCGGCGTCGGGCCGGCCGCTGGCCATGCCCCGTCTGGACATGGTGACGGGTCTGTACTACCTGACCCGGTTCGACGAAGGTGCCAAGGGCGAGTACCAGCCCGCGACCGCCGACGCGCCGGAGCAGGGCGTGTACTCCTCGCCGGCCGAAGCGCAGATGGCGGTCGACCGTGGTGAGCTGACCGTACGGTCGAACATCAAGGTGCGGCTGACCGATCAGCGTCCGCAGAAGGAAGTCGAAGCGGAGCTGTTCCCCGAGGGCTGGCGGCGCGGTGACGCGTGGACGACCCAGACGACTCTGGGCCGGGTACTGTTCAACGAACTGCTGCCCGCGGACTACGCGTTCATCAACGAGCCGATGCCGAAGAAGCGGCAGGCGACGATCATCAACGATCTCGCCGAGCGCTACCCGATGATCGTGGTCGCGCAGACCGTCGACAAGCTCAAGGACGCCGGCTTCTACTGGGCCACGCGTTCGGGTGTCACCGTCTCCATGTCGGACGTGCTCGTTCCGCCGGAGAAGGCCGAGATCATGGAGCGCTACGAAGCGCAGTCCGATCAGATCGAGAAGAAGTACCAGCGTGGTGCTCTCGATCACCAGGAACGTAACAACGCCCTGGTCAAGATCTGGCAGGAGGCCACCGAAGAGGTCGGCCGCGCGCTGCGGGCGCACTACCCGGCCGATAACCCGATCATCACGATCGTCGATTCGGGCGCCACGGGTAACTTCACCCAGACCCGTACCCTCGCCGGTATGAAGGGCCTGGTGACGAACCCGAAGGGTGAGTTCATCCCGCGGCCGATCAAGTCCTCCTTCCGTGAGGGCCTGACGGTGCTGGAGTACTTCATCAACACCCACGGTGCTCGTAAGGGTCTGGCCGATACCGCGCTGCGTACCGCCGACTCGGGTTACCTGACCCGGCGTCTGGTCGATGTCTCGCAGGACGTCATCGTGCGCGAGCACGATTGCGCCACCGAGCGTGGTATCACCGTGCACATCGCGGAGAAGCAGGCCGACGGCACGATCATCCGGGACGCGCATGTGGAGACCTCCGCCTACGCCCGCACCCTGGCCGCCGACGCGCTCGATGCGAGCGGCAACGTCGTGGTCACCAAGGGTGCGGATCTGGGCGATCCCGCGATCGAGGCGCTGCTGGACGCCGGTATCACCGAGGTGAAGGTCCGCTCCGTGCTGACCTGCACCACCGGCACCGGAGTCTGCGCGACCTGCTACGGCCGCTCGATGGCGACCGGCAAGCTGGTCGATATCGGCGAGGCCGTCGGTATCGTCGCCGCGCAGTCCATCGGTGAGCCCGGTACCCAGCTGACCATGCGTACCTTCCACCAGGGTGGTGTCGCGGGTGACGACATCACCGGCGGTCTGCCCCGGGTTCAGGAGCTCTTCGAGGCTCGGGTGCCCAAGGGCAAGGCGCCGATCGCCGAGGTCTCGGGCCGGATCCGGCTGGAGGACGACGACCGCTTCTACAAGATCACCATCATTCCCGACGACGGCGGGGACGATGTGGTCTACGACAAGCTGTCCAAGCGTCAGCGGCTGCGCGTGTTCAAGCACGACGACGGCAGCGAGCGTCTGCTCTCCGACGGTGACCACGTCGAGGTCGGCCAGCAGCTGCTGGAAGGCGCGGCGGATCCGCACGAGGTGCTGCGCGTGATGGGCCCCCGGCAGGTCCAGATCCACCTGGTCCACGAGGTCCAGGAGGTCTACCGGAGCCAGGGTGTGTCCATCCACGACAAGCACATCGAGGTCATCGTCCGCCAGATGCTGCGCCGGGTGACGATCATCGATTCGGGTGCCACCGAGTTCCTGCCCGGTTCGCTCACCGAGCGGGCCGAGTTCGAGGCGTCCAACCGCCGGGTCGTCGCCGAGGGGCGCGAACCCGCGGCGGGCCGTCCGGTGCTGATGGGTATCACCAAGGCGTCGCTGGCCACCGATTCGTGGCTGTCGGCGGCGTCCTTCCAGGAGACCACCCGAGTCCTGACGGACGCGGCGATCAACTGCCGCTCCGACAGGCTCATCGGTCTCAAGGAGAACGTGATCATCGGTAAGCTGATCCCGGCCGGTACCGGTATCAACCGGTACCGCAACATCCAGGTACAGCCGACCGAGGAGGCTCGTGCCGCGGCGTACGCGGTGCCGTCCTACGACGACACCTACTACAGCCCGGAGGGCTTCGGCGCCACGACCGGTGCCGCCGTTCCGCTGGACGATTACGGATTCAGCGACTACCGGTAATCGGTAGGTAGCAAGGCATTCGGCCCCCGCGTCTTTCGAGACACGGGGGCCGTTTCCGTCTGCGGGGCAGTCGAGTACGCGAGGACTTCCCGGTCCGGCCGCTGGCCGCATACGTATCGGCCGGTCCGGTTCCGCTATTCGGTTCCGGTGGTCGTGAGGCGGTGCTCCAGGCCGTCCAGCAGGGTGGCCGATCCGAACTCGAAACTGTTGTCCGGCGCGGCGTTGTATTCGGTGTCCGCCGCGCTGTCGAGGCGTACGCGGAGTCGGGGGTATCGCATCGCGATTTCGGTGGCGGCGGTCATGGTTTCGCGCAGCCGCGCCTTCGGATGATGCGCGCGCTCTCCTCGCGGCGGCCGAATCCGGCTTCCCCGGTTGGACGTGGACCCTCCAGAAACCTCGCAACGTAGTGGTTTTCGCGGCAGCGGCACTCGGCATCGTGGTGCCCCTGCTCGGCTGACCGCCGGTAGAAGGGTTCGGCTCGCTCCCCTCGGAGCGGGCCGGGCCCGTGTGCTCTACAGGCGATTCGATTCGAACGGTCGGCTATTGCGACTCCGGGTCGTGGTGCTCGCCGTATTCCCGCACTCCGGAATCGCGCAGTATCGATGTGAGCAGCTTCCGGGACCGGATCAGATCCGCGGCGAGTGCGTCCATCCGATCTATCTCCGATCGCATGATCGCGACGACTTCGGCGCAGGGTTCCAGGCGTGGCCGGCTGTCCCGGGTGCACGGCAGAACACGGCGGATCACCTCGGTGGTCAGTCCGGCGGACAGCAGCGCCCGGATGCGCAGCACAGTGTCGACGGCGGAATCGTCGAAACTGCGGTAGCCGTTCCCTTCTCGCGCTGCCGACAGCAGTCCCTGCCGCTCGTAGTACCGCAGCGATCTGGTGCTGGAGCCGGTACGTTCCGCCAGTTCGCCGATCTGCATCCGCCCACCTCGACCTTGACCTTGACGCTGGTGTCAATGTTTACCGTAACCGGATGCATATCGGAATCTTCACCGCCGTGACCGACGAGAGCATCGGCCCGGCCGATCTCGCCCGAGCAGTGGAAGAGCGTGGCTTCGAATCGCTGTTCGTCGCCGAGCACACCCATATACCGGTCACCGTCACGACGCCGTACGCGGGCGGCGACGAGATACCCCGGGACTACTACCGCAATCTCGACCCGTTCGTCACCTTGTCGGTCGCGGCCGCGGTGACTCGCCGGTTGCGTATCGGCACTGCGGTGGCTCTGGTCGTTCAGCGCGATCCGATCATCCTCGCCAAGGAGGTGGCCAGCTTGGATGTGGTGTCGGGCGGTCGTTTCGAACTCGGGGTCGGTGTCGGCTGGTTACGGGAGGAAATGCGCAATCACGGCACCGATCCGCGGACGCGGGTCGCGCTACAGCGGGAGCGTCTCGCGGCGATGACGGCCATCTGGAGCCGCGAACAAGCCGAGTTCCACGGCGAGTTCGTCGATTTCGACCCGCTCTACTCCTGGCCGAAGCCGGTGCAGCGGCCACGTCCGCGGATCTGGCTCGGGGGCTGGGGCCCGTCCACGCACGAACGTATCGTGGACCACGCCGACGGCTGGCTGGCTCCAGTGGGTATCCCGCTCGACGACCTCGAACAGGGTGCTCGCGAACTCCGGGCGCTGGCCGAACGCCACGGCCGGCCGCCGGTGCCGGTGACCGCGACACTCTTCGACCCACGTCCCGGCGATCTGGAACGGCTGGCGGAGTTCGGAATCCATCGGACCCTGCTGGGCGTCGTGCCGGTGCTACCGCACGACGCGACCCTGCGTGCGCTGGATCGGTTCACCGAGGCCGTGCGCGGTACGACCCACTGACCCGGCCGGGTGCGGTGACTTCGCCACCGTACGGAGTCGAACCCAGCATTTCGATCACGTTGCGCAGATGTGTCGTCCGGTTGAACAACCACGAATAACGTTGCGGCGCACTGTCTGCCGATGTCGTCGAACAGTCGCGGATCCGACGACCGGCGGAGGGCCATGCCGAGCCGAACACCCACGTCCACCAGCAGTGCTCCCGATCATGACGCCGGGCGTGGCATCGGCGACGAATCCCCACCGGGAGGCGGCTGGCGGCGGTGGCTGCGGCGGCTGGCGGTGCTCGCGACCGCCCTGTTCGTCCTTCCGGCCGTACTCGGGGCCGGCGCACTGGCCGCGTCGGGCGACTCCGAATCGGTCGCGAATGCCGGTTTTCCCGCGCTGAACTGGATGAATATCCGGGACTCCCGGGGCCTCGAACTCACGCACTACCGGTTCGCCACCGCGTCCGGCAGCATCTTCGAACCGTTGGAGACGGCGATCGCTGTCGTACTCGGTCTGGAATTCGCCGGCTATATCGTCATCGTGACCGGCGCGATCTGGGTGATCGGTTACACGATGAGCTTCCACTGGCTCGACCCGTTCGGCCGGGCGCTGGCCGGGGTGGCCGAGAGCCTCGACGCGCAGATCGGGATCCCGATGGTGCTGATCGTGGCCACCTCGCTCGGTGCGTTCATCGTCGCCTGGTTCGTGCTGCGCGGTTTTCACGCGCGGGCCGCGACGCAGGTGGTCACGATGGTCGGGGTCGCCGTGATCGGGCCGGTGTTCATGGCCGAGCCGCTGGAGGATGTGCTGTCCTCGCACGGGTTGATGTCGCAGGGACGTGATCTCGGAATCGCGGTCGCGGCCGGACTGACCGGGCACACCTACGCCGACCCCGCCGGCCTGGTGGCGACCATGCAGGAGAACCTGGCCGATAATTTCGCGCGGCAGCCGGTGCAGGTGTGGAATTTCGGGCATGTGATCGATGATCGGGCGGACTGCGCGGCCGTGTGGACGGCGGCAATGCAGTCGGGTTCGGAGTCCGCCGTGGTATCCGGACTGCGTCGATGCGGTGACCTGGGGGCGTACCACGCGGCGATGAATCCGAGTATGGGTCAGGTCGGTTCGGGTCTGGTCATGCTGCTCTGCGCCGGAATCCTGCTCGCGTTCGGGGCCTACCTCTCGGTGAAGA
Source organism: Nocardia sp. NPDC003963 (assembly GCF_053605105.1). Taxonomy (NCBI): domain Bacteria; kingdom Bacillati; phylum Actinomycetota; class Actinomycetes; order Mycobacteriales; family Nocardiaceae; genus Nocardia; species Nocardia sp. NPDC003963. The sequence goes on from NZ_JBSGIP010000071.1 coordinate 7,444, forward strand.
TAATCTGGGCCGCCCTCGATTCCGTCTTCCACGGCTTCGCGGCCATCTTCGGTTTCGCGGCGGGCGGTTTCGTCTACGGCCCGACCCAGACTTTCCTGGTGCGCAATCTCGTGGACAGTTTCTACGGTGCCGTGGTGATGGCGGTCTACATCATCTATCTCGGCGTGTACGTACTGTTCCTCGACAACCTTTTCGATCAGGCGCGCGGTCAGGCGACGGTGGTGCTGATCCTCGGTGCCGTGGTGGAAATCGTCGGGCTGCTGCAGTTCCGACGCCTCGCCGCCGCGTTGCACCAGGGAAACGAGTGGATCGTCAACAGGTTCGCGCTCGCCCTGCAGCAGGCACCGGGTGGCGGTGCGGGCGGCGGCGGTGGTGGCGGCGGCGGTGGGACGGCGCTCGGCATGGGGTCCAGCGGTCTCGGCAACGCCGGGGTCCCGGGACTCGGCTTCATCGCCGGGGCTGCCGCGCTCGGCACCCTGAACAACAACCCGGCCTCGGCCTGGCTGTTCAACCGGGTGTCACCGCTGGAGCCGCATTCGCAGAAACGGCAGAGCGCGATGCTCGATCAGTGGGGTGCCTGGAACACACGCTGGAACGGTGCGAAGATCGGTGGCCCGGATGGGCTGTTCACCCACGCCTTCCTCGATCGACTCCATCTCTCCCACGCCGCCCGCGACGCGACGGCCGTCGCCGCCGGTGCCGGTCGCGGCGGTGTGAATACGGTGCGCGGCGCGGCGGCCGCGGTGGACGGGGTGCTGGTCGGCGGTGGCGGGTTCCTGGGGCAGGTGGCCGCTTCGCTGCGCGGCGCGGGGTTCCGCGACGAGGATATGATCCAGCGCGCCGTGGAAGCGCGGGGATATGTAGTCAAGCATGCGGGCGATGTGCCGCTCACCGACAAGAATCTGGCCGAGGTCGTCGCGGCCTCCAGCTACGCGGCGGCCATGAACACCCCGGCGGCAGATGCCGAACTGGAACGGGCTGTCCTCGCCTACGCGCTGGGCCGGGATGGGATCGAGTTGCAGGGTTCGGCGCGCGGGGTGGGGGAGGCGTATCTGGCCGCGCCGAGCCAGGCGGCACTGAACCGGATCCAGAAGGTCGCGGCCGGGGAGGAGACGGCGGCGTATTCCGCCGCGGACGCGGCCCGGATACTGCGCTGGATCGGCGACGAACACGCCGGCCGTCTCTCCGAGGCGGTGACCGCTTTCGTCACCGACCCGTCGAACGCGGAGAATCGCCGCCGCTTCTACGCCGCACAGAACGCGGCCATCGATACCGATTACTGGGCGGCAGGGGCGACCCGGTCACCCGCGTCGGCGATGGCGGGCGGCGGCTGAGCCCCGATCTCCCGGCCGGACACCCGGCCGGGCGGCTCGCAGTCCACGCGGGCGGGTGTCAGGCCCGGGTCGGGACCGGTTCTTCGGTCTCGGCCGGCTGTTCGGATGCCTCGACGACGGGCCGCGGCCGCGGTGTGGCGGTACGCGCGTGGGTCGCGTAGAGGGTCAGGCCGACGAAGGCCAGACCGCCGACCAGATTGCCCACCACAGTGGGGATTTCGTTCCAGATCAGATAGTCGCCGATCGAGAAATCGCCACCCAACAGAAGTCCGGACGGGAACAGGAACATATTGACGATCGAATGTTCGAATCCCATGTAGAAGAACAGCATGATCGGCATCCACATGGCGATCACCTTGCCGGATACCGAGGTCGACATCATCGCCGCGACCACACCGGTGGAAACCATCCAATTACAGAGCACGCCGCGAATGAAAAGGGTGAGCATTCCCGCCGCACCGTGGTCGGCGTAGCCGACCGTGCGCGAGACCCCGATCTCGCCGAGTTTCTGACCGACTTCGTTGGGATCCATGGAGAATCCCATGGTCACGATGATCGCCATCATGATCGCGACGGTGAACGCGCCCAGGAAGTTACCGGTGAAAACCAGCCCCCAGTTGCGTAGCAGAGCCTTCCAGGTCACACCCGGTCGCCGATCCAGCCAGGCCAGCGGGACGAGCGTGAAAACGCCGGTGAGCAGATCGAATCCGAGCAGGTAGAGCATGCAGAAGCCGACCGGGAACAGTACCGCGCCGAGCAGTGGCTCGCCTGTCTGCACGGTGATGGTGACCGCGAAGGCCGCGGCGAGCGCCAGAATCGCCCCCGCCATATAGGCACGGATCACCGTGTCCCGGGTGGACATGAATGCCTTCGCTTCGCCGGCGTCGATCATTTCTCCGACGAAATCCGCCGGTTTGAGATAAGACATGGCACGCCCTTCGGTTGTGGTCTTACGTGCCGAAGTGTGCGGTGCCGAGATTTCCCGGCCGTATCCGGCCGAGCGCACCCGTGTTACCGGACCCTCACCGGGTTCCGTGCGGTGGTTGTGCTCCGGTCGGTGACCTTGTGCAACAGTCGCGCACTGATGCGATGTCGCGGAAGTAAACATTGTGATACCGATTCGGTTCACGGTGCCCGGCGATGGGAGGCTTTCGATGTTTTCCGATGCTAGGAGTCTCGTATGGAACCGATCATGAGCAAACGTACGGCTGCCGATATCGTCGTCGCCGCCCGTATCCGCCGGGGACTGTCCTGGGCCGATATCGCCGACGCGCTCGGCGCTCCGCTGGTCTGGACCACTGCCGCCCTGCTCGGCCAGCATCCCATGACCGCAGAGCAGGCCGGAAAGGTCTGCGCTCTCCTGGAGTTGGACGACGCGGTGGCCGAGGCGCTGGCGCTTCAGCCCGCTCGGGGTGCGGACCCGGCACTCATGAGCGATCCCACCATCTATCGTTTCGTGGAGGCGATTTCGGTCTACGGGCCGGCCCTCAAAGAACTCATTCACGAGGAGTTCGGCGACGGGATCATGAGTGCGATCAACTTCAAAGTCGATTTCGCCCGCCGCCCCGATCCCGACGGCGACCGCGTCGTCATCACCTTCGACGGGAAGTTCCTCGACTATCGGTGGTGAGTCGAGCGTGATCTTCGATGCCGCTCACTGGTTGCGCGGTAGATCGGCGGCCAGTCGCTGGAGGTAGCCGGCGAACCGGCGGCGGTCGGCGGGGGACCAGTCGTCGGTGAGCCGGTCGAATATCCGGCGTTGCCAATCGTGGGCATCGGCCAGTAGGCGGTCGCCGGCCGGGGTGAGATGCAGGGCGGTCCGGCGACGGTCGAGATCGGATTCGCGGCGGGCCAGATAGCCGGCGGCGGTGGCATCGCGGACCATCCGGCTGGCACCGGAATGGTCGAGCCCGAGCTGATGGGCGACGGCGGTGATGGTCGCCTCGTCCGGAGCGCCGGCGGCGCCGGCCACCGCTTCCACGACCTGTACATGCGCAGCATTGCGCAGATCCGCGCTCTGCTCGCCCGCGCCGCGCTGTATCCAGCGCCGGGACCAGAACCGGACCAACCGGAACAGGGCGGGCCCGCCGTCTACGGAAGTGGAGCTGCCGCTCATACAGACCAATCTATCCTCTTCGGAAAATCGCGTGCAATCTGCATGTATATTACGTGTGTATCACATGTATATGAAAGGAGGGTCGATGTCGGCCGAAAGTGATGCGCCCGTACGGACCGCGGCTATCGTGCTGGATCACACCATCGTTCCCGCGCGAGATCGCGTGATGGGGGCCGCGTTCTTCGCCGGGCTGATGGGGTTGCCGGTCGAGGCTCCGACCGGCCCGTTCGTGCCGGTGCGGGTGAACAGCGAGCTGACCTTCGATTTCGACGAGCGGGGCCGGGTGGAACCCGGTCACTACGGTTTCCTGGTCGATGATCCGACGTTCGATGCCGCGCTGCGGTGGCTGGCGCGGCGGCCCGGAGTGGAGTTCGGGTCGGGGCCGGAGAACGGCTGGGATCGGGATATCAACCGCCTGGGCGGCGGTCGGGGGGTGTATGTCCGGTCTCCGGAGGGGCACAGCTACGAGCTGTTCACTGTGGCCTGTTGACTTCGGGCTCGTGCCGATTAATACTGAACTAGATGGTTCAGTATGAGTTTCTGGACGCCTCCTTCGGGGCGCTCGCGGACCCCACACGACGGGGCATTCTCGAGCGGCTCGGCCGTGGTCCCGCCACCGTCAGCGAACTGGCGGACGACTTCTCGATGACCCTCACCGGGATCAAGAAGCACCTCCGGTTGCTCGAGGATGCGGGGATGGTGATCACGGAGAAGCGGGGACGGGTCCGGTACTGCCGGATCGGTCCCGATGTGTTCGAACGGGAGATGGCCTGGCTCCAGAGCTACCGGCAGATGCTGGAAGCGCGGATGGACCGTCTCGGCGAATTCCTGCAACGAACGGAGCACGAACAATGAGCACTGCCACCGAAGAAGCCGTCGTCACTCCGGCCGCCGATCGTGAGATCCGGATCGAACGGGTTTTCCACGCTCCGCGTGCGCGGGTCTGGGACGCCTACACTCGACTCGAACAGCTCACCCAGTGGTGGGGCCGGGGTAACCGGGTCGATGTCGAACGCTGGGAGTTCCGGGCCGGCGGGCACTGGCGGTTCGTCGAGCACGCCGACGGGGAATCGCACGGGTTCGAAGGGCGGATCCGGGAAATCGTGCCGCAGGAGCGGATCGTGCAGTCGTTCGAATGGGACGGGATGCCCGCCCATGTGGCCATCGACGCGGCGACCTTCGAGGATCTCGGTGACGGACGTACCCGGGTGGTCACGGTGAGTCAGTTCCATACACCCGAGGAGCGGGACGGAATGCTGCAGTCCGGTATGGCCGAGGGGCTCAACGCCAGCTACCGGGCACTGGACGCACTGCTGGCGAAACAGCACTGACCGCGCGTCGCCGGCCGGGCCGGGCCGATTCGGGGCCGGCCGGCGACCCGGTTCAGCGCTCGCTGTCGAGCGCGTTCATCTGAGCTGCCGCATACCGGCTGCCCGCCACGCCCTCGACCGGAACCGCGGCTTCGACAGCGGCGCTCTCCGCCTCGGTGAGCGTGATGTCGAGCGCGCCGAGCGCCTCGGACCAGCGCGTACGGGTCCGTGAGCCGATCACCGGAACGATATCGTCACCCCGGCCGAGTACCCAGGCGATGGCCAGTTGGGCAGTGGAGACGCCCTTGCGCCGGGCGAGGGCGGCCAGCGCGTCGACCAGTTCCAGGTTGGCGGTGAGGTTGCCGCCCTGGAAGCGGGGCGTATGGGCCCGGTAGTCCGACTGTCCGAATCCGGTGCTGCGACCGGGCGCCGTATCGCTGAGCAGGCCGCGGGAGAGCACGCCGTAGGCGGTGATACCGATGCCGAGTTCGCGGCATACGGGCAGGATCTCGGCTTCGATCCCGCGCGAGAACAGCGAGTACTCGATCTGCAGATCGGCGATCGGATACACCGCGGCGGCCCGGCGCAGCGTATCGGCGCCTACTTCGGAGAGCCCGATATGTCGTACGTAGCCCGCGTCGACCAGTTCGGCGAGGGCGCCCACGGTGTCCTCGATCGGCACCGCCGGGTCCAGCCGGGCCGGGCGGTAGATATCCACATGATCGACGCCGAGCCGGCGCAGGCTGTAGCTCAGGAAGTTACGCAGCGCGGCCGGACGGCTGTCGAACCCCTGCCAGGAACCGTCCGGGCCGATCATCCCGCCGAACTTCACACTGAGGATCGTTTCCTCCCGGGGCCGGTCGGCGATGGCGCGGCCCACCAGCAGTTCGTTATGGCCCATACCGTAGAAATCGCCGGTATCGACGAGCCGGGCACCGGAATCGAGCGCGGCGTGCACGGTGGCCGTCGATTCGGTGTCGTCGGTGGGACCGTAGGAACCCGACATCCCCATCGCGCCCAGCCCGATCCGCCCGACCGTCGGTCCGGTGCTGCCCAGCCGGCTGACTGCGATCTGTGTATTCGTCATGGGTCCACGGTGACCGCCGCCGCGCGTCCGCGGCAGAGACGGTTTATCGGGGGAGCGGCGATCCCTGGCTGACCGCGCGGTGGTGCGCGACAGTGGAGGTATGGATCGCAGCGAACTCGCCGATTTCCTCCGTCGCCGCCGGGAACAGCTCACCACCGAGGCGGTGGGGCTCCCGCCGGGGACGCGGCGCCGGACCCCGGGCCTGCGCCGTGACGAAGTGGCGCAGCTGGCGGGGATCTCCACCGACTACTACACGCGGTTGGAGCAGGCGCGCGGTCCGCGGCCGTCCACGCAGGTGCTCGCGGCACTCACGCGCGCGCTGCGATGTACCGGCGACGAACGCGATCACGTCTATCTGCTGTGCGATCACGCGCCGCCCGGCGGGAGCCGGACGGACAAACACGTGGGCCCGGGACTGATGCACGTCCTGGCGAAACTGGACGATATTCCGGCGGCGGTCATCACCGATCTCGGGGAATGCCTGGTGCAGAACCGGATGCATGTTCTGCTCTTCGGCGACCAGGCCGATCGGCCCGGCCGGGAACGGTTCCACGCCTGGCGGTGGTTCACCGATCCGGCGGTCCGGACGATCGCGCCGGAGACACAGGTGGACGGTTTGTCCCGGCGGCAGGTGGCCGACCTGCGGGCCACCGCCGCCCGGCGGCCCACGGATCCGGACGTGGTCGAGTTCATCGGCGCGTTGCGCACGGCGAGCGCGGAGTTCGACCGGTTGTGGAACGAACACGAAGTGGCGGTCCGGCTGTCCGATACCAAAACCGCCGTCCACCCGGAGGTCGGCGTGATCGATATCTTCTGCGAAACCCTGCTCACCCCCAGCGCCTCCCAGCGTCTGCTCATCTACTGGCCGTTACCGGATACCGATGCCGCGGAGAAGATGGAACTGCTCCGCGTCATCGGCACCCAGCGGCTGGATTCACCCGAACAGCCGTCCTACTCGCGGCCCGCCGACGTGAACGACATATCCGCGTAGCGCGGCCCGGCCACCTCATCGGCGATGGGCTCCAGCTGTGCCAGTTCCGCGGCGGTCAGCGTGACGGTCGCGGCCCCGGCGTTCTCCGCGAGCCGTTCCCGGCGCCGGGTACCCGGGATGGGGACCACCGGCAGTCCGTGGACCCGCGCGCGGGATTGCACCCAGGCCAGCGCGATCTGCGCGGGTGTGTGTCCGCGGGCCTCGGCGATGGCGTGCAGCGGGGCGAGCAGCGCGGCATTGTGTGCGGCGTTGTCGCCGGTGAAACGGGGCATATGCCGTCGGAAATCGCCCTCGGTCAGCTCGCCGGAAGCGGGCAGGGCGCCGGTGAGGAAACCGCGTCCCAGTGGCGAGTAGGGCACGAAGGCGACGCCCAGTTCGGCGGCGGCGGGAACGGCCGTGCGTTCGACGTCCCGGGAGAACAGCGACCACTCCGACTGCACCGCCGCGATCGGATGGACCGCGTGCGCGGCCCGCAGTTCGTCGCCGGTGACCTCGGACAGGCCGAGTGCGCGTACTTTGCCCGCCCGCACCAGTTCGGCCATGGTGCCGACACTGTCCTCGATCGGCACGCGCGGGTCGCGGCGGTGCATGTAGTACAGGTCGATGGTGTCGATACCGAGCCGGCGCAGGCTCGCGTCCACCGCCGCGCGGATGTACTCGGGGGAATTGTCGATACCGCGATACTGCGGGTCGTCGGCTTTCCGGACGATCGCGAATTTCGTGGCCAGGACGATCCCGTCCCGGTTGGCGCGGACGAAATCGCTCAGGAATTCCTCGTTGTCACCGGAACCGTAGATATCGGCGGTGTCGAACAGGGTGATGCCGAGTTCGAGAGCGCGGTCCAGGGTCGCGCGGGATTCCGCGCGGTCGGTGGGGCCGTAGAACTCGCTCATTCCCATACAGCCCAGCCCCTGGATGCCGACACGGATTCCGTCGGTGCCCAGCGTGGTGGTCGGCAGTTTTGCGGAGTCGGTCATGGTCTGGGGTATCCCTTCACGAAGCGGCGTTGTCGGATGACCGGACGGCGTCACTGAGGGTGTGCTGTTCGTAGATCGAGATCTTGTGATCCAGCACCGTCACGGTCTGCTCCAGTTCGGCTATGCGTTCGAGGACATCGGCGCGGGTCTTGCGGAACATCGCGAGCCGTTCGGGGATCGTGCTCGCGCCGGCGCGGACCAGTTCGGCATACCTGATCATGTCCGCCACCGACATACCCGTGGTGCGCAAGCGGGTGATCAGGGTCAGCCAGTCCAGGTCCCGGTCGCTGAACCGGCGTTTACCGGTGTGGTCGCGGCCGATATGGGCGAGCAGGCCGATGCGCTCGTACCAGCGCAGGGTGTCCTGGCTCAGGCCGCAGTGCCGGGCAGCGGCCCCGATCGAATGCCGGGGGATCTCCCGCGCCGGATCGGGGACGTCCAGGCTGGGTCCGGTAACGCTCACGGGACTGCCTCTCTATCCGAAAGTTGCTGCGCCACAAGGGATTACCTGTGGCACCCGATATCCTCTCGTCGAACCAGGACAACGTTATCCACCTGGAGTGCACTCCAGGCAAGCGGCGATCCGGATCAGCGACCGTGCGGCCGCCGGGCGCGGGGTTTCAACTGCCCGCCGGGCAGCGGTGGCGCCGGAATGCGCTGGTCGGGGGTGTGGCCGGTGATATCGCCGAAGCGTTCGGTGTTGTGCGACTCCCAGTCCGTGCGGGCCGCCACGATCTCCGCGTGCGCCCGGGCGACGAAGTTCCACCACATCACCAGTTCCTCGGTGAGTGGCTCGCCGCCGATCAGCGCGAACCGCCCGCCGGAATCGCTGGACAGTTCGAGACTGTCGCGCCCGGTGCCCAGATACAGCAGTGGGCCGGGTTCGAGCTCGGTCCCGGCGGCGGTCACCGTGCCCTCGACCACCAGGAGCGCGTACTCGAACTCGGGTTCCAGTGGCAGCGTCGCCGCGGTGGCGGGCTCGATCTCGATATCGGCGCCCACCAGCGGTGTGTAGATGATCGCCGGTGAGGTGACCCCGGCCAGCGAGCCCAGCAGGACGGTCGCCCGCAGGCCCCGGGCGGTGTGGACCGGCAGCTCCCGATGCTGTTCGAAATGCGGTGCGATATCGCGGTGGCCGTCGGGCAGCGCGACCCACAGTTGCAGACCGCGCCCGGCCGGCGCATCGGGCACCGTGTACTCCGAATGGGCGATACCGCGGCCGGAGGTCATCAGATTGAGCTGGCCGGGTTCGATACGTACATCCGAACGCACCGAATCGCGGTGCCGGATCATCCCCTCGAACGGCCAGGTGACGGTCTGGAGGCCGATATGCGGATGTGGGTCGATATCCGGCGGAGCGCCGGTGACAGTGACGGTGGGGGCACCGAAATAGTCCAGGAAACACCAGGCCCCGACAGTCGGCAGATCCCGCTGCGGCAGCGTTCGCTCCACGTAGGTGCCGCGCACTCCACCCAGCGGAACCTCACGGGCCGGATACAACCGGGTCACCGGCCCCGGACCGCGACCCGGTTCGCACAGGGTCTCGGCCGGATACGGGTCGAGGTCACTCACCGACGCCGACCACATGCTCGCTGTACTGCGGGTGCTTCTCCAGATAGGCGCGGATGAACGGACATTCGGGCCGGATCTTGCGCCCGCGGTCCACGGTGTCGGTGATCGCGAATTCGGCGAGCCGGCTGCCCAGCCCCTTACCGCCGAACTCCGGGCCGATCTCGGTATGGGTGAAGACGGTTTCCCCGCCCCGTTCGGTGTACTCCGCGAATCCGGCCAGTTCGGCGCCGTACCACACCTCGTAGCGGTTCTCATCGGGGTTGCGCAGCACCCTGCTCTGCTCGGTCGCTTCGGTCATCTCCGCAGCTCCTCTCCGGGTCCGGAATCCACGACGGACGGTGGCCGTACCGCCGAGCGCCAGCGTACTCAGGCCGGGACCGCCCCGACGGCCCGCTCGGCCGGAGCGGACGGGCCCGTACCCGTCCAGGGGGGTCGCCATCAAGAACCCGCACGCACCAGCGCATCCGGGATCCGGCACGTAGCCTGGGAACATGGCCAAGGAAATCGACCGGGTCCGGGCGCGTTCGGCGTGGGCCACGGTCAAGGAGAGCCCGGTGATCACCGCCATCGCGGTGGCGCCGATCGTAGTGGTGTTCGGTCTGGTCTGGTGGCTGATCGGCGGCTGGGCGGCGTTCCTGTTGCTCGTCGTGCTCGGCGCCGGAGCTGTATTCGGCGGCAAACTGCTGCGCTGAGCGGTCAGCGCGGGACGTGGAAGGCCACCAGATCGCCGGTCCCCGGTGCCACCCCGTCCCAGTCGCCGGTGAAACGCAGCACCGCCAACGCGGAGGTCGGGAACTTGCGGCTCAGCCGCAGGGCATCGTCGCTGTCGTGCGCGGCCGCCAGGTTCCAGGCCGTCCACGGCATACCCGGGGCATGCCCGATCACCAGCAGGGTCGAGACGGCGGGATCGGTCAGGCCCACCAGTTCGATCAGATAGTCGGTCGGCGCCTCGTAGATCCCGGATTCGAACTCGACCGGTGCGTCGATACCGGTGGCGGTGAGAGTTTCCCGGGTGCGGGTCGCGGTGGAGCAGCGGACTGCGTCGATCGGCGGCCGGGTCGCCCTTAACCAGTCACCGGCCAGGGCCGCCTCCCGCTGCCCGCGCGGTGCCAGCGGACGGTCGTGGTCCTCGATCCCGGCCGGATACGCCGATTTCCCGTGCCGCATCAAGATCAGAGTTCGAGCCATGGGACCACCGTAGGCACCCTCGGTGCGGAGATCCATAACACACTCGAGGCAAACTGAAAGCAGCGTCACAATGGAGGGTGGGCCGGCGACCCCGGTCCACGCTCAGTCGTCACGCCCTGCCAACCGCGACCCGGACGGCACCAGTCCGCACATAAGTCTCGAGGATCTGCACAAATATGGCCTACGTAATCACGCAGCGTTGCTGCAACGACGCGAGCTGCGTTTCCGAGTGCCCGGTCGACTGCATCCGCCCGACTCCGGACCAGCCGGAATTCGCCACGACCGAAATGCTCTACATCGACCCCGACACCTGCATCGACTGCGGCGCCTGTGTCGACGCGTGCCCGGTGGAGGCCATCTTCTCCGAGGACGATCTGTCCGCGTCGCTGGCCCGCTTCCGGGAGATCAACGCGGCCTGGTTCGAACGGCATCCGCTGGAATCGAACCTGGATCCCATCGCCACCCCGGTGCGCCCGCCCAAGGATCTGGGCACGCTACGGGTCGCGATCGTCGGTGCCGGCCCGGCGGCCGCCTACGCGGCCGACGAACTGCTGCGCCGCTGCGACGTCCAAGTGGAGATGTTCGACCGGCTGCCCACGCCGTGGGGTCTGGTCCGCGCGGGCGTCGCGCCCGACCATCCGGGCACGAAAACGGTCGCGGGCATGTTCGAGTCGGCCTTCCGGCGTGACACGCTGCAGTACTACCTGAACGTCGAGGTCGGCAAACACATCACCCACGAGGAACTGCTGGCGCACCATCACGCGGTCCTCTACGCGGTGGGTGCCTCCTCGGATCGCCGGATGGGCATCCCGGGAGAGGAACTGCCCGGCAGCCATTCCGCGACCGAGTTCGTGGCCTGGTACAACGGTCATCCCGACTACGCGGACCGCGTCTTCGACCTCTCGGGCGAGCGGGCGATCATCGTCGGCAACGGCAATGTCGCGCTCGATGTCGCCCGGGTACTGACCGTGCACCCCGACGAACTCGCGAAAACCGATATCGCCGATCACGCGTTGGCAGCGCTGCGCGGCAGCAATATCCGCGAGGTCGTGGTACTGGGGCGGCGCGGCCCGCTGCAGGCGGCCTACACCTCGCCGGAGTTCCTGGCGCTGGCGCACCTGTCCGGGGTGGATATCGTGATCGATCCGGCCGAACTGGAACTCGATCCGGCGTCGCAGGCACTGCTCGACGACCCGGACGCCGAGCCCTCCCTGAAGCTGAAATATGCGCTCGCCGGGGAATTCGCCGCGAAACCGGCGACCGAGGGCAACAAACGGATCGTGTTCAAGTATCTGGCCGCCCCGACCGCCGTCACCGGTACGGACAAGGCCGAAGGCCTGGAATACGCGCGCAACGAACTGGTGGAAGAGGACGGCATCCTCAACGCCCGGCCCACCAGCGAAGCCGGAAACCTGCCGGCCTCGCTGGTCCTGCGGTCGATCGGTTACCGCGGACAGCCGATCCCGGATCTTCCGTTCGACGACAAGCGCGCGGTCGTCCCCAACGAACACGGCCGGGTCACCGGCGCCGACGGCCAGCCGCTGACCGGTGTGTACGTGAGCGGTTGGATCAAACGCGGCCCACGCGGGGTCATCGGCTCCAACCGGACCGACTCCGAAGAAACGGTGGAGGGGCTGATCGCCGACTTCATCGCGGGCAAACTGGTCGCGCCCGCGGCCGACCGCGACGCGCTGCGTGCCCTGGTGCAGGAACGTCAGCCCGATCTGGTGGACCGGGTCGGCTGGAAGGCGATCGACCAGGCGGAGCGTGGTGCCGGTAAGGATTCGGGCCGGCCCCGGGTCAAGTTCACCACTCTCGCGGACCTCTTGCAGGCTGCCAAGGGCGGCAGCTGAACGCACGAGCGGCCGAGGGCAGGCCTTGCCGCGACGGTGAAAGGTGGGTTCTGGTGGAGGTGAAGGGCAGGCCTGCTTGTGTGGGGTGAGGTGTGGGCCTGCTTGTGTGGGGTGAGGTGCGGGCCCGCTCGTGAAGGTGCTGTGTTTTTGGCGCCGCCTTCGGCGTCGCGGGGTCGAGGCCCCCTGGTGTCCCGCCGTTCAGGCCTCGAGACTCGCGCTTCGCG
>NZ_JBSGIP010000072.1:0-19963 GCF_053605105.1 Nocardia sp. NPDC003963
CATCGATACCGTGCTTCACGGCATCAATGGCAGAATGATCTAGCTCTATCGACCCCAGAGCCCCGGGCTCGTCCGATGCCGAGCGATGTTCCGGCCGACCCGGGCGGGTGATGCAGGCACATCTCGGCGCCCGTCTGATCCGGTGTGCACCGTCGGCCGCCGAATGCCTCCAGCTGCCGAGATCCGGCTGCACACCGGTCGTCGGGTTCGACCTGCATCCGGGTATCGAGAAGGTCCGGCCCCGCGAGATCGCGATGTAGTAGTCCACGGTGAGCTCTATCCGGCCCCCGTCGCCATCGGGCATCAGCGTGGCCCCGAATAGCGTAGAACCCACATTCCCTGGTTCTTGTCGGTGATATAGATGTAACCGCGACTGTCCACGACCACATCCTCCGTTTGCGCGACCAGCCGTCCCTCGGGCATCGGGCCGTAGCGTTTTACCGGATCCGGCGGGATGAAATAACCGACTTCCCGCACAAGGTGCCTGTTGGCGACATCGTAGATTCGAAGCCCGGCGTTGAAGTGGGCAATGTAGAACAGATCACCTTGCCGCTCGACATCGGGATGATGCTGGTGATGGTTGATATTGTGCGGGCCCCGCCAGCCGCCGCGACTTGCGAAGTCCGAGTATGGCGCCGCTGCCGGTGGTTCCGGTTCGGGGAACAGCGACAGCAGATACGGATTCGCGGGATCCCTGATATCCACTATGGACGCGTGGTGGGCGGCTCCCTCCGCATAGGTCGTGTGTTCGGAGTTGACGAAGGCGATTCCGCGTTCCGGTATCGGCAGCACGCCGTGCACACCGAAGCGGGAGTGGAAGGGCGGGCTGAAGGACAGTTGACCGACCTGCCGTGGACGGGACACGTTCGAGATGTCCAGGATAATCATTCCGGCCGCACCATAGGGCAGATAGGCGAGGCTGCCCTCCAAGTACGCCGGCCCGTGCAGCGACACGTCGTGCCCCGCCGAGCAGCACGGACTCGGCGCACCGTGGTGGCCATCCCGCGGCCCGAGCGCAGGAGTATCGAGTACGCCGTCGTCGGGGTGCTGGCCGGGCACCCACCAACGTCCGGCTTCGAAAGGCGCGGCCGGGTCGGAGATATCGACGATGACGTAGATATTGCCGCGGTAACCAGACAATCCTGCCGCGACGTGGACATAGCGCCCACCGGGGTAGTGGTTACGGTGTGTGCCGGTTCCACCTGTGCGATAGTGCCCGACCAGGCGCGGTTGCACCGGGTCGGCGATGTCCCATAGGTAGATGCCATCCTCGAAACGAGTACCGGGGTCACCACCGAAATTCGGAAATATCTGCTCCAACGCCGTAACCATCAGATCTCCGGAAAGATCGACCTGCAGAGTCCAGGTGTTCGACGGCCCCGGAATGAAGTTCACGACCTCCGGCCGTGCCGGATCGGTGACTTCGACGATACTCCAGCCGGAATGCCAGAAATGACCCATATATAGAAACCAGCGGTCACCGGACCGTCGGACTGCCATTTTGAATCCGGGTCGATCATCCAGGTCGCAAAAGCCGACGACCTCTACATTGTGAGCGAAACCGCCCGGCGGCGACGAGGCGCACGGGCGAGGGAAACCGCAACCCGCCATTCCGGCACCGGCTATCAGCGCAGAACTCCGCAGAGCGGCGCGGCGTGAGAAGTCCATCGCAGTAACTCCTGGTAGGTGGCACGACTCCCCCACACTGTCTGCATCGGGTACGGATAACCAAGGCCGAGTCCTACCACTGGAACGGCGACCCTACGGACCAGCGGGACCACCCTGGACGCCGCGCGATCCGACGGACATAGTTGGCGGTATGACAACGCACCCTCACATCGGCGAATTCCTCAAATCGCGGCGCGCCCGAATCGCACCGGAGCAGGCCGGATTGCCGGGGACCCCGCAACGGCGGCGCGTAGCCGGCCTGCGGCGCGAGGAGCTCGCGCAATTGGCCTCGATCAGCGTCGACTACTACATCCGGATCGAGCAGGGCCGGGCCGAAGGAGTCTCCGCGACGATGCTCGAAGCCATATCCGACGTGTTGCGGCTCAATACCGACGAACGCGATCATCTACGCCAGTTGGCCGGTACGACCTCGAGCGTCCCCCCTCCAGCGGCCGCGCAACTGGTGCACGACGGGTTACGACGAATAATGGATGCACTGGACTCGCCCGCGTTCGTCCTCGGCCGGCGCATGGCGATCCTGGCGTGGAACACCCTCGCGTGTCGGCTCATCACCGACTTCAGCGAGCTGGCGCCACGAGAACGCAACCTGGCCCGACTGGTGCTGATCGACGAGAAAGTCAGCCGTCTGTACCCCGACCGCGAGCTCGCCGTGAACAACGCTGTCGGATACCTGAGACGTGACCTCGGCCGCCACCCCGACGATCCGGAGCTGATCGCGCTCATCGCCGATCTCGAGGAGCAGAGCGAGGAGTTCCGGCAGACCTGGCCGCTTCATACTGTTGTACGGAAAGGCAGCGGAATCAAACAGTTCGACCACCCGCTCGCCGGCGAGTTCGCACTGACCTACGACTCCGTGGAACTTCCCGGATGTTCGGACCAGGTGCTCGTGGTCTATACCGCCGAGCCGGGCTCGCCTGCCGCGGAACGGCTGGCATTACTCCGCTCCACGCACTGACGAGACGAATCCCTGTTGGTCCAGCATTGCACCTCCCGTCCGCCACAACCGGCGACAGCGCGAACGGTGCCGCCCTCGGATCGGTCACCCAGGCGAACCCTTTGTCTACCTGGGCGCCGCGTCCCGATGAAATGCGACCGTAGTGAGCCCAGTTGACCATATCCGCTGAGTGCGACCCGCGACCGGCCGTACCTTGCGGCAAACCGTTCGTACTCGCTGGGTGCATAGGCGGGCAAGTGGCCCGGGTTTCATCTGTCGGTTGTTTTCCGGCACGGGTGACCGACGATAGCAGTGGCACCAGCGGGGCTGGAGAATTCCGAATCGCTCGACCGGTCCGGAATGGGCTGGAATGCCGAGCGAGCAGTATTGGACGAATTCGCTGTGGGCGGCCACCCCGAGAACGTTATAGCTGACGACCCGGTCGCGGGTCCCGAGCTGTTGCCTCCGGGCCGTGCTATCCCGGGGCTGGCATGTCTCGATCGGCGGCACGCCGCGAGGCTACCGGATCGACAGCAGGAGGTATGGGTCGGTTGGTTCTGCGTCTGCGATTCCCGGCACCGAGCCCACAGCCGCGCTCGGCCAAGGGGCGGCGCGGCGGATCCTCCGACCTTCAGCGCTCGAGTTGCTCCGCGCTGTGTATCGAGATCTGGTCGATCGAACGCAGCAGTTGATTTCAACACTACCCGTAGGTAAGCGATGGCGATCTGAAATATCAGGACGTTATGAGTATTTGACTACCCGTTCCCCTCGGACAGTCGGAAAGATAAAGGAGTTCTGAAGTTCAGGCGAAAGCACTTTCGCCTGACAATGGGATCGGGTCAGATGATTTCGTTACCTTGCTGCACCGGAGCCGACCTCGGCCTGCAACAGACGGAATGGAATTCTTATGGGTATCGGCAGTTTCATCGGTGGAGCAGTCGAAGGGTTGGCCGCGACTTTCACCGATGGGGACACCTTCATCCGAACAGCAGTACCTCTGGTGGGCGGGATAGTGGGCGGGGTACCCGGAGCCATGGCGGGCAGCGTTCTCGCGGAGTTGGCGACCGACGGGTTCGACCCGGAAGGGGTCTTGGAGGCTGGCATGTTGGGCGCGATCGGCGGCGGAGGCGGGGCGGGGATAGCAGGGATTCTCCGCAGGTCGTCACTACGCTTCGAGAACGGGGCAAAGACAAGTGTCAAGAATGCGGGAGACAATGCGGCGATGCAGGCAACGGCCACGGCCGATCTACCCGAAGTCGCTTTCTTCGGCAGCACTCGGTCCGCGTTCATCGATGGAAGGCGCGCTATCGCGGAGGCGGGCGCACGTGCGGAATCCAGGTGGCCGAACGCGACATTCAGGTTCCCGACTGATCGTGCTGCTGCGACTTTGGCACCTGGGCGCTGGCGTGACGCCGCTCTGAAGAGCGAAGAGCGTTTGGCATTCCGCCCGGGCCTCGGTCGGGGGCTATTGACCGGGCTGGGCGCCGCCACCGTGAACCGTTCCCGGTCGAGTCCTGGTGATACGCCTTCCGACTCGACCGGCGGACCGGAGGTGAGGGTGCCGGCCACGGTCCCCGGCACGTACGTGGGCGGCTACGTCCAGTCTGTTGACGGCCCCTTCGCTCGAAAGCAGCCAGGTAATGGGTTCCTGTTCCAGCCGGACAGCATTTCTCAGCAATTGAAGGATTGGTACGCATAATATTCGCTGAACCAAGATAATCTGGCGGACACCCTGAGCGAAACTGGGAAACTCCGACACCGGAGCATGGGAGCCACTTCGGGTCGTCCCGATACCACCGTTCACGCCGTACGAAAGAGCGGCATGATGGGCATACGGAACTCCTTGGGATAAGGCTTGGGCACGGTGTCCATCCTTCCAGCAGTGCCGCATGGCACCACAGATCAGATGTCACCTACTCGTGCAGCAGTCCCTGCTACCGCGGCGAATACGTCTGAAGCTGGATTTCGGGGTTGGACCACCAAGTGCATCTGTTTACCTAAGGTCAGCATATCTGTCGTTGACATACAGTCCACGATTGTCTGCGCCGGGTCAACCGAGCGACAGCTCGGTCAATCGCTTTGGTGCACACGATCCGGGCTTCTCGTTGCCCGCCCCTTGATCTGGAACAGTTGCGTTCTTTGTGGAGCGCTGGCCGGCTCAGACCTGCGGGGGCGAAACGGGTGGCGGGACGGCGGGCTGTGCTGATGCGCCGACGACTGCCGGCGGAGGTGCTACGGTACCAGGGCCGGTCTGATCCAGACCGGTCGGATGAAGGTAACGCCCCGTGAATTCTCCGTACTTTTGGGTGAGTGCTGGATTGTTCGGGTCCAATGGAACGAGCTGACCCTGGTCCATGACGAACAGACCGTCTTGGTTCTTGATGATCAACCCGTAGCGCTTCTCCCCGTTCTTGTCCCACTCGACAACATCGCCCGTCTGCAACCGGGCGACCTCGTCAACCGTCGCCCACGGTGCGTTCGTAGTGTCCTCACCTGCGGTTCCTCGGTAGGCGGCTGCCGCATCCATGTTGGTGTTCTGCTTCAGCCGATGTAGAGCCTCTGTGATCGCCGGGGCCTGCGCGGCCGTACTTCCCGGCGTTGTCACGGGAGGTAGCGTGCCATTCTCTACCGGTGCCGACCCCCCTGAAGGGGGCGCCTGAACAGGAGGGCTGGAGGGGGGCGAAGGTACCGCGCGGCTCCGGTCGTTCTGCCGCTGGGACTCTCGCGTATCTCGCTCGGAGCTATCCCGGTTATCAGACGGAGGGCGGTTCATTTGGTTCCCTATTTGCGATATGACGCTGGCCGCCATGATCGGCCCCAACATGTCCACGCCACTACTGTTCATTGGGGGTGCAACAGCGCCCGCCGAAACGTCAGTCCTGGCCCCAGCGGCGGAGCCACCCTGCAATTCGTCCTCTGCCGAAGAACTGAGGTCCACAGGAGATGTCGAATCACCGAGCTCGCCGCCCAGGATTGCGTCAGAACCATTTGAATCGGCGCCATCTGTGAGCCCTGCGAGTGAATCATCGAGCACAGGACTGGAACTGGGACCTGGTCCCTCGGCCGTGGTAGCACCTTGTGGCACGTAGCGGCCACCTGCGGCCGGATCGACCCAAGGGTCGCCCGGCCCCGAAGGAACACCGGCAGATCCTTCGCCCTCACCAGGGCTACCATCTCCTTCTTCACCCCCACCAGGACCAGCATCTTCATGACTGTCGATCGCTTCCGCATTCCTTTGGAACTTCTCAACGGCCTTGACGTACTCCCTCTCCCACTTCTCGGCAGCCCTGTCCAGATGCCTTACATAGAACTGCTGCTCTGCCTCGGGAGTTAGGTAGAAATTGCCCGAATCTCCATACTGCCTGTAGACAACAAGATCTGTATAGGAGTTATCTGGGTCTCTCTGCCGGTAGGTAATTTCGTCACCGTCCCGCCTCCCTACCGGAAACTCGAACTGGAGCTTTTCGTTGAGATCGTCCTTGATTCTCACGAGCTTTCTGAAGATGGCATCTTTTTCTATCCTGGAGTCCTCGGTATAGCCATCGATTTGTGTGTTCGTATCGGCGTAGTTCTGCTGCCTCCGGTCCAACTGCTCCTGTAGATCGGCGTGAGCGCTTCGAGCGCGCGACCAACCCTCCGTGGTTGTGACCTGTTCGCCTTCGAGTAGATTGGTGAAGTCGGGTGCAGCCTCGGGATTACGGGCGCCGAGTGTGTCGAATCCTTTCTGCATGGTGAACTCCATGTCCTTGATGAGCGATCTCAGCGCTCGGCTGGCGCCTTTCGGCACGTATAGGTCGACCCAATGCAGAGAGTCTTCCTCGGGGGGCAGGAATTCGAATCCGTAACTGCCTTCGAACTTCGGCTCGCTTACCTCGTCCCCTTCCTCGCTCTCATCGTTGCCGACGCCGCTGGGGTCACCAGTGGACAGCGCGTGGACGATATTCCTGTATTCATCCCTTTCGTTGAGGCCTTGGCGCTCTGCTGTTTCGGCAAGAGTTTCGCGTAGCGTGGGTGACAGCCTGTCGAACGCCTCTTCGAACTCGTTCGAAGAGGCGTTCGAATCCAATAATTCGACCAGCGCGTCGAGCGATTCTCTGGCTTGGTTGTCCTGGAACCCTTCTGGGTCCCACGCCAAAATCCCAGGATCTGCATAGTGGCGTTCGATCAAATCGACGGCGTCGTCCACGTTGCTCACTGGGCTATCCCTTGCTCGCTGGAGCTTTCGGGTGTCATAACCCGTTCAGCGACTCGTCGACGGATCGCCGAGCCACCGTGGGTGAAACCGATAGGTACGGAGCTGGGGCCTGGGGTGCCGAATCCAACAGTGCTGGAGGAAACCGGGGCGCCAGGACCGGCCATAGGGTTGGTATTGACCGTCTGCACTGCTCCCGCCGAGAACAGTGGATGACCAACGATCTGGTCATATGTATAGAAAGCGTCACGCAAGCTCTGCCGGTCGGGTTCACCCTGAGAGAACGTGAGTAACAGTTCGTCGGCTCGACGCTCGAAAAACATATTGGGCAGCGAGTATGCGCCAGCCACCGCAGGGCGAATACCGATAGGAGTGGGGGATATATCCACTCGCGCTGGTTGCTTCGCAGCCGTCATGCCATAGGTAGCAGGTATTCGGTCCCACCAACCCGCCGGGACGACTCGACTGGTGTGCAGTGCATCGAGGATCCGTCGCCGCCATGCACGCCGGATTGCGATCCCCTCGTCGGCGCTGGGGGCGGCGGCGCGAGCCCCTCTATCCGCCACCCGCGCCAGCTCGAGGCAAGTGTCCCGAATCTCCATCTCGGGGACTGTTGCCACTCGGCGCAGTACTTCGTCAGAGGCGGTGAGGCCGAGCCGGTCGACCAGGCCGATTCCGCCAGAGGTGAGGTCGACGGCAGACTCGGCTGCGGTCACTCGGTCCTCGACGGCGACAGCGGCGCCCACGAAAGAGCGAGTATCGTTGGGGATCTCAGCCGAGGAGACCAGGGCGCTCATCCGCACATTCCTATAGTGGTCGGCCACCATCGCCACGAACTCGGCGAGGATCCGTGCGGGGTCGGTATTGCCCTCGAACGTAGCGAGTGCACGCCGATCAGCGGCGCTGAGGATGGAGTCCCACCTCGAGGGGAGGGTGACCTCCGATGGCAAGTGGAGACCCGCAGGCAGCCAGCCGCGACCTTCGGTGGAGGTGAGTACAACTACGGGCCCGACAGGCGTCCGCCCCACCGCCACCGCCCATTCCAGGCCGAGCGCCGACCCAGCAACGGCAGCGAGAGTCGCGGCGAGCAATGTGCGGGCGAGCATCAAGTCATCTTCGATCCGCGCGCCGACAGTCAATGACGGTAGCGCCTGCCTGTTGTCGCCCGCGCGCGCCGCCGCAATGAACGGTCCTACGGCCAGTGGTGCCGGCAGCTCACGAGTCGCACCAGCGCCGCTGGAGTGGACTGGCAGCGTGAACGGGCCCGGCACTGTGGGGGTACTCGGGGCACTGGATATGCCAATCGTTGGGCTTCCCGGCATGGGGGATGCATCGGCCTGAAGGGCACCAGGCGGCAGCGGTGTTGTCCTGGTCGGCACGGCGTCTTCGACATGCGCGGTGTTGTAAATCGGGGACAGCGATGCGGTAGGCACCAGAGGCGCCTGGTCGAGGCCCCCGGCCCCACCGTGCACGCCCGTAACATCGGGTTCAGAAACGACCGGCTGATCAGGCTGGTTGTCGTCCAGCGTAGGCATATCCAGGCCGACGACCATCGGCATCGCGGGATTTGGCGACGCGCCGACCGAGTCAATCGACACAGCCGAGTCATCCTGGGCGCCTGCCTGGACTATCCGGCTCCCCCCGGACTGATCAGCATCTTCCAGCGCTCTTGCCGCCGCGATCAATTCGTCTCGGGTGCGCTCATGCTTTGCGGCGAGACGATCTGCATGGGCGTGGCGTCGATCGTAGTAGGCCACCAGAGCCGCCCGGACCGGCTCGGCAATCGTGCCGTAGGCAGGCTGAAATTCCGCAAGCCATGCATGAGGTACTACTCCCCACTTACGGATGTTCGTAGCGATCAGGTCGTGCTGCATAGCGGTTGCGATCAGCTGCGCGGGTGCGATATCTATGTAATGCATGCGTGGTTGATTCCTCCGCGCCGGCTCATCTCGGGTTCTTTGTTACGATCCCTCGATGAGGAGTCTCCTGGACCTGCCCCCTCTTCCTCACCAATTCTGAATGAACAGCTGCCAGGGGTCGCGGAAGACTGTTTCCGTTGTTCATGGCTATGTCGTATTGTCGGCGGGCGTCCTCGGTACTCTCAGCGATGGCCGACATGATCTCAGCGACCAACCCACGACTATCGAACCGATAGCACGTCCCAGGAGCCAGATACAGGTCTGACAGCCGACCCATAGCGTCGACCTCGGGAATGACCAAACCGCTCGGCGAGGGGCGCCGCGCAGCGATACTGTCAGCTCGCTCGCGCACATCGGCAATGCGATTCCGCAATTCCCGAGCAATGCCGAGCGCGGCACCTACATCCGGGTGGATCTCTCTCACATTTCCTCGCTGATCAACTCATATCCTCACCGGCTGCGCGGCTTGCCAGAAATATCTCTTGCACTGACGTCGGTGATGCCGCTGGGAAGTGGTCGGTCCGATCGATTGTTGCCGGCGGGATATGACTTTCAATGGCATCGACCAATACCGGCACCGCTGGTACCTCTTTGTCGGCGCCCTGGAGAGCCTCCTCAAAGCCTGCGCGGTCGAGGTGCAGGTTTGATTCGACGTGTGGTCGTGGCGCGTAGACATGAGTTGACCGAGCAACAGTGGCGCGCGATCGAACCGTTGTTGGCGGCCTCCGGGGGCAGAAGGCCGCCCGCGGGCGATGACCGGCGGATCCTGAACGCGATGCTCTACAAGGCCGAGACCGGGGTGGCGGGCGGGATCTGCCCGAACGGCACGGGCCGTGGAAAACAGTCCACAACCGTTTCTGACGGTGGTCACGCAACGGCACCTCGGCGCTGCTCGTGGCGCGGGTGCGTGTGGTCGCCGAGGCGATCGTTGAACTCGATCGAGAGGTGTCGATGGGTTCTTCCCTCGTTCGCGGTCATCAGCACGCTGCCGATGACCGCACACGTGTGATTCACTCAGGGGAACAACGAAGCCGGGCACGGTCACAGACACTCCTCTCGCAATTCCGAAATGCCGGACTCGTCCGTTGTGTGACCAGTGGACCAGATCAGGCCGTACCCAACGTCTGATCTGGCCCTTCAACAGGTCACACGCACACGTCGTTACGGAGAACTGTACGGCCGGCTCGGCTTGTCGAACAATCAACTTCAGTCTGAAAAAACTCTGAAATCGGAGCCCGCCGCGTAAGGCGAGTCGGGAGAGAACCCGGCGGCCCCGAGATTGGCAGCGCATTTCAACTGCCGGCCGCATATCCAGCAAGTTCCTCCCGCAGCCGTCTTCCAACTCCGCCGGCCATCGCGGGGAGATCCGAGCATGCACAACGATCACCTGCGTCGATTCCTCGCGCTGCAACGCAAGACGGCGCAGCGTATCGACACTCAGTATTCGACGTAGCCAGTATCGGATCTCTCGAGGTCCGCCTCGACAAGCCCAGCGCTTCACATCTCTGATACACAGTGGCACAACGTCGTTCAGCATAGGGAGAGACAGAACTCTCACATGCCGCGGCCCCGAACACCTGTAAGGTTCCAGAAGGTCGCGCACAGTGGCGTGCCCCGGCGCGGACCATCTCCTCCAGCTCGAAACCTGAACGAGCTCTGAATTTCTGGCCGAATCGATTGCCCCTGACCTATCGGAAGGGATCGAATGAACGAGCCATCGGAGTACTACGGCCAGGGGTGGTCTTCGGCTGAGATCATCCAGCTTCGTCGAGGTTTCGGGGGCTTATGGGGATGTGCAGTCCTCGCTGTGGTCGAGTTGTTTCCGGTATCGAGACGGATACGGTCCTTCGAGTCGACCTGCATCGGAACCAACATAACGAGAACCGAGCGGAGCGAACCATCTCGAATGCGTGAATTTCGAATTATGTCGTCATCGCTTCCGGTCGAAGTGGTGAACAGGGAGTGCCGACCTATCTGCCGCTCCAGTTGTCGACCGGCCCTGCCGGATGGTTCTCGGCGGCGAAAAACAGCCCCGGCCCCGGAGTCCGGTTCAACGCGGAAATCCTCTGCGAATCCGTTGACTTCGCTCTATTCGGAGCGCCGGCCGACCACCAGGGCGGATGTACGGATGGAACTGCGGCCGGTCCAGTGCGGGCCGGAGGATGGGCATCCTCCCGTCCGGCTCGGTGGTGCGCGGTGAAAGCAATGGTAACCACGGGAAATGACCGCGAGATCGTCCGGTTGACCGAGTTGCAGGAGCCGCTTCCCAGCGCCGGTGAACTGGTCATCCAGGTCGAAGCATGCGGCGTCAACCCGGGCGAATTGCGCAATGCGGGGTCGCGCCCGAAAGGTAGCCGGATCGGCTGGGACATGGCGGGAACGGTGTCGGCACCAGCATTGGATGGGAGTGGGCCGGCCGACGGGACACGGGTTGTCGCGATCGCGGATTCCACCGGATGGGCAGAGTATGTGGCCATCTCGACAGACAAGGTGGCAACCCTACCCGCTGGGGTCGGCTTCAGCGATGCCGCGGCGCTGCCGACCGCGGGTCTCACAGCCCTGCATGTGCTACGCAAGGTCGGATGGCTTTTGGACAGCACCGTTCTCGTCACCGGAGCGGGAGGCGGTGTCGGCCGGTACATTGTGCAGATCGCGTCACTGGTCGGGGCACGTGTGGTCGCCGCCGTCGGTGACCCCGAACACGGAGAAGGTTTACTCGACCTGGGTGCCGATACCGTGATCATGTACAGCGATATTCCAGAGCAACGGCCGGACGTGGTGCTCGACAGTGTCGGCGGCGACGTATTGACCGCAGCCTTGACGGTTGGCGGTGCAGCCATCAGTTTCGGGAACTCGAGCGGCCTCCCATCGACCCTTCCGGGTGATTGGGGCCCCAGTCACCCGAGTATCACGTTATCCCCGATGTATCTGCTCGAGTCGCTCGGTCGCTCCTGCGCTGCCACAGACCTGGGATGCCTGCTCCGTTTGGTAGCCGCTGGCAGGCTCGATCCACAAGTAGTCGAGATCGCGCCATGGGCCGAGCCCCACGCCGCCTTCGGCAGGCTGCTGGGCCGAAACCTCAATGGCAAACTCGTACTCACACTGTCGTGATCGACACCGAACGCGATACACCGCCACGATCTGGGTAACGCAACCGATCGAACAGTCACTCTCCCGGGCACAGTCTCATGCGCCGGGTCTCCTTCGGCCCCCGAATCAAATCGTCGCTATCACCTGCGGTCACTGCACGTCGACACCGAAACCAACCACCACAATCCCATGAACACCACAGCACCTCGACATATTCAACTCGCACCGATGATGCTCCCACCCCATGCGCGAGAACCGGCACCAGTCCGATCACGTGCCGGAAACACCGTAACCCTGGCCGGCCAGCGGACCCGAGGAACCGGTCGCGGATACGATCCCGCCGGTACCGGCCCCCGCAACACGCCGAGGACGATCATCAGTAGTCGCAGACACCATCGACCGCCCCCGGACGAACATCGGATGGTTCACGATCTCCCGATGCGCGTAGACACTGTCACGAAGGGTCTGCCGTGTCGGGTCGGCTGCCAGCATCAGCACGATTTCATTGCTCCGGCGTTCGAAGTACGCACCGCGGGCGCGCAACTGTTGCGGGGCGGATCCCGGCGCGGTGATCCCGGCCGCGACGGGCCCCATCGATATCGCCGACAACTGACTATCCACCTCGCGCAGCTCATCCCACCACGATGCCGGCACCTCGACGCCGGCTTGGACGTAGGCGAGGATTCGGTCGCGCAGTCCTGGTATATCCGCTGCTTCGATCGGGCGGGTTCCGGCCTTCGCGGTGTGTTGGTGTGCGTGCACGGCCAGCTCGATCTGCCTGCCGCGGATATGCGAATCCGGGATTGCCGCGAGGTTCTGCAGCGATTGCGTCGAGCCTGTGAGACCCAGTCGGTCTACCGTATCGGGGCCGGGAATGCGCAGGTCGGGGTCAGAGGAGGGTTGCACCAGTTGTTCGGTTCGGGCGCCCGCGACTATCGAGCGCACACTCGGCGGAATCGGCTCGGATGAGACGAGCGCTGTCAGCCCGGTGCCGACCTGCGGCCCCCAGATGTTTCCGAACTCCCCGAGAATGCGAGCAGGGTCGCGAATCCCCTCCCACCCCGGCGATACTCCTGTGCCGCCGGTATCCAGCAGGTGATCCCACATCCACGGCGTCGAAACTTCGCTGGGCAGATACAACCCCGTCGGCAGCCAACCGCGGCCCTCGTTCGATGTGATGAAGATTCTCGCACCCACCAGACCTCGCATAACCGACACAGCCCACGCCGGTTGAGCAACCGAACGGTCCCCAGCCGCCAGAACTGCCCCCAGCAGAGTCCTGGCGATGACGAGATCCGTATCCGCTGGGCCGGACGACATGGATGACGACTGTTTCTTGGCCCTTTCCGCGGATACCGCCACCGCGAACGGAGTCACCGGCTGGATCAGCGAGGCTTCCTGGGTTACGGAAAGTACTGGTGGAGTCACGGGCCCGACAGATCGCGGGCTGGTCGACACAGACCGGCCGGGAGAGGACCCGACTGTTGGACCCCTGGCCGGAGTATTCGCCGCAGAAGCCACGGTCGGTGGCGAGGACGCGCTACCGACATGGGGGCTCGGTTCACCGTCCCTGCGGCTGACCGGTCCGGAACTGTCACTGAGCTCCGTTGCCGGTGAGCCCCGGTCGGGTACATCCGTCCCGTCTGCCGGGGATTCGCCGATACCCGTCAGCGATGGAATCCGGGGCGGTTGGGTGCCGTCGAGCCTCCCGGTGCGCTGCGGTAGAGGCGGGCCACCCGAGTTGCTCGACCGCTGCGCTCGATCGTCCCGACTCGCCCCGAGATCGGGTGTCGTGCCTGAATATTGCTGCGGCGTAACCGGATCAGAGAAGTCCACAGACCGGATCCTCGCGGCACCGAGTTGATCGACCCGTTCGTAGTTGTCCGCTGAGGCACGGAGCAGGGTGGCGATCCGGGTGTGTTTCTCGGCCAGCGCGTTACCGGCCGCCCTGCGAGATTCGAAAAAGATCTCCATTGCCTGCCGAACGACAAATGAGAACCTCCCGTAGCCGTCGTCGAACTCCGCCAGCCATCGCGTGGGGATCCGAGCCCATACCGCGATCTCCTGCGCCGCTTCCTCGTGCTGCAATGCAAGCCGACGCAGGGTCTCCGGATCGACATTCAGTACGTTCGGCGCAGTCATTGTCGGGTTCCCTCCCACTTCGTCACGCCCTGCGCCACCCGGGAAAAGTAGTCGCGCAATGTATTGCAGCGGTGTCTGCCCGAAGACTATCGCGTACACCGGCCCAGGCGTCTGAAATATTTCTGAAATTCGATAAGATTCACGGGTCTTGTACCGCCTGGCCCTCCGCTCGAGATCTGAAGGAGTTCTCAATGTTCGGCTGGAACTTCTTGCCGCCGCGCACCGATGGGGTTCGAATGGGAAAGCGAACACCGGTGCGGCTGAACGTCGCCTTCAGCTGAGACAATCGAGGTTGGTATGAGTTGGGGCTATATCGGAAGCGCGGTCGCCGGCCCGGCCGACACTGTCACCATATCCACATGGGTACGGTAGTTCGAGTTGTTGCCCCACTTGTCGACGGGGTTGTAGGCGGTCTCCCAGGAAGTGCACTATTCGCTGTCGGCACCCAGTGCGATACCGATGGATTCAGCAGTGATGGCACCACAGAGGTCGCCCTCTCCAACAACCTGGACGGTCAAATGACGGTCGGCCGCGTCGGCAGGCAAACCCGGGCGCTTTCGACACACCGGGCTGCTGTCAACGACGCTGGCGAGGCCGCGGCAAGCAGGGCACAACGATCAGCATCGATCGAGCCGGGTGCGGAGGCGGCTACCCGTCTCCGCCACATCCTCACAGGCCCAGAAAAGACTGACAGGTCGGAAATCCCAGGCCCGGGGTCCGAAACCGAGACAGTCGCAGTATCGTTTGCGGGCGACTATGTGCCCTCTACAACCGGCCCGTTCATCGGCCAGCCCCTGGGCAACGGGTCCCTTCTCCAACCCTGTGACGTGTCCCAGCCATTGAAGGATTGGTATGCATAATGGCCGTTCCGAACAGCGACACGTTCGCTTCCTTCCTCAGCATGAACTGGGAGAACAGCGGCAACGGGCAGCGAGAGGCGCTCGAGGTCCGGCCGATACCACCGTTCGTCCCGGCAGACGAAAGCGGAGTCGACGGATACTCGTCGGCCGTCGATAGCCTTAATAGTTTTGGTGCAGACTTCACGCAGGCACTGCAGAGCGCAGCGGAAGTCGCCGAAGGGTCCAGTCTCAATATAGGTAGATTTCGCCGGCACATCACCGAACTTATCGAAGTATTTAACCTTGCGATGACGAATTTCCAGGGTGGCGATATCGAATTCATGGAGTGTTTATCAGGCGCTCTCAACGAAGCCATCGCATTGGAAGACGAGGTCCTGGGCGGCGCCGAATACTACGCCCAGGCGATGGAAGAGCTGACCCGCTCTCAGGAGCAAATGCGTGAAGAGTTGGATGCCAGGATCGGGGAACTGCAAGAAGCCGTGGCCGAGGAGGGCGGGGGTCAGGTCGACCAGGACGACGGCGCCGATAATCGGGATGATCAGCCTGCGGGGCCAGGGGCATTCGCCCCCTTCCCCGAGGACAATGCAAACCACGGTACCGGAAGCGACATCGGCGGCGACCTGAACACAAGCGATACCGGCCGCGACCTGAACACAAGCGACATCGGCGGCGACCTGAACACAAGCGATACCGGCCGCGACCTGAACACAAGCGACATCGGCGGCGACCTGAACACAAGCGATACCGATGACAGTTCGCGGATTCCCTGGTATGAGGATCCGAATGGCTACGGCGCCAACACCCCTCAGCCGTGGGCCGGCAATCAGGCGGCCTACGGGCCCTCGCCGATGCTGTGGTCCGATATGCTCAATCGGTTGAACGGCGGCGGTGAGGTGAACAACTCACGCGGCGCCGTCGACCGGGATTCCGGCTCATATTCCGCAACGGGACCTGCCCAGCCCGCCCCCCCGAGGGTCGCCACCGCAGCCGTCCCGCCGACGACAGCCGGAAACCAAACCACCATTGGTGCCCAGCCGGGCGCGACGCCATCCCCTGGTCCATCGACCGCTGTCAGTGCACCGTCTCCTGTCGGCCGACCGCCCGGGGACCAAGCACGTGGCACAGAAGGACGCTTGTACAGGTTCCCGGGCAATCACGAGCAGTGGGTTTCCGAAACGGTCTACAAGGCTCTGACACAGGCCTTCGCCGCACAATCCGCGACAGACGCGCACGGAGCATATGAGGGCACTCCGGCGCAGTGGCGGGTCACACAGCGCGAGAGCGGCGACCGTGTCGACGGCCATCCGGATGACCGCATCGGTCCGAGTCAGCTGATAACGGGAGACGTTGCCCTCTGGCAGAGACGCACCGCTCTGGTCGTTGTGTGGGGAGACGAGGCAGCCAATCCGCTGGAAGTTGTGGTGAACGCAACATTGCAACCGTTCTCTCCCGAGATGGCGGATCAGGAAGGCGATTTCGGATCCTGGATGGGATTCATGCATCCGCCGGGTATCGAACCACCACCTCCGGTCCCCAGATCCGATGATGCGACTACGCAGATCTCGGACCAGCCCACTGCCTCGGTGACGATCGATGCACCAGCATAGAACATTGCGGATGGTACCGGCTCATGGCGATCGGGGAAGAGGTCGCGACCGACCAGCAGAGCCTGTCGCTGGAACCAGTGAGCTCCCTACCGTGCACAGAGCCGGCGAAGCCGGCCGGTTCGAACCCGACCCCACCCATGTTCCCGCCGACGACTCGACGCCGACCGATCCCATCGATGCGGTACTGCGGCTGATTCCCAGGGACGAACAGCCGGCCGATATTCTCGGCCGAATCCTGGTGATCGAATTCGACAAGCTCGGCCGGGCTTCGAGCTCCAGGGTCGATAATCGACTCGACGTCAGCCTTGACGAATTGTAGGCAATGCTAGGTCTGCGGCGGATCTACTCGCCCGCGAGCCCGTACGCCCAGCGGTTCCGATGGTTACGCCTTCTGGCAGCGGACACCGGACAAGCTCGGTGTCCGCTGCCAGAAGGCGTACGTGCACGGCGTTTTTCGTAGTGGGCCACGCGACTGCCGACGACGAACACGGTAGTTCGGCGATTGCAGCACCCGACTGCATGAGAGCCGGGAGAGGACACTCCCGGCCACTCACAACAGGTCACCTATATTTTTCCTCCTCCATGAAGCGAGCGGCCGCCGCCCTATCAGCGCTATCCCAGGTACCGCCGACACCAACCGCCCCGCTGATCGCCTTATCCACGTTGTTCAGTGCGTCATTATAATTGTTGAGCCTTGCGGAAAACCTCTGTTGGAATTCATAGTTCGCAGTTCCAGCGCTTCCCGTGAAAACCTCCGAAACCAGGTTGACGAGCGCACTCCTCTCCGACTCATCCGCTCGCATCTGCTCCACCATCGCACGAGTAGCGGAGACCAAATCATCAACAGCTTCAAAGTTTGCATACATAACCGAACCCTCTCACATTTCCGATATCAACGGATGTTTATGTGAAATCGTAGTTGAAGTTTCCCGATCGAAGATCCTGCGCATTGAGTTCGTCCATCGCTTCGACATCTGCCGCGGTCGCCCCGAGCGCGAAAGCGGCATCGAACAATATGGCACGCAGCTCATTTCCCGCATAGATCGCGTCCCCGAGGACACGCTGAATTGCCGTCCCCGTCGACGAATTCTCCTTCACCTGCACTCCGAAATCTAGCTTGATGGTCTCCAATGTAGCCCTGTGGCCATCCATGAGCGAAACATGATCGATGAACTTATCCTTGAATACCCTCAATTCTTCGGGAGATCCACTGTAGGGTTGCGGTGACATGACTTTTACCTCCTGGATTGAACCTCAGGCCACAACGGCCATCAGTCGGGATAGTCACCCTCCGGTTGCGCGACCTGTACGAGGTCCTTTCGCGACATCAACGGCTCGACATATATTCCGCGGCCGACAGGCTGTTTCCCAGGCCTCACCTCACCGATCAAAGGACCCGCATTCTTGGGTCCATCCAAAATAATACCGGAAGAGCTCATATTCCTGATCTGCCCGATTACATTGTCGTACAAAGCCGTTTCTGCCTGAGCAATGTTGCGAGCCACGACGATATGGAGTCCTGTATCACGACTGTCGACTATCACTTCTCGCAGCGCTTCGAGCGGGTTGATGCCACCACGTGGTGCGATCATGTGATAATCGTCTATGCATATAAATATTTCCGGGCCGTTCCACCATGAGCGCGCGGTGAGCTCGGCCGGTGTAATCGAACGTGGCGGCCGGCGGGACCGAAGTTTGTCGAGGAGCCCGGGCATAGCCGCACGAACATCCTCCCCGCTGGATGCGTATCCGATAAGCATATCTTCCGGTACTGCTTGGAGATGGCGTCGACGGTAGTCGACAAGCAGAACTCGGGCATGCGCCGGGCCCAATTGTTCCCGGACAGATCTCATGAGAGTGGCAAGAACAGTGGACTTACCCGAACCCGTCGATCCGAGCACGATGAAGTGGGTCGAAGTAGCGAAATCGACCGTCGCTGCACCGAGATCTGATTCCCGGACGCCGAACGGCAGCGACAGTCGCTCGGCCAGGGTATTCGGTCGAGGCCGTTCGGCAGTAATCTCAGCGATGCCGACCACAGCCGGCAACAGCCGGACTTCTGGTGCGCGCCGGCCCGAGTAGTTCCGACTCACCTCGGAGATCGCCGCATTCAGCCCGGCAGCCACGGTATCCGCGTCACCATTGCCGTCGATGCGGGGCAGGGCGGTGAGCATATGGAAAGCATCGCTCGAGACACAGCGGCCGGGACGGTTCGGCGGCACCGCGGCCACCACAGCGCGGTGGGTGTTGAACGCCGTATCGGTGAGATCACCGAGCCGCATCTCCAGGCGGGTCTGGATCAGATCCTTGATCGCCGGCCTGATCCCGACCCAGCGAGAACTACTGATCACCAGGTGCACACCGTAGTTGAGGCCCTGCAGGGCGACCATCTCCATAGTCGGCATGTACTCGTCGTAGTACGGGCCGTTGACGGCGAACCCGATATCCCAGCCGTCCACGACTACGAAGACATCGCCGTGCTCGTCACCGCGGGCCGACAGTTCCGCGGTTCCTTGCTGCGTACCCCGACGCCGGCGGAATTCACGCATGGAGTTGATCTCCAGCTGATCGAACAGTGCCTGCCGGGATGCGACCAGATTCCGGATCAGCGCGAACGTCCGCCGGATCCGATCAGTATCGCGCGCCGTGGCCACCGCACCCACATGCGGCAAGGTGCGCAGGGTCGAGAGGCCGCCGGAGAAGTCGAAGCAGTAGAACTGCACCTGCTCCGGCGTATGGGTCAGCGCGGCCGACAGGATGAGCGTCTGCAGCGCCGTGGATTTGCCGGACTGTGGCCCGCCCACGACTGCGACGTGACCGCCCGCACCGGAGAGATCCACCGACCAGATGTCCTGGCGCTGCTGACGCGGATTGTCCGCAATCGCCCACGGCAGCACGAGATTACCGGAGCCGACCGTTGTGATCAGCCGGTCCAGCGTAGGCGGAACGCCCAGCGGCGGCAGCCACATCTTGTGGGCCGGGCGACCGTGCCGCGCGAACTGCTGCAGCACCGTCTCCATCACACTCGCGGGCTCGCTGTCGGTGTCCTGCGGTTCGAGTGCCGACCCCGGCTCGGCCACCTGCACCGGTTGTGTCTCGGCGATATCGCCGGCCGTGAACCTCTGTGGTGGGCGGTACCCACCACTGGGTCGCCGGATGCGCTGGACGCCGGGCACGGCCGGCTGCGGCGGCTCGGTGTACGGCCCGCCGACGTAGGCCGCCTGGAAACGCTGCAGATCGCCCGCGCCCACCCGCAGATATCCGGAGCCCGGCTTCTTCGGCAGGTGGTAGGCGTCCGCGGTGCCGATGGCGTCGCGAGAGTCGCTGGTCTGGTTAGTACGCAACGCGATCCGGTAGGACAGGTGGGCTTCGAGCTCCCCCATCCGGTTCGCCGGGACCTTCTGCGAGGACAGCAGCAGGTGGATGCGCAGCGAGCGGCCCAGGCGGCCGATGGCGACGAACAGTTTCGAGAAGGTCGGGTGCTGCTCCAGCAGTTCGGCGAACTCGTCGAGAATGATCATCAGCGTGGG
>NZ_JBSGIP010000073.1:0-19556 GCF_053605105.1 Nocardia sp. NPDC003963
GATTGTGCTGGCGCAGGGTGCGGCCCGAACCGACCACATCGGCGATCGCGTCGGCGACCCCGAGCTGGATGGAGATCTCGACGGCGCCCACGTGGGGGACCGGAGTTCCGCAGCCGGACCGTGCGCGCCGTGGCGCCGCCGGAATCCGGCCCGGCCCGTCGACCGAGTGGGGCCGGCCGCCGCGGATCAGCGGGAGGTCTCCCGGACGGTCCGGCTCACCCAGGCCGAGAACTCGTCCACCTGAGCCGAGGGCAGGTCCACGCCCTCCGAACGCGGCCGGTCGAAACTGCGCAGCGCCGCGGTCACGATCGGCTCGAACCGTTCCTCGGTGGCCGCGACCACCCGACCCGCTTCCCGTTTCGCCACCCAGCGACCGGTCCGGCAGAACTGCACCGCACGGCAGCCGTTGAGCACTCTGTTGTCCGCGAGATGTCCGGTACCGGAGGCGTGCTCGTCGACCGAGGCCGCGAGCGCGGCGAGCAGATCGGCTCGCCGGGGCGCCGCGAGAACATCACGCACCGGGCGTCCGGCGAGCGGTAACCCGCTCTGACGGGCTACCGCGCGATCGATCACATACCAGAACGCCGGAGCCCCGGTGGGTTCGAAATCCGCGACCGCGGGCAGCTGCGAACCGGTGTTCAGGTTCAGCAGGAACCCCGGATCCGCGCTCCCCGACGCGGCGAATTCCGCGTCGTAGACCACGAGTTCCAGCCCGGCGGCGGGGCACGGCAGCACCGGATGGGAAAGCACCGCGGCCAGCTCACGTAATGCCTGCCCCGGTGCGTCCGGCGCGACAACGACCGTGACGTCGATATCACTACGCCCGTGCCGGTAGTCGCCGAGCGCCAGCGACCCCACGGCGAACACACTGCGCAGATCCTCGCTGTAGACGCCGCGGGTCCGCCGGACCAGCTCCGCCAGATAGCGCCGGACCACCTCCGGGATCACGGACGCGGGCATCTCCGGTTCACCGCCGGTCACCGCGGGAGGCACCGGGCACACCGGAACACGCGCCGGTCGCCGAGTCGATCGGTCATGCCGCACAGGCTAGTCCGTCGTCGCCGGGCCCGGTCGAAATCCCGGATCCGCCGAGCCGCGATATCCGATTGACGCCGAAGCTCTAATGGACAGGTGACAGATCTGGTGACGGCCGTTTCCGAATCCGGCCCGGCGCGAGTCCGTGAACTACTGGCCGCCGGAGCGGATCCCGACAAACGCGACAGCTACGGAACCACTCCGCTGTATCGGGCCGCGGTGCAGGGTTACGCGGAAACAGTGCGCCTGCTGCTCGCCCACGGTGCCGACCCGCACCTTCCCGGCGGGGCGGACGACGAAGGGCTGCCACTGTGCGCGGCGGCGTGCTGGAACCATACCGGTGTCGTCGAAGCGTTACTGGCCGCCGGAGCCGACCCCGATCTTCCCGAACCACCGCATCCGGAACAGACCGGCCCCGGTACGCCGCCGCTGCTGTGGGCGGTCCGCAACGGTCACCGGGAGACTGTCGAACTGCTGCTGGCGGCCGGAGCCGACCCGGATATTCCCGGGACCCCGCTGACGATCGCCGCCCGGCGCGGCGGCCTCGGAATCGTGCGGTCGCTGCTGAGCCACGGCGCCGACCCCGCCCGCCCGGACGATTCGGGTCGTACTGCCCGGACCATCGCGACCGAACTCGCCACCGCCGATCCGGTCGCCCTGCTCGTCGAGCAATGGGGTGAGCCCGGCCGTGAGTTCACTGTTCAGCGCCGTCCGGCCGGCGACGGCACCGAGGTGATCACCCTGCGCTACGGGACCGAAGGACGAGGCGGGGAGACATCGATGCAGAACGGGCACGCGGCCATCGCCGGCCTGCTCGGTGGTCTGCCGGATCAGCACGGCTCCGTCGAACCGGGACCGCAGTGACGGTCCCGGGCGCCTCCTCCCCGACCGGCACGGTCCGGCATCACCGGACCGCCTCGGCCGGGGAGGAGACGAAGAGTTCCGGAATCCGTGGTCGTAGTACGAAATCCGGAACACGTCCCGGGCGGGGTCTCGAGTATCGGCGCACAGCCACTACCTCTTTCTCATCGGTCGGAATTCACAGTGACGATCAGCCGCGCACCCTGGCCAGGAACGCGGTCACGTTCTCCTGGACCTGCAGAATGCGGGCCGCGGGATCGAAATCGTCGCGATAGGCGCGGCCCATCGCGGGTGACTTCTTCCGGCGGGCATACAGCGAGCAGGCCAGATCGTCACAGATATAGGTTCCGGTCGAATTGCCGCGCCGGCCGGCTTCACCCGCCTTACGCGCGGTCATCAACGCGACCCCGCCATTGCTGTGGGTGGTCGAGCAGAGCGTGCACATCTGCGAACGACGCGGTCCGGAGGTTTCGTAGCGCAACGCGATACCGGCCGGTCCCTGTTCTTCCGGCACCACGAGATAGGCGCGGCCGGGCGCTCCGGGATCGGACCAGCCCAGGAAGTCCAGGTCGTCCCACGGGCGATCGGCCAGGTCGGCCGGTAGGGAGAGCCGTTTGGCCTCGCCTTTCGAGCAGTTCACGAACGACGCTCTGATCTCGCGTTCGGTCAGCGGTTCCATGAGGTTGTGTCTCCTTCGATCATCGGGATGGACAAACCGCGACAATCTATCGGCCGGGCAGTTGCCGGGCAAGCAGTTTTCCGGTAGAAGCCGACCCGGACCCTACCGAGTTCCGACGTCACCGCCGCCCCTGCGCACCGCCGTGATCGGGTCGATGACCGGCCCGCAACGTTTGGCCGAAAGTGCCGATCCCGACCCCGGGCACCGTCTTAGAGTGAGGGAGACCACATCGGCGACAGGAGTGTGTATGAGTGCGCGACGCCCGGTCTCGATCCTGATCATCGGCGCCGGATTCGGCGGTATCGGCGTGGCGATCGAATTGCACCGGCACGGATTCGACCACCTCACGATCCTGGAGAAAGCCGCGGACCTCGGTGGCGTGTGGCGGGAGAACAC
This sequence comes from Nocardia sp. NPDC003963, assembly GCF_053605105.1. Classification (NCBI taxonomy): domain Bacteria; kingdom Bacillati; phylum Actinomycetota; class Actinomycetes; order Mycobacteriales; family Nocardiaceae; genus Nocardia; species Nocardia sp. NPDC003963. The sequence goes on from NZ_JBSGIP010000073.1 coordinate 2,972, forward strand.
CTATCCCGGCGCGGCCTGCGATGTGCCGTCGCCACTGTATTCCTACTCTTTCGAGCAGAAACCCGATTGGCCGCAGCGGTACTCCGGACAGGCGGCCATCCACGGCTACCTTCGCGCAGTGACCGAACGGCACGGCCTGCTCGACCGGATCGAGTTCGGCGTGGAGGTCACCTCGGCGGTGTTCGACGAACAGGCGGGCACCTGGACCGTGCATACCGCCGAGAGCGAACCGCGAACCGCGGATGTGGTGATCTCCGCGGTCGGGCAGCTGTCCCGGCCCCAACTGCCCGCCATCCCGGGTATCGGTAGTTTCACGGGCCCCGCGTTCCATTCCGCGCTGTGGGATCACGCGGTGGACCTCACCGGGAAACGGGTCGCGTGTATCGGCACCGGCGCGAGCGCCGTCCAGTACGTTCCGCAGATCCAGCCGGAGGTCGCGCGGCTGACGCTGTTCCAGCGGACCGCCGCCTGGGTGCTGCCCAAATTCGATACCGACTACTCCCCCGTACAGCACAAGCTGTTCGCCCGGATTCCCGGCATGCTGCTGGTGGAGCGATTCGGCTGGTGGCTCACCGCCGAGATCTCGTCGCTGGGGTTGGTGGAACTGCCGATCATCAGCCGACTCGTCTCCCGGATAGCGGCCCGCAATCTGCGGGAGAATGTCGACGACCCCGCGCTGCGGGCAAAGCTCACGCCGGACTATCCGATCGCCTGCAAACGCACCCTGTTCTCCAGTGACTACTATCCGGCCCTCACCCAGCCCAATGTCGAAGTGACCACAGCGGGTATCGCCGAGATCACGCCGGCGGGTGTCCGCACCGCCGACGGCGTCCTGCACGAAGCCGATGTGATCATCTACGGCACCGGTTTCAAGGGCACCGAGTTCCTCTGGCCGATGCGTATCACCGGCCGGGGTGGTCGCGAGCTCGCCGAGGTGTGGTCCGAGGGGGCGCACGCCTACTACGGGATGACCGTCCCGGATTTCCCGAATCTGTTCATGGTCTACGGACCCAATACGAACCTCGGGGTCGGCTCGATCATCTACATGATCGAATCGCAGTCCCGCTACATCCGGCAGGCGGTGCAATTGCTCGGTGACACACCGGGCCGGGTCCTCGAGGTGCGCGCCGATACCGAACGCGCCTTCAACGACGCCTTGCAGAAACGCCTCGAACGCACCCCGTGGAATTTCTGTTCCAGCTGGTACCGCAACGCGGCCGGCAAGATCACCAACAATTGGCCCGGAACGGTCACGCGATATCGCCGCCGCGTCCGCAGACTCGATCCGCGGGATTACACCCTGACACCTGCCGCGTAACCCGGGGGCCGCGGTCCGCGGGCCGCCATCGGGCGATCATCCTCACATGTGCTCCTGATCTCTGGGCCGGGCCGCCCCGGCCTGCCAAGCTGACCCGGCGAGACCAGGAGGTGGTGGCGGTGACCGGAACACAGCACGGTTGGACGCCCGAGGTATTCGAAAAGGCCGCCCGGAAAGCGGGATTCGATCTCGATCCGTCCCAGCGGGACGCCGCCGGCACGCTCTGGCGGCTGGGCCGCGAAATAGCACACCGCCGCACACCTTTCGTGCGGAACACCGTACGCGGCGTATACGTGTGGGGCCCGGTGGGCCGCGGTAAGAGCTGGCTGGTCGACACCTTCTACGATGCCGTCCCGGCACGCCGGAAGCGACGGGTGCACTTCCACGAATTCTTCCGGGAGTTCCACACCCGCTACGCCGCCCACCGCAGCGAGAAACGCGCCTGCGACCGCGCCGTCCGGGAACTGCTCGGCGACTATCGGCTGGTGTGCTTCGACGAGTTCCACGTACACGATCCCGGCGACGCCACGATCATGGCCAAGGTCATGGATTCGCTCTTCGCCCAGCGGATCACACTGGTCGCCACCTCGAACTATCCGCCCGCGGGCCTATTGCCCAACCCGCTGTTCCATCATCTGATCGAACCACTGGCCGCCACGCTGGAGAACGCGCTGGACGTCGTGGAGGTCGCCGGTCCCCGCGACTACCGGCGGACCCGCCGGCTCGCGACACCTGCCGCGGAGTTCGAACGCGGCGGTTTCCTGTGGCCCGGTACCGACGCCCAGCTGGTGCAAGCCGGTCTGCTGCCGCCGGCGCCGGCCGAACGCCGGCGCGTCCCCCTGGGTGATCGCGCGGTGACCGCCCGGGCGGTGCGCGGCGACGCGGTCTGGTTCGATTTCACCGATCTCTGCGATGCCCCGTACTCGACCATCGACTATCTGCGACTGGCCGACCGGTTCCGGGAGTGGACCCTGTCCGGTCTCCCCCCGCTGTCGGGTACCGACCGCGACGCCGCCCAGCGTTTCGCCAACCTCGTGGATGTCCTGTGCGACCGGGACCGGCGCCTGCACCTCGTCGCCACCGCCCCACTCGCCGAATGCCTGACCGGTGACCGCCTGCCGCCCGATATCGCCCGCACGGCCAGTCGCCTCGCGCTGCTACCGGGCGCCGGCTCCGCTCCGGTCCCCGCCGCCGATCAGTAGTCCGGAAACAACCAGAGTTCCTGTGCCGCGGTCGCCCGCACGAACGCGACCAGTGACCGCACCCTGGTCAGCGCATACCCGTCATCGCTGTCGTGCCCGAACAGCGGCACCGTCACCTCGCCGTTCGCCGCCCGCCCGAGCCAGTCGTCGAGCCGTTTCAACAGTCCCCGTACATCCTCGGGGTCGAACAGTTCGTACAGACTGAGGCGGAATTCATCGGAGATCCACTCGTCGTAGACCTGCCCCCGGAATCCCGTCGGATCACCGTCGGACGGCCAGAACACCCCGCCCGTCGCGAACTCGCGCGGCAGCTCCTGGAACGGCCCGAGTTCGGCCGGGTGCAGCCATCCGAACTCGCCGCGTTCGGCCGGCGGCAGCTCCTGCAATCGGTGGAAGGCTCCACTATCGGTCACCCGGCTCTGGTTGGGCCGGACGGCGTACACATCGAGTCCCATGGTGCGAGCCTAAGGCGCGCGACCCGGCCGCGCAGGCCACGTGTCCGGTGGTCCCGTTCCGGCGGGACCGGTGGACAAGGCTTGCGGCACGTCGCCGAGACCGCAGCACCGCCCGCGACTCAGGCCGACTCGCCGTGACGAGGTGATCGGCGCGCACGGCGGCGGACAGCCAGGTGTGCGCACAACAGCACCGCCCAAGTGACCAGGATCGCGGCGGCCAGGCCCGCCGGATAGTCGCGATCGAGCAAGCTCGAATTACCCGAGGCCGGGGACAGCAGCATCGGGAGCGCCACCAGCGCCGAGGTGACCGCGCAGACCGCACCGCAGGTGAGGACACCCCACCAGGTGGCGGGTACGAACCTGCGCGCCACATATCCGGCGGCGGCGCAGAGCGGGGCGAACACCGCGTCGTGCAGCAGGATCGCGACGAGGGCCACCAGCACGATCTCGCGGGCGGTGGCGGAGCCCAGGTCGACCAGCAGCGTGAGGCCGTACGCCGCGAGGGCGAGTCCGGCGACCAGGAGCAGCAGGCGGAGGGTGGTCAACGGATCACCTCGATGCGGGACAGCCATTTCGTCTGTAGGACGCCGGGCCGGTTGGGGGCGATGAGGCGGCACGGATACCCGTGATCGAGATCCAGGGTCCGGCCGTTCAGCGTGAGGGCGACCACAGTGCGGTCGTCGACGACATGCGGATGCGGTAACCGCGAAACCCGATACAAACCGGCAGGTTCCAATGATTCGAGCCGGACCTCGCCGGGTTCGGTCGCGCCGGCGGCCGCCAGCAGGTCGCGCAGCCGGACCCCGGTCCAGTCGGCGGTGGCGCTCCATCCCTCGACACAGGCGATCGGGAGCCGAGCGCTGGTCTGCGGCAGGGCGAGCAGCTCCGCGCGAGTGAATTCACGACGCAGATCGCCGGCGATCACAATCAGCCGGTAGCCGGGGTCACGGGCCGGCTTCTCGACACCGGCGCGAGCGACGGTGCGGTTCACCGGAAGACCCTGCGGCCCGTTTCCGCTGCGTGGCGCCAGCACCGCGAACGGCCGCAGGAACCCGGCCGACTGCCCGGCGACGGACAGGACGGCGGCGAAGGTCGCCGTACCGGCTCCGGCGAGCGCGGCACGCCGCGATATGCGGGCGGCGGCCGATGATGTGAGAGCTGTCGAATGCCCGCGCAGTGCCTCCCGGATCACCGGGAGTTTCACCGCCAGGTGCACGGCCAGCGCACCCAGTGCCAGGTAGGCGATCGCGTAGTGCGCCGCCGGGAAATAGAAATCCCACCAGTAGAATTGCGCGATATTCGACAGGCCGGTGGCGAGCTGGAACAGCACCGACCCGACGAGCACCGCGATCGAAAGCCGTTCCAGTGCCCGCGGCGGCCCGCCCAGGATCGGGCGCGCGAACAATCGTGGGTACACCGCCCACAGTTTCACCAGTACCAGCGGGATGGCGGCGATCCCGGAGAGCACGTGGGTGCCCTGCGTGACCCGGTACAGCCAGGCCGGGTTCGCCGGCCACCGGAACCACCCGGGCGGATGCTGGATCAGATGGCTCAGCAACCCGGTGAGGAAACACAGCGCTATTGCGACGCCGAGCCAGAGCCCTACCCGTGCGGCGACGTCGGGTCCACGCCCGCTCATCGCCGCGCCTGCTCGCCGAGCGCGCAAACAGGCACCGCGCCGAGCGCGCAAACAGGCACCGCGCCGAGCGCGTGGACAGACACCGCGCCGTTCCGGAATCGGAGCACGGCAGTGGGATCGACGGTTCGGCTCTGAGCAGGCACATTCCCACGCTAGGCGTGCGGAGGCCCGAAACCTGTGACAAAACGATGACGTCGCAACCTCACGTCGGGCAGCATCCGCGACCGGCGCTACCACCCCGGCACCTCGACACCGCGGTCCGAGTTCCCCACGACCCGCGCTGCACGCCGGACAGCCGGTCAGGAGCGCCCGCGTCGCCCGCCCCGCGGAACATCGCGGAACGGCACCCGGTGATCGGATCGCGCCTCCCGGGGCATACCCAGTACCCGCTCGCTGATCACATTGCGGGCCATTTCGGTGGTGCCGCCGCCGATACAGCTCACCTGCCGCATCAGGAACACATCGCCGGTATCACCGAGTTCCTCGGTCCAGATCGCGCCGTTCGCGGCGGCGATCTCGAATTCGATCGTGGCCCGGCGTGATTCGGCGATACCGCGGAACAGCCGACCGATGGCCGCCGATTGATCGGAGATACGGCCGGCGGCCATCCCGGCACCGAGCCGGCGCACGAGTTCATTGCCGACGATCTCGAGCATCCGCGCCTCCCCGACGAGATCCCGGACGCCCGGGTCGTCGACCGTCCCCGCCCGGCAGGCGATCTCGACCGGGGATCGGTCGGAGATCGCGGGTCGCTCGGGCACCGTCACATACGGCGATTCCGACAGCAGTCGTTCGTGGTACATCCAGCGGGTCCCGACCGTCCAGCCGCCGTCGACCTCGCCGATCCGATCGGTATCGGGCACCCGCACATCGGTGAGGAATTCCTGGCAGAAATCGCGGGCGCCGTTGAGCATCTCGATCTGGTGCACCTCGATACCCGGCTGGTGGATGGGCAGTACGAAAACCGTCAGTCCGCGATGTTTCGGGACATCCCAGTTGGTGCGGGCCAGGCACAGCGCCCAGTCGGAGTACCACGCGCCGGTGGTCCAGATCTTGGCGCCGTTGAGCACCCAGTCGTCACCGTCGCGGACGGCGGTCGTCACCGCGCCCGCGACATCGGACCCGCCGCTGGGTTCGGAGAGGAACTGCATCCAGATCTCCTCGCCCCGCAGCATCGCCGGGATATGGCGGCGCTTCTGCTCCTCGGTCCCGAAATCGAGCAGGACCGCCGCGCACGGTGACATGGTCGGCACCTGGCAGCGGGACGGATATTCATATCCGGCCAGTTCGTCGGTGAACGCCCGCTGATGTGCGGCGGTCAGGCCACGGCCGCCGTATTCGACCGGGACGGCGATACCAGCGAACCCGGCCTCGTAGAAGGCGCGCTGGAGTTGCCGGTCGTAGGCGAGGGCCGCGAGTTCCTCCGCCCGGGTGACCTTGCGCAGCCCGGAGACGGCTTCGGCCCGGTGGGGGCCGAGATTCTCCCGGATCCAGTCCCGGGCCCGCAGGCGGAAGGTCTCGACATCCTCGTCCGCGGGCGGTATGTGGTCACGCTGCGACACCGTCGCCGGGCCCGGCCCACTCGTGCCACTGCCCCCGGATCCGAGCGAGGGCGTTGCCCGGTCGCGCTGCGCGGCCGTCTCCGCATCCGCGTTACCGAGGAGCTCGTTGTCGACGAGGCGGTCGGCGATGCGCCTGCGGTGTTCGGCCGGGGTGCCGTACAGGGTGCTGTCGACCGTGGCCCGGCGCAGGAACAGATGCAGGTCGTGCTCGAAGGTCAGGCCGATCCCACCGTGCAATTGGACGCAGTCCTGGAGCAGTTCCGGACCGTACCGGCCGATGAACGCCTGGGCGGCGGCCACCAGCATGCCGGACTCCGGGCTGTCCTCGTCGATCGCGGCCGCGGCACTGTCGGCGATCGCGTGCGCGGCTTCGAGCCACGATTTCAGATCCGCGACACGATGTTTGAGTGCCTGATAGGACGCCAGCGGCCGCCCGAAGGAATAGCGGTCCGCCATCCAGTCCAGCGTCATCTCGAAACCGGTCTGCATCGCACCGACCGTTTCGGCACACTGCAGGGCCAGCGCGATGCCCAGTTGCCGATCGATCTGCCGGTCCGCGGTCCCGATCTCCCCGACCAGCGCGGTCCGGGGCACCCGGACACCGTCGAAGGTGACCCGCGAGAACCGGCGGGTCAGATCGGCCGAACGCAGTGCGGTGATCGAGACACCCGGGGTATCCGCCGGGACGAGTACCTGCACGAGGTGATCGGCACACCGTCCGGTGACCAGGAGGTACCGCGCGGCGGCGGCCGATTCCACCGGCTGCTTCACGCCGGTGAGGACCAGATCGGCTCCGTCGGCACGGATATCGAGTGCCGTCCGGCCCGGATCGTGCCGCGAACCGGGTTCGGTGTGGCACCAGGTCGCGATGGCGGCACCGGAGACCAGTTCGGCGCGGACCCACGGGTGGCTGCCGGTGTCGGACAACGCGGCGGCCACGATATTCGCCGGAACCAGCGGCCCGGGCGCGGCGTGCCGCCCGAATTCGTAGGCTACGAGCGTGAGGTCGGCGAGGGGGCGGCCGCTGATCGTGCCACCGCCGTCTTCCTCCCCCACCAGCAACGATGTCCAGCCGAGTTCGGCGCCACGACGCCAGTATTCGGCATCGAAACCCCGGTCGTCGTCACGGAGCCGCCGGAGTTGCTCCGCCGGCGCCCGGGCAGTCAGGAACTTCGCTGTAGTGGAACGGAAGAACTCCTGCTCAGGGGTTGTATCGAACAGCATCTGGTCCTCCGTGCGGCCTCGTTCGGCTGCGGTGCAGCGGTGCGAACGCGACCGGGCCGCGCGGCCGACGAATCGGCACCGCCGCCGTCGGCGCTCCATAAAGTCGAATACCGTACGGTATGCCGCTCCCGCAATAGCCCCGCCCGATGATGCTGGTAGGAGGCGTGAGAGCGCGCTGTCCACGGGGGTGAACGCTTTCTGAGGCAAAGGGTTTCGCGCCATGCCGTCCGGCTACCGATATCGTGTCCACATCACCGGCGACAGGGAGGGGTGTGATCGGGATGCTCGTCATCGCCGACAAGCTCAGATCGGGCGCGGAGAAACGGGTCGTCGGCTGGCTCCGGAAATGGGAGGGGGACTACCGGGTACCAGGAGTCGCGATCACCAACTGTTTCATCTCCGGACAGGAGGTGGATCTGGTGATCATCACGCCGTATACGACCGTGGTCGGCGAGGTCAAGGGTGTCGACCCGGAGGTCACCGGCAGTGTCCTGCAGTGCACCACCAACAGCCGGTGGAAGGTCCCCGGGTCCGCCGGCGACCCGGTCAGTGTGCGGGAGAACGACACCACTCCCTACGACCAGGTCCGCGACGGGGTGTTCAAACTGAAGGCCGCCGCCGGACAGGTGGGCGGCAGCGCGTTCGTCACCGGTCTCGTGGTCGTGGTCCCGCCCCGCGGATCGACGATGCGTCTCGAGAAGAAATCGGCACCGCCACCGGGTTGTGATGTCCTGCTGTGCAATACCCAGAACCCGCTGCGCGCCTGGTTCCACCGGGCCCATCACCGCAGTGCCGTGGTCTGGACCGCGGAGCAGGCCTACGCGGTGATCGAAGCACTCGAATACGGTGACCGGACCACGATCGCCGAACTGGCCGACGAGGGTTTCCCGCTCGATTCGAGCCTGCCCGCGGTCGAACCACTCCCGGTCCCGGCCGCGCTGCCCGCGCCTGCTCCGGCGGTGGAATCCAGCGCACTGCCCCCACCGGCCACCGCACCCCGCGTACCCGCCCCGCCGCCTCCGCCGGGTGACCGTCCCGGCCCGGTGACGTACAAGCCGCCGGAGCCGCCGCCGCGTCCCGTATCCACCACACCTCCGGCACCATCGCCGGATCCGGCCCCGCTACCGCCCGCACCGCCGGTAGCGGATACGGACCCCGTGCCCGGGTCCGATCGGCGCCGCGCCCACCTGCAGACCGCGGCGGCGTTCGCCGCGATCGCCCTCGTCGGTGGTGGATTGTGGTTCCTGGCCCGCGGCGGAAACGGGGATCCCGAGCCCCGCGAAACGGTCCGTCAACAGCAGATCAGCTCGATCACGCAGGCACCACCACCGCCCGCGGCCGGGCTACCGGTCCCGCCGCCCGCGCCCCCGGTCACCACGGTGTGTTATCCCTTCCAGCCGAATTGCTGACCGCCGATCCGGCCCCGGCCCGGATGGCCGCTCACCCCACTCCGGTATCTCCCGAACACCCCGCCGACGCGTACGAACCACTGGAGGTCTGTTCGGAGACCACCCGGTCGCCGACCAGGATCCGGCAGGTGACCGCACCGCCGCGCACATCGTTGATCGCGATCAGGGAAACCATGGTGCCGAATCCGTCGAGGATCACCTCCCGGCGCCAGGGCGGCGTGACCGATGTTTCCCTGGCCATGCCGAAATCGCTACCGAGATAGGTGACCGAAACATCGTCACCGGTGCCCTCGACGTGATAGCTCACGATCACCGCGTCATCGGATCTGTCGCTGCTCTCGTCCGAGCCGCCGGCGACGACTGCGAGACATCCGCCGACGAGGCAGAGGACCAGTAGCACGACCCCACCGATGCCCCACTGCCGTCCCGCCGGCCGCCACGCGAAGCGATGGCGCACCGACGACGGCCCGGTGAACCGGTCCGGCCCGGTCTCGTGTTCGCCGGGTCGACCGGGGCGGTGCCGCTGCTCGCCGACAGGATCGGCCAATGTGAACTCCTCTGGTCCGGGGGCACGTCCGGCGCGCCACTAGGAGGTGGATCACAATTGACAAGATCTATGTTACATAGCTATATCACCTGTTCAAAGGCATTTATTCGACCTGATAGTTTACGGTCGATACCACTGCGCCCGGCTGCCGGTTCGCCTGTTCCGGCGAAGGTGGGCGGAAGACGGCACAACACCGTGGACCGCGGGCCGCGCCGGTGGGAAGCTCGTAGATGACCGCGTGCCGATTGCCGAGGACGGTGAGTCATGGTTGTCAGAGCGAACGGGGTGACGAGGCCGGAGAACATCCGCAACGTAGTACTCGTCGGGAGCAGCGGGTCGGGTAAGACCACCCTGGTGGAGGCGCTGGCCCTCGCGGCGGGCGCGGTGAACCGGGCCGGCCGGGTCGAGGACGGCACCTCGCTGTCGGACTACGACGAGATCGAACAGCACCGGCATCGATCGGTGCAGTTGTCGGTGGTTCCGGTGCAGTGGGGCGGAGTGAAGGTCAATCTGATCGACACCCCGGGGTACGCCGATTTCGTCGGCGAACTGCGAGCCGGGCTGCGGGCCGCGGACGCGGCCCTTTTCGTGGTCTCGGCGGCCGACGGCGTGGAAGGGGTCGGTGGCGCGACCCGGGCGCTGTGGGAGGAATGTGCGGGCGTGGGGATGCCGCGGGCGATCGTGCTCACCCATCTGGACACCGCGCGCGCGGACTTCGAAGAAATGCGGCAGACCTGTCAGGCGCTGCTCGGCGGCGGATCGTCGGAGAATGTGCTGGCGCTGCATCTGCCGGTGTACGGGCCCGCGAGCGCCGACGGACATCGGCCGGCCACCGGCCTGATGGAACTACTCGAACAGCGGGTCGCCGACTATTCCGGTGGCGAGCGCGCCTGGACCGAACCGGCGGACGGTGACCGGGCACTCGCCGAACGCGCGCGGGAACGGCTCATCGAGGGAATCATCGCCGAGAGCGAGGACGAAACTCTCCTGGATCGCTATCTGGGCGGCGAACCGATCGAACTCGCGACCCTGGTAGCGGATCTGGAGCGAGCGGTGGCGCGCGGCCGGTTCCATCCGGTGCTGTTCGCGGCGCCCGCCGCCGGTGACGGCCGGCAGGGGCTCGGCACGATCGAGCTGCTGGACCTGGTCACCACCGGATTTCCGACTCCGGTCGAACACGAGGTCTCGGCGCGCCGGCTGACCGACGGCGCCGCACCGGTCCCGCTGCACTGCGATCCGGCGGCCGATCTGGCCGCCGAGGTCGTCCGTACCGCGTCGGATCCGTATGTGGGCCGGGTATCGCTGGTCCGGGTGTTCGCCGGCACCTTGCACGCCGACGACACCGTGCACGTTCGCGGGTACGGCCCGGAGGCCGATCACGACGACGAGGAACGTATCGGCGGAGTCACCGCCCCCTTCGGCAGGGAGCAACGCCCGATGTCCGAGGCGGTGGCCGGCGATATCGCGTATGTGACCAAACTCGGCCACGCCCGCACCGGCGATACCCTCTCCGGTACCGGTTCCCCCCTGCTCATCGAACCCTGGCCGATGCCGGAACCGCTGCTGCCCACCGCGATCCGCGCCCACGGCAAGAGCGACGAGGACAGACTCCCGCAGGGGCTGGCACGGCTGGTCGCCGAGGATCCCGCACTGCGGGTGGAGAACAACGAACGGACCCATCAGCTGGTGCTGTGGTCGCTGGGGGAAGCACAGCGTGATGTCGCGCTGGAACGGTTGCGCAGCCGGTTCGGTGTCGAGGTCGATGTGGAGGAGACCCGGGTCCCGCTGCGCGAGACCTTCGCGGAGAAGGCCGGTGGGCACGGACGGCATGTGAAACAGTCCGGTGGGCACGGTCAGTACGCGGTCTGTGAGATCGAGGTGGAACCGCTCGCGGAGGGTTCGGGAATCGAATTCGTGGACAAGGTGATCGGCGGGGCGGTACCCCGGCAGTTCATCACCTCGGTGGAGAAAGGGGTGCGGGCCCAGGCCGAACGCGGGGTGACCGGTGACAACCCACTCGTCGATGTACGCGTGACCCTGCTCGACGGCAAGGCGCATTCGGTCGACTCCTCCGATGCCGCGTTCCAGACCGCCGGGGCGCTGGCACTGCGGGACGCGGCCGCGAGCGGCCGGATGGCACTGCTCGAACCCATCGCGCTGGTGGAGGTCCGGGTTCCCGACGACCACCTGGGTGCGGCGCTCACCGATCTCTCGGTGCGCCGGGCCCGGATCCTGGGTACCGAACCGGCCGATTCCGGCCGCACGCTGATCCGGGCCCAGGTCCCGGAATCCGAACTCGTGCGCTACGCCACGGAGCTACGGTCGCTCACGCACGGTGTCGCCCGGTTCACGCGCGAGTATCTGCGCCACGATCCGATGCCGGCCCAGTTGGCGGAGAAGGTCCGCGAACGACCGGCCGGGGCGAATCCCTGATCCGGCCACCGGCGATTCGTACCCGCCGCGGTCCGGTGGCCGCCGCGTCCACCGGGTGGCCGGCCGGTCACCGGGGTTCCGGGGCATCGCGCAGTTCCTCGATCCGCTGCCGCAGCCGGTCGAGGAACTGCTGTGGATCGTCGAATTCCGCCGGGTCCAGCGGTTTTCCGAAACGCACCGTCACCCGGTGGCGCCGATCGAAGGCCGGGCGGGCGCCCCGCGACCGCCGCATCGGCATGACCTCGTCGGTTCCGGTGGTTCCCACCGGAACCACCGGAACCCCGGTCGCGAAAGCCAGTTTCGCCACCCCGGGCTTGTACGGTTCGAACTTCCCCGGCGCCACCAGCCGCCCCTCCGGGTAGATGATGAGTACTCCGCCGTGCCGCAGGATCTGTTCGCCCGCGGCCAGCGCGGATTGCCCGGACGTGCTGTCACGGCGTACCACCGGGATCTGACCCAGCCGCCGTACCAGCCATCCCACCACCGGCCACGACCACAGTTCGGCCATGGCGATGGCCACTGCCCGGCGCCGCAACGCGCCCCACAGGAACACCGCGTCCAGCATGGAGATGTGGTTGCCCGCCACGATCACCGGACCGGTCCGCGGGACCAGTTCTCGTCCGGCCACGGTGACCCGGACGAATTTCGACCAGGCCAGTGTCCGCAGTACCCGCCGCACCAGTTCGGTGGTCAACCCGGCGCGTTTCCCGAGACCCTTGGGCCGCGTGACCTTCTCGTTCATCTCCACCCCGTCACTCGCTGCCGGTGTGCCTCCGCACCGGTCGTCTCCATCATCGTCACGGGACACCGGCGCGGGAACCGGGAAACTACTCATCCGACGGTCACGGCGCGGATACGATTATCGGCTCACCCACGGCCGTGGTCACTCCACCGCAGGGGGGCCGAGCATTTCGATCTTGCGCTCGAGTACCGACCGTTCGCGTTCGTTGCCGCAGCGGGCCACCGCGCGTACCAGTTCGGCCCGCGCCTCGGCGGTACGGCCCAGCCTGCTGAGCAGTTCACCGCGCACACTGGGCAGCAGATGCGAATTCGCGAGCTCCCCCGCCTTCTCCAGATCGTCGACGATCGGCAGGGCCGCCGCCGGACCCCGCGCCATCGCGACCGCCACCGCGCGATTCACCTCGACGACCGGTGACGGCGCGAGCCGGCCCAGTGCCTCGTAGAGCAGAACGATCCGGTCCCAATCGGTCGCGGCCACCGACGGCGCGACCGCGTGACATTCGGCGATCGCGGCCTGCAAACCGTAGATGCCCAGCCCGCGGCCGATCCGTCCGGCGGCGGCCAGGGCCGCTCGACCCCGGCCGATCGCCGAACGGTCCCAGCGGCGCCGGTCCTGGTCCTCCAGCAGGACCGGTTCGCCGTCGGGGCCGGTGCGGGCCGGAAACCGGGCCGCGGTGAGTTCCAACAACGCCAGCAGACTGTGTACCTCGGGTTCGTCCGGGACCAGCCGGGTCAGCACCCGGGCCAGGCGCTGGGCTTCGGCGGCCAGATCGAACCGGATGAGATCGGTCCCGGAGCTGGCCGACGATCCCTCGGTGAAGATCACGTAGATCACGCGCAGGACCGAGACGAGCCGGTCCGCGCGTTCGGCCACCGGTGGGATCTCGAACGGCACCCGCGCCGCGGCCAGGGTTTTCTTCGCCCGGGTGATCCGCGCCTGGACGGTGGCCGTCGGTATCAGGAAGGCCCGGGCGATCTCGTCACTGGTGAGACCGCCGATCACCCGCAGCGTCAGGGCCACCCGTGCCTCCGGTGACAGGACCGGATGGCAGGAGATGAACATCAGGGCCAGGACGTCGTCGTCGATCCGGTCCGGATCCCACAGCACCTGGTCGGCGGCCCGCGCCGGGTCACTGCCCGCGGCCACGCCGCCCTCGCCCAGTTCCCGGGCGAGAGCGGCGTAACGATCGTCGAGAGCGGCACGGCGCCGGAATCCGTCGACAGCGCGACGGCGCCCGACGGTGAGCAACCAGCCCGCGGGGTTGCGGGGCACTCCGTCGCGCGGCCAGGTCACCAGGGCTTCGGCCAGGGCCTCCTGGGCGAGATCCTCGGCGAGGCCGAACTCACCGGTGTAGCGGGCGAGCGCACCGACGATCCGCGCCGATTCGATCCGCCACACCGCGGCCACCGCCTCACGACCAGTGTGCTCGTCCACTGTCGGACCGCCTCAGAGCTGCCCGGTGGCTTCACGCCAGGCGCGTTCTTTCTGGATCCAGATATTGTCCTGCGGGAATTCGTCGATGGTGCTGACCCGCCGGATCTCGGTTTTGAAGCCGGCGCCGCCCATCGGCATCCGCTTCGCCCATTCGACCGCCTCTTCCTTCGAGGCGACATTCAGGATGTAGTAGCCGTTGAACAGCTCCTTGGTCTCCCCGTACGGACCATCGGTGACCACCGGGTCCGCCGACGAATAGTCGACGACGACGCCCTCCGCGGCATCGTCGAGACCCTCCGCCGCGAGCAGCACACCGGCCCGGATCAATTCGTCGTTGAACTTGCCCACCGTCTCGAGCATCTCGGTGAAGTCGATATCGCCCATCGCGGCGAAGGCTTCGTCGGTGGCGCGCATGATCAGCATGTACTTCATGAAGCGGTCTCCTTGTTCTCGAGGTCCCGTCCGGACCTTTCACCCATAGGTCGAACGGGGTGGCCGGTGAATCGACAACCCGCCGGGAATTCTTTCCGAAAAGGTCGCGACTGGGTCCCGTTTTCTCGACGAAACAGCCGGAACGTGCTGGCCAGTGGCATAATTTTCGATCAGGACAAAGGAATCGAAGTGTGGCGTATGAGGGCGTCGCCGGCGATCAGTTCTCGAGGTCCGGTGTGGCCCCTCCCATCCGAAGGGAGTAGTTATGACCACCGAACCCGCAGCACCGGCCGCCGGGAGACCCGGGGCCACCGGGGCACACGCGGCCGGTACCGGCGAACGACCGGTGAAACAGGCCGTCGCCGGCGGTACCTCCATAGCGGCGGCGGCGCTGCTGCTGGTCGCCGGATTCATCACCCTGTTCCAGGGGATCTCCGCGGCCGCGAAGGACGATGTCTTCGTAGCCGGTCCCAACTATGTCTACGAACTGGACCTCACCAGCTGGGGCTGGATTCATATCGTATTCGGCATCCTGCTGATCCTGGTCGGCCTCGCGCTCTTCACCGGAGCGCTGTGGGCGCGGGTCACCGCGATCGGGCTGGTCGCCCTGTCGATCGTGGCGAACTTCCTGTGGATCCCCTGGTATCCGCTGTGGTCGATCCTGATCATCGCGCTCGATGTGGTGATCATCTGGGCCATCGCCACCTGGGATACCGAGCGCGTCTGACCCCGTACCCGGCCTGAATCCGGCGGGACGGCAGCGCACCGGACCGCCCCCCGAATCGCACCGCACGGCGACCGTGTCGGCGACCGGTTCGCGGGCCGGCCGGTGCGACCATGATCGGATGACGATTGCCGCGGCGCCCGTGGACCACGAGCCGTCGGCGATCGTTTCGCTGTGCTGGATCGCGACCGCCGCGGTGGCCGCGCCGCTGGTGTCGCGGCTGCTGCGCGGGCTGATCCCCGATGTGGTCGTGCTGCTGGCGCTCGGCATCGTGCTGGGCCCCTTCGCCACCGGGCTGACCGGCACCGCGGGCGGGGTGCAGTTGCTCAGCGAGCTCGGTCTCGGCATGTTGTTCCTGCTCGCCGGCTACGAACTGGACACCCGATTGCTGCGCGGCCGACCGGGCCGTACCGCCTGGCTGACCTGGCTCGCCGGTCTGGTGCTCGCACTGTTCCTGGTGTGGCTGGCGGCGCCGGGGGCCGGATTCAGCACCGCGGTCGCGGTCGCCATCGCGCTCACCTCCACCGCGCTGGGCACGTTGTTGCCGATCGTCAAACAGGACGGCGTCCTCGAACAACCGCTGGGCCGCGCGATACTCGCGCACGGCGCGGTCGGCGAACTGGGTCCGGTGCTGGCGATGTCGATATTGCTCACCGGGCAGAATCTGCTCGCCTCCCTGCTGGTGCTGTTGTTGTTCGCGGCCGCGGCCGGAGTGGTGTCCTGGGTGCCGCAACGCATTCTGGACCGGCATCCCGGTACCGAACGCGTCCTCGCCGCACTGACCACCGGGACCAATCAGCTGCCGGTCCGGCTGGTGTTCCTGCTGCTGCTCATCCTGATGACCGTGGCCGAAGTCTTCGACCTCGATGTCGTACTGGGCGCTTTCGCGGCCGGGCTGATCCTGCGCCGGCTGGTCGCCGAAACGCATCCCGAGATCGAGAACTCGCTGGAAACCATCGGCTACGGGGTATTGATCCCGATCTTCTTCGTCGTATCGGGGATGGGCATCGACCCGGCGGCCGTACTCGACAACCCGGTGCGCTGGGTGGTGTTCGTCCTGGCGATCGCCCTCGCGCGGGGATCGACCGTCTGGCTGAGCGAGCGTTTCGTCCCACACGGGGCCAATCTGGAGCGACCACGCGAGCGGGTACAGCTCGCGTTGTACGCGGCCACCGGTCTACCGATCATCGTCGCGGTCACCGAGGTGGCGACCCGGTCCGGACTCATCGGCGCGGATCTGGCCTCTACCCTGGTCGCGGCCGGTGCCACCACGGTTCTGGTGTTCCCGCTGATCGCGAAATGGGTACGCGGCCCGGTACCGGCCGATGCTCCGGCGACCGGGCGACCGTCGCCCAGAACCTGACCCCGGGCCGGCGCGGAACCGGCCGCTGTCCCGCCGTCGAGCACGGTGTCGACGATCCGGTAGAACTGGCGGCGGCCGATATCCGGGCGCAGCCAGCGCGG
>NZ_JBSGIP010000074.1:0-18478 GCF_053605105.1 Nocardia sp. NPDC003963
CATCGCCATCAGCAGCGGAGCCGGATCGCATTCCGCTATCGCGTTGCGCAGAAGAACTTCGGGATCGGCCGCGGCGTGGGTGCCGGTGTCGAGGGCCGAAACAGCCGCTTCTCGGATCGGCAGGCTCTGTGGTCTGCCCAGCCCATTACGGGCCGGTTGGGCGGCTGAGCTCTAGAAGCAGACCAGCCGGGGGTTGGAGGTGCTGGTCCGAGCTGTCCGGATAGCTTGGTGGAGGAGGTCGTGCCCGGTCGGGTTCCCAGATGTGAATGCTCCGGCGCGAGGATGTCACCTCTGGGCGCGACGTTGTATTCGTCGGCGACGCGTCCGGCGGTGGCGAGTTCCGCCCCACTGGTCCGCGGCCGAGGAGCCTTCCGGCAGGCCGGCCAGGTAATCACGAACGGCCGGGAGAATCCGCCTCGGCCGACTCGTCGTATACGGCAACCGCAGCGCGGTGGATTTCGGGCGAAACGCCCCGGGCGCCGACCGGACCTGGTCCGATCGGCGCCCGGGGCGAACGATCACATCGAAGCGATCAGGCGATCCACCCGTTCGTCCACCGAGCGGAACGGGTCCTTGCACAGCACGGTGCGCTGGGCTTGGTCGTTCAACTTGAGGTGCACCCAGTCGACCGTGAAATCGCGGCCGGCGGCCTGGGCGGCGGTGATGAAATCACCGCGCAGTTTGGCCCGGGTGGTCTGCGGCGGGGTATCGACAGCGGCATCGACCGCGTCGTCCTCGGTGATCCGCTTGGCCAGACCCTTGCGCTGCAGCAGATCGAACACACCGCGACCGCGTTTGATGTCGTGGTAGGCCAGATCCAGCTGGGCGATCTTGGGATCGGACAGTTCCATACTGTAGCGGTCCTGGTAGCGCTGGAAGAGCTTGCGCTTGATCACCCAATCGATCTCGGTATCGACCTTCGCGAAATCCTGCGATTCCACCGCGTCCAGGGTGCGGCCCCACAGATCGACCACCTGATCGACCTGCGGATCACGATCCCGGTTGCGCAGATGCTCCACGGCGCGGGCGTAGTACTCGCGCTGGATATCCAGGGCGCTGGCCTGCCGCCCCCCGGCCAGCCGCACCGGGCGGCGACCGGTGAGATCATGGCTGACCTCGCGGATGGCCCGGATCGGATTGTCCAGAGCGAAATCGCGGAACGACACCCCGGCCTCGATCATCTCCAGCACCAGCGCGGCGGTACCGACCTTGAGCATGGTGGTGGTCTCGGCCATATTCGAATCGCCCACGATCACATGCAGGCGCCGGTACTTCTCGGCATCGGCGTGCGGCTCGTCGCGGGTATTGATGATCGGGCGCGACCGAGTGGTCGCCGAGGAGACGCCCTCCCAGATGTGCTCGGCCCGCTGCGACAGGCAGAACGTCGCCGCCTTCGGTGTCTGCAGCACCTTGCCGGCCCCGCAGATCAACTGCCGGGTGACCAGGAACGGCAGCAGCACATCGGAGATCCGGGAGAACTCACCGGCCCGCACGACCAGGAAGTTCTCATGGCATCCGTAGGAGTTGCCCGCCGAATCGGTGTTGTTCTTGAACAGGTAGATGTCCCCGCCGATACCCTCCTCCGCGAGGCGCTGCTCGGCGTCGATGAGCAGCTCCTCCAGTACTCGCTCCCCGGCCCGGTCATGAGTGACCAGCTGGACCAGGCTGTCGCATTCGGCGGTGGCGTACTCCGGATGCGAACCGACGTCGAGATAGAGCCGGGCGCCGTTTCGCAGGAACACGTTGGAACTGCGTCCCCAGGAAACCACCCGGCGGAACAGATACCGGGCCACCTCGTCAGGACTGAGCCGGCGGTGTCCGTGAAAGGTGCACGTCACACCGAATTCGGTCTCGATCCCCATAATTCGTCGCTGCACACTATCGAGATTACAGCGCGGAATGATTCCTGCGGGTCAGTGCGGAAAACCCGATGTATACGGCTTGGCAACGATTGTGCTGTGTTTTCTTGCCCGGCCTCCGGCTGGGCGGGGTCGGGGCACTGTCCACCCCGACTCTTCCCTCCTCCGCTCAGTCGCTTCCTCCTGCTCTCCGTCGGTCCGCAGCCGGTGCGGGCCCCGACCTCGAACGGAGACCGTCCGGAGTGAACAGATGATGTGCGGATGTACCCGGTGACCGCAGCCTCGGTAGGGCCGAGACTCCGTCAGTGCTCAGTGGTCGCCGGCGCTGGATGACCGCCCGCACGCGTTCGACCGTTGCGCTCCTCGCTCTGTTCCCCGGATCGGGGCAAGCCCCGACCAGGACACCGGCCATCGAGAGTGGACCTATGGTGTGTGCCGACATACGTCGTGACCAACCTGGACAGGCTCACAGCACTGTAGGTGCCCAATGGTCACCAACCTATGGACGGCCAACCGCACACCGCACATCACATCTCACGTAAACGGGTCGCGCACCGTTGTCCGGTGCGCGACCCGTGAATCTCCGTCCGGCGCGAGGCCGGCCTGCTCAGTCCGGCTTTCCGCCCGTTTCCGGCTCTGCCGCACCGGCCTCGCCCGCCGAGCCGAGCAGCTCTTCGAGGGCCGGGCGCCCGATCCGCCGGAACGCCCGACGCGGCCGTGCCTGCTCCAGGGTTGCGACCTCGAGCGAACCGACGCCGAGGGCGCGTTTGTCCTTGTCCGCGCCCTCGCTGGACTGCAATGCCTCGACCGCGACCCGGATCGCCGCGGCCAGGTCCAGGCCCGGGCGGTAGGAATCCTTGAGCGCGCTGACGATGGGTTCGGTGGTACCGCCCATCACCACGTACTCGCGTTCGTCGACGATCGATCCGTCGAAGGTGATCCGGTAGAGAACCGATTCGGGCTCCTGCTCCGGATACCCGACCTCGGCGACGCAGATCTCCACCTCGTACGGTTTCAGCTGATCGGTGAAGATCGATCCCAGTGCCTGCGCGTAGGCGTTGGCCAGCGCCCGTCCGGTGACATCGCGCCGGTCGTACTGGTAGCCCCGCAGATCGGCCTGCAGGATGCCGCCCCGGCGCAGGTTCTCGAATTCGTTGTACTTGCCGACGGCGGCGAAACCGGTCCGGTCGTAGAGTTCGCTGACCTTGTGCAGGGTCGCCGACGGATTCTCCGCCACGAACACCACACCCTTGTCGTAGGCGAGCACCACGACACTGCGGCCCCGGCCGATACCTTTACGCGCGAGCTCGGTCTTGTCGCGCATGATCTGCTCGGCGGACGCATACAGCGGCAGGGTCATGCCCGGGCGCTCCCTTCCTGTGCGGCCTGACGGTCGGCGGCGATACCGCGCGCGATCTCCTCGAGCCGGGATTCGGCCACCTCGAGGGCGCCCTCGTCATCGATCAGGATCGCGGTCGGGTAGATCCCGCGCAGCAGATCCGGCCCGCCGGTGGCGGTATCGTCGTCGGACGCGTCCACCAGGGCCTCGACCGCGATCCGCAGTGCGCGGTCCGCGTCGATCCCCTTGGTGTACAACTTCTTCAGCGAAGTCCGCGCGAACATGGACCCGGAGCCGACGGCGGTGAAACCGAACCGCTCCTCGCTGCGCCCGCCCACCACGTCGTAGGAGACGATCCGTCCGGCCCGGTCCGGATCGGTGGCCTGCTGGTCGTAGCCGACCAGCAGCGGCACCACTGCCAGGCCCTGCATGGCGGCCGGCAGGTTGTCGCGCACCATCTTCGAGAGCTTGTTGGCCTTGCCGTCGAAGGTGAGGGATACGCCCTCGATCTTCTCGTAGTGTTCGAGTTCCACCGCGAACAGGCGGACCAGTTCGATGGCCATGCCCACGGTCCCGGCGATACCGGTCGCCGAGTAGGTATCGGTGATATGGACCTTCTCCACATCGCGGCCCGCCAGCAGATTGCCCTGAGTGGAGCGCCGGTCACCGGCGATCAGGACACCACCGCGATAGGACACCGCCACCACGGTGGTGCCGTGCGGTGCGATATCCCCCGCGGCACCGCCGCCGGGTTTTCCGGCGGCGGTGGGCTGGCTCAGGGCGTCGAATCCGCTACCCGGCAGGAGATCCGGTGCGTGTTGACGCAGATGTTCGGAAAAGGACGAGAGGGCGTACCCCAGATGGAGACGCAAGGGGTCACCTGCGGTCACTGGCCACCTTTCTGCACGTAGGCACGAACGAAGTCTTCGGCATTCTCTTCGAGCACATCGTCGATCTCGTCGAGCAGGTCGTCGGTGTCCTCCGCCAGCTTCTCGCGCCGCTCCTGGCCCGCGGCATCTACGCCGTCGACGCCTTCGTCATCGTCGCCGCCCCCGGCGCGTTTGGTCTGCTCTTGTGCCATCGCAGCCGACCTCCTCTGTTTCCACCGACCGGCCGCGCTCGCGGACCGGACGAATCGTGAGCACTCCTGTGCTCGTCCTTCAACACTACCCAGCCCGGACGACACGTAGTCGGATTACGTCCCACCCCGGTGGCCGCGACCACCGGGACTTGGCCGGCCGGCATTCAGGTGGTGAGCTGTCGCACCAGGTCAGCGGCTGTATCGACACCGTCGAGGAGTTTCCCGACATGCGCTTTGGTCCCGCGCCGGGGCTCCAGGGTGGGGATCCGGACCAGCGAATCACCACCCAGGTCGAAGATCACCGAGTCCCAGCTGGCGGCGGCGATATCGGCGCCGAAGCGGCGCAGGCATTCGCCCCGGAAGTAGGCGCGGGTATCGGTGGGGGGCTTGGTCATGGCGTCGAGCACCTGCTGTTCGCTGACGAGCCGTTTCATCGACCCGCGCGCCACCAGCCGGTTGTACAACCCCTTGTCGAGCCGCACATCCGAGTACTGCAGATCCATCAGATGCAGCTTCGGCGCCGCCCAGCCCAGCCCCTCCCGGCTGCGCATCCCTTCGAGCAGGCGCAGTTTGGCCGGCCAGTCGAGCAGATCGGCGCATTCCATGGGGTCGCGTTCCAGCAGATCCAGCACCATCGACCAGTTGTCGAGCACATCGCGTACCCGCTCGTCGTCGTTGCCCTGCTCCTCGACGAATTTCGCGACCCGCTCGTGATACAGCCGCTGGATCGCCAGCCCGGTCAGTTCCCGGCCGTCGGCCAGCGCGACGGTGGCACGGAGGGTGGGGTCGTGGCTGATGGTGTGGACCGCGGTGACCGGGCGGGCCAGTTGCAGATCGGACAGATCGGCGCCGGATTCGATCAGGTCGAGGACGAGCGCGGTGGTACCGACCTTCAGATAGGTCGACATCTCGGCCAGATTGGCGTCACCGACGATCACGTGCAGCCGGCGGTATTTGTCGGCGTCGGCGTGCGGTTCGTCGCGGGTGTTGATGATGCCGCGTTTGAGTGTGGTCTCCAGTCCGACCTCGACCTCTATATAGTCCGAACGCTGGGAGAGCTGATAGCCGGCGTTGTCCCCCGACTGCCCGATCCCGACCCGGCCGGACCCGCAGATCACCTGGCGGGACACGAAGAACGGGGTGAGTCCGAGAATGACCGAGTTGAACGGGGTTTCGCGGCTCATCAGATAGTTCTCGTGGGTGCCGTAGGAGGCGCCCTTGCCGTCGACGTTGTTCTTGTACAGCTGCATCCGGGGTGCGCCGGGGACGCTGGAGGCGTGCCGGGCGGCCGCTTCCATCACCCGCTCGCCGGCCTTGTCCCAGATCACCGCGTCCAGCGGATCGGTGACCTCGGGGGCGGAATACTCCGGATGCGCGTGGTCGACATAGAGCCGGGCACCGTTGGTCAGGATCATATTCGCCGCGCCGACCTCGTCGGCGTCGATCACCGGTGCCGGACCGTTCATCCGGCTCAGATCGAAACCGCGGGCGTCGCGCAGCGGCGACTCGACCTCGTAGTCCCATCGGGTGCGCTTGGCGCGCGGCACCCCCTCGGCCGCGGCGTACGCCAGAACCGCCTGGGTAGAGGTGAGGATCGGGTTGGCCGACGGCTCGGTGGGCGTGGAGATCCCGTATTCGACCTCGATACCGATGATGCGCTGCATGCGTTCGAGAGTAGGCGACGGACGGCGAATCATCCGTCGAGTGGTACTTCCGGCCGATGCCGTGGCGGACCACCGCACCACATGCTCTGATCATGACCCGCACCGTCGCCGACCCGCACGTTCCCGGACCGAACCCGTCCCGTCCGTCCCGGCTCGCGGCACTGGATGTGCTGCGCGGAATCGCCATTCTGGGCACGCTGGGCACCAATGTCTGGATACTGACCGACCCGGAGGGTCTCAGCGGTTATCTGCACCGGATCTCGACGTCCCCCGCCGACGGCTGGATGTGGGCCGAGAAGGTGCTGCAGCAACTGGCGCAGGGCAAGTTCCTGGGGCTGCTCACCGTGATGTTCGGTATCGGGCTGGCCATTCAGCAGAGCTCGGCCCGGCGGGCCCGGCGGCCCTGGCCGGGCGGCTACCCGTTGCGCGCGGGACTGCTGTTCCTCGACGGTCTGCTCAATTTCCTCCTGATCGCCGAATTCGATGTGCTCATGGGCTACGCGGTGACAGGTCTGATCGTCGCGTTCCTGCTCACTCGCAGCGGCCGGGCACAGGGCCGGTGGCTCTACACAATGCTCGGCGTACACCTCACCCTGATCGCGCTCTACCTCGCCTCGCTGCTGGTATCCGAGCCGGCCGGGACACGGGAACGAGCACCGCTGTCGCCGAACCCGTACGCCGACGGGTCGTTCTGGGATCTGGTGCTGTTCCGGGCCGAGCACGCCCTGGTGTTCCGCGCCGAGGCGATCGTCATCCTGCCGCTGTCGATCGCGCTGTTCCTGGTGGGCGCGCGGCTGTTCCATGCCGGAGTGTTCCTGCCCGAGGGTGCGCGGCTGCGCCGCCGCCTGATGCTCGTGGGCTTCGGCGTGGCCGCCCCGATCGATCTGCTGGCCGGACTGCTCGGCGGCGGTGATCTGGTGCTGGTCACCCGCTATCTGGTGGCGCCGGTGGTCGCTTTGGGCATCCTGGCACTCGTCGCCGAGTTCTCTCTGCGCCGCCCGCGTCCCGGTTTCGCCGGACGCCGGCTGACCGAGATCGGCCGGGCCGCGCTGAGCTGCTACATCCTGCAGAATCTGGTGGCGTCGATCCTCTGCTACGGCTGGGGATTCGGGCTCGCCGCGCGGTTCGCCCCGGAGGCCCGGGTGCCCTTCACCGTCGCGATCTATCTGACGGTGTGCGCGGTGATCACACTCTTCGCCCACCTCTGGCTGCGCCGGTTCGAACGCGGTCCGGTGGAGTGGCTCTGGCATTCGAGCTACCGGCTGCTGAATCGGGCACCACGCGAGGCGGTGAGCTGACACAGCGCAAGGCGCTCGGCCGACACAGCGCGGTGCGCTCGGCCGACACAGCGCGGCGCGCTCGGCCGACACAGCGCGGTGCGCTCAGCCGACACAGCGCGATGCGCAGCACTGACATAGCGCGATGCGCAGCGCTGATACGCCCGCCACAGTGAGCAGACACACCCGTCCGCAGTACCGCCACCGGCCCGGGTAGCTGCCACCATTGACCCGGCCGTACCGGCAGACGACCGGCCCGCGAACCCGGGCCGGAAGCGCAGCTTCGACGGAGGACACGATGGGGACCGACAGCACCGGCGACGAACCCGGCGCCCACGCCGTAACGGGCGAACAGGGCGATATCGACACCCGCACGCGGGTCCGGCGGCGTATCCGCATCTGGGCGGGCCCGATCGTGGTGGTCACGCTGCTGATGGCCCTGCTGTCGACGATGTATCTGGGCTACGTGGTGAACCCGGAGAAGAACCTGCACGATTTCCCGATCGCGCTGGTGAACCAGGACGACGGCGATATCCGCGACGGACAGCGGATGGATATCGGCGACCAGATCACCGCGGCACTCACCGAGCGGGTCCCCGCGGACAAGGTCGATCTGCGGGTGACCGGTATCGGCGAGGCACAGCGGCTGCTCGACAACGGCGAGGTCTACGGCGCGATCATCCTGCCCAGCGATCTGTCCAAACGACTGTCGATCCTCGGCGCGGGCAGTGTGGTGCCCGGCGATATCCAGCAGCCGGTGATCACCGTGGTGACCAATCCCCGCACCGGCACCTACGCCACCCAGATCACCCAGACCGTCGCCCGCCGGGCCCTGATCCAGGTGAACGCGGAGGTCGGCAAGCAGCTGACGGCCACGGTCGACGACGAACTGAAGGCGGGACCGGGCGGCGGGACCGAGATCTCCGGCGCCGCCCGGTTGATGCTGGCCGAACCGATCCAGGTCCTCATCGAGCCGTACCGGCCGCTCCCGGACGGGACCGGGCAGGGACTGTCCGCCTTCTTCTACACCCTGCTGGTGGTATTGGCCGGTTTCACCGGCGCCATGATCGTGCACACCATGGTGGATTCGGCGCTCGGTTTCGTTCCTACCGAATACGGACCGTGGTTCGTCCACCACCCGACCGCCCCGCATTCCCGGGTGCGCACCCTGCTGCTGAAGTGGGGGGTGATCGCCGTCGCGGCGCCGATTGTGTCCGGTTTGTTCGTCGGTATCGCCGCTCTGCTGGATATGCCGCTGGACCACAGCCTGGCCCTGTTCCTCTTCGGCACCCTGGCGATCATCGCGGTCGGGGTCACCGCACTGTCGGTGCTGGCAGTGTTCGGCTCGGCCGGCCTGCTGATCAACCTGATCCTGTTCATCGTGCTCGGACTGCCCTCGGCCGGCGCCACCATTCCGCTCGAGGCGACGCCGCACTATATGGCCTGGCTGGCCGCGTTCGAACCGATGCACCAGATCTATCTGGGTATCCGCGCGATTCTGTATTTCGACGCCCACGGCAATCCCGGGCTGGCGCGGGGGGTCGGGATGAGCCTGTTCGGGCTGGCGGTCGGGCTGGTCCTCGGCCTGGTCTTCACGATCCTCTACGACCGGAAGGGCCTGGAGCGCCGCAGCAACCGCTGAGCACGGACCGACTTGCGCAAGATCGGTCAAGCGCGGCGGGCGGTCGAACCGACAGACTCGACGGGTGAGCAACCGACGTGACCGATTGCGGGAACTGCTGGACGCGGTTCTCGACGAGGACAACACCACGCTCGGGCAGATGGCCGCCGGCGCCTATTCGTCGCGATACCACTTCGCCCGGCAGTTCAGTCGCGGCACGGGCGAATCCCCGGTCGGCCTGCGGCGGCGGGTACTGCTGGAACGCGCCTGCTGGCAGCTCGGCGGTGGCGCGGGCGTCACCGAGACGGCCTTCGCCGCGGGCTACGACACGGTCGAGGGGTTCAGCCGGGCGTTCACCCGTGCGTTCGGTCATCCACCGAGCGCGACCCCGCCGCTGACCGGCCGTACCCCGCGCTGGCTGCCGGCGGCGAACGGTATTCATTTCCATCCCCCCATGTCGCTGTGGGTCGAGGGGGAACCGAAGGGACGCTCCGATATGGACCCGACCGCACTGCTGCTGCACCACGACCTCGAGGACACCGCACTGCTGGTGAAAGCGGCGGCGGGTTTGACCGAGGAAGAGTTCCGCCGCCCGCGCGGGACCTACGGGACGGTACTGCCGTGGGACGGTCCCGAGGATTCGGTCGCCGCCGTACTGCACCACCTGATCCGCAGCAAGGAGGTATGGCTGGCCTCGATCGAGGGAGCCGATACCCCCGTCGGCGGCGGCGACGATCCACCCGCGCTCATGGCCCGTCTCGACGAGGTGGGCCCGCGCTGGCTGGGTACGGTCCGCGAGATCGACCGGCGCGGCGGCTGGGGCGACACGCTGATCGACGCCCTGTGCGAACCACCGGAGAGTTTCGTCCTGGGCAGCGTAGTCGCGCACGTGCTCACCTATTCCGCGTATCGCCGCCAGCTGGTGCGGTACTGGATCCGCGGGACATCACCCGATGACCCGGTCGGCTGGGGCGACCCGATCGACTGGCTGCGAAGGAGAGATTGACATGACCACCCCGGCGACCGCACCCCGGACCATCTACAACACGGCGACCAGCCTCGACGGTTTCATCGCCACCACCGACCACTCCCTGGACTGGCTGCTGACCCGCACGGCCGACGAGGACGGCCCCATGGGGATGAACGCGTTCATGGCGGAGGTGGGCGCAATCGTCATGGGCGCCAACACCTATCAATGGTTGCTCGACAATCAGAGCGCGGAGCCCTGGCCCTACGAGGTCCCGACCTGGGTGTGCACACATCGTGAATTCGCACCGCGCACCGACGGCGATATCCGGTTCACCAGCGACCCGGTCGAACTGGTCCACAAGGCGATGGCCGAGGCGGCGGCCGGGAAGAATCGCTGGGTCATCGGCGGCGGCGAACTCGCCGGACAGTTCGCCGACCGCGGGCTGCTGGACGAGGTGATCGTCTCGATCGCCCCGGTAACACTCGGCGCGGGAGCGCCGCTGCTGCCGCGCCGACTGGAATTGCGCCTCACCGAAGCGGTCCACAACGGGGAATTCGCCTGCGCGCGTTACGCGGTCGTGGCTCCGAACGACTGATACCCGGTGCGGTCGTCCCCGAGACGACCGCACCACCGGATCGACACTCTCGGGCGAAGCCCATCCGAACTCCCACTCGGGCCGGACGCCGGTACACCGGAAACACACGACGCAGCAAACGCCGAGGAAGAGCCGCACGGCCGGAGCAGAGGCCGATTGTCACGCACAATTCCCGCGATCGGAGCGAATGCGGAGGTTTCGCAGGAAGCGCACGGCCGGAGCGAATGCGGAGGTTTCGCAGGAAGCGCACGGCCGGAGCGAATGCGGAGGTTTCGCCTAGCCCGAGGAAACCGATGCCGTCCAGGAGGCGAAGGCGCTGGGATTACGGGTCTGCAGCAGGACCCGGCCCGGGCCGACGAAATCGAAGACCAGGCCCTCCCCGGATTTCAGCGATTGCAGCGAGCGCCCCGAAACCGCGCGCCGGATGCTGAACCGGATCGACAGGTCGTAGGCCACCACGTGTCCGGTATCGATGGTGACCGGCTCGTCCGGGGCCAGATCGATGACATCGATGGCGCCGAACACACCCACCACGACCTCCCCCTGACCGGACGCGCGCAGGCCGAACCCGCCCTCACCCCCGAACAGGTTCGCGAAACCGCCCCATTTGCTCTCCACCTGCACACCGGGCGAATTCGCGATCCAGCCACCGCGACTGATGAAATACGGCCGGTCCGGCGCGATCTGCAGCGCCAGCATATCGCCGGGCAGCGACGGCGCCACATCCACCCAGCCGCCCTGCTGCGGCGCGGTGAAGGTGGAGACGAAGAACGATTCACCCGACAGCATCGAGCGCTTCAGACCGGCCAGGATGCCCCCCTCGGCCTTGGCCTCGAGAGTCACTCCCGCCGAATGCGCCACCATGGCACCG
This sequence comes from Nocardia sp. NPDC003963, assembly GCF_053605105.1. Taxonomy (NCBI): domain Bacteria; kingdom Bacillati; phylum Actinomycetota; class Actinomycetes; order Mycobacteriales; family Nocardiaceae; genus Nocardia; species Nocardia sp. NPDC003963. The sequence continues at coordinate 11,278 of NZ_JBSGIP010000074.1, forward strand.
GATTCCACTCGGACCGGTTCCCCGCCCGCCAGCACGCACCGGGCCACCGTCGACGACGGATTGTGCCGCAGTTCAACTTTCATGAGCCGACACTACCGCCATCGTGTCCTCGCACGTACCGTACGGGCGACGGGTACCCGCCGGTATCGTCGGCGCCGAGCCGACCGGCCGGCAACGCACGAGCGTTACACCCGGGCAATCGGTGGGCGGGTCACGCCAGCGAATCCAGAGCAGCAGCGTCGCGGGCCACCACAGCGCGCCCAGCGGTGAACACAATGGGGCGCTGGATGAGCTGCGGGTACTCGGCGAGCGCTGCGATCCAGCGGTCCCGGTCGGCCTCGGTGCGGCCCCACCCGGCCAGCCCGAGTTCCTTCGCGACGGCCTCACCGGTGCGGGTGATATCCCACGGTTGCGCACCGAGCCGGTCGAGCACCGCGCGGATCTCCGCGGCGGTGGGCGGATCGTCGAGATACCGGCGGACCGAATAGTCGATTCCGGCTTCGTCCAGGTGTGCCACAGCGGCCCGGCTCTTGGAGCAGCGCGGGTTGTGCCAGATCTCGGTTTCCGGAGTGCTCATAGCGCCGAGCGTAACCCGGCCCCACGCTGCCCGACACCGCCGCGGGGTGACCGGCCGAAGCCGTTCACGCAGTACCGCGGGCGGACTACATATGCATCCACTCGGGCCACACCTGTGACCACGGACGCCGGGGCTGCGCACACTTCCACAGCGTGACATCGCGGGTGTTGTCGAGGAACCCGAGCCGGGTGTCGACCCGCCCGATCGGTTCGAACACCGCGAACTGCGCACGCAACCGGTCCTCGTCGCCGCCGACGCACACCATCGTCGCCGAATCCGGTGGCGCACCGAAGTACCCGAATCCCCGTGCCGGGCTGTAGACCCCGGGCAGTTCGTCGCGCGCCAGCTGATCCAGGGCGCCGGCCTGCCAGTAGCTGCCCGCGAGCACCGCTGAGCGCGACTGTTCGGCGGGAGTGAGCGTCCGGTGCGCGGCGACGACCCCGGCCGCCAGTTCCGGCCAGCCGAACTCGCCGTACAGGCCGATGTTCATCGCGGCCGCGACGTCGTCCGCGGGCGGCTCGATGTCCTCGGCCGGTTGCCACGGAGTGGACCCCAGGATCATGACCAGAGACAGCGCCGTCAGTACCGCCCCCGAGCCGACCAGCACCCGCCGTCGACCTGTCGTTTTCGCCCGCTCCACCGCACCGGCCAGTGCCACGGCGCCGGCCGCGAAGAGCACCCCGTACATACCGGTCAGGTAGTAGACGCGTCCCCCGGTGACGAGGAAGACCACGGTCAGTACGACGGTGGTCGCGCCCAGGAAGCGGTAGGGGCGCAGCGATTCGTGCCGGAGCAGCGCCCACAGGCCGTAGCAGAGCAGTACCGCGCCCAGTACGCCCGCGAGCAGTACCGCCAAGGGTACGAAAGCCACCGGACCGCCGGTGTACTGCTGTTCCTCCCGTACAGCGGCCGTCAACGCGAGCTGCGGCCAGCCGTGACCGGCCTGCCACAGCAGCGAGGGCAGCGATACGAGCAGGACGACCGCGCCGCCCGCCCAGAGCAGCGGCCGGCGCACCAGTTCGCGGGGGCCGAGCGCGAGCGAGGTCACCGCCACCGCGATCCAGAAGAACGGGATCAGCCATTTGACCTGAATATCGACCGCGGTGACCAGAGCCGCCGCCAGCAGCAGACCGTCGCGGCGGGTCCGGACCCAGCGCACCACCAACCAGGTGATCAGCACCCACAGCGCGGTATCGATCGCGTTCGTGGACAAAGTCTTGGCCTGCATGAGCAGGAACGGCGAGGTCGCGTATCCCACCGCGGTGAGCACCTGGGCGCCCCGCCCGCCACCGAGTTCCCGGGCGATGAGGGCGCTGATCACCATCGCTACCACGGTGACGACGATCGCGGGCAGTCGCAGCACCACCAGCGAGCCCGGCGCGATACCGTCCATCACCGCGGCCAGCACCGGCAGCACCGGCCCCTGGTCCGCGTATCCCGCCGACAGCCGCCGGCCCGCGGCCAGGAAGTACAGCTCGTCCCCGAAGTACCCGTAGCGGGTCGCGGAGACGATCAGCACCACGGCTGCCACGGCAGCGACCCCGAGTACCGGTCCGGTGGCGAACGGAGGCTCCGGGTGCGCCGCGGACCGCCGCGGGCCTGTATCGGTCATGGTGGTCACGGGGTACTCCTGGGCTCGATACCGGACCCTCGGAACCTATCCCGGCATGAGATGCGCTGCCGTCGCCCGGCGGAACGATTTCCGGACGGTTGTCACGGGCGGTACCTGAGCATTGCGGAGTACCGCCGATACCACTTCAGAGGTAGCCGAACCGGTACGCGAATGAGCCGACCGGACGATCCGGACAGCCGTGGGGCCACGCCCCTTTCGGCGGCGCGGCCCCACGGTCGACGGAATCTACAGGTACTGGCCGGTATTCGATTCGGTATCGATCGCCCGGCTGGCACTGGCGTTCTTCCCGGTGACCAGCGTGCGGATGTAGACGATCCGCTCACCCTTCTTACCCGAGATACGGGCCCAGTCATCCGGATTCGTGGTGTTGGGCAGGTCCTCGTTCTCGGAGAACTCGTCCTGGATCGAATCGTAGAGATGCTGGATCCGCAGACCCGGATTACCGGTGTCGAGCACCGACTTGATGGCGTACTTCTTGGACCGGTCCACGATGTTCTGGATCATGGCGCCGGAGTTGAAGTCCTTGAAGTACAGGACCTCCTTGTCCCCGTTCGCGTAGGTGACCTCCAGGAAGCGGTTGTCCTCGCTCTCGGCGTACATCCGGTCCACGACCCGTTCGATCATGGCGTTGACGCAGGCCACCTTGTCGCCCTTGAACTCCTCGAGATCGTCGGTGTGCAGCGGCAGTCCCTCGGTGAGGTACTTGGAGAAGATGTCCTGCGCGGATTCGGCGTCCGGACGCTCGATCTTGATCTTCACGTCCAGCCGGCCGGGTCGCAGGATCGCGGGATCGATCATGTCCTCGCGGTTGGAGGCGCCGATCACGATGACGTTCTCCAGCCCTTCCACGCCGTCGATCTCGCTCAGCAGCTGCGGCACCACCGTGGTCTCCACATCCGAGGAGACACCGGAACCACGCGTGCGGAAGATCGAGTCCATCTCGTCGAAGAACACGATCACCGGTGTACCTTCCGACGCCTTCTCCCGGGCCCGCTGGAAGATGATCCGGATATGGCGTTCGGTCTCACCGACGAATTTGTTCAGCAGCTCGGGACCCTTGATGTTCAGGAAGTAGGACTTCGCTTCCTTGGCATCCTCGCCCCGCGCTTCGGCGATCTTCTTGGCCAGCGAATTCGCCACCGCCTTGGCGATCAGCGTCTTACCGCAACCGGGCGGACCGTAGAGCAGCACGCCCTTGGGCGGGCGCAGCGCGTACTCGCGGAAGAGGTCCTTGTGCAGGAAGGGCAGCTCCACGGCGTCCCGGATCTGCTCGATCTGGCGGCCGAGACCACCGATGTCCTCGTAACCGACATCGGGCACCTCTTCCAGCACCAGATCCTCGACCTCGGCCTTGGGGATACGTTCGAACGCGAATCCGGCCTTCGTATCGACCAGCAGGGAGTCGCCGGGCCGCAGTTTGCGAATCGGGGAGTCCGGATCCTCCAGATCGTCGGCATCGGCGAGTTTGGTCAGCGGCCCGGACAGCCAGACCACCCGCTCCTCGTCGGCATGCCCGACGACGAGCGCGCGACGGCCTCCGTCGAGTATCTCCCGCAGGGTGCCGATCTCACCGATCGCATCGAACATCCCGGCCTCGACCACCGTCAGCGCCTCGTTGAGGCGGACGGTCTGGCCGTAGGCCAGTGTCGTGGTGTCGATGTTCGGCGAGCAGGTCAATCGCATTTTGCGGCCGGAGGTGAACACGTCGACGGTCTGATCCTCGTACACCCCGATCAGAATCCCGTATCCGCTCGGTGGCTGACCGAGCCGGTCGACCTCCTCACGCAACGCGACGAGTTGCTGCCGCGCTTCCTTCAGGGTATCCATCAGCTTGGTGTTGCGAATGGTCAGCGAATCGATACGGGCTTCCAATTCCCGTGAGCGATCCGGTGAGTCGGCGAGTTGCCTCCGGAGTGCAGCCGCTTCGGCGCGTACTGCCTCGAGTTCTCTCCAGGCCGCCGAATCCGAATTCTCGATGGGGCTCATGTGCTGCTCCTCCCAGTCCCGGTCTATCAACGCTACCGGGCGCGGCCCGTTTGCGCTGTCCGACACGATTTCGTCGTGATCACATCTGGTCCGCGGCTGTCTGCTGGTCAAACCATGTTAGCCTGCCCTAACCCATTTACGGTGGGCATGCTCACCGACTAGCCGAAAGGTTGCCAGCTATGCAACTTCCCGCACGGACACTGCGGTTGTCCCGCGTCGCGGCGGCTACGGCCGCAGCCGCCGCACTGGCGCTGGGCCTGACGGCCTGCGGGTCCGACGACGACGGCACCGGAACTGCCGCGAGCAGCGCTGCCCCCAGCAGTGCCGCGGCCACCACCAGCGCTGCGGCGCACGATCACGACCACGGGGATACCGCGGAGGCGCCCACCGCGCAGAGCCTACAGTCCAACCTCGAGCAGATCACAAACCCGGATGTCCCGGTGGACGAGAAGGTGAAGCTGATCGACGACGGCGAGAACCGCCGGGGCATCCTCGAGCAGCTCAACGCCGCGCTCCAGACCTATCGCGGTATCGCCTTCCAGGTCGGCGAGATCACAGTCGACGGTGATACCGCCACCGGCCGGACCACCATCACCAGCCCCACCGGCCAGAGCGCCCCGCCCATGCCGATGACCTGGGAGCACGAGGACGGCACCTGGAAGCTCTCCGATGCCAGCGCCTGTGTGCTGTTCAGCTTCGCCCAGATCCCCTGCTCGCCGGCCTAGGCCCGCGACCCGCGGGACCACGGAGCCGCCGGCGTATCCGGCATTTCCGTGGTCCCGCGGCCGTTCGTAACGCCCGCTCAGCCCTTCGACGGCCGGCGCTGCGGTTTCGGGGTCACCACCCCCTCCGCGAGCCGCCGGGCGCTCACCAGGAAGGCCGTATGGCCCTGCATCCGGTGCTCGGGCCGTACCGCCAGACCCACCACGTGCCAGCCGCGCACCATCGACTCCCAGGACCGCGGTTCGGTCCAGCACTGCTGTTCGCGCAGCGCCTCCACCAGCCGGGACAGCTGGGTCACCGTCGCGACGTAGACGATCAGGACGCCACCGGGCACGATCGCCCGCGATACGGCGGGCAGCGCATCCCACGGCGCGAGCATGTCCAGCACCGCCCGGTCCACGGGCGCACCGTCGTAGTCGGCCACATCGCCCACGGTGAGCTGCCAGTTCGCAGGGCGTTCACCGAAGAAACGCTCCACATTGCGCACCGCGTGCTCGGCGTGGTCCTCGCGGATCTCGTAGGAGACCACCGCCCCGTCCGGCCCCACCGCGCGGAGCAGCGAGCAGGTCAGCGCGCCCGAACCGGCACCCGCCTCCAGTACCCGCGCGCCGGGGAACATATCGCCCTCGTGCACGATCTGCGCGGCGTCCTTGGGGTAGATCACCGCCGCCCCGCGTGGCATGGACATCACATAGTCGGTCAGCAGGGGGCGCAGGGCCAGATAGGGCGTGCCGTTGTTCGAATGGGCGAGCGTGCCCTCGTCGGCGCCGATGAGTTCGTCGTGGTCGATGGCGCCGCGATGGGTGTGGAACTGTTTACCCGGTTCCAGCAACACCGTGTACAGCCTGCCCTTGGCATCGGTCAGCTGCACCCGGTCGCCGACGACGAATGGCCCGGTCCGTCTGGCCGTCATGGATCTCCGTTCGCGATGAGGACTGCGCCCGGACCGATCACCGGGCGCGGCACCGTGTCGGTGCCGCCGGATAGCCTGCCAGGTATGTCAGCGCCACCGAGCACGCCCCCGGCCGGTTCCGGTCTCGAACCGGCTTCCGCACCCATCCGTCCGGCGCTGTCCCCCTCGCGCGCAGCGGATTTCAAGCAGTGCCCGCTGAAATACCGGTTGCGCACCATCGACCGGATCCCGGAACCGCCGACCCGGCAGGCAGTACGCGGCACCGTGGTACACGCGGTCCTGGAAGACCTCTACACCCTGCCCGCCGCGGAGCGCGATCCCGAGCATGCGACCGCACTGGCCGAAGCCGCCTGGGCGCGGGTCCTCGACGAACGCCCCGAGGCGGCCGAACTGCTCGCCGGCGGTCTGGACGTCGCGGGTTTCCTGGACGAGGTCCGGGCTCTCGTGCGCACCTACTACCGACTGGAGGACCCCCGCCGGTTCGACCCCGAATCGTGCGAGACGCGGCTCGAGGTGCGACTGCCCGACGGTGCCCCGCTCCGCGGTTTCGTGGACCGTATCGATGTGGCGCCCACCGGCGAACTGCGGGTGGTGGACTACAAGACCGGCCGGTCGCCGGGCCCCACCCGGGAGACCCGGGCGCTGTTCCAGCTGAAGTTCTACGCACTGATGCTGTTGCGCACCCGCGGGGTGGTCCCCACCCAGCTGCGCCTGATCTACCTGGCCGACGCCGAACTACTCACCTACACCCCGGACGAAGAGGAGCTGCTCCGGTTCGAACGCACCCTCACCGCCCTGTGGGACGCGGTGCGCACCGCTGGCCGTACCGGAGATTTTCCGCCGAATCCGAGTTGGCTGTGTGATTACTGCGCCTACAAAAGCTTGTGCCCGGCGTTCGACGGCACTCCCCCGCCGTATCCCGGCTGGCCCGCGGGCGACGAACCCACGGACGATACCTTCGCCGAATCGGTATAAAAATGTGTTGATGGCCGGGCATCCAGAGGCTGTGCGACAACCACCTCTCGCCGGACAGCCATCCGCGCAGCGTCGGGACGGGGCGCGTCCCGAATGCTGCCGCCGACCGCCTGGGGCGGGCGTACGAGTCGTACTGCGCGGCTGTCGCGACCTATACCCGGTGGGGCCCACCGCGCTCGGCCTGCTCACCTCCCCGGGACGACCGACCGTTCGGTCTCCGGGACTCGTCACGGTCTCGGAGCCACAGAGCGCGGCGGCAGAATGCCCGCAGTGCGGAACCGGGTAGATCGGGCTGTGTTTTTGGCGCCGCCTTCGGCGTCGCGGGGTCGAGGCCCCCTGGTGTCCCGCCGTTCAGGCCTCGAGACTCGCGCTTCGCGCATGCGCTTCGAGGCCT
>NZ_JBSGIP010000075.1:0-18187 GCF_053605105.1 Nocardia sp. NPDC003963
GCTGGCCAAGCCTGCGCCGGTCTGCGCGGTTGCGTGGCGGACGGCGGCGGCGCGTAAGCGCCGTCGCCCTTGATCCTATATAGCTAAATTCGGCAGCCGACCACGTTGGAATCGGCGAGGACAAACAAAACGGCTGAGACCCTCCGCCTGAGCGGAAGAGTCCCAGCCGCGTGCTGTGGTCGTCGGCCGTGGTTACTCCGGGAGTACCCGAGTCGTGAAACCGGCATCGACAAGCCGCGAGTAGGCGTCGTGGACTGGCGTCGGCACATCCTGCTCAACGGCCCAATCGTTCTTGGCGTACACCCAGATTCGCTGCGTATCTCCAACGAGCATGTTGATAACCCGGTCTACGTCGCCGATGCTCTCGAGATACTTACTCAGTGGCAGTGGGAGCGACGAGCAAACCACGTCGACTTCCGGCCACCGCTTGCGGGCCATGGCGTAGCTGCGCCGCTGCTGGTAGGGACGCGAAATCAGCATGATCGAGCCGATCTGATCGAGTAGGCCGTGCTCGTCGAGCAGTGTGCGCGTGAAGTCGATGTTCTCGCCGGTGTTCGTGGCCTTGGGCTCCACGAGGATTGCCTCGTCCGGAACGCCGAGGTCAAGCGCATGTTCGCGGTAGTGCACGGCTTCTCCCCGAGGGAACCGCTCAACGGTCGTCGGGGCGTTGGCGCCGGTGAACACGATGCGGGGGAAGACTCCCGCGTTGTAGAGGTTCGCGGTGTGGGTCGCTACTCCGAGATCGTGGCTGCCCAGCCCGATACCGAGGTCGACCGGGCGGACCTCATGGTCCATGTTGTTGAAGTTCCAGAGGGTTTCGACGTCGGCTCGGAGTTCGTCGGGCAGGGTTGCGGTCGGCATCGGAGGTGTCCTCTCAGTCCGGAAGTTTGAAGTCGTAGGTCCAGGCGAAGCGGGAGGCCGCGTGCACTCCCCGGGCAAACTCGATCAGCTCGTTATCGGCGGTGTAGGTCTTGCGGACAAGGACCATGACGGGCTCACCGGAAGGCAATTCGAGCGTTGCTGCCTCGTCCGGTGTCGGCATCCGGGCGGAGATCGTCTCGGACATGTGGTCCGGCTCGAAGCCTTGCAGGGTGAGGACTGCGAATCCGCCACCTTTGCCGGCCGGTCCTGCTGTCGGGTCGACCAGCGAGGTTCCCTCGACGTGCTCCGGGCGGTAATAGCTCGTGAGGCTATGCGTCGGCTTGCCTGCGTCGCGGACGAGTCGACCGCGCTCGTAGATCTGGGCACCTGCGGGCAGACCGAATGCTTCGGCCGTCTCGGCGTCGGCTTCGACCAACTGCACGGTGTTCGTTTGGTCGGTCGGCTTCCACGCCCTACCGGATGCCTCGCGGTCAGCCGCGAACGCCACGGTGTTCCCGAACTTCCACTTGCTCTTCGCGTAGCGCTCGATCCCGAGTCGACGCATTGGAGGGCGGTCGCGAACGACGGTTCCGCGTCGACGGATCGGCGTGACCAGACCTTCAGCATCAAGTAGTCCGATCGCCTGCCGGACCGTCTTGATGTTCACGTCATAGTGAGCCGCGATCTCGTCCTGCTTGGGCAGCGTCGAACCGGGTGGATACTCGCCCGCTTGGATGGCTGCGCGCAGGCTGGCCGCTAGTTCGCGGTATCCAGTGCTTCCCATTGGGCCTGCCTCTTCTGTGTGCGTGCGCTCCATTAAGGGTGGCCCTAAGTGTATCAATCCGTATTTTCGGCCAATTAGAGCTGGTCCTATTGACCGATATGGTTGCGTTGGCGCTTAATAGAGCTGGTTCTATTAAGGTGCCTCAAGTCACAGGGAGGGCGTCATGCAGGTCAGGGCAATCCAGAACTCCAAAGTTCTTCGTCCATCGCGGTTGAATGCGGCGGGGTGGTGCATCAACTGTCTTGGCCGCCACTGCGACAACGCGCGGTGCATCGCCTGGTACGCGAGGGCGGTGTGGGAGACCTGCGGCCGGTGCGGCGGTAGCGAATACGTGAATGGTCACGTGGACCCGGTGACGGCCTCGGAGCGATGCGACTGCACCCAGGGCCTGATCGAGGCGGAGTTCTCCAAGCCGGTCCCGGAGGTCGTGAAGCTGAACCGGGCGTGGTCGTTCGAGCCGGTTCCCGCTCCGGTGGTGTATGAGTCCTGGCCTGCTGGTGGCGGTGCCCCGGTGCGGTGGATGGGCCGGTGATCGTGGTGACCGAGGATCAGGCGAAATTGCTGCTGCTGGGCGTCGAAGCCCTGTCGGGTGCGGAGCGGTGGTTGCTGGCGTGGCTGCTGGATCGTCCGGGGCGGATGTCGATCGCGTTCGAGGAAGTCGCGGCCGGGCTCGGTATCGGCTTCCGGGCGTTCGGGGACCTGTGCGCCCGCTGGCGGGAGTGCGGGCTGCTGACCATCGCCTACAGCGACGACTACGACGCGTTCCTGCCTCAGGCGACCGATTACGCGGCCCTGGTGCTGCTCCTGGACCCGGTGCAGTGGGCATCGAACCTGCATTCCGACCCGGTGGACCTCGACGAAATGGAGCTGGCTGCATGACCTCGACGGTGACAGACCTCGGTGCTGCTGCGGATCGGAAGACGGCGGCCGAGCGGCGGGCCGAACTGAACCTGGTGGAACTGGCGGCTTCGGCGGCGGAGAAGGAAGGCGTGTGCCGTCGCCCCCTGCCGATGCTGGCCACCACTGATGACGGCGGCTCCAAATACATCGGTGCGCCGTGCAAATCGACGTTGGAGTGCGTGTGCCCGGCCTGCGCGGCGCGTGCCCGGCTCCTGCGTATCCAGCAGGCCCACGAGGGCTGGCATATCGGAGAGGAACCGGTAGTGGAGAAGAAGAAACCCACCGAGCAGCAGATGGACCTGCTCAGGGCACGAGCGGATCTCATGGCCTCTTACACCGATGCCAAGGAGACCGGCGACGAAGAGATGATGGCCGGCATACGGGAAGTCGTGGACGACCTCGACACCGAACTGCGCGAGACCGGAATCCGCGGCAAGCTGCCCAGCCTGGACCCGGGAGAGAAGCCGGTCCGGAAGCGGACCACGCGTCGTCAGCAGGCCGCCCCGGATCTGCCTCGCAAGAAGGTCGGGAAAACGACCATCGGCCGGGAGTACGCGGGCAAGTACCGGCCGTCGCTGTTCCTCACCCTGACCCTGCCGTCGTATGGCCGTGTCGGTCCGGATGGTGCGCCGGTGAACATGGCGACCTACGACTACCGCCAGGCCGCCCGGGACACGATCCACTTCGCGGCGTTGTTCGACCGGTTCATCCAGAACTACCGCCGGGCCTCCGGGCGGGATATCCAGTACTTCGCCACGGTCGAGCCCCAGCGTCGTGGAGCTCCGCATATCCATATCGGGATCCGGGGCACCGACCCCAAGGAACTGATTCGCCAGTTGGCGGCCGCGACCTATCACCAGGTGTGGTGGCCGCACTTCAACGAACCCACCTACCCCGACACCCTTCCGTTCTTCGATCACCAGCAACAGGCGTTCGTCGACCCCGATACCCGGGAACCGGTCCCCACCTGGACCCAGGTCATGGACTTGATGGACTCGGTCGACGAGTTGGAACCCGCGCATGTGATCCGGTTCGGTCAGCAGATCGACGTCAAGGGCATCCTGGGCGGCACCGAGGAAGCCAAGCGGCATATCGGGTACCTGACGAAGTACCTGACCAAGTCCATCGGGGACGTGATCGAACCGCAGTCCCAGCGGGCGGCCGACCACTACGACCGGCTTCACCAGGAACTGTGCAAGACGCCGTGCTCGCCGACGTGCGGGATCTGGTTCCGCTACGGCGTGGTTCCCAAGGGCGCGAACGCCAAGACCCAGCCCGGGATATGCAAGGGCAAAGCCCATCGCCGGGAAACCCTGGGCCTGCGAGGGCGTCGGGTGCTGGTGTCGCGGAAGTGGACCGGTAAGGACCTCGCCGATCACAAGGCCGACCGTGCGGACTTCGTTCGGCAGCGCCTCGCTGAGGCCGGTATGCCGCAGGAGCAGGTGCAACGGATGGTCATCACGCCGGTACGGCCGGGTGACCCGAACGTGCCTCCTCGTGAGCACCTGATCATGCAGATGGTGGCCCAGAAGCTCAGCTGGCGCGCCGAGTACAACCGGGCACTCCTCGCTGACCCACCGGGTGATACAGACATGCCAGCGTCGATGGAGGTTGCAGCGCAGGGTGATTCGTCGGACCGGGAGTCGGCAGCATGAGCAAGGCCGTGGAGATGGAAGAGACCTACCTTCGCGCGAAGGATTGCGAGGCGCTGACCGGGATTCCGGAAGCTACCTGGCGTTGGTGGGCGCATGTCGGCCGGGGCCCGGCCAGTTTCAAGCTCGGGCCGCGTCGGCGGGTGTGGCGTAAGTCGGTGATCTTGGCGTGGATCGCTGAGCAGGAGGAACTGACCGGAACCGGTGAGGCTGCCTGATGGCTACTCGGCGTAACCCGCGCTCCGGTATCGAGGATCGGTGGTACCCGACCGTGGTCGTGACCGACCCGGTGACCGGAGCGACGTCCAAGAAGAAAGAGAAGTCGAAAGAACGGTTCGGCAAGGGCAAGCGATGGCGGGCCCGCTATGTCGATCCGAACGGCGTGGAGCGCTCGCAGTCCTTCGACACCAAGGCCGAGGCGCAACGCTGGCTCGACAGCGATGTGACAACCAAGGTTGTGACCGGGACGTGGGTTGATCCGGACCGGAGCGGTGTCCTGTTCTCGGTCGTCGCGGAGAAGTGGTATGTGACGAAGAAATTCCGCAAGCCGAAGACGGTCGCGGGCTATCGGTCCTTGCTGGATACCCTCGTGCTGCCGCAGTGGGGCTCGACACCACTGCGAGACATCGACTTCGAGGACATACAGGACTGGGTGGTGAACCTATCGGAATCCGGTAGTGCCCGGTTCAAAGGACAGGGACTGTCGGCGTCGCGGGTGATCCAGGCGTATCAGGTGCTCGGCCAGGTGCTGCGGTTCGCGGTGAAGTCCAAGCGGCTCGCGAGTAATCCTGCCGTCGACATCGAGCTTCCGTCGATGATGGCGGGTGAGCGGCGCTACCTCACCCATCTGGAAGTCATGCGGCTGGGCCTGGCGGCGGGCCGGTTGCGTCCGCTGGTGTTCACCCTCGCCTACACCGGTCTCCGTATCGGTGAGGCATCGGCACTGCGGGTGATGGACGTGGACCTGGCCAACCGACGGCTTCGCGTGACTCGTTCGGCAACCCCGGTGGCCGGCAAAGGGACCGTGGTGACGGACACGAAGAACCACAATTCGCGGTCGGTGCCGATCCCGGAAACCTTGGCGAAGGATCTCGAAAGCCTCATGGAGGGTCGCGAATTGACCGCACCGCTGTTCACCAGCGAGAAGGACGGCGGGCTGCTGGAGTACAACGAGTTTCGCCGGGTGTTCGATGAGGCCACGAACTCGGCCGGACTTCGAGGGCTTGTGCCACACGGATTGCGTCACACGGCGGCATCACTCGCGATCAGCGCCGGGGCCAATATCAAGGTCGTTCAGCGGATGCTCGGCCACAAAACCGCCATGCTCACGCTCGATCTGTATGGCCACCTGTTCCCGGACGACCTGGATGTCGTGGCGGCAGGGATGGAGGCCGGTGCCAGAGCTGCTGCGGACCAATTGCGGACCGCATGAACCAGAATCCGGCTCCGACCTCCAAAAAACGTCCCTGACCATTGAGCGAGCGGCGGGAATTGAACCCGCGTGAACGGCTTTGCAGACCGTTGCCTGAACCACTCAGCCACGCCCGCGTGACTCGATGATCATGTCGCGTCGACGCCGTGCGGCCCACAGTTGGGCTCAGCGGGATCACAACCGGTGACAGCACGGGCGTGCGCGGTGATCCGCGGGTGACGCCCGCCACGGACGGGCGCCCGCGACACGGCGCCCGGGCGCGGCGCCGTGCAATGATCGAATACATGTCTCGCCCCCGCCCACTGCCCCTCGACCCGATCCAGGAGGCACATCGCCAATGGGTGGGCCACGGATGGGGCGCGGTCGCCGATGGGATGGCCGCGGTGACCTCGCTGGTCCGCGCCCAGCAGATCGTCATGTCACGCGTCGACGAGGCCCTGCGGCCGACCGGCCTGACCTTCTCCCGCTACGAACTGCTGCAATTGCTGAACTTCAGCGCTACCGGCGCGCTGCCGATGGCAGTGGCCAGTGCCCGGCTGCAGGTGCATCCGACCAGTGTCACCAATTCGGTGGACCGGCTGGAGGCGGCGGGGCTGGTGAACCGCGTACCGCATCCCAACGACCGGCGCGCCACACTGATCGAGATCACCGATGCCGGAAGGACTCTCGTCGCCGAGGCGACCGGTTACCTGAACGAACGCGTATTCGCCCACCCGGAACTACCCCCGGACCGATTGCGGACCCTGCTGCAGTTGCTGGCCGAGTTCCGGCACACCGCGGGCGACTTCGACACCGGCGAGGAACCGCCCCGCTGGGCCGAGCCCTGAGCCTGCCCGGCCGGGCAGGCACAGCGGATCCGGATCGGGGTGTACCGGGCGCGTACCGCGGGCGAACACACGGTGCTCGAGCACCCGTTCAGCAAATTACTCGGTGGTTCGGCTTGGCAACGACCGACCGGCAGCGCAACATATATGTTTATGGTGCTGGTTCTCGGGGTATCAGTAGGCGCCTCAGGTGCGCGTGCGGTACTCACTCATTCCGATCAACCGCACCTGCCGCCGATCGATCGCTGCCATATCCCCCGCCCGGCCCGCACCTCGGTGGCCGACCCCGTCCTCATCGCGATCCGCCGGATGTACAACGCCGCCCACCGGCGCGACGAATACATCACCGGAACCGCGGTGACCTGCCAGAACAGGGAGCAGGCGGAGGTCGTGGGCGATGCTCTCGGCACCGGCCGGGTGACGCTGGTGGACGAACCCCTGGCACAGCTGCGATACCTGAGATTCACCGAGAAACTACCGACGACCGGGGTGGTATCGCTGTTCGACCTGGGTTCCTCGGGGCTCACCCTCACTCAGATCGACTGCCGGACCGATACGGTGCTGGCCGGGACCCACTGCCCGGGTCTGGGCGGTGACAACTACAACGAACTGCTGTGCGACTGGCTCGACGGCGCCGGCGTATTCACCGACGAGGCGGCGGCCCGGCGGTACCGGGAGGCGCTCAGCAGTGCCCGCGTGGTGACCGCGGCCGATCCCGATACCGCCGAACGCGCGGTCATCACCCGCAGCGATCTGGCCGAAGTCTGCGCGGACGCGGTGCATTCGGCCGCGACCCTGGTACAGCGAGTCGCGGAGCGGACGGAGGCGGCGCCGGACGCGGTGGCCCTGCTCGGTGGTTGCGCCCGCAATCCGGCCCTGCGGACCCGGCTGACCGATCTGCTCGGCCTGCCGCTGGTCTGCGATTCCGAACCGGAGTACGTCTCGGCGCGCGGTGCGCTGCTGTTCGCGGCCGAACGTCCCGCCGCCGGTATCCGTACCGCGCATATCCGCGCGGGCGGCCAGGTGGTGCCACTGGCCCCGCCCACGGCCGGGCGGCGCAAGATCTACGCGGCCGCGGCGGTGACGATCGGGCTCGGCGCGACCGTGGCCGGGCTCCTCACCGCACAGAACGGATCCGCGCAGCCCGCCGGGAACAACCACGTACCCACCGATATCCTCGACGCGCCGCCCGAACCCTGATCCCGGCCCGGGCGGTGCGCGGCGGAGATCAGCGGTTGGTGAATTCCGCGGGCCGCTTGTCCACGAACGCCGCCATCCCCTCGGACTGATCCGCGGTCGCGAACAGCGAATGGAACACCCGGCGCTCGAAACGCAGCCCCTCCCCCAGGGTGGTCTCGAAGGACCGGTTCACGGCTTCCTTGGCGATCATCGCCACCGGCAGCGACATCGACGCGATGGTGGCGCCGACCTCCAGCGCGGTGTCGAGCAGTTCGGCGGCGGGCACGATCCGGGCTACCAGACCGGCGCGCTCGGCCTCCTCGGCATCCATATTGCGGCCGGTGAGCACCAGGTCCATGGCCTTGGCCTTACCGACCGCCCGGGTCAGCCGCTGTGAGCCGCCGATACCCGGGATAACGCCCAGTTTGATCTCCGGCTGGCCGAACTTGGCGGTATCCGCGGCGATCAGGATGTCGCAGATCATAGCCAGTTCACAACCGCCGCCCAGGGCGTATCCGGCGACCGCGGCGATGGTGGGTTTGCGGAACTGGGCCAGCCGCTCCCAGCGGGCGAAATAATCGTCCATGAACATGTCCATATAGGACTTCGGCTGCATCTCCTTGATATCCGCTCCGGCGGCGAAGGCCCGGTCCGAACCGGTGATCACCACAGCGCCGACCTCGTCGTCGCGTTCGAGCTCGTCGAGCGCGGCGATCACATCATCGAGGACCTGCGCATTGAGCGCGTTGAGCGCCTTGGGCCGGTTCAGCGTGATGAGGCCGACCTTGTCCTTGCGCTCCAGCAGAATCGTCTCGAAGTCGGTCACAGCACATCCTCTGGTCGAAACGGTTATGAATATCGGTGACGATACCGCGCACCGGGCGGGCGGTATCGAGACGGCTCGAGCGTGGGCACGGCGGTCACGGCAGTGGCTACATCGCCAGGCGGACCGTGATCTCCGCCATCCGCGCGTCGATCCACTCGCGTATCGCGGTGCCGTCCATACCGGCCAGTTCCGCGTCCGGACCCATCACGTACCGTCCGTCGCCCGGTAGGTCTCGCCAGATCAGACCCACATGGATTATTCCCCGCTCCCGGAAACCCAGGCGTCCCTGGATCACTTTCAGGACCCCGGCGTCCGGCCCGGACGCAACGGATGGTGTGCCGGTAGGGCGGAACCCGTGCAGGTCCGGGCTCGTGCCCCCGGCGGTGAGCGCGGCCGAGACCGATTGCGGATCGCGGCCCGCGTCGGCTGCGGGGAGCAGACCGACCACCGCCGGAGCCAGGACCGCGGGACCGCATTCGGCGATATCGAAACCGCCCGAGTGCGCCACGGTTTCGCCCGGTCGCTGGGTGATGACATAAGCCCGGTCGTCACGGCGGACCGCATGTACCCGGATGCACTGCCGCGGATCGGTATGGTGCTGTTCGTTCCACAGATTCGCCAGAACCATGATGTCGGGCCTGGTGAGCGCGTGGACCATGGCGTCGAACCGCGGATCGGTCAGCTCGCACAGGTCCGCGCGTACCGCATCCCGCTCGGCTTCGTAGTCGTCGGCGAACCTGGTGTCACTGGTGAAGGTGAACGGGCGCGGCAGGCCGCCGAGCCGGAGGTCGTCGCACAGCACCTTGAACTGCAGGCCGGTGAGCTGCCAGCGGTGGACGAGAGGTTCGGACACAGGCCGTCATTCCTCGATTTCCATATTCCGATCGAGCCGGGCCACCACCAGATCGACCTGCTCGTCGATCCACTCGGTCAGATCCTCCGTGCCCATACCCGTCGCGGACGGTGCCGGATGGTGCGTGGGGATCGCGTACCGCCCGTCGCCCTCGACATCGCGCCACAGCATCCCCATCTCGACCCGGCCGCGCGGACCGTACTTCGAACGGCCCTGAACCACCCGGATGGAGCCGCTGCGCACCGCGGACGTACGCAGAAAGGCCACCGCACGATCGTATTCGTTGCCGACGTCCTCGTTCTCGTCGTCGTCGTAATCGGAGATCATCGATCCCGAGCCGCTGTATCCGGGCTCGAACCTGGGGTCACGCGTCGTATCGGGGATCGCGGTGACCGGCAATCGCCCGGCCCGTGCGAACGGTATCCGCGACAGCACGATATCGCCCAGTGCGTGCGGATCGCATTCGACGATATCGAACCCGGCCGCGTGGTGCACCGTCGCGCCGGGCCGCTGGGTGATCACGAAACCCCGGGCCCGCTGCCGGCAGGCATGGACGCGGGTACGCACCTCGGGGTTGTCGAAATCCCCGTCGCCACCGAATGCCTGCAAGCTGACGAAAACATCCGGTTTGGCGAGCGCGGCACCGAATGCGTCCAGTTCACCGTGGTAGCGGGCCCGTAGATCGCGGGCGACCTTCGAGAGCTCCCATTCGTATTCGTCGGCCCACCGGATCGAACTGGTGAAGACCAGCGGCCGCGGCAACCTGCCCTCGGTGTGGTCCTCGCACAGTGCCCGGAACTCCAGATCGGTGAGCGCCCAGTTCCTCATGGTTCGATCACCGGTTTGACCCGGTCCGGAATATCGAAGACATCATCCATGTTCTCCCGGCCCTGCAGATATTTCGACGGTTTGTAGTCGTTGTTCTGCCCGCCGGAGTTGGCGGCGCCGGCACCCGGGGCACCGCCCATCGGCGCTCCCCCCATCGGCTGAGAGGAACCCGTGGGCGATTGATAGTTACCGGCCGGCTCCATGCCCGGCCCCGCCACCGCGGCCCGCGGGAACAACTGCGACTGCTGCGGTTCGGGGTAGGGCGACAGCGGCGGTTCCGGCGGAGTCACCCCGCCCGGCAGCCCCGCACCGCCGCCCGCACCGGCACCGCCACCGAGCGCGCCGGCCAACTGGTCGAGCTGCTCCCGGGCCGGATCCAGCATGCCCTGCAGATGCTGCTGTATCTGGGCGGGATCCAGCATGCGAGCCAGTTCGTCCATTCCGGGCAGGCCGCTGCCGAGCTGAGCGAAGGCCTGGATGCCCTGAGTGAGTAGGTTGGCGATCGTCCCCAGCGGGTCCTGGTTGCTACCGCCGACGCCACTGCCGCTGCTACCGGAGCTGTCGCCACCGAGGCCGGTCCAGCTGTTGCCCGCGCTGCCGTTCCCCGCGCCGCTCCCGGAACCGGAGTCGTCGCCGAACAACGTATCCGCCGAACCGTAGGGCGAATTCTTGTCGTAGAGCGAAGAGAGCGGAGTGTTCTTCAGTTCCTCGGGCATCTCGTCCAGCGGAATACCCGTGAGCTGGGAGAGCGCGTCCGCGAGGGACGGCTCGCCCGAACCGTCCGATGCCGTGATCTTCCGGTTCTTCAGCGCCTCCGGCAGCTCGGAGGTCGGGATACCAGTGAGTTTGCTCAGGATATCCGCGGCCGTGGGGTTCTCGGGCATCTCGTCGCCACCGCCGGTGGAGTCCGAGCCGGGTCCGCCTTCCGATCCCGGACCGTTTCCGCCGGTCGAACCCGGGCCTCCGTTGGACACGTCTTCGCCGGAGCCGTTGTTTCCCAGCAGATCCTCGGCGGAGGGCATTTCCGGGAGCTTCGGGGTCTGTTGCTGCTGACCGGTGTAGGCCGGGCTGCTACCGCTCTTCGGGCTCGAACCGCTACCGCCGGACGGACTCGAGCCGCCGCTGCCGGTCGGACTCGGGCTTCCGCCGCCGGACTTTGATCCACCCGAGGAGGCCGTTTCGGGCATGGACGGCATCGACGGACCGCCACCGGAAGCCGTTTCCGGCATGGACGGCATCGACGGACCACCACCGCTGCCGGACCCGGAGCCCTTCTTACCGGCATCGATGGGCGAGCCGGAGCCGCTCGAACCGGTGCCCGGACCGGCGCTGGGGCCGCCCCCCGCACCGTTCTGCCCACCGGTGTATTCCGGCCCCCGGCCGCTGCCGGATCCGTTGCTGCCACCGGACCCCTCGTTGCTGCCCTGACCGTCTTCTAGACCGTCTGCATAGCCGTCCTCGTAGCCGTCCTCATAGCCGGATTGATAGGTGCTTCCACTGCCACTGCCACTGCCACTACCGCTTCCGCTTCCACTGCCGCTTCCACTTCCGCTTCCGCTTCCGCTTCCGCTTCCGCTTCCGCTTCCGCTACCGCTACCACTGCCGCTACCACTGCCCGAGCCGTCGCCCTCACCCCCGGGCTTCGCGATGGGCCCGTCCAATACGGGCATCACCTTGACGGTTTCCTTCATCGGCTCGAGGTAGTACTCGTTGAGCCGCCAGCGGAAGTCCCCCAGGTCCGGTTCGTGACACCCACCCGGCTCCGTGGGAATACCCGGCATCTGCGGCTTCGTATACGCCAGGAAGGTGGCCGCCCACGCCATATTGTCGCGGACCTGCCCGATGGAATCGATCAGCGGCTGGACGCCGTTGCGGTAGTTGCGTACCGCCTCCTGCGCACCCGCCGAACCCTCGCCCTTCCACGAATCGGCCAGCGGGAAAATGGTATCCACCAGGCCGTTCAGCTTGGAACTCAAATCGCTCGCCAGCGAACCCCAGGTCGCCGAGCGGTTCATCACGGCCTGAGCATCGATGTACTCGCCGTGGTCGTACATTTCCCGCCAGGACACCGCATCCTGCGCCTCGACCTTGATGGCATCGCCCGGATCCTTGTTACCGCCGTAGTTCTTCACACCGGTCGGAATATCGGGACTCTGGTTGGTGATCACGAGAATCGGGTCCGGTGGTGCCATCGTGTCGGCCACCGTCGCGGGGTTGTAGTCGGCCGAGCCCTCCCCCGGCTCGATCCCGTCCAGTTCGTCGCGCGACGCCTGGTCGACGTCCTCGTAGGCCTTACCGGCCGCGATGAACAACTGGCTCATCCCCTCGAGCACCGTGGCATGCTCGCGCAGGATCTCGTACAGGCGGCCGGCTTTCTTGCTGTAGACCCCTGCCAGCTGATTACCGGACGACAGCGCCCCGAACATGGCCGGATCCAGAATGTCCAGCTTGTGCTCGGTGATGGCATTGGCCATACCCCGCAGATCATCGACCAGATCGGCGGCGGCACGGGCCGCGGTGATCGCGTCCTTCGGGGTGAACTGCAGATGCCCCTCGGTCGCCTGGGTCGTGAGATCGGTCAGCGTATTCGGGTCCAATGCCATGAGCGTTCACTTTCCGTCGTTACCGTCGACCGGAGCCTGCTGCGGTACCGCGACCGGGCTCGACCTGATCGCGGGTTGTCAGTCTCGGTCCGCGACAACGGACGCCGGCCCCGGCTCCTCGGGCTCATCCGGCTTGTTCCCCGGCCAATCCGGCGAATCGGGTGACACGGTCGGCGTTTCCAGCGGCTGCGGTATCAGTCCGGCCAGATCCGGCGCACCCTCGATCATCTCGGACAGCTTCGGCAGCGAATTCCGGTGTTCCAGCAGCGGATCCATGAGTTCGCGGGCCTTCTTCTGCACCTGCGCCGCGGCATCCTGTACCGCCTCGGTGATGGCGACTGCGATCTCGTCCATCGACAGATCGAGGATGTCGTCGGCGAATTTGGTGTCGATGAGCAGACCGTCGGCGTTCACCGTCACCTCGATCCGTTTCTCCTCGGCGAGGACCGTGGCGGTGAGCAGCGAACGTTTCTTCTGCACTTCGGCGATACTGCGCATCTGATGGCTCAAGCCGGACAGCATGGTCGCCATATCTTCCTGCAGGCGTTCGTTCACCACGGTGCTACCTCAGTCCTTCCGGTCCGGGAGTGACCTCCGCGAAGACCACACCCCCGGGATTACAGCGCAATATGTTGAATACCCGATGGCGCGCACACGAATTCGGTGTGCCCGCCATCGGGTGTTCCTCAGAACCGGCCGTCCATCGACCGCAATTCGTTCACGGCGTCACGCTGACCGACGGCGAAGGATTCGAAGGTGCCACCGATCCCGTCGACACCGTCCAGCAGGTTCGGTTTCGAGCTGCCGTATCCGTCGTTGTTCTGACCGTTGATGAACTTCTCGCCCATGGAATCGTTGCCCCACGGCTGTTCGGTCGATTCGTCCTCGATGCTCCCGAGCCGCTCCCGCAGGCGTCTGCCGACACCGAGCACCTCGTCGGCGAGGTCCTGGGTGAGATTCGCGGCCGTCTCCAACTTGTCCGGATCCACCTCTACGCGATCCGCCATGATCTCCTCCTCACTTCCGGCCGACGCCGGACTATTTCAGCGTGAACGGCACATCGACCGAGGAACCGTTCCCCGGGTCCGCGTCGCCACCTACCACCTGCCCCGCTTCCACCACGGCGCCGTCGGGCACGACCGCACCGGGCAGGATCACCGCACCTTCGTGTACGACCGCCCCCTTACCCACCACAGCCCCTTCGTGCACCACCACGCCCGGACCTATAACCGCCCCGTCGCCGACCGTCGCGCCGGCTTTCACTTCCGCACCCGGCTCCAGGACGGCACCCGCTCCGACAGTCGCGTTCTCACCCACCACTGCGCCCGCCTTCACCTCCGCCCCCGGACCGATCGTCGCCGTGGGGTCGACCACCGCGTCGGGATGTACGACGGGAGGTTCTGTCGGCTGATCGTCCGGCGGCTGATCGTCCGGCGGCTGATCGTCCGGCGGCTGATCAGCCGGGTCGCCCTCCGGTGGCACGGCATTCTCCGGCAACCAGCTGTCTCCCGGATCATCCGGCGCCTGGAACTCGTCGATCGGGTAGGGCACCTTCATCGGCCAGCGCTGCGGGCGCGGCTTACCACGGACGTCCTTACCCTCACCCAGGAAGTGGTGGTTGTCGGGATCGGCGGCGAACCGAGCACGAGCGGCCTCGTAATGCGCGCGCGAATTGCGCTCCAGCCCCTGGACTTCCCACCATTCCCGCGCGGGCCCCGGCGGAGCGGGCGCCGGACGCGAAGGGGTCATCCAGTCGGGGTCGCCGGGCCGCCGATTCACCGGCGGACCCTCACCACCCGGCGGAACCGGCGCCGGACGCGACGGCGTCAACCAATCAGAATCACCAGGCCGCCGATTCACCGGCGGACCCTCACCACCCGGCGGAACCGGCGCCGGACGCGACGGCGTCAACCAATCAGAATCACCAGGCCGCCGATTCACCGACGGACCCTCACCACCCGGCGGAACCGGCGCCGGACGCGACGGCGTCAACCAATCAGAATCACCAGGCCGCCGATTCACCGGCGGACCCTCACCACCCGGCGGAACCGGCGCCGGACGCGAGGGGGTCAACCAATCAGGATCACCGGGGCGCCGATTCACCACTGGACCCTCACCACCGGGCGGACGAACCACCGGGTGTTGTGGTGGTGGTCCGTGTTGCTGGGATGCGGCGATCGACCTGTCGCCCGTGATACCGGTCCCGTTCGGCGCTGCCCCGGCGTATGGCGACGGCCGGGAGAAGTTCGGCGCCGGTTGCTGCTGCCCCTGCTGGGCCGGCGTGGAGGTTTGATGTGCGGGCGGCTGTTGTGACGACCCCGGCGGCGCCTGCTGCGGCGGTGCCGGGGGCTGCTGCTGCGGGGTGGGCGCAGGTTGTGACAGCGGACCGGAGCCCTGATTGTTCACGCCGAGCCCCGGCTGCCCCGAGGTACCACCGTGGGCCGAATCGTTCCCGTGCTCCAACGGAGACACTGGACGCTCGATGAAACTCTCGGCATCCGATTCCGACCAGTGCGACCTCGGATTCCCGGGACCACCCGCCGACTCCGATTCCGACAGCGGCGACACCGGACGTTCGAGGAAGCTGTCCGCATCCGATTCCGATCGCGGGTAGCCGAATACCGGATCGTTGCCGAACGTCGTATCGAAGCCCCCGTACTGCGGCGCGACGGGTCCGAGCCCTCCGGGCTGCCCGGGCGGCCCGTACCCGTCGCCTCCGTAGTAGTTGCCGAACTCGCCGTTGAAATCGTTGCGGTAGTCGTTGCCGAACTCACCGTTGAAGTCATTGCGGTAGTCGTTGCCGAACCCACCGTTGAAGTCGTTCCCGAAGTTGTTGCCGCCGGGATTGTGCCCGAACTCGCCCCCGAAGTTGTTTCCGCCGACATTCGATGTCTCTCCGGCCGGAGTGAACCACGCGTGCTGGGGCATGGTGTTCGACCAGTTCGGCGCCGATTGCGGACCTCCGGGTCCCAGGGCTACCGGACCGTTCTGGTGCCCGCCTCCGGTCCCACCGTTGTTCTGACCACCCCCGGTCCCGCCATTGTTCTGACCACCCCCGGTCCCACCGTTGCTGTGAAGACCACCGCCGGTACCACCGGTATCACCGCTTCCGCCTCCGGCCGTCGTCACCGAAGCATTACCACTGGTTCTGATCACGAAACTGCTGTCCGGCCCCGGCGCGAACAGCCCTGGACCCTCGTACTTCTCGAAGCGCCACAGATTTCCGCGCAGCCACGAGTCCTTCCGGAAGGCAGCCATGTTCGTGAACCCGTCGGTGCTGTTTCCCGCCGAGGCCTTCGGCACATAGCTGTTGAAAGCCGAGGCACCACGGGCGCCACCCACCAGCGCACCTTGCGCGAAGTTCCCGACCCACCCGGGGCCGTTGGTGAAGGCGGAGAAATCACCGCCGGCCGCCAGCGCGGTGGCCAGGTTTCCGAATACTGCCCCGAAGCCGTCGGCGACGGCGCCGATGAACATCCCGTTGGCCGTCCGCCCGGCCACATTGTTCAGGTACTTACCGGCCACCTTCTCGATACCTTCGCCGAGATAGCGGCCCAGCTCCCGAGCCGGGACAGCACCGGCGGCACCGCCGAGGACGGACAGTCCGAACTCCGAACCGTTGAACGAACGCCGTTTGCCGTCGGCGATCTGGCCCGTCTGGATGCTCCCGTTGATCGCCATCGGGACGACCGCGCCTTCGGCGGCCCGGGCACCGTAGACACCCCAGCCCTTCGCGGTCGGCGCGACCAGATTGCCCTTCGCGAGCTCCTTCCAGAAATGCCGCTTCGCGACCGGCGCGCCGGCCCGCGTGGCGATATTCGCGATGGTCTTCTGCACGAAATCCTGGATGACCTTGAGGTACGAACGGGTCGAGGCGATGGCCGCGGCCTCCACCGCGGGCGCCGTCGGTGGGAACAGCCATGCCCAGGCGATCTCGATCGCCAGCCAGCACAGGGTCACGATGATGGTGAGTTTGGTGGCCTGCAGTTCGGTACCCATATCGAAGGTCGACCCGTATTGGGCCTCCATCGATGTCGCGAGCTGCTCCAGCGATCGGACCCCGCTGCGCAGCTGGTCGTACCGGGCACCCATCTCGTCGCGGGCCGCGCCCTCGGGATAGGCCGCCATGGTGGCCTGCTTGGCCTCGTCGATCTCGGCGAGCAGCGCCTTCAGATCGGTGCTGCCATCCTGCCATACGCCCGCGACCGCCCACGCCTCGTCCTCGTCCCCGTCCGGCCAGATGGCACCCGCTATCCAGCCCAGCCAGCGCAGATCGGGCGGCAGGTACAAACTCATAGCGGCACAGCTCCGACGATTCGGGAACGCGGACCAGGGTCGTGACGGCCGTATCGATTCTCGTGTCCGTCGCTGAATTCCCGATGGCTCCCTGGCGAATTCGGCACCATATCCCGGCGAACCCCGATGTGGACCGCCCAGCTCCGGCCCGCCACATCCCGGATCGAGAAGCGGACCCGCCCACCGCACCGAACCGGACAGAGTCGGAGTCGCGTAACGATCGGTGACGTTCCCGGCCCGGTCGGTGAACGCGGCACATCCGGGTACCGAACACCGCCGTTCCACCCGTTGAACAGTGGCGAATCCGGCCGCCGGGCCCTCCCGTTCGAGTATCCGGACGCCCAATACTCAGCAGTACGGTTGTCGCGAGCACGGTGTCGTCGGAAGGCGGAAAATCGGAATGGATCCCTCACGCTGCGTTGTCCTGGTACCCGTCGGCAGCCATATCGAACACGATTGCGACGAGGCGCTGAAGAAATTGGAACGGCGCGGCTACCGGGTGTGGCGCAGACACGGATCCGCCGCGATCGACCAGGCCCGCAGTCAAATGGCCACCGATGCGCTGGCCGAGGGATTCGACGAATTGATGTGGATCGACGCGGATACCGGATTCGAACCGGACGCGGTGGAACGGCTGCGCGCCCACGACCTGCCACTGGTGAGCGGTGTATGTGTCAAGAAAGGCGCGCGCGCATTGGCTGTTCACATCTTGCCGGGCACCGAGAAGTTCGTCCTGGGCGAGGGCGGCGGTCTCACCGAAGTCCGCTACACCGGAACAGGTTTCCTGCACACCAGGCGCGAAGTATACGAAAAGATCGCCGAACACGAGCAGCTCCCCGTGTGCAACCTCAGATTCGGCAAGCCCACAGTCCCGTATTTTCTACCGATGCTGCTACCGGAAGAAGGCGGCAACCACTGGTATCTCGGCGAGGATTTCGCCTTCGCCGAACGCGCGCGGCGCTGCGGATTCAGCGTGTACGTCGACACCGGCTTCCGCCTGGACCACATCGGTACCTACGGCTACACCTGGGAGGACGCCGGAAGCACCAAACGCCGCTTCGGGAGCTACAACTACTACTTCAGCTGAGGTGCGCCGGCGCGATCGCCGGCGCCCCCCCGCCCGCACCCCGCGATCGGAAAATAAAACGG
>NZ_JBSGIP010000076.1:0-17428 GCF_053605105.1 Nocardia sp. NPDC003963
CGGCCGACAGCGGCGCGGCTGGCGCCATAGCCACCGATCCGAGATGGCTGATTTTCGATAACCGAGAAGTGTGGGCACGACGAGAGCCGTACCCGGCTTACCTCCCGCAGTCGCCCACGAATCGGCCGGCTCTCCGCGCGGTCAACCGGCTGTGGTGCGGAATGCTCTCTGATCAGCGGTGGGTAGCGTTCCGCCGCATCTACCGGTACGAAGAATCAGTTCGCCAGCGAAGGGGATCCATCGTGCAGGATGGTCTCCTTGCCACCCGAGATCCGCTTGCTCACTGACCAGGTCTCACCCTCAAGGAGCGTGGGATCCAGCGAAAACCGGTCGGAGTAGCAGTTTCCGTCGTCGTCCTGGTACTCGAAGATGATTTCGGTATCTCGCGAAATACCATCAATGTTGACAGCCCTGCCGTGCTCGTCTCGCTGATCGCCAACGATCAAGAAGGAGTTGCGAGCGGTATATCCAGGCGCCCACGCCGGGATCGGCTTCGAATACCGCCGACGTATCCAAGGCAGGATGCTTGTCTCGCCTTCGCTGGTCTTTTCGTGCTCCGGCAAGGGAGGGTCAAACGACACACTGACATTGCGAGCGATAGACGGACCAGCGTTCGAAACCGTCAGACCTGCCACTTTTGTGCCAGACGGTTGCAGTGAGGCGATCATCATCGGCCGTGTTGTTCGTTGAGTAGCCCGTCTGCTGTGACGCAACGTCCGGACAGCGGTCGTGCCAGTAACCGCCGCCATCCCTACACCACCGACAGCTGCGGCCGAAGCCACGCGCGCAGTCGTCCACCAGTGAAAGAAATCAGAGATCCAATCGATAATCATGACTGCTCGTCGGGTGCAAAGTGGCTGGTGTTACGCGACCTTCGGCCGCGTGGCCCTGCTGACTGGTGGCCTGCATTGTGTTCCCGCGCCCCTCCACCGTCAAGGGCGCCTACGGCGTCACTACGTGATGGCTATCGCCACCCTTGACCGCGGAGCCTCTACGCGAGAAAGGCAGGCCCTATGGGGCAGGCGGGGAAGCCAGCCCCTGTATGCGCAGACCACCACCCAACAGGGCCAATCGCCCCGAGTTCTCGTCCAACGCTCGATTTCGGTATAGGACTCAGTCCCATACCCAACCGTGACTACCCCGGGTCAACCCGGTAAAGTCCGTCCTACAGTCTCGCGACTTTCCAACAGTCAGACGCCGGACTGCGCCCAGGGTCGGCCACTGCTCCAACAGTGACCGACCATCAGGTGGCTCGGATCAGGTGAGGTACAGCCATGCGGCGATAGCAGCTATCGCAATGCACACCGGTTCCGAAAGAACGATGGCGACCCCGATACCGTTCAACCGGGTCGGGGTCTCCTTCGCCCGACGCTTCCGCGCCATTTACACCACCTCCCTTCGCATTTGCCGAGAGGAGGGTCGCGCCCAGGTCGAAGATCAACCTGAACGCAGCGAGGATACAGCGCCGACTACTTACCTAGGTTCATCGGGTATTTTCGCCGGGGCCAAGGAACCAGGCAGGCGGAGAAGCGCAGAGGCTGTGCCCAGTTGGCGCAGTAGGTCTCTGTCTCCCAGATCGGTCCGGGTTTCGTCCGCAGTTGACCCAACCGCAACCAATCGCGCCAACGCTCCAAACCACCGTTTTCGCAGGTCGACTCACAGAGCCAACGTCAACCAACGAAGCCGTGACCTGCAACTTTCCTGGCCATAGAACTGCAAAGCCGTTCACGCGGGTTCGATTCCCGCCGCTCGCTCTTTCGGTCCGCGGGACCGGAGGTTCTCGCGACTCCGGTCCCGCGGAGACCGCAATCGCGGCGTATCAGTTCAGTCCCGAGAAGTCCCGCAGCACCACATGATTGCGATCGGCGAAGGTCCCCAGTGTGTATTCGGGGAGCAGACCGAAGTATTCACTGCGGGTCAGTGTGCTCCAGCGCCGTGAATCCGGGGTGCGGGTCTTGTAGAAGTTGACCGTGTAGCCGCCCTCGTAGATACGCAGCAGGCTGTATCCGCCGGGGTATTCCTTGATCGCAGCCACTTCCAGGAATTCGACCGCGCACGCGGTATCGGGCCGGGTCCGGCGGGTGCGATGGGTATGCCCGCTGTGCTGCAGGAAGACGCCCGGTGCGTCCGTGTACAGACCCTGCAGACGCAGGGCGGCGTCGCGGTCCAGGACGAACCCCGGCCCGGCGGTATTGGTCAGACCGGCTTCCACCGTTACTGGATGGTGCCCGAAAACCACAGTGGGACGGTCCGGTTCGGCGCGCAGCAGTTCGGTGACCCGGTCGAACTGCGTCGCGTCGAGCACACCGCCGGCGCCGTCGAGCGCGCTGGTGTCGAGGCCGAGGACACGTAGACCGCCGAGTTCGTGTTCGATCACCTGTTGCCGTGGTCCGAACACCGGACTCCAGCAATCGTGGTGGTCCGGCGCATCCGGTACGGCGGGGCAGTCCGCGTAGTCGGCGCCGGTGTGTGGCCGGTCGTGGTTGCCCCGGACGGCGAGATAGTCCTGTCCGCCGACACCCCAGCGGTCCAGCCGGGAGCGGACCGCGCGGATATCCTCGGGTTCGGCTTCCGCGGTCAGATCCCCGGCCAGGAGCAGCAGGTCAGCACCACGATCGGGGCGGCGCAGATCATCGAGCACGGCGTCGAACATGACCTCCGGATAGGGCGGCAGTCCCGGCTCCTGGCGTATTCCGGGCGGTAGATCGCCGACCACCAGACCACTGACGGTTTCCCCGTAGTGGATATCGTTGGCGAGCGCCAGGGTCCGCAGCAGCCGTCCCGGTGGCGGGACCAGGGTGGTGAACGACGCGGTGGTCTCCGGAGTGCCCGGTGCACCCGTGGCCACCGAGGCCGCCGGTATCGCGCGCACGCCGGCCGATCTGGCTTCGAACCGGTACGCACGGCCCGGTTCGAGCCCATCTATCTGGGCATAGTGGAAGGGCGTGGCCTCATCGGAAGCCCATACCGGGCGTAGCGGCCGCCGACTGTCGGCGGGACCGAGCAGTACCTCGCCGTGGGTCTCCACCGGGACCGCGCCGCCGGGATCCCGGCTGGTCCAGGTGAGTACGGCGGAGGTATCGGTGACCGTGACGACTTCCAGATCGGTCGCCC
Organism: Nocardia sp. NPDC003963; assembly: GCF_053605105.1. Classification (NCBI taxonomy): domain Bacteria; kingdom Bacillati; phylum Actinomycetota; class Actinomycetes; order Mycobacteriales; family Nocardiaceae; genus Nocardia; species Nocardia sp. NPDC003963. The sequence goes on from NZ_JBSGIP010000076.1 coordinate 3,115, forward strand.
GTACCGGGCCGGGCGACGCCGCCGCCCGGCCCGCACCGGAGAGTCCGGCGGCGGGAAGCAGTGCCGCGAGGCCGAATGCGCCGAGGACCGTACGGCGCGACGGGCCGCAGCAGCTCATCGGCGGCCGCCTCGGCTCATTTCGCTTCGCTACCTGAGGAGCAGACCCGCCATTCGTCGTCCTCTTTCACCAGGTTCTCCTCGGAGCTGTCGTCCATCTGCTCGTCCTCGCCGCCGGGCGCCGACAGGCTGAATTTGCCCTTGATCTCGGCTTTGGCCCGGTCGCCGGTCACGACGATATTGTCGACCGAGTCGATCGCGACTTTGAAGCCGAGCTTCTCGGCCTCGGATTTCTCCGCGTCCGACATGGCGTCGAATTCGTCGCGATCGGCTTTGCAGGCCAGTTGTGTAGCGGCCGCGAAACCGTCGTCGCTGAGGGTGTTGTAGAACTCGCGCAACGAGGCCTCGACCTGCTGGTCGTCCGAGGACAGCGGGGTGCGCCCCTGCAGGGTCAGCACCGACACTGCGGCAATGGCGGCAACGACCACGAGTACGGCCACAACCGCGCCGACGATGAGGCCGGTCCGCCGTTTGCGGGGCGGCTGCGGCCCGGTCGGGTCTGCCGGTGGCTGAGTCAAGATATTCTCCGTTCCCGGGGGATTTTCCCGAACACTACGACACGCCCCACCCGGTTGCCCGGTTCGGCCGGGTGCTCGCGCATCCGGCCGTGGCGGCCGAGTGCTCCGCGCGCGCAACGGCGTCGGCGCTCATACACTCCTTCCGGCGGGAACCGGAGAATACGTGGAGGTATGTGTCATGGTCGGTCGTGGTGTCCACCTGTGTGGCAGCGTGCCGCTCTCCGACGCCGCGGCGGTTTTCGCGCAGGTCGCCACCCGGCTGGGTGGGCATATCACCCGCATCCCCGACGGTGAGACCGGCGAACGTGACAACTGGGTGGTGTGGCAACTGCCCCGGCTGCAGGCGCATCCCGGCCTGGTCACCGCGCCGCCGACGCCGGAGTACGGACCGGGCGAACGGGTGCGGCCGGCCCCCGGTATCGATCCGGAAGCCATCGATTTCGGTCCGCTGGGTTACGCGCAGGCGGCGCGGCAGTCCTGGCGGGTGTTCGAACAACTCCGCGAACAGGGCTTGGTCCGGCCGGGCGTCCGATTCCAGGTCAGTCTGCCGACCCCGATCGCGGTGGTCGGCGCGTTCGTGGCCGGCCCCCAGACAGAACTGGAAAACCGCTACGAGGCCGCGATCCTGGCCGAGCTGGATCAGATCACCTCGGCGATCCCACACGAGGATCTGGCGATCCAATGGGACGCGGCCGTCGAATTCGCACTGTTCGAGGGCGTTTTCCCGTGCTGGTTCGGTGACGACTATCCCGCCCGACTGGGCGGGGTGATCGCGCGGCTGGCCCGCCTCGGTGATGCGGTCCCCACTGGGGTGGAGCTGGGGTATCACCTCTGCTACGGCGATTTCGGTCATCGGCATTTCGTCGAACCGGCCGATACCTCGAAACTGGTCGATGTGGCCTCCGGGGTGGCCGTGGCGCTCGGCCGCCCGCTGAACTGGATCCATCTACCGGTGCCCAAGGACCGCACCGACGCCGCGTATTTCGCCCCGCTCGCCGGCCTGGCGGCCGCTCCGGAAACTGATCTCTACCTGGGTCTCGTGCACGCCTCCGACGGTTTCGAAGGCGCTCGGCGCCGGATCAAGGCCGCGGCCGGCTTCGTCCCCGAATTCGGTATCGCCACCGAATGCGGTCTCGGCCGCAGGCCCGCCGCCCAGATCCCGGAGCTGCTGGATCTGCACGCGCGGCTGGCGAATTCATTGGATTGACCCGTGGCCGTGGCCGCCCGGACGACGCGATTCTGTTCGATCTGGAGCAGGTCTCGCCGGAGTCGAAGTGGATCACCGGCGAGCTACTGGCGCTTTTCCGCCGCCACACGGTGTGGGACTACAGCCTCCGCAATATCGCCGCCCTCCGGGATCTGGGTATCGAGGGCGTCCGGCATGTACCCATCGGTCATGTGCCCGACCTGGAGCGGATCCCACCCGCCGCGCAGCGGGATATCGATGTCCTCTTCGTCGGATCGCTCAACGAGCACCGGCGGGCGCCGATCGAGCGTATGCGCGGGCTCGGGATCGAGGCCCAGGCGCATTTCGGACTGTACGGTCCCGCGCGTGACGCGCTGTACGCCCGCGCGAAGATCGTGCTCAATACGCACTACTACGACGCCGGGGTGTTCGAAATAGTCCGCGTCTCCTATCTCCTGGCCAACGGCATTTTCGTCGTCTCGGAAAACTGTGCCGATATCGAGGAGTCGTCCCGGTTCGCCCCGGCGGTCGTCTTCGACGACTACGAGAACCTGGTCCCCACCTGTCTGCACTACCTCTCGCTCCCCACCGAGCGCGCCGCCCGGGCCGACGCGGGTCGCGCGATCATGCGGAGCCGGTCGGCCACCGAATACATCGCCGCCGCGGTGGCGGCACTGCGCCCCGCGCGGCTGTGACCGTGGACGACACGTGTCCGAATCGATCAGGAATCGAGAAGCCCCTGCCACAGAACCAGGTCTAGCGTCTACACCGGCCACGTAGCCCGTGCTGCGTTCCGATGGGCACCGCGATCCGGACGACCGACTGGAGGTAGGCAGATGGCACGGAATCATGAACAGGGAGCCGAGGACGGACCACTGCGGAAACTGTCCCTCTGGTTCCAGCGCAGGATGAACGATCGCACAACCGCACGGATCCGCCGGAAAGGCGGCAGATACCTGGGTATGGACATGATGATCCTGCACACCACGGGCCGCCGCAGCGGGCAGCCCCGCGAAACTCCGATCACCTGGTTCGCCGACGGCGCGGACACCTGGCTGGTGGTGGCCTCCGGCGGCGGCGACCGCAACCCGGACTGGTACGCCAATCTGGTCGCGAACCCGGACGACGCCGCGGTCGAACTGCACGGACGTGCCGCCGTACCCGTGACGCCCCAGCGGCTCGGCGGTGATGCCCGCGCCCAGGCGTGGCAGCACATCACGACCGCCCAGCCGCGCTACGCCAAGTACCAGCGCAAATCCGATCGCGAATACCCGGTGGTCCGATTGACCCCGCGCTGACCGGTACGCCGCGAACAGCGACGGGGAGCTTCCAGGCCGGTGCTTTACATGGTGGGCGAGCAGGGCCGATCGTGGCCGGGGAGCTCGGTCCGCGGTCGTGACCGTCGCGCGGTCTGGTAGTGGGAATCGGCTGTCCCGGTGGCCGATTCGCGCGTCCGGATATTCCGGTGCGTCGGGAATCTGTCGTCCGGCCGGGATCGGCGCGGGCCCGGATTCCGAAATCGTTTGGTACAGGACACGATCGCGCTCGTGGCGAGGCCGCCCGGTCCGGATTCCGTCACGGGCCCCGGCAGTCCGGTCGACACCAGCAGTCGTGTGGACGAAGCAGTGGAGGTCGTATCCGCCCGGCGATCAGGTTCGGCCGACTCCCGGCCCGCTTTTCGTCAACCCGAGGTTGACGGTGGCGATATCGTCAACTATTAGTTGACGGTATCGGACGAGTGGCAGATCTCCAGGAGCGGTTGTGGACGATTACGAGTACCCGGTGCGGCAGCGCGGCGGTCCCGGGGCGCGACGGGCGGTAGTGGTGGGGGCCGGTATCGCCGGGCTGGCCGCGGCGCTGCGGATGCGCCGGGCCGGCTGGGAAGTCGTCGTGCTCGAGCGGGCACCCGCGCGGCGCAGTAGCGGCTATCTGCTGAACCTGCACGGGCCGGGCTACGACGCCGCCGAGCGACTCGGCCTGTTACCCGCTCTCACCCCGCGTGATATCGGCTTCTTCACCTCGGTACTCGTCCGCGCCGACGGGCGGGAGAAGTTCACCGTGCCCGCCGCTGTCGCGCAGGCCGCTGTCGGGAACCGGGCGCTGAGCATGTTCCGCGGCGATCTGGAGTCCGCGCTGTACGAAGCGGTCGCCGCCGATACCGATATCCGGTTCGGCACCACAGTGCGGGCGGTGACCCAGGAATCCGACGCGGTCGAGATCGCCCTGAGCGACGGCACACAGCTGCGGGCCGGCCTGCTCATCGGTGCCGACGGCGTGCACTCCCGGGTCCGTGAACTCGTTTTCGGCCCCGAAGCGGACTTTCTGGTGGAACTTGACCACATGGTGGGCGCTTTCCCGCTGGATGCCGCACCCGCTCATGTCCCCGAAGGCATCGGTACTACGTTCCTCGGCCCCCGGCGCACCGCGGCCGTGATGAATCTGGGCCCGGGCCGGTCCTCGGCGTTCTTCACCTATCGCAGCCCGGACTCGGCGGCCGAATCGGCGCGTGGCGCCGCGTCCGCGCTCACCCGGGCGTTCGGTGACCTCGGTGGCGGCATAGCCGATGCTCTCCGGCAGCTCACCGTCGACCCGTCCGATGCCTACTTCGATTCGGTCGGCCAGATCGTCATGGACCGGTGGAGCCGCGGCCGGGTGGTTCTCCTCGGCGACGCGGCGTGGTGTGTGACCGTATTCGCGGGCTACGGCGCGGCCCTCGCCCTCGACGGCGCCGACCGTCTCGGTGCCGCCGCCGAAGCGCACGATGCCGATATCCCCGCGGCGCTCGACGCCTGGGAAGAATCACTGCGCCCGGAGGTCCGCAAGCGACAGGCATTGGCCCGCAAGGGGATCAGCCGGTTCGCCCCACCCACCCGGGCGCACGTCTGGGCCGGGGACCTCATGCTGCGCGCCATCGGGCTCCCCGGTATCCGAGGTCTCGTCCGGCGATCGATCCAGCGCGCGAACAATTAGCCGCGGCGGCCCGGCCCGCATGACCAGCGGTGCGGATCTCTCCTCTCCGACAGCCGTTGCGAAGTCTTCGAGCGGATGCGTGTCATCCGCACCGGCGGGACCGAGGAACGAGAAAGGCCCCCGACCAGAACCCAGCTGGTCGGGGGCCTTCCTCATGCGTGCCCTCGGCAGGAATCGAACCTGCGGCCTTCTGCTCCGGAGGCAGACGCTCTATCCCCTGAGCTACGAGGGCGGGGATCCACCCGGTCCGACCGGGAGCCGGTCGATCGGGCGGACCACAGCGTATCGCATCACCGCCGATGCGGCCAAAACGTGTGGTGGTGGATCAGTTCATCGGAAGCGGCCGGCCGCCGCGGGCGGTGAGCATATCCGTGATGAGCTTCGCTTCACCCTGCTGCGCGGCCAGCATCTGCCCGGACAGAATGCGGATCTCACCGGTTTCGGCGTGTTCGGCACCGTATTCGAGCATCGGCACCCCACCCTCGTGGTGGCGCAGCATGAGCTGCAGGAACAGCACATCGAGGTCGGCGCCGCGCGCGTCGCGTAGCCGCTGGATATCCTCGGTGCTCGCCATCCCCGGCATCGCCGCCATCGCGCCGGTGTCGTGCATTCCGGAGCCGTGGTCGTGGCTGCCGTGCTGGTCCGAACCCTGCTCCTCGTGCATCCAGCCCATATAACCGTTCGTACCGCGGGCGGGTGCGCCCCACATCTGCAACCAGCCCTGCATCCGGCCGATCTGGCTCTGCTGGGTGGTCAGGATGTCGTAGGCCAGCCGCTGGACCGCCGGATCGGCGGAACCGAGCAGGGCGATCCCGGACATCTCCACGGCCTGGGTGTGATGCGCCGACATGTCCTGCGCGAATCCGATATCGACCGAGCCGGGTGCGCTGTCTGCGGAATCGTCCGGTGACAGCAGCACACCCGCCCCGAACCCGGCCACGAGCAGCGCGATCGCGGCGATGATCAACAGCGGAATGCGCTGACCACGCAGCTGGGCGCGCAGACCGGATGCGGGCCGGGGTTCGGCCGCGGAGCTGTCCGGGTCCGGCATTACTGCCCGGCTCCGGGTGCCTGCTGCTGCTGTTCCGGCAGGGTGCCGGGCATCCCCGGAATCGCCGGGATACCACCGGGCAGACCGCCCGGCAGCCCACCGGGCAGACCGCCACCGGGGGTGCCCATCCCGCCGAGCTCACCCTGGTCGGGCTGCAGGCCGGCACCGTCCATCGGCACCGCGTCGGGGCCCGGTGCGCTCGGGTCGTAGGGCGGCGGGTTCTGGGTGTCGAAGGCGACAGTCGCGCAGTCGGCGCCGACCTCGGGGTAGGCGAAGTTGTTCAGGCGCAGCGCGGTGATGAACTGGCCGACACGCTCGTCGTCGGCGCTGTTCAGCGTCAGCTGATGGCCCCACGACTGCAGCGAGACAGGTGCCTCCTGGCCGGGATGCGGCGACATGAGCATGTACTGCTCACCCTCGACCTTCTTCTTCAGCGTGTCGATACCGGACTGATCGACCTTGTCCGGGTTGTAGGTGATCCACACCGCGCCGTGCTCCAGCGAGTGCACCGCGTTCTCGTCGCGCAGCGCCTTGTCGTAGACGGTGCCCATGCAGTTGGCCCACGAGGCGTCGTGCGGGCCGCCGAACGGCGGAGTCTGGTCGTAGGCCACCCGCTGGGTCCCGTCGATGTGCAGACCGGCCGGGTACTCCTTCTTGACCACACCCTCGATCTGATCGGAGGGATCCTGCTTCTGTTCGGACGGGGTGTATTTCTCCAGGGCCGCCTTCTCCTGGTATTTGGGCACCAGGTTCACCGCCAGCGCGGCGACCAGTCCGATCAGCAGCACCACCGCGCCGACGGTGAGCCAGGGGATTCGCTGCGTGATCGGGGGTTTTCCCCTGTTCTTTCCGCCGCCCGCGCGGGCCCCCGCGACTTTGCCCGCCGCCTTGACGGCCTTCGCCGATTTGGCGCTCGTCCTGTTCGGCATACCGGTCCCAGCTCTTTCCACGTTGTTGAACAGTGCCTAGTAGGTGTAGCCGGGCAGCGCCCGTCCGCCGTCCGCGAAGGACCGAAGCGTCGGCGGAGGTACGCCTGGCTGCGGTGCCCACTCGCGGCGTGCACCCACTCGGACCATAGGATAGAGACTCGTGACTCCAGCCGACCTTGCAGATCTCCTTCACGCCACCGCGGCGAAGGTCCTCGCCGAACGTGGACTGGATGCCTCGGTGCTGCCCGACTCGGTCGATGTGGAGCGTCCGCGGAATCCGGAGCACGGTGACTACAGCACCAATGTAGCGATGAAGGTCGCGAAGAAGGCCGGCACCAACCCGCGCGATCTGGCCGGTTGGCTCGCCGAGGCGTTGAGCAGCACCGAGGCGGTGGCAGCCGCGGAGGTCGCGGGGCCGGGCTTCCTCAATATCCGGGTGGCCGCGTCGGCGCAGGGGGCGGTACTCGATCAGGTGCACTCCGCCGGGGCGGCCTACGGCACCGGGACGGCGCTGCCCGGTACCAAGATCAATCTGGAGTTCGTCTCCGCCAACCCGACCGGCCCGGTGCACCTGGGCGGGACCCGCTGGGCGGCGGTGGGCGATGCCCTGGGCCGGGTCCTCGCCGCGCAGGGCGCCGAGGTCACCCGCGAGTACTACTTCAACGATCACGGCGGGCAGATCACCCGGTTCGCCGAATCGCTGGTCGCGGCCGCCACCGGCGCGCCGACTCCGGAGAACGGGTATGCGGGCACCTATATCGGCGAGATCGCCGACCGGATCGTCGCCGCCCATCCGGGGGCGGCCGAACTCGAACCCGCGAAACGGCTGGAACTGTTCCGCGCCGAGGGCGTGGAGCTGATGTTCGCGCATATCAAGAACACGCTGCACGACTTCGGTACCGATTTCGATGTGTATTTCAACGAGAGTTCGCTGTTCGCCTCGGGCGCGGTGGAACGCGCCGTGGAAACCCTGAAGAACTCCGGTGATCTGTATTCCAAGGACGGTGCCTGGTGGATCGCCAGCTCCGAATACGGTGACGACCAGGACCGGGTCGTCATCAAGAGCGACGGAAACGCCGCCTATATCGCCGGCGATATCGCCTATCTGCAGGATAAGCGGTCGCGTGGATTCGATCTGTGCATCTATATGCTCGGCGCCGACCATCACGGCTATATCGGCCGGCTCAAAGCCGCGGCCGCCGCGTTCGGTGACGATCCCGACAGCGTCGAGGTACTCATCGGCCAGATGGTGAACCTGCTGCGCGACGGGGTGGCGGTGCGGATGAGCAAACGCGCGGGCACCGTGGTCACGCTCGACGACCTCGTCGAGGCGATCGGTGTCGATGCCGCCCGCTACTCGCTGGTGCGCAGCTCGGTGAACTCGAGTATCGATATCGATCTCGACCTGTGGGCCAAACAGGACAGCGTCAACCCGGTGTACTACGTGCAGTACGCCCACGCCCGCGCCGCGTCCATCGCGCGCAATGCCGCCGAATTCGAATACGACACGGTGACACCCGATTTCGCTCTCCTCGACTCCGAGTTCGAAGGCGCGCTCATCCGCACCATCGGTGAGTTCCCCCGAGTGGTGGCGAGCGCGGCGACCCTGCGGGAACCGCATCGCATCGCCCGCTACCTGGAGGAACTGGCGGGTGCCTACCACCCGTTCCAGACCAACAAAGCCCTGCGGGTGCTGCCGCTGGGTGACGAACCCGTCTCGCCGGTCAATGCCGCCCGCCTGGTGCTGGTGAACGCCACCCGCCAGGTGCTGGCCAACGGCCTGGCCCTGCTCGGCGTCACCGCCCCGGAGCGCATGTGACCGTGCCCCGAAATCGTATCGACCGACTGTTCCGGCAGTGGACGAGGAAGGAAGACCGATGAGTGTCCATCCCGCCGGGCCCCGGCACGCCGAGATACCGCACGCTCCGAACCTGCCGGAACGCCCGGCCGATCCGCGGCAGCTGATCGATCTGCCCGCGCAGGTGTGGCCGCGCAACGCCGACCGCGGCGCCGATGAGGTGGTCCGGCTGGCGGGGGTGCCGGTCACCGAACTCGCCGCGCAGTTCGGCACCCCGCTGTTCGTGGTGGACGAGGACGATTTCCGCTCCCGGTGCCGCGATATGGTGCGCGCGTTCGGATCGGATTCGCGAGTTCATTACGCCTCCAAGGCTTTTCTGTGCGGTGAGATCGCCCGCTGGATCCGCGACGAGGGCCTCTCGCTGGATGTGTGCTCCGGTGGGGAGCTGGCCGTGGCGCTGCATGCGGGATTCCCCGCCGAACGTATCGCCCTGCACGGCAACAACAAGTCGGTGGCCGAGCTGGAAGCCGCAGTGACGGCCGGTGTCGGGCATGTGGTGGTCGACTCGCTGATCGAGATCGAGCGGCTCGAGGCCGTCGCCGGAGCCGCCGGCGTGGTGCAGGACGTCCTGGTCCGCGTCACCGTCGGTGTGGAGGCGCATACCCACGAATACATCTCCACCGCGCACGAGGACCAGAAATTCGGTTTCTCCATTTCCGGCGGCGACGCCATGGAAGCGCTGGCCCGGGTATTCGAGGCCGATAATCTCCGGCTGGTCGGTTTGCACAGTCATATCGGATCGCAGATCTTCGAGATCGACGGTTTCGAAATCGCCGCGCACCGGATGCTCGGACTGCTGCGCGAAGCCGTGGACAAATTCGGGGTCGAACGCACCGCGCAGATATCGCTGCTCGATCTGGGCGGCGGTCTCGGTATCTCCTACCTACCCTCCGACAATCCGCCGCCGCTGGATCTGTTCGCCGAGAAACTCCGCGTCCTGGTCGCCCGGGAGGCCGAAATGGCCGGTCTGCCCGTCCCGCGGATCGCCGTCGAACCGGGCCGGGCCATCGCCGGCCCCGGTACCGTGACCCTGTACGAGGTGGGCACCGTCAAGGACGTCTCGCTCGACGGTGGCCTGCGCCGCCGCTATGTGAGCGTGGACGGCGGGATGAGCGACAATATCCGCCCCGCGCTCTACCAGGCCGACTACCACTGCCAGCTGGTCTCGCGGGGTTCGGAGGCTGCGCCGGTCGTCGCCCGTGTGGTCGGAAAGCACTGTGAGAGCGGCGATATCATCATCCGCGACACCTGGATGCCGGCCGATGCCGGCCCGGGGGACCTGATCGCGGTGGCCGGAACGGGTGCCTACTGCTATTCCATGTCGAGCCGGTACAACATGCTGACCCGCCCCGCCGTCGTCGCCGTGCGCGACGGCGCGGCCCGGTTGATCCTGCGCCGGGAAACGGTCGAGGACCTGCTCGGCTTGGAGGTCTGATGGACGCGACGAAAGGGGAGAGCATGCCCGAGGGGTCCGAAGTGGTACCGGGTCGATGGGGTCCGGACCGTCCGATCGGTATCGCGGTACTGGGAATGGGCAATGTCGGCCGTGAGGTCGTGCGGATCCTGCGCGATCACGCCGACGACCTGCAGTCGCGGGTCGGCGCGCCGCTGACCCTGCGCGGCGTCGCGGTGCGCAGTCTCGATCGCGACCGGGGCCTACCCGCCGAACTCCTCACCACCGATGCCGAGGAACTGGTGTCCCGGTCCGATGTCGATCTCGTCGTCGAGGTGATCGGCGGTATCGATCCGGCCCGCAAGCTCATCCTGGCCGCGCTCAACGCCGGGAAATCGGTGGTCACCGCGAACAAGGCGCTGCTGGCCGATTACACCGGTGAACTGGCCGCCGCCGCGGAACGCAGCCGCGCCGACCTGTATTTCGAGGCCGCGGTCGCCGGGGCCATCCCGGTGGTGCGCCCGCTGATCCAATCGTTGTCCGGTGACCGGGTGAACCGGGTGGTCGGCATCGTCAACGGCACCACCAACTTCATCCTCTCGGCCATGGACGAGACCGGCGCCGATTACGGCGACACCCTCGCCGAAGCGACCCGCCTCGGTTACGCCGAAGCCGATCCGACCGCCGATGTCGAGGGTTACGACGCCGCCGCGAAAGCCGCCATCCTGGCCTCGCTGGCCTTCCACACCCGGGTCACCGCCGCCGATGTGTACCGGCAGGGCATCGCCGCGATCACCTCGGAGGATCTGGAAACCGCGTCCGCGCTGGACTGCACCGTCAAACTGCTGGCCATCTGCGAGCGGGTGCCGGCGGGATCGGGGGAGCCGACACCGGAACAGGGCGGTAAGGAACGGGTCTCGGTACGCGTCTATCCGGCGCTCATCCCGCGCAAACACCCGCTGGCCGCGGTGACCGGAGCGTTCAACGCGGTGGTCGTGGAAGCCGAGAACGCCGGTCGGCTCATGTTCTACGGGCAGGGCGCCGGCGGTGCGCCGACCGCGTCGGCGGTACTGGGCGACCTGGTCATGGCCGCGCGCAACAAATTCTTCGGGGGCCGCGCTCCCGGCGAATCGGTCTATGCTGAGCTTCCGATCGCGCCGATCGGCGATACACCCACCCGCTATCACGTGAACCTCAAGGTCGAGGACCGTCCCGGTGTGCTGGCGAGGGTGGCGGGCGAATTCTCCAAGCACGGAGTGAGCATTTCGACGGTCCGGCAGGAAGGTCACGACGACAAGGCCCGACTGGTGGTCGTGACCCACCTCGCGACCGAGGCGGCTCTCGCGGAGACCGTCGCCGCACTGTCGGATATGGAATCCGTCACATCTGTCACCAGCGTCCTGAGATTGGAAGGCACCGAGGAATGACCACAGCATCGCGCAGCGATTCCGTGCGGGGCGAGGGCCGGGCGACGGGCGGAGCCACCACCGGCGTCGCCCCGCAGGCCGGCGTGCACTCCCGCTGGCCCGGGCTCATCGCGGCCTACCGCGACCGGCTCGCGGGTGCCGCCGATTGGGAACCGGTCACCCTGTTCGAAGGCGGGACCCCGCTGGTCCCCGCGCCGTATCTGTCGCAGCTCACCGGCTGCGAGGTCTACCTCAAGGTCGAAGGCGCCAACCCGACGGGTTCGTTCAAGGACCGCGGTATGACCATGGCCATGACCGATGCCAAGTACCGGGGTCAGCAGGCGGTGCTGTGCGCCTCCACCGGTAACACCTCGGCCTCGGCCGCCGCGTACGCGACTCGTGCGGGGATGACCTGCGCGGTACTCATCCCGCAGGGCAAGATCGCGATGGGCAAGCTCGCCCAGGCCGTGATGCTCGGCGCCAAGGTCATCCAGGTCGAGGGCAATTTCGACGACTGTCTGGAACTGGCCCGTAAGGTCACCTCGGACTTCCCCTCCATCGGTCTGGTGAACTCGGTCAATCCGGCCCGGATCGAGGGACAGAAGACCGCGTCCTTCGAGATCTGCGATGTGCTCGGCCGGGCACCCGATGTGCACGCGCTGCCGGTGGGCAATGCCGGCAATATCACCGCCTACTGGCGGGGCTACCGCGAATACCGCGCCGACGGCGTGACCGATTCGTTGCCGCGCATGCTGGGCGTCCAGGCCGCCGGGGCCGCGCCGCTGGTCAACGGGGCTCCGGTCAGTCATCCGGAGACCATCGCGACCGCTATCCGGATCGGCGCCCCCGCCTCCTGGAACGGCGCCGTGGCGGCCAAGGAGGAATCCGGTGGCGCGTTCCGCGCGGCCACCGATGAGGAGATCCTGCACGCCTACCGGCTGGTGGCGGCCGAGGAGGGCGTTTTCGTGGAGCCCGCGTCGGCGGCGAGCGTCGCCGGTGTGCTGGCCGCGCACGGCGAGGGCTGGCTCGAACCCGGGCAGACCGTGGTCTGCACGGTTACCGGAAACGGTCTCAAGGATCCTGATACCGCGCTCCTCGGTATGCCCGAGGTGCAGGCGATCGCGGTCGACCCGGTGGCCGTGGCCGCCCGACTCGAGCTGGCCTGACAGTGGAAACCCGCGAAAGCCGGCTCGTATCCCCGACCCTGCCCGCCGGTCTCACCGTTTCGGTCCGGGTGCCCGCGTCCACCGCGAACCTGGGCCCCGGTTTCGATTCGCTCGGGATGGCGCTGGGCATCTACGACGAGATCGAGGTACGCAGCACCGAATCCGGGCTGAACATCGAGGTTGAGGGCGAAGGCGCCGACGAGGTGCCCTGGGGGCCACAGCATCTGGTGGTCCGCGCGATCGAACGCGGACTGGAAGCCGCCGGGATCTGGGCCGACGGCCTGGACGTGGTGTGCCGGAACGCGATTCCGCACTCGCGCGGTTTGGGCTCCTCGGCCTCGGCCGCGGTCGGCGGTCTGGCCGCCGGCTGCGCGCTGGCCGCGCAGTTCGATCCGGCCCTGGCCGTCGACTCGGATCGGCTGGTGCAACTCGCGGCCGAATTCGAAGGGCATCCGGATAACGCGGCCGCCAGTGTGCTCGGCGGAATCGTCGTGTCCTGGACCGAGACCGGGCCCGGCCCGGATACCGATATCGCCGCGCCCCAGCGCCTCTACCGGGCCGTTCGCCTCGACCCGCATCCGACGCTGCGTCCGGTGGTGCTGATTCCCGAGGAGCGATCTTCCACGGCGCAGACCCGCGGTCTGCTACCCGATCTGGTCCCGCACCGCGACGCCGCGTTCAACGTGAGCCGGGCCGCGCTGTCGGTGGTCGCGTTGACCCAGCGCCCGGACCTGTTGCTCCCGGCCACCGCGGACCGGCTGCACCAGACTCAGCGCGCTCCGGCGCTGCCGCTCACCACCGCCTGGATCGAGCGCCTGCGGGGCCATGGGATCGCGGCGACGGTATCGGGCGCCGGACCCACCGTGCTCGCCCTTGTGACCAGTGTTTTTCCTGAGGAATTGCGCGAACGGGCCGCCGCGGACGGTCTCCGCGTCGTCGAGCCGGGGCTCTCCGAAGGCGTCCAGATCAGCTGACAGGCGCGTCCGCCTTGCCGACCGTCGTACTCGCCCGCTATCCTGGGCAGGTCCGTACATCGCGCGCATCAGACGCCGGTGCTTCATCAGGGCAATCGCTCCAGCAGGCTCCAGGCTCGAGCCCTCATGCCATGGGGGTGCCGCGCAGCCGCTCAACTGGAATGATCTCTTCCACCTTTTTCAGCGGTGGCGAAGCACCCGGTCCCGGAGGGGCAGGCGATACGGCTACAAATCCGAGTCCGGCAGCGAGATCGGGCTACGGAACGAACCCTCGACACAGCACACGGCCATCGAGGGAAGGAAAGGATCTCCGTGACAGATACGGACCTGCTCGCGACACCCGGGGTGGCATCCGACTCCGAACCCTCGGGCAACCGCGAAAGTGACTCCGGACAGATTTCTTCGAAGATGAGCGAAAACACCGACATCGGATCGGGGCTGACTGGAATGTTGTTGCCGCAGTTGCGCGCACTGGCAGGGGAACTCGGAATTCGGGGCACCTCCGGTATGCGCAAGGGTGATCTCATCGCCGCCATCAAGGAAAATCAGGCCGGCAGACCCGCCGCCGCGGAGCGCAGCACCCGCGCGAAGGCTGCCAAAGAACGTAAAACCGCAGACCAGCCTGCCGAGGCCGGGACCGCGGCGCCTGCCGTCGAGGCCGCGCCCGCCGCCGCGTCGGCTCCCGCGGCGATCCCGGGCAGTACCCGGTCGAGAACTTTCACCGCTTCGGCGGTGACGTCGACGCC
>NZ_JBSGIP010000077.1:0-17249 GCF_053605105.1 Nocardia sp. NPDC003963
AATGCGGAACCGCCACACCCTTCGGACGACCCGTCGAACCGGATGTGAAGATCACATACGCCGTATTCGACGCACGCACCGGCGACAACCGATCCGCATCGGTCACCACTGTGTCGGCGTAACCCGACACATCCAGGGTGTCCAACGCCAGCACCGGCACAGCCGAATCCTCGGGCACCGCACCAGCATCGGCAGTCGTAGTCAGCACACACAACGGCTCAGCGGTGTCCAGGATGTAGCCGATCCGCTCGGCCGGATGCGCCGGATCCAGCGGCACATACGCACCACCGGCCGCGACGACGGCATACATCCCGACCACGAGATCCACCGACCGCGACACCAGCAACCCGACCAAAGTCTCCGGGCCCACACCCTGCGCGATCAGGTGCCGCGCCAACTGATTCACCCGACCCGCGAACTCGCCATAGGACAGACTCGTCCCCTCGAACGAGATCGCGACTCGCTCGGGGTGCGCCGCAGCGGCGGCATTGAACCCGTCCAGCAACAACCCCGCCGGCACCGCGTGCTCGGTGGCATTCCACTCGGTCAGCACCCGAGTGCGCTCGGCGGGAGCGAGAACTTCCAGATCGCCCACCGGTATCGACGGATCCGCCGATACCGCCGCGAGCAGTCGCACGAACCGGTCCGCGAAGCCCTGCACCGTGCCGTGATCGAACAGGGCGGTGGCGTAGGTCAGATATCCGGCCGTCCCCAGCGGGGCGCCGGTTTCGTCGTAGGAATCACCCAGCACCAGATTCAGGTCGAACTGCGAGATCTCGGTATCGACATCCACACCCGATACCGTCAGACCCGGCAGTTCCAGACCCGACTGGGCCAGGTTCTGGAAGGTCAAGCCCACCTGGAAAAGCGGATGCCGCGCCGTGGACCGCGTCGGGTTCAGCACCTCCACCAGCCGCTCGAACGGCACATCCGCGTGCGCGAACGCCGCGATATCGATCTCCCGCTGCCGCCCCAGCAGATCCGCGAACGACTCCCCACGATCCAGCTCGGTCCGGAACACCAGCGTGTTCACGAACATACCGATCAGGTCGTCGAGCGCCTGCTCACCACGACCCGCGACGGGCGTACCCACGGTGATGTCGTCACTGCCCGACAACCGCGACAGCAGTACCGCCAGCGCGGAATGCACCACCATGAACAGCGTCGCGTTCCGCTGCTGCGCGAGCCGCAGCAATCCGGCATGGACTTCCGGTCCGACGACCACTGCGACGCGGCCGCCCGCGAAGGACTGCACCGCCGGACGCGGCCGATCGGTGGGCAACTCCAGCTGATCCGGCACCCCGGCCAGCATCGACTTCCAGTACCCGACCTGTTTCGTGGCCAGCGATTCCGGATCGGATTCGTCGCCGAGTAGTGCGCGCTGCCAGATGCTGTAGTCGGCGTACTGCACCGGCAACGGCGCCCAGCCCGGGATTTCTCCGGCCGACCGGGTGGCATAGGCGGTCATCACGTCCCGGGTCAGCGGGCCGACCGAAGCGCCGTCGGCCGCGATATGGTGCACCACCATCGCCAGCACGAATTCACCTGCGCTACCGGATATTTCGGCCGTATCGCGCACCCGCAGCAGCGCCACCCGCAACGGCACCTCGGCCGTCACATCGAAACCGGCCGACGCCAATTCGGCGACCGCCGCCACGACATCCCCGGCGGCCACCGAACGCACCTGCAAACGCGGCGCGGCGTCCCCGACCGGCAACACCACCTGCACCGGACCGGATTCGGTCTCCGGATACACCGTCCGCAACACCTCGTGCCGCGCCACCAGATCCGATACCGCCGCCCGCAGCGCTTCCACGTCCAGGTCACCGGACAGCCGGATCGCCAGTGGAATGTTGTAGGCCGCCGAGCCGCCGTCGAACCGGTTGAGGAACCACATCCGCTGCTGCGCGAGCGACAACGGCACCGCGTCCACGACCTCACCCGACGCGGTCACCCGCGTCGGACGCGGCTGCGGTACCAGCGCCGCGCGCCCACCGGCACCGGCCTGTTGTTCGACCCGCACCGCCAGCCCGGCCACCGTGGAGGCCTCGAACAGGGCGCGCACCGGCACCGTGGTGTCGAGTGCCTTACCGAGCCGCGCGGCGACCTGCGTCGCGATCAGCGAGTTACCACCGAGGGTGAAGAAATCATCGTCGGCGCCGACCCGTTCGACTCCCAGGACCTGGCCGTACACGCCGGCCACGATCTCCTCGATCGGGGTCGACGGCGCCCGGAATTCCTGTGCTTCGAACACCGGCTCCGGCAGGGCTTTCCGGTCCAGTTTCCCGGACGCGTTCAGTGGGAACTCGTCGAGCACCATCAGGACCGCGGGCACCATGTAGGTGGGCAACCGGTCGGCGAGATGAGCCCGCAGTACCTCGGTATCGACCGCTTCTCCCCTGGCGGCCACCAGGTACGCCACCAGACGGTCACCCATCCGCGGATCGGATTTGGCGGTCACCACCGCGCGCGCCACCGATTCGTGATCGGTCAGCGCCGTCTCGATCTCGCCCAGCTCGATGCGCTGACCGCGTACCTTCACCTGGAAATCGGAACGCCCGACGTAGACCAGCTCACCGGCGGAGTTCCAGCGCACGACGTCACCGGTGCGATACATCCGCGCACCGGTACCGAACGGATCGGCCACGAAGCGATCCGCGCTCAGGTCCGGCCGGCCCGCGTACCCGCGTGCCACCTGCGCGCCCGACAGATACAGCTCACCGGTCACGCCCACCGGTACCGGACGCAATCGCGAATCCAGTACATAGGTCTGCGCGTTCCACACCGGCGCACCGATCGGCACCGCACCGGTCGTATTGTCCGCGGCCGCGGCGTGGGTCGCGTGCACGGTGAACTCGGTGGGGCCGTAGAGGTTGTACAGCGCCACCTCGCTGACCCGGCGCACTGCTGCCACGACATCGCCGGTGAACGCCTCACCGGCCACGAACAGCAATCGCAACGACGCCAGTGCGTCCGGGTCACCGACCACGCTCTCCGCGAATACCGACAGCATCGACGGCACGAACGAGGTCGCTGTCACGCCCTGTTCGGCGATCACCGACGCCAGATACGCCGGATCACGATGACCGTCGGCCTCGGCGACGATCATCCGCGCACCGACCGTCAACGGCGCGAACAACTCCCATACCGACACGTCGAACGTCGCCGGGGTCTTGAACAGCACCACATCGTCACGATCGAACCCGTACTGTCCCGCGATCCACGCGACCTGATTGCGCACCGCCGCATGCGAGACCGCGACGCCCTTGGGACGGCCGGTCGAACCGGACGTGAAGATCACATAGGCGGCGTTTCCCGATCGCAGCGGCGAGACCCGATCGGCATCGGTCACCGGCGCCGCGTCGTAGAGGCCGGTATCGAGGACGTCGAGGGCGAGCACCGGGGCGGCTCCCGCCACACCGTCACCCACGGCCGCGATATCCCGGGTCGTGGACAGCACGCAGACGGGTGCCGCGGTATCGAGGATGTGCCGGATCCGTTCGGCCGGATGGGCCGGGTCCAGCGGCACGTACGCGCCACCGGCCGCGATCACGGCATACATCCCGACCACGAAATCCAGCGATCGCGAGACCAGCAACCCGACCAGGGCCTCCGCGCCCACGCCCTGGGCGATCAGGTACCGGGCCAGCCGGTTGACCCGCGCGTCCAGCTCCGCGTAGGTGAGCTCGGCACCGTCGAAGACCACCGCCACCCGATCCGGGTACTCGGCCACCGCCCGGGCGAACCCGTCCAGCAGCAGACCCGCCGGCACCGGATGCTCGGTCGCGTTCCACTCCGTCAGCACCCGGGCACGCTCGGCCGGGGCCAGGATCTCCAGATCACCCACCGGCGCCGCCGGATCCGCCACCACACCGGCCAGCAACCGGACGAAACGGTCGGCGAAGCCTTGCACCGTGGTGTGGTCGAACATATCGGTGGCGTAGGTCAGGTAACCGCCCACGCCGGCCGGCGTCCCGGTGGCGTCGTAGTGGTCACCGAGCATCAGGTGCAGGTCGTACTGGGAGGTCTCGGTATCGATATCGACACCGGAAACGGTCAGGCCGGGCAGTTCCAGACTCGACTGCGCGAGGTTCTGGAAGGTGAGCCCCACCTGGAACAGCGGATGCCGCGACTGCGAACGGGCCGGGTTGAGTACCTCGACCAATCGCTCGAACGGCACATCCGCATGCGCGAAGGCCGCGATATCGGCTTCCCGCTGCCGGAGCAGGAGGTCGGCGAACGATTCGCCACGGTCCAGCTGTGTCCGGAACACCAGCGTGTTCACGAACATACCGATGAGATCGTCGAGGGCGGCTTCACCGCGGCCGGCGACCGGGGTACCGATGGTGATGTCGTCGGTACCGGACAGTCGCGAGAGCAGTACGGCGAGAGCCGAATGCACGACCATGAACAGCGTGGCGCCCTGCTGCTGCGCCACCCGCTGCAATCCGGCGTGGGTTTCGGGGTCCACCGCGATCTCGATCCGGCCGCCGATGAACGACTGCACGGCCGGGCGTGGGCGATCGGACGGGAGATCGAGCTGATCGGGCACCCCGGCCAGCGCCGACTGCCAGTAGCCGACCTGCTGGGCGGCCAGCGATTCCGGATCGGCTTCGTCGCCGAGCAGGTCACGCTGCCAGATGCTGTAGTCGGCGTATTGCACGGGCAGCGGAGCCCACCCGGGCGCGTCCCCGGCCGCCCGCGCGATGTAGGCGGTCATCAGATCGCGGGTCAGCGGTCCCGCCGACGAACCGTCTCCGGCGATGTGATGGATCACCATCGCCAGGACGTATTCGCCGGAGGTAGCGGATCCACCGGCGGCGACGTCCGGATCGTCCACGCGGAACAGCGCCACCCGCAGCGGAACCTCCGCTGTCACATCGAAACCGGACGACACCAGCTCCGACAGTGCCGAGAGCACGTCGTCGGCGGCCACCGACCGCACTTCCAGTCGCGGTGCCGCGTCTCCGGCCGGCAACACCACCTGCACCGGACCGGATTCGGTCTCCGGATACACAGTGCGCAGTACCTCGTGCCGCGCCACCAGATCCCCGACCGCCGCCCGCAGCGCCTCGACATCCAGCTCACCCGACAACCGGATGGCCAGTGGAATGTTGTAGGCCAGCGATTCCTGGTCGAACCGGTTCAGGAACCACATCCGCTGCTGCGCCAGCGACAACGGCACCCGGTCCGGACGTGCCTGCGCCACCAGCGCCTTACGCCCACCCGATCCGGCGTGCTGCTCCACCCGCACGGCCAGACCCGCGACCGTGGACGCCTCGAACAGCGCCCGCACCGGCACCGTGGTGTCCAGCGCCTTACCCAGTCGCGCCGCGACCTGGGTCGCGACCAGGGAATTACCGCCCAGGGCGAAGAAATCGTCGTCGGCGCCGACGCGGTCGGCACCGAGGACTTCGGCGAACACACCCGCCACGATCTCTTCGATCGGAGTGGTGGGCGCCCGGAATTCCTGTGCTTCGAATTCCGGCTCCGGCAGGGCTTTACGATCCAGCTTCCCGTTGACGTTCAACGGCAGCGCGTCGAGTTCCACGAATACCGACGGCACCATGTACGACGGCAACCGCTGCCCCAGTTCGGACCGGATATGCGCGATATCCAGACCGGCGTCACCCTCGGGTACCAGGTAGCCGACCAGCCGGTCCCCGGTCCGCGGATCCGATTTCGCCAGCACCGCGGTCTGCGCGATCCCCGGCAGCGCCAGCAATGCCGCCTCGATCTCGCCCAGCTCGATCCGGAAACCACGGACCTTCACCTGGAAATCGGACCGGCCCACATATTCCAGTTCACCGGCCGCGGTCCACCGGACCACGTCACCGGTGCGGTACATCCGCCCCCCGGCACCGGCCGTGGAGCCGACGGCGAACGGATCGGCGACGAACCGATCCGCTGTCAGATCCGCCCGGCCGAAGTATCCGACCGCCAGCTGATCGCCCGCCAGATACAACTCACCCGCGACACCGTCCGGTACCGGCCGCAACCTGGCGTCCAGGACGTAGACGCGCGAATTCCACTGCGGCACACCGATCGGCACCGACACCCGATCAGACCCGGTCACCCGATGCGTCGTAATCGACACCGCCGCCTCGGTCGGACCATACAAATTGAACAGTTCGATGGCCGGGAACTCCGCCAGCATCTTCTGCGCCGTCGCCGCCGGCAGGGCTTCACCGATCGCCAGCACCCGCCGCAACGACTCCGGCACACCCGAACCGGTATTCACCAGGGCATCCAGCATCGACGGCACCACCGTCAACGTCGTCACCCGCTCGCGCGCCATCAACTCGTTCAAATAAGCCGGGTCCCGATGACCCTCGGCCTCCGCGATCACCGTCCGGCCCCCGGAAACAGCCGCGAGCCAGAACTCCCACACCGACAGGTCGAACGTCGCCGCGGTCTTCAGCAACACCGCATCCGAGGAATCCAGCCCGAACTCGGCAGTGATGTACCGCAGCTGGTTCACGATCGCCGAATGCGGAACCGCCACACCCTTCGGACGACCCGTCGAACCCGACGTGAAGATCACATACGCCGTATCCGCCGCCCGCAACGGTCCCACCCGCTCCACATCACGCACCGGCGCGACGTCGTAACCACCGAGATCGAGAGCATCCAGCGCCACCACCGACGCGGCAGCCACACCGGACTCGGCGCCGATCACGGTATCGCCGGTGGTCAGTACACATACCGGCGCCGCGGTTTCCACGATGTAGCCGGTGCGGTCGGCGGCCTGGTCCGGGTCCACCGGTACGTACACACCGCCGGCCGTGGCGACCGCGTACATCGCGACCACCAGATCCACCGACCGCCGCAGCCCCAGCACGACCCGATCCTGCGGCCCCACACCGCGCTCGATCAGATACCGGGCCAGCCGGTTGACCCGCGCACCCAACTCCGCATAGGTGACCGGCGAACCATCGGCAGCCACCAACGCGACCGCATCCGGACCCGCCGCAACCGTCGCGTCCAAGAGCGACACCAGGGTCGCCCCCGAATCCAGCCGGTGTCCGGTGGCATTCCGCTGGGCGACGATCGCGGTCCGTTCCGCCGGGTCCAGGACCTCGACATCCCCGACCGGTACCGCGGGATCGGCCACCAGCGCACCGAGCAACCGGGTCAACCGGTCGGCGAATCCCTGCACCGTCGCGTGATCGAACAGCGCGGTGGCATAGGTGATATGCCCCGCGACGCCCTGCGGCGCGCCCGCCTCGTCGTAGTTGTCGCCCACGATCAGGTGCAGATCGAACTGCGAGACCTCGACCTCGAAGTCCACCCCCGACACCGTCAGTCCGGGCAGTTCCAGGCTCGACTGCGCCAAGTTCTGGAACGAGAAACCCACCTGGAACAGCGGATGCCGCGCGGTCGAACGGACCGGGTTGAGCACCTCCACCAGGCGTTCGAACGGCACATCGGCGTACGCGAACGCCGCGATATCGACCTCGCGCTGCCGGGACAGCAGATCGGCGAACGATTCACCCCGGTCCACCAGGGTGCGCAGCACCAGGGTGTTGACGAACATACCGACCAGATCGTCGAGCGCCTGTTCACCACGTCCGGCGACCGGGCTGCCCACCGCGATATCGTCGGTGCCGGACAGACGCGACAGCAGTACCGCCAGCGCGGAATGCACGACCATGAACAGGGTCGCGTTGTGCTGCTGGCCGATCCGCAACAGTCCGGCGTGGATGTCGGCGTCGATCCGCACATCCACCCGGCCACCCGCCACCGATTGCACCGCGGGACGCGGCCGGTCCGCGGGCAGATCCAGTTGGTCCGGCAACTCCTCCAGCGCCGCTTGCCAGTACCCGATCTGCTCGGCGGCCAGCGAATCCGGATCGTTCTCGTCACCGAGCAGTTCGCGCTGCCAGATGCTGTAGTCGGCGTACTGCACGGGCAGTGGTTCCCACCCCGGCGCCGAACCGGCGGCCCGTGCGGCGTAGGCGGTCATCAGATCCCGGGTCAGCGGGCTCACCGACGCACCGTCACCGGAGATGTGGTGTACCACCATGGCGAGCACGTATTCGTCCGTGGCGTCCGTCAGTCGCAGCAACGCGACCCGCAACGGCACCTCGGCCGTCACATCGAAACCGGTCGACACCAATTCCGAGACGACGGCGACCACGTCCCCGGCGGCCACCGAACGCACCTGCAGCGCCGGCGCGGCCTCCCCGACCGGCAACACCACCTGTACCGGACCGGATTCGGTCTCCGGGTACACCGTCCGCAGCACCTCGTGCCGCGCCACCAGATCCCCGACCGCCGCGCGCAGCGCTTCCACATCCAGCGCACCGGACAACCGGATCGCCAGCGGAATGTGATACGCCGCCGACGCTCCGTCGAACCGGTTCAGGAACCACATCCGCTGTTGCGCGAGCGATAGCGGCACCTGCTCCGGACGCGGGCGCGCGATCAGCGGCGCCCGGCCACCGGATCCGCTGAGTTCACCGAGCTTCGCGGCGAACTCGGCCACGGTGGAAGCCTCGAACAGCACCCGGGCCGGGATCCGGGCGTCGACGGTCGCACCCAACCGGCCCGCCACCTGGGCGGCGATCAGCGAGTTACCGCCGAGCTCGAAGAAATCGTCGTCCGCGCCGACCGGATCCGCGGGACCGAGCAGATCGGCGAATACCGCCGCGACCTGCTTCTCCAGCGGGGTTTCCGGCGCCCGGTACTCCTTGGTGCGCAGCTGCGGTTCCGGCAGCGCCTTGCGATCGACCTTGCCGCCGGGGGTCAGCGGGATCGTCTCCAGCACGGTGACACTCGCCGGAACCATGTACGCGGGAAGCCGATTCGCGGCCAGGGTGAGCAGTTCGTCGGTATCGACGTAGGCGCCGTCGGCCGGGTGGACGTAGGCGGCCAATACGGTGGCGCCGCTGGATGGCTCGTAGCCGACCGTCACCGCGAAATCCACCGACTCGTGGCTGCCCAGTACCGCGTCGATCTCGCCGAGTTCGATGCGGAAACCACGGATCTTGACCTGGAAATCGTTACGGCCCAGGTATTCCAGCGAGCCGTCGGCCGTCCACCGCACCAGATCGCCGGTGCGGTAGAGCCGGGCACCGTCATCGATGAACGGATGGGCCACGAAACGTTGCGCGGTCGTCCCCGGCAGGTTGCGGTAGCCGCGCGCCAATTGGGCACCACTGACATAGAGTTCGCCGGTCACCCCGGTGGGCAGCGGGGTGAGCCGCTCGTCCAGGACGTATTCGGTCACACCGCGGATCGGGGCACCGATCCCGACCGGCGCGTCCGGTCGCATCGGATCGCTGATATTGACCGCGACGGTCGCCTCGGTCGGGCCGTAGGCGTTGAAGAACTCGCGCGAGTCACCGTCCGCCGACGTAACGGCCCAGCGCCGCACCAGATCCGGCGGGCACGCTTCACCACCGGTGATCACGACCCGCAGATCGTCCAGGCCCGCCGGATCGATGGAGGCCAGCGCGGCCGGGGTGACGAAGGCGTGGGTCACCCCTTCGCTGCGCAACAGTCCAGCCAGTTCGTCGCCGCCGTACACGGTGGGCGACACCACCACCATGGTCGCGGCGCCGCCGATCGCCAGCAGCAGTTCCAGGACCGAGGCGTCGAAGGACGGCGAGGCGAAGTGCAGGGTGCGAGCGGTCGTATCGACTCGGTACCGTTCGCGCTGCTCGGCACAGAAACCCGCGAGCCCGGCCTGGGTGACCACGACGCCCTTGGGCGTACCGGTCGAACCCGAGGTGTAGATGACATAGGCCGGATGCTCGGTGCGCAGCGGGCGCACCCGCTCGTCGAAGGAGACCGGTTCGGCCGGATGCTGTTCGAGATCGGCGGCGGTATCGGCGCTGTCGATGGACAGCCATTCCACCTGATCGGGCAGTCCGGCGGCCGATTCCGCGACGGTCAGGCCGAGTACGGCACCGGAATCGGTGACCATATGCGCGACACGGTCCACCGGATAGGTCGGATCGACCGGGACATAGCCCGCACCGGTCTTGGCCACCGCCCAGATCGCGACCACCGAGTCGATCGAGCGGGTGATCCCGATCGCCACCAGGTCCTCGGGGCCGATACCGCGGGCGATGAGCAGCCGGGCCAGCCGATTGGAACGTTCGTCGAGTTCGGCGTAGGTGAGCCGGCCCAGATTACCGGTGGCGTCCGCGTAACTGACCGCGATACCCGACGGGTTGGTCTCGACCGCCGTCGCCATGAGCTGGGGCAGGGTGGTCCCCCGCGGCCGCCGGGTCCGGGTGGGTCGTGTGCGCGCCGTTCGGGTCATGCCTGCATCACTTCCTGGTGGTGGTCACACTGCTCACCGACAACCGAACCCATCAACCTGCCTTGCCTGCCTCGTTCGCTTACGACTGCGGTGCACCCGCCGCCGGCGCACCGCTACGACCTGCTGGGCGGTACCTCGCACAGGACGCGATCGATCGCCGCCGGACTCGCCGTCGTCCATCATTACATGGGCCGGGAAGGCCCGACCGTTACGACCGAGGATGCCATCACCCGGGGACACGGGCCTTCGCCCGGCGCCACCGGGCGCCGGGCGAGGGGAACCACTGTGCCGGTCCCGGACCGCTCAGTCCAGCAGCGCACTCAGCTCGAGCATCTGCTCGACCTCGGCCCACTGCCCGTCCGGCCGTCCCTTCTCTTCCAGGACCAGCGCCGACAGGTCCTCCAGGGCGCCGGGATCCAGTACGTCCAGACCTGCCCGGTCGATCCACAGGTGTGTGACCCATTCGTCGCCGAGCGCCGCACCGGTCACATCGGTGACCAGTACCACCGCCGCGCCCACCGCGCCGGCCGCCACGATCTCCACCACCGCGGCCGGGCCGTCGGCGCGGCCGTACCGGAAGGTACGGGATTCGTAGGTCAGCTCGGTCGCGGAGTGCACCTCGGCCACCACCCCGGCCAGCTCGTCGTAGGAGAGGATACGACCACCGGCGGTGACGCTCGCCGGATCGCCGCCCTGTAGCGGCCGCACCCGGTCGGCGTAGGTCACCGGACGGGACGACTGTGCCGCGAGCTCCGCCACGATCTCCGGATCGTCGAGCACCAGCCAGGCGAGTTCGGCTACCTCCGGCGGCGCACCCGCCGCGATCCCGGCCGCGACCGTCAGGCCCGCGTCCGCGGCGGCGTCCACCGCGGCGGCCGGTACCAGCGCCGCACCCGCCTTGAGCACCGCCCAGGTGGTGACCGCCGCGTCGACCCCACGGTCCAGCCGCGTCACCACACCGGTACCCGGCCCATAGCCACGCGCGATCAGCACCCTGGCCAACCGCGACGAACGCGCGTCCAGCTCCTGATAGGTGATCTCGTTCTCACCCCACACCACCGCGGGTGCCTCCGGGTCGTCCTCCACCGAGGCGCGCAGCGTCTGCGGCAGCGCGGTACCGGTGGTGGCGGCCGGTGCCGCCTGCTGGGCCGGAGCGGCCATCCGGTCGCGTTCGGCGGTATCGAGGATATCGATATCGCCCACCCGGATCTGCGGATCGGCGGCCACCGCGGCCAGGATCCGTTCGAACCGGCGGCCGAAGGACTGCACGGTCGCTTCGTCGAACAGATCGGTGGCGTAGCCGAACACCGACCACAGTTCCCCGAAACCGCCGTCGGCGTCGCGCTGCGGATCGATACCGATCTGCAGATCGAACTTGGCCGCCAGCGCCTGCTCACCCAGTGCCTGCACGGACAACCCGGGCAGGTCCAGGGTGGGCTGCTCGGTGTTCTGGAAGGCCAGCACCACACTCAGCAGCGGGTTGTGCGCGGTGGCCCGGCCCGGCAGCACCGATTCCACCACCCGTTCGAACGGGATATCGGCATTGGCGAAGGCCGACAGATCCGTTTCCCGGGCCTGCTCCAGTAGATCGGCGAAGGTCATGGTCGGCTCCACCCGGGTGCGCAGCGCCAGGGTGTTGACGAACATACCGACCAGATCGTCGAGCTCCTGCTCACCGCGTCCGGCGATCGGCGTGCCGACCACGATGTCACCGGTATTGGTGAGCCGGGACAGCAGCACCGCCACCGCCGCGTGCATCACCATGAACAGGGTCACGCCGCGGGCCCGCGCGGACTCGTCCAGCAACCGGTGTACCCCGGCGTCCACCGCGAAGCTCGTCAGCCCACCGCGCAGCGACGGCAGCGCCGGGCGCGGCCGGTCCAGCGGCAGTTCGACATCGCCGGCGACACCGTCGAGCTGCTTCTGCCAGTACGCCAGCTGACCGGCGGCCACCGAGTTCGCGTCGTTCTCGTCCCCGACCACCGCGCGCTGCCAGAGCGCGAAGTCCGCGTACTGCACCGGCAGCGGCGACCAGCCCGGTGCGTCGCCGCCCACCCGGGCGAGATAGGCGGTCACCAGATCCCGTGCCATCGGCGCCATGGAGGCACCGTCGGCCGCGATATGGTGCGCGACGAAGGCGAGCACATGCTCGTCGGGTCCGGTTTCGAGCAGCAACGCCCGCACCGGAACCTGCTGCGTGACATCGAAGCCGGCCGACATCAACTCGCCGATCCGGGTGAGCGGATCCGTGGCCGAGGCGGTGATCAGTCCGCCGCGCAGTACCTCCGCGACCGGCAGGATCTCCTGGTACGGGAGTCCGTCGGCATCCGCGGGGTACCGGGTGCGCAGCGATTCGTGCCGGTCCAGCACATCCGAGACCGCCGCGCGCATGGCCGCGATATCGAGCGCTCCGGACAGGCGGATCGCCAGCGGAATGTTGTAGGCGGCCGAACTCGGATCGAACTGGTTGATCAGCCACATCCGCTGCTGGGCCAGCGACAACGGGAGCCGCTCCGGCCGCGGCCCGACCTCGAGGGCCCGGCGGCCACCGGTTCCGGCATGCTGTTCGACCCGTACCGCGAGGGCGGAAACCGTGGATGCCTCGAACAACGCCCGCACCGCGACCGTGGTGTCCAGCGCCGCACCGAGGCGGGCGGCGACCTGGGTCGCCATCAGCGAGTTACCGCCCAGGGCGAAGAAATCGTCGGCCGCGCCGACCCGGTCGATCTCGAGCACATCGGCGAAGACCCCGGCCACGATCTCCTCGATCGGGGTCGAGGGCGCCCGGAATTCCCGGGCCTCGAACACCGGCTCCGGCAACGCCTTGCGATCCAGCTTGCCGGACGCGTTCAGCGGCAACTCGTCGAGCACCATGAACGCCGCCGGGACCATGTAGGCCGGCAACCGGTCGGTCAACCGGGTACGCAACTCCTCGGTGTCGACCGCGGCGCCCTGGGCGGGCACCACGTAGCCGACGAGCCGGTCACCGGTATTGGGATCGGTCTTCGCGACGACCACCGCGCGCGCCACCGTGTCGTGCTCGGTGAGCGCCGCCTCGATCTCACCCAGTTCGATGCGCTGACCACGCACCTTCACCTGGAAGTCGGAGCGGCCCACATAGACCAGCTCGCCGGTCGCGGTCCACCGCACGACGTCACCGGTGCGGTACATACGTTCACCGGTGCCGAACGGGTTCGCCACGAACCGGTCCGCGCTCAGATCCGGCCGGCCCACATAACCGCGCGCCAGCTGCGCACCGGCCAGGTAGAGCTCACCGGTGACACCCACCGGTACCGGCCGCAGCCGCGAATCCAGCACGTAGGTCTGCGCGTTCCACACCGGACCGCCGATGGGTACCGCACCGGATACGTTCTCGGCGACCGCGGCGTGCGTGGCGTGCACGGTGAACTCGGTCGGACCGTAGAGGTTGTGCAACGCCACCTCGCTGACCCGGCGCACCGCCGCGACCACGTCACCGGTGAAGGCCTCACCGGCCACCAACAGTATCCGCAGCGACGACCAGACGCCCGGGAAGGCGGCCGCGCTCTCGGCGAACACCGACAGCATCGACGGTACGAACGAGGTCGCCGTCACACCCTGTTCGGCGATCACCGCCGCGAGGTACTGCGGATCACGATGGCCGTCCGGTTCGGCGACCACCATGCGCGCGCCGACCGTCAACGGCGCGAACAACTCCCATACCGAGACGTCGAAGGTCGCCGGGGTCTTGAACAGCACCACATCGTCACGATCGATCTCGTATTCGCGCACGATCCAGGCGATCTGGTTGGCGACCGACCCGTGCGATACTCCGACACCCTTCGGCCGGCCCGTGGACCCCGAGGTGAAGATCACATACG
Organism: Nocardia sp. NPDC003963; assembly: GCF_053605105.1. NCBI lineage: Bacteria > Bacillati > Actinomycetota > Actinomycetes > Mycobacteriales > Nocardiaceae > Nocardia > Nocardia sp. NPDC003963. The sequence continues at coordinate 14,134 of NZ_JBSGIP010000077.1, forward strand.
CCGTGTTCTCCGGACGCAGCGGCGCGACCCGGTCGGCGTCGGTGACCGGCGTATCGGCGTATCCGCTGATATCCAGGGTGTCCAGCGCGAGCATCCGGGTGTCCCCGCCGAGCGAATCGGCATCGCCGGTCGTGGTCAGATCAGCTGTCGTCGTGAGTACACACACCGGTGCCGCGGTATCCAGGATGTGCCGGATCCGTTCGGCCGGATGCGCCGGATCCAGGGGCACATAGGCCCCACCCGCGGCGGCGACGGCGTACATGGCGACCACCAGGTCCACCGACCGCGACACCAGCAACCCGACCAGCGACTCCGGGCCCACGCCCTGCGCGATCAGATGCCTGGCCAGACGGTTGACCCGGCCGTCCAGCTCCGCGTACGTGATCTCGGTACCGCCGGAACTCACCGCGACCCGGTCCGGGTACTCGGCGACCGCGTGCGCGAATCCGTCGAGCAGGACCGCCGCGGATACCGGTTGCCCGGTGGCGTTCCAGTCGGTGAGGACGCGCGCCCGCTCGGCCGGCGCCAGGATCTCCAGATCCCCGACCGGTGCCGACGGATCGGCCACGACCGCGGCCAGCAGCCGGGTGAACCGATCGGCGAAACCGGCCACCGTGGCCGCGTCGAACAGATCCGTCGCGTAGATGAACTTGGCGGTGACGCCGCGGGCGATATTCGCCGCCGCGCCGGCCGGGCCGATCCGTTCGGCCAGTTCCAGCTGCAGATCGAATTTCGCGGTCTCGATGGGTGATTCGATACCGCTGATCGCCAACCCGGGCAGCTCGCCGCTCACCTGCGGGTTGTTGTTCTGCAACGACAGCATCACCTGGAAGAGCGGATGCCGCGCGGTCGACCGCGCCGGATTCAGCACCTCCACCAGCCGCTCGAACGGCACATCCGCATGCCCGAACGCGGCCACATCGTTACCGCGCACGGTCTCGAGCAGTTCGGCGAAACCGGCCCCGGAGTCGATCGGGGTACGCAGCGCCAAGGTGTTGACGAACATACCGATCACATCGTCGAGCGCACGTTCACCGCGCCCGGCGACCGGTGTGCCGACGACGATGTCGGATTCGCCCGACAGCCGCGACAGCAGCACCGCGAACGCGGCATGTACGACCATGAAGAAGGTCACGCCGCGGCGGCGCGCCAGTTCGACCAGTTCGGCGTGCACCGCATCGTCGATCTCGAAGGTGAGCGCGGCGCCCCGGCCGGAGGCCACGGCGGGCCGCGGCCGGTCGGCCGGCAGATCCAGCTGTTCCGGAATACCCGCCAGGTCCGTCGACCAGTACGCGAGCTGCGAGGCGATCACCGAATCCGGGTCGTCCTCCGAACCCAGTACCTGCCGCTGCCACAGCGCGTAGTCCGCGTACTGCACCTCGAGCGGAAGCCAACCCGGCTCGCCGCCGTCGATCCGGGCACCGTAGGCGGTGATCACATCGCGGGTCAGCGGACCCATCGAGAAACCGTCCGACGAGATGTGGTGCACGACGAGCACCAGCACATGCTCGGTCGGGTCCACCTCGAACAACCGGACCCGGAACGGCACACCCGCGGTGACATCGAATCCGGCCGAGACGAATTCGGCCACCCGGACGAGCAGCTCGGTTTCCGAAACGTCGACCGGGGTCAGATCGGGGATCACCGCCGAGGTCGGTACCACCTGCTGGAACGGTGTCCCGTCCACCTCGGGGTAGTACGTCCGCAGCGATTCGTGCCGCGCCAGCACATCGGCGATCGCGATCTGCAGGGCCTGCCGGTCCAGCAGACCCGACAACCGCACCGCGATCGGCAGATTGTCGGCGGCCGATTCCGGATCGAACCGGTTCAGGAACCACATGCGCTGCTGGGCCAGTGACAGCGGCGCCCGCTCCACGACCTCCCCCGAGGGCAGGGTCTGCGTCGGCCGCGGCTGCGGTACCAGCGGGACCCGGCCGGCCGCACCGGAATGCGTTTCGGCACGGGCCGCCAGCGCGGCCACCGTCGAGGCCTCGAACAGTTCCCGTACGGCGAGATCGGTGTCCAGCGCCGCCGACAACCGCGCCGCCACCCGGGTCGCGCTCAGCGAGTTACCGCCCAGCGCGAAGAAATCGTCGTCGACGCCGACCCGCTCCACCCCGAGGACCTCGGCGAACGTCGCCGCCACGATCTCCTCGACCGGGGTCGAGGGCGCCCGGAAGACCTGGGCCTCGAACACCGGGGCCGGCAGCGCCCGGCGGTCGAGTTTGCCGCTGGCGCTCAGCGGCAGCTCGTCGAGCAGTACGAAGGCGGCGGGCACCATATAGGACGGCAGGCGCGCGGACAGATCTTCCCGCACATCCTCGATATCGAGCGGCGCTCCCGCCGCGGGTACCAGATAGCCGACGAGCTGGTCACCGGTGCGCGCGTCGCCACGCAGCACCACCACGGCCTGGCCTACCTCGTCGATATCGGTCAACGCCGTTTCGATCTCACCGAGTTCGATCCGCAGCCCGCGCAGCTTCACCTGGAAGTCCGAGCGACCCATGTATTCGAGTTCGCCGGCGGCGGTCCAGCGCACGACATCACCGGTGCGGTACATCCGCTCGGCCGCACCGAACGGGTTCGCCACGAAGCGATCCGCGGAAAGGTCAGGCCGCGCGACATAGCCACGCGCCAGCTGCACACCCGCGAGATACAGCTCACCGGCCACACCCACCGGCACCGGCCGCAACCGGTCGTCGAGTACGTACACCTGCGTGTTGAAGACCGGCACACCGATCGGCACCACCGTGGTATCGGCGTCGGTCACCTCGTGGAAGGTGACATCGACCGCGGCCTCGGTCGGACCGTACAGGTTGTGCACAGCCGTCCCGGTCAGCTCGCGCAACCGCTGCGCGGGCCGGCCCGGCAACGCCTCACCGGAGGAGAACACCAGGCGCAACGATGCGCACGCCGACGCACCCGCTTCGCCGGGCAGGGCGGCCACGAACACCGTCAGCATCGACGGCACGAAATGCGCCACCGAAACCCGCTCGGCATCGATCACTTCCGCCAGATACGCCGGATCCCGATGACCATCCGGCTTCGCCACCACCAGACGCGCACCCACCTGCAACGGCCAGAAGAACTCCCACACCGACACATCGAACGTCGAC
>NZ_JBSGIP010000078.1:0-17056 GCF_053605105.1 Nocardia sp. NPDC003963
GCGGGGTGGGGCCCTATCAACCCCGGTTCTTCACTCCGGCGCTCAGTCGCTGCGCTCCTTCGCTCTGTCGCTCCAGAACCGGGGCGGGCCCCACCTGCGGATGTGGACCATTCGGAGTAGAGGGGAGGTGGGTGCGGCACTTAGGCAAGCCCTGTGTAGGCCGCCACGTGACTGCGGATGTTCGAGAGGTTGCGGGTTTGTGTGTGGATTCCCCTGAGGGTGCTCATGGCATGGCATGTGCTCGATGGTCGTCGAATTACCGGCGGCCGGCGCGGCATATCGTGCGGACGGTTCACCCGCGCCCGGCGGATTCACCAGGCGGTGGTGAGGTCCGCGTGTTGACGGATCCAGGTGTGCATGGCGATACCCGCCGCCACCCCGGCGTTGATACTGCGGGTGGAACCGAACTGGGCGATGGATACGGTGAGCACCGCTGCGTCGCGGGCGCTTTCGGTGACACCGGGCCCCTCCTGCCCGAACAGCAGCAGGCAACGCCGCGGCAGCCGAACGGTTTCCAGGGGGACCGAACCCGGGACGTTGTCCACGGCGACCACGCTCAGGTCCTCGGACCGGGCGAATTCGAGCAGTGCCTCGATATCCGGATGATGCGTGATGTGCTGATAGCGGTCGGTGACCATGGCGCCGCGCCGGTTCCAGCGGCGGCGTCCGACGATATGTACCGCGCCCGCGGCGAACGCGTTCGCGGTGCGCACCACGGTGCCGATATTGGCGTCGTGGCCGAAGTTCTCGATGGCGATGTGGAAAGGGTGGCGGCGGCGGTCGATATCGGCCACGATCGCTTCCCTGGACCAGTAGCGGTAGGCATCGACGACATTGCGGCGGTCGCCTTCGGCCAGCAGTGCCGGGTCGAGCCGGTTGTCCTCCGGCGGTGGCCAGGCGTGTTCGGCCGTCCACGGACCGACGCCGTTCGGGTTCTCCCCCCATTCGGTCGGGCCGGGCGGGTGCTCGGCCTCCGGATCGGGGTCGGCCGAATCCTGTCCCGCTGCCGGTTCCGTATCGGGCGTCTGCGCCGCGGCGTCCCCGGAAGTCTGGCTCACGATCCGGGCGGGGTTCGTATCGGCCGGTAGCGCTGGGTTGGTCACGGGTTGATCGTAGTGCGGGCGGTCCGGGGACCATCCGGCTCGGTCTGGTCCACTCGAAAATCGTTGTGCGGCGGCGTGTTCACCGCCGGGCGCGCGACCGGGCCGTGTTCCGGCCCGCCGTACGGCGGGCGACACGCCCGAGCGTATACCCGGCTTTACGATTCTCGGAGACCCGTTCGCCGCCCCGTCCGGGCGCAATTCCGCGAGGTCCGGACCGAATCCTGGCGAAGTCGAACGGTTCCGCGTCGAGTCGATAACAATTGAGCGGCGGAAAAGCCGATTCGCCTGGCAATATGGGTTTCATGACCCCGCCCAGCGACGATCTCGACGTTCCCCGGCGCTCGGCCGGGCAACAGCGCCGGCAGCTGGGGGACCCCGCGACCCGCTGGTCCGAGCGGGCCGACCGGGCCGAGGCCGCGATCGTATCCCGTCATCTGCGGCCGGTCTGGCTGCTGCCGGGGACCGCGCTGGGGGTGGTGGGCTGGCCGCCGGTCCGGCGGGAGCGGTTCTTCTTCACCTGGCACTACTGGTGGCAGGCCCATCTCATCGACTGTGCCGTCGACGCCGCCAATCGCGCGCCGACCATCGAACGGCGCAAACGGGTGGCCACCCTGGTCCGTTCCCATCGGCTCCGCAATATCTCCGGATGGACCAACCGCTATTACGACGATATGGCCTGGCTGGCCATCGCCCTGGAACGCGCGGCCCGGATCCACGACAACAAAGAGGCCGTGGGGGCGCTCGGTCCGCTCGAGCAGAAACTGCACACCGCGTGGAATCCGGCGGTCGGCGGTGGAATCCCCTGGCGGGTCGGCGCGGATTTCTACAATGCGCCGGCCAACGGTCCGGCCGGTATCGCGCTGGCCCGGCTCGGCCGCTACGAGCGGGCGGCCGAAATGGCGGACTGGATCGACGAGACGCTGCGCGATCCGGAGACCGGTCTCGTCTTCGACGGTATCCACCTCCCCTCCGGCGAGCTGGAACGGCCGATCTACAGCTACTGCCAGGGTGTGGTGCTGGGATTGGAGACCGAGCTCGCGGTGCACACCGGCGATTTCGAGCATCTCGATCGGGTCCACCGGCTCCTGGACGCCGTGGAAGACCAGCTGACCGTCGACTGTGTGGTGCGTGGTGGTACCGGTGGTGACGGGGGCCTGTTCAACGGGATCCTCATCCGGTACCTCGCGCTGGTCGCGCTCATGCTGCCCGGGAAAGAACACGAACAACTCGCCGACCGCCGTACCGCGGCGCGGATCGTGAAGGAGTCGGCGGCCGCGGCCTGGGAGAACCGGCTCGACGTCGAGGGCGAACCGCTGTTCGGCCACGACTGGACCGTATCCGCTCAGCTGCCCAGTGGTAGCGGCGGCGCCGGTGGGGTCACCTCCAACGGCGCGGTCAGCTCCTCCCGGGTACCCGAGCGTGACCTATCGGTGCAGCTCTCGGGCTGGATGCTCATGGAAGCCGCCCATATGGTCACCGCGGCCGGGCTGTAGCTCACGCCGGTCGCGCGCGTTGGCGGGGTGGTATCCGGGTGTCCGATCCGTGCGGCCGAGGCCGGGTAGCGGCATGGTGTCGGCATCGGCTCCGGCGGATTCGAGATCGAAGTCCTCTTCCGGCTGGGACATCTCCTGCCGGTACTGCCGGATGCCGATGATCGTGCCGACGATCAGGCACACCACCAGCGATCCGATCACGATCGGCATGAGCCAGGAGATCTGCTGGATGAAGCCGCCCGCATAGTACCCCATCAGCAGTAGTACCGGGGCCCAGATGATGGCGCCGATGGTGCTCGCGACGGTGTAGCGGCGGTGCTCCATCCCGGCGGCACCGGCCACCATCGGGCACAGCGTGCGCACCCAGGGGATCCAGCGCGCGACCAGTACCGCCACGAATCCGTGCCGCTCCAGCAGATCGGCCACCCGGGCCAGGTTGCGCGTATTGATATAGCGCCCGTTCTTACGGGCGACGAGCCGGTGCCCGGTTCGTCGCCCGACCATATAGCCGACCTGGTTACCGGCGATGGCGGCGACCATCGCGCCCACCGCCAGCAGCCATACCTGGGTCTCCCCGGTGGCGTGGGAGGCCATCACGATTCCCGCTGTCAACAGCATCGAATCGCCCGGCAGGAACAACCCGAGAATGAACGCGCATTCCAGGAAGACGAAGGTGAGGACCACGGTCCAGACCAGCGCCGGTCCGGCGGAGATCAGGGGTTCGAAGCTGCCCATCGCATGGGGCACGGCCTGGGCGCTCACCACTTACCGAACGGGAGAATCGTTCGCGCCGACCGGCCTGGTGCTCGGCACCACCGGCAGGGGCATGGTGCTGTCGACCTCGGTGGGCAGATCCATGGCGGGCAGTTCCGCGGTCGAGGTCAGCCGACCGTCGGTCTCCCCAGCCGCTTTCTTGCGCCCGAGCAATTTCTTGGCGACCGCGCTGATACCCGGCAGGATCGAGACGAACACGATGAGCAGGAAGATGGCCTCTACGTGGTCACGGATGAACGCGACATTGCCGAGGAAATACCCGAGGACGGTCACGCCGCCGCCCCAGGCGATGGCGCCGACGATATCGAAGGCGACATAGCGCCGGTAGCTCATTTTGGAAACCCCGGCCAGGACCGGCATGAAAGTCCGGACGATCGGGACGAAACGGGCCAGGATGATCGTTTTGGGGCCGTGCTTCTCGAAGAATTCGTGCGTTTCGGTGACATAGCTCTTCTTGAAGAAGCGCGTGTCCTCCTTGTTGAACAACGCGGGACCGATGGCCCGGCCGATCCAATAACCGCACTGGTCACCGGCGAAGGCGATGAAGACGACGGCCGGCACGAGCACCCAGATCGATACCGGCGGATTGGGTTGCGCGGCCAGCAGACCACCCGTGAACAGCAGTGAATCGCCGGGAAGCAGCGGGAAGAGCAGACCGGTTTCGATGAAGACGATCACCAGGATGGCCGGTAGCACCGCATTCTTCAGCCAGGTCTCGGTCAACAGGTGCATCGGGTCGAGCAGTTCGGTCAGAGCCAGATTGCTCGTCACCGCGTCGGTAGCTGCCAGCGCAATCACCCGGCCCACAGTACCGGTTACATCGACGACTGTAGGGTGCGGCGGCGCAAACAATCCCCTTATACCGGATGAAACCTGCCTGCCTTAGGGTATGTGCAGAAACAGACAGTCCCACGTCTGCCGCACAACACGGAGGTCTTCACAGTGCCGATCGCGACTCCGGAGGTCTACGCCGAGATGCTCGGTCAGGCCAAGGCGAACTCTTTCGCCTTCCCGGCCATCAACTGCACATCATCGGAGACGATCAACGCGGCGATCAAGGGTTTCGCCGAGGCGGGCAGTGACGGGATCATCCAGTTCTCCACCGGTGGTGCGGAATTCGGTTCCGGCCAGGGTGTGAAGGATATGGTCACCGGCGCGGTGGCGCTGGCCGAATTCGCCCATGTGGTCGCCGCGAAGTACGGCGTCACCATCGCGCTGCACACCGACCACTGCCCCAAGGACAAGCTCGACGGGTTCGTCCGCCCGTTGCTGGCCGTTTCGCAGGAGCGGGTGGACGCGGGACAGAACCCGCTGTTCCAGTCGCATATGTGGGACGGTTCGGCCGTTCCGATCGACGAGAACCTCTCGATCGCCCAGGAGCTGCTCTCCGCCGCTGCCGCCGCGAAGATCATCCTCGAGGTCGAGATCGGTGTCGTCGGTGGTGAAGAGGACGGTGTCGAGGCCGAGATCAACGACAAGCTCTACACTTCGCCCGCGGACTTCGAGAAGACCATCGACGCGCTCGGCTCCGGTGAGAAGGGTAAATACCTGCTCGCCGCCACCTTCGGCAATGTGCACGGTGTGTACAAGCCGGGCAATGTGGTCCTCAAGCCCGAGGTGCTGGCCGAGGGCCAACGGGTCGCCGCGGCCAAGCTGGGTCTGGCCAACGACGCCCAGCCGTTCGATTTCGTGTTCCACGGCGGTTCCGGCTCGCTGAAGTCGGAGATCGACGATTCGCTGCGCTACGGCGTGGTGAAGATGAATGTCGATACCGACACCCAGTACGCCTTCACCCGGCCCATCGCCGCCCATATGTTCAGCAACTACGACGGTGTGCTGAAGATCGACGGCGAGGTCGGCAACAAGAAGGCCTACGATCCGCGCAGCTACCTGAAGAAGGCCGAGCTGTCGATGGCCGATCGGGTGGTGCAGGCATGCAACGACCTGCGCTCCGCAGGGCGTTCCATCAGTGCCTGATCCCTTCTCACCGCTAGTAGCCAGATGACTCTCGACCTCCGTGTGCTGGGGCCCGTGCAGTTACTGGTCGGCGGTGAGCCGGTACCGGTCGGCGGGCCCAAACCGCGGGCGCTGTTGGCGGCGCTCGCGGTGAACCGCCGCCGGGCCGTGTCCTCGTCCACCCTGGCCGATATGGTCTGGAACGAGGAGCCGCCCGACGCATACGCGGCCAGCCTGCAGGTATTCGTATCGAATATCCGCAAGGCGCTCCGGAATTCCGGTATCGATCCGGCCGGTGTACTGCGCACGGAATCCTCGGGTTATCGGCTCGAGATCGCCGACGACGCCTGTGACCTCGGCCGGTTCGAAGCCGCGCGTGACGCCGGCACCCGGGCGTCGGGTGCCGGTGATCACGCGTCCGCGTCCCGGCTGTTCGCCACCGCCCTGCGCGAATGGAACGGACGCGCCCTGTCCGACCTCGTCGGGCTCGGTTTCGCCGACAGTTTCGCCACCGCGATGGAGGAAGAGCGGCTGCTGGCGGTGTCGGCGCGGTTCGACGCGGAGATCACCTGCGGCCGGGCCACCGCCGTGATCGGCGAACTGGTCGCGCTCACCAGCGAACATCCGCTCCGGGAACCGCTGTGGGCTCAGCTCATCACCGCGCTGTACCTGTCCGAACGGCATGCCGACGCGCTGGAGGCGTGCCGGCGGGTGCGTGCGGTCCTGGCCGAAGAACTCGGTATCGATCCCGGCCCCGCCCTGCTCGAACTGGAGCGGCGGGTGCTGCGCCAGGAGCCGCTGAGCACCGTCGAGATGAAGAGCGTCGAGCGGATGGCCGCGGCGATGACCGATACGGTCACCGAGGTACCGCGCACCGTGCGCAGCGGTCAGTTGCGGCTACCGGACGGCCGGACCGTGGTGGTCGCCCACGGTGGTTTCCGGATAGGCCGGATGACCGATAACGATCTGATCCTCGACGATCCGAAGGCCAGCCGCTATCACGCCCAGATCAAACTGGGCCGGGCCGGACTGCTGATCGAGGATCTGGATTCGGCGAACGGCGTCTTCGTCAACGAACAGCCGATCGACTCCGCGCTGCTGGCCGACGGCGATGCCATCCGGATCGGCGGCACGGTGCTGGGGTTCCAGGCCGTCCGCTGATACCTCAGCCGAGGATGTCGTGGCGGACGATGGTCTCGTCGCGCCCCGGGCCGACTCCGATACAGGAGATCCGGGCACCCGACAGTTCCTCGAGCCGGAGCACGTAGGCCCGGGCGTTGGCGGGCAGTTCCTCGAAGGTGCGCGCCCCGGAGATGTCCTCCCACCAGCCGGGCATCTCCTCGAAAATGGGTTTGGCGTGATGGAATCCGGTCTGCGTGGTCGGCATCTGCTCGACCCGTTCGCCGTCCACCTCGTAGGCCACACAGATCGGCACCCGGTCCAGGCTCGACAGCACGTCGAGTTTGGTGAGGAAGTAGTCGGTGATGCCGTTGACCCGGGTGGCGTAGCGGGCGATGACCGCGTCGAACCAGCCGCAGCGGCGGGCCCGTCCGGTGGTCACGCCGACCTCCCCGCCCGTCTTGGCCAGGTAGGCGCCCGATTCGTCGAACAGTTCGGTCGGGAACGGGCCGGAGCCGACCCGGGTGGTGTAGCACTTCAGGATGCCCAGCACCGTGCCGATCTGATTGGGCCCGATCCCGGCACCGACCGCGGCGCCACCGGCGGTCGGGTTCGACGAGGTGACATACGGGTAGGTGCCGTGGTCCACGTCGAGCAGGGTGCCCTGCGAGCCCTCGAGCAGTACGGTCTCGCCGCGTTCGAGAGCCAGGTTCAGCTCCAGGCGGGTATCGCTGATGCGGTGCGCGAACTTCTCGGCCTGGCCCAGCACCTCCTCGACCACCTGCTGGGGGTCCAGGGCGCGCCGGTTGTAGATCTTGACCAGCACCTGGTTCTTGAATTCGAGCGCGGCCTCCACCTTCTGGGTGAGGATCTTCTCGTCGAGCACATCGGCGACACGTACCCCGACCCGCGCGACCTTGTCCTGGTAGCAGGGGCCGATACCGCGGCCGGTGGTGCCGATCTTGTTGTTGCCGAGGAACCGCTCGGTGACCTTATCGATGGCCACGTGGTACGGCATGATCAGATGCGCGTCGGCGGACAGCAGCAGATCCGAGGTGTCGACGTCGCGGTCCTCCAGTCCGGCGACTTCGTCGAGCAGCACGCCGGGGTCGACGACCACACCGTTGCCGATGACGTTCTTGACACCGGGGGTCAGGATCCCGGACGGAATCAGGTGTAGCGCGAAATTGTCGCCGTTGGGCAGCACCACGGTATGGCCGGCGTTGTTACCGCCCTGGTACCGCACTACCCACTGCACGCGGCCCCCGAGTAGATCGGTGGCTTTGCCCTTGCCCTCGTCACCCCACTGGGCTCCGATGAGGACGATTGCCGGCATGGTCGTGTCTCCTACGGTTCGACGCGCAACACGTGAGTGCTGCAGCTACCTGCCGTAATGCGGAGGAAGCCGGGAGCACAGTCTAGCCGAGCCCGTCCGGCGGCCGGGGAACGGTCGCCGCGGCCGGGCCGTTGCGCGGGTCGCCACCGGGGACCCTCTACACTCTTGGGTGACCGGTCCGAGGGAGGGTGTTGGGCGTTTGAGTACCCAGGTTCTCCGCTGTGCCGACGCACCGGTACCCATCGCTCTGGCCGCGCTGCCGACCGCGCAGACCGAGGCAGTGCCGAGTTCCGGCCTGATCGACGAGCTGCTCCCGGTGCTGGCGGCCGACAGCCTGCCGCGTTTGATCGTGCTCGGCGGCGACGCGGCGCTGGCCGCTGTGCTCACTCATCTGATGCGGACCGAACGGTTGCACGTGGAGGTCGGGTACGTACCGCTGGAGCGGTCCTACGGGGCGCTGGCCTACGATCTGCCGACCGGGAACGCGGCGGCCAAACTGGCGCTCGAGGGCACTGCCACGGAGACCCCACTGGTGCGCGACGACACCGGTACGGTCCTGGCGGGACGCGCCAAGATCACCGGCCCGGAGGGTGCCCCGCTGACCGGGGAAGCCTATGTCGACGACACCCGCCTGTTCTCCGGCTCGGTCCGGGCCATGTTCGTGACCCCCACACTGGAGCTGCCCGGAGTCCGGGCGAGTTTTCCGCGCCGCTTCCGGCGCCGCCGCTGGACCGCGGGCCGGGCCGCGCAGCTCGGGACCCCGGGCGCGGTGATCAACCGGGACGGTGTGCAGAGCGACCGGGTGGTACCGCGGTCGACCTTCTACCGGCACCACGAACCCTGGCTGCTGGTCCGCTGATGCGATCCCTCCGCCTCGACTGCGCTCGCCCGGATATCCGTGCCTCCGGGTGGCCGGTGCCGGGCCGCGGTGGTTCGCTCGTTTCGCGATCCGGCCCGGTTCGGACGAGTATCGGCGGCGGGTCGTGACCCGCGATATATCGGCGCTGCGCCGCGGCGCGGTGCGGCCGAGCCCGGTGTTCCTGCTCGTGCTCGCCGTCGCGGTAGCCGGTGGGGTACTGGCCTGGGGCGCCGAGCTGGATTCGGTACAGGCCAAGGCCGGGGTCTTCGTACTGGTGGTGTTCGGCTGGGTGGTGAGCCTGTGCCTGCACGAGTTCGCCCACGCTTTTCTCGCGTGGCGGGCCGGTGACCGCGAGGTGGAGTTGCGTGGATACCTGACCCTGAATCCGCTCAAATACAGCCATCCGCTGCTGTCCATCGTGTTGCCGATGATCTTCATCGCGCTCGGCGGGATCGGTCTGCCGGGTGGAGCTGTCTATGTGCACACCCATCAGGTCCCGGCGCGGACGCAACGGTTGATCAGTGCGGCGGGTCCCGCCGTGAACGCGGTCTGCGCGGTGGTGCTGCTGCTGGTGGTACGCGTATTCGGGAGTGCGACCGAGCACGCGGCTTTCTGGTTCGGGCTCAGCTTCCTGGCGTTCCTACAGGTCACCGCCACCCTGCTCAATCTGCTGCCGATACCCGGCCTGGACGGCTACGGCGTAGTGGAGCCCTCGCTCAGCTACAAGACCCGGCGCGGATTGGAACAGTTCAAACCCTTCGGCATGCTCATCCTGTTCGCGCTGCTGTTCACCCCGTCGATCAACCAGGTGTTCTTCGACGCGGTCTACGCGCTCTACGACCTGTCCGGGGTTTCCGAGCAGTGGTCGCGCTACGGCGGATATCTGACCCGATTCTGGGCGTAGATCCAGCCCGGGCGGCGCGCGGGAGTTCCGAGAGGGCCCGCCCGGCGCGGCGCCGGCCGGACGGGCCCGGATTCCCCGCCCGGGCCGGCGTCCGGGTATCCGAAACATTCGGCGCTGGCGCGCCGTCCGTCGGCGACGCGGCGCACGGGAGGGGTCCCACCGAACCGGCCGTGGGCCGGTCCGGTCCTGTTTCACATTAGTGGAGACCGGACGCGGCGGTACAGGTAGTCCGCTACTCGAATCCGGCCCGTGGCCTGGCGATGTGTCCGGTGGAGCAGGCGTCCGCCGGGTTCGGCGGCCCCGGCAACCGGGTGGCGAACAATTGTGCCCCGGCGGCGGCACCGCGAGCGGCCCGGCGAATCAATTATTCGGTGTCACATAGGGATTGGGTACCGTCGGTGGTAGCAGGGCCAGGGCCGACACGCGCTGCACTCCGCATACCTGCAACAGGTCTACCAGGGTGGATCGGATCTGGGCGAACACCACGTGCGCCGACAGACCGGCCCCCGCAACCAACTCCGGGCGGGCCTGTTTGGCCACCGATCGCAAGACCCGGGCGGCCTCCGCGCGGTCGGGTTGTTCGCCGGGATCGGCGAGCAGCATGCGCCGGACCACATCCACGGCGGCGGCCAATTGCTCCACCTCCTCGATCACGCCCGGATCGAGGATCTCGTCGTCGCGCACCAGGGTCAGCGATCGGCGCAGCAGCACTCGGGTATTGCGAACCGCGTTGTCCAAGGGGTCGGCGGCGTCGCGCAGCCGCTCCAGCCGGCCGCGTGAATTCCAGTACAGCGGGGAGATCCGGCTCACCTCGCGTCCGCCCTCGAGCGATTTGCGCAGCGAATCGAGTTGTGCCTGCGTGGCCCGGACCGAGGTGAGCGCGGAGTGCACCTTGGCCGGGTCCTGTTCGAGCAGGCCGTGCGCGCCCTCGGTGAGCGCTTTCCCCATCACCCCGAGGATCGCCGCCGCCTGTTCCCGGGCGCGGCGCACCGGATGCAACGGCAACGCGGCCACGACGACCACCCCGACCAGGCCACCGATCAGCGCGTCGACCATCCGGGACAGCCCGGCGCCGGTATCCGGCGGCATCAGGGTGGCCACCAGCACGGCCGACCCCGACGCCTGGATACCGATGATGGCCCCGCCGTCGAGGAACACCGCCAGCGACATGGCTATCGCCACCACCAGCGCGATCTGCCAGACCCCGGTCCCCACCTGCGAGATGAACAGGTCACCGACACCGATGCCCACGGCGACACCGACCACCAGCTCCAGCGAACGCCGCAGCCGCGCGCCGAAGGCGGTTCCGATGGACACCACCGCGGCGGTCGGCGCGAAGAACGGTAGCGCGTGACCGACCACATCCTTGGCCAGGAACCAGGCCAGCGCCGCCGCCAGCGAGCACTGCAGAATCGGGATCGCCGAGAGGCGGAGCCGTTTCCAGGAACGCCGCATCCGGTCGGCGCCTCTGGTCCCGGCTCGGGCCACCCGGGAATTCGGATCGATCAATGCCGCGGTTTCGCTCAGCCCAGGCCGAGTTCGCCGGCAGCCCGTGGATCACAGTCCTCGAGCAGATCCAGGCAGCGCGCGTATTCGTCGGATTCGCCGACTGTCTTCGCTGCCCGGGCCAGGGCCGCGACACTGCGCAGGAAGCCGCGGTTGGGCTCGTGTTCCCACGGAACCGGACCGAAACCCTTCCAGCCGTTGCGGCGCAGCAGGTCGAGCCCGCGGTGGTAGCCGGTGCGGGCGAACGCGTAGGCGGCGACCACATCGTGGTTGACAGGTTCCGCGGCGTCGGCGGCCCGCTCCAGCGCGGCTTCGGCCAGCGCAGCCCAGGCGATCGAAGCGGCGGGGTTGTCGGCCGCGACCCGCACCGGGTCGGTACCGGCGTCGAGTGCGTCCTCCGCCTCGTGTAGTTCAGGAAGGAGTACCGGTTGCGGTCCGAGCAGATCACCGAACGAGGTCATGGGCTTCATTGTGCACGGGTATCGGGAATGCTCGATAGGCTGGCCATCTACGTCACATTCTGTTCGCCAGCAACGAGGGGTATAGGTGTCGCACCCGACCGACGACAAGGAACCGATCCGCTCCGAATCCGACTCCGGCGCCGGAAACGACTCCGGGGCGGATGCTCCCGCCACGGAGAAGCCGGAGACGCCCGATACCGGAGCGCAGCCCTCGCGGTCAGCGGATGCGGCGACCGGTGCGACGGCCGAGGTGGACGACACCGAAAAGGGAGTGGCGGACGCGGCCACACCGGCCGAATCCGGTGAGCGCGCGTCGGCGGAGCCGACCGGCGACCCGGCGGACGGCGCGGAGAAAACCGAGGTCATCCGGTCGAGCGCGGCCGCGGAGCCCAGCGGGGCGCCGGAGTCGGATTCGGCCGGTGCCGACGACGGGCAGGCGGACCCGGTGGAATCGGATCGTGGCGCCGAAGCGGATACCGAATCCGCGGTTCCGGTCGCGGTGGACGGTTCGGCGGCGGCCGCGGAGTCCGGCGACACCGCGGCGACTGAGCGTGGTGACAGCGGGGCCGGCGAGAGTGCCGAATCGGACGAACCGGCGGCTGCCGCCGCCGAGACCCGGTCAGCGGATGCGGCGACCGAGGTGGACGACACCGGAAAGGGAGTGGCGGACGCCGCCACACCGGCCGAATCCGGCGAGCCCACGTCGGCGGAGCCGGCCGGCGATCCGGCGGACAGTGCGGCGAAGGCATCGCCGGCCGCCGCCGAAACGGAGCAGCCGGAGCCTGCCGGCCCGGCCGATAGCGATCCGGAGCAGCCCGGAGACGATTCGCCCGAGGACGCGACCGCCGAAGTTTCCGTGGTGTCCGATGGACCGGACGAGGCCGCTGCGGCTGTGGCCTCCGGTGACGAGGCCGGTGGCGCGGAGACGAAGGACGATTCCGGTGATACCGGGGCCGGGTCCGACAGCGCGCGGGCCCCCGGTGACGAGGCCGGGCAGGCCGCGGCTGCCGCCGCAGGGGAAACCGCTGATACGAGCGGAGATACCGAAGACGATCCGGCCGGTGCCGACGCGGACACCGAGCACACCGGGTCGGCCGATACCGATGCGGAGTCCGTCACCGGGACCGCCGGATCGGATACCGCCGCGGCGGCGGTCACGGCCGAATTCACGGTGAGCGACAGCGGATCGAGCCTCGCCGACACTGCCGCGGAAGAGCCGGAAGCCGGTCCGGCCGACGGCGCCGGCGATGTGGAAGCCGCCTCGACGGCGACGCCCCCCGAATCCACCGGTGCGGCCGGCGATACCGCGGAAACCGGTGATCCGGCCGTGGACGCCACAGTCGAACTGGAGGCACCCGACGCCGCCGGTACCGAGGCCAGAACTGTGGTGATCCCCAAACCGCAACGGCCGGAGGAGGCGCCGACCGAATCCCTCTCGGTGCGCAAACCTGATCCGAATGCCACCGAGCGCATCGATATGAGCCAGGTGCGCAAGGCCGCTCGCCCCGGCCCGAAGCCGCCCGGCGGTCCGCCGAGCCCGGCCCGTACCGATCGAGTGGGCTCGGGTGCGCAGGGGCCGCTGTCGAAACCGCCCAGCACGCCCCGCCCGCAGTCGGGCCCCAAACGTCCAGGCCCGCAGGCGCCCAGCCGTCCGGATCAGTCCGCGGCGCCGCGGCCGGGTGGGTCCGCCCCGCAACCACAGGGGGTCGGCGGCCCGCAGAGCGCCGGAAGTCCGCAGGGCGCACCGCGACCGGGCGGCGGCCCGGGCCGGCCGGTCGCCGGTGCCCAGCGGCCCGGCGGTGCGCCGTCACCGGCGGATATCAAACCGACCGTGGCCGAACAGCGGGTCGCGCAGTCA
The DNA here is from genome assembly GCF_053605105.1 of Nocardia sp. NPDC003963. Taxonomy (NCBI): domain Bacteria; kingdom Bacillati; phylum Actinomycetota; class Actinomycetes; order Mycobacteriales; family Nocardiaceae; genus Nocardia; species Nocardia sp. NPDC003963. The sequence continues at coordinate 13,370 of NZ_JBSGIP010000078.1, forward strand.
CCGCAGTTCGGAGCGCCCGGGCAGATCGCGCAACCGCAGCGGGTGCAGCCGGCCGCGGCGCCGGCAGGTTCGGCGAACAACCGCAAATGGCTGATCGCGGCCGGTGCCGCGGTGGTGGTCGTGATCGCGCTGATCGCCGTCGTGGTCGGCGTCGGGTCGGGTGACGATTCTCCACAGGCCCGGATCCGCGCGGCGATCGGTGATTACACCGGCGCGCTGGAGAGCGGCGATCTGGCCGGTCTGCGTGCGGCGACCTGTGGCGGGCTGCACGACTACTACCAGGGGTTGTCCGAGGAGCAGTTCGCCGGTGTGCATCAGCAGGCCGTCGCCGAGGGCAGTATTCCGGATGTGACCGGTGTCGACGCCGTACAGATCACCGACCGGACGGCGCTGGCCCAGGTGAGCGTGCAGACCGAGGCGGATCCGGAGCAGACCGCCCGGACCTTCGATCTGCAGGAGACCGACGGCGGCTGGAAGGTCTGCGATCCGCCGTCCGGCACCCCGTAATCCGCCGAGCCGGAGGGGCACTCGGCGCACCGGCTCCGGCCGATACCGGGCGCCCCGCCGGCGAATTATCCTGCCCGTGCCGCGTTCCCTGCGCGGCACGGGCGTAAACAGTGGCGAAACAAGGGTCTTTCGCAATCGGGCAGTCCGCGTGAGGATGGTGGTACCGCCTCGCTGCAAGGACTTCCACCATGAGAACCCGAACAATATCGACCCGGCTGCTGATCGCGGGCTGCGCGTTGACCTTCCTCGCCGCCGCTCCGGCCGCCGCCGACACCCAGCAGTCGTCGAATCGGTCGCAGGATTCCCATCCGTTGCCCGCCGATCGTGCCGAGAGTGAGCCCGACAAGGACGGAAACCCTTACTACATCAACTGTGCTCACGCCCGCCGTGAGACCGATACCCCGTTGCTGGGCGGTCAGCCCGGTTACTCGTGGCAACTCGACGAGGACGGCGACGGCGTGGCCTGTGAGGTGGGCGAACTCTGAGTCCGCCGCCATTGCCCACGACCGGGTGGGTGGCCGGCACCGGTCGCCGGAATCGGCTCGTACCGGGCATCCGGCCACCGTGTACCGGGATACCGCGATGCCTTACCTCCGCGTAGCCGCTTGCCGCGCACCGCCGGGAACGTGAGGACGTGAATCTCGTCGCCACGGGTGGCGACGAACCGGCAGACCGCCGATCGGCCGACCGGCTCGGCCCGGTCGGGGGAGAGGCGTCTGTACCGGGTGCACCGCCCTCGCGCCGACCGGTAGGAAATCCCCGGCTGCTCTGCTACGGGCCGAACCCCCGGCCCGGCGAGATCTGGCCCGGTCCACCTCCCCGGGCAGTTCGCACGGGGTAGATCTTCCGGTATCCATCGGGCTGGGTATCGGTTACGCTGGCCGCTGCTCGTCGAACACCCCGGGGGATGTGGAGGTGCGCATGGTCACGAGATCCGCTGTTCGATTCGCCGCACTGGCGGCGATGTGTGCCGGAGCGCTCCTGCTCGGGGCGTGTTCGGACAACGAGGGCACCGCCGTACCGGTCGTCCCGGCCGCCGCGTCACAGCAGCAATCGGAGACGCCACAGGAGCGCAGCCTCCGGGTCCGCGACGAACTGGCCCAGTTGGGGTGCGATACCAACTCCTGTATCCAGACGTATTTCGCGTGTGAGGACGGTCTGCTCTCCGGCGAGGTGTGCGAGTTCTACCGCACCCATCCACTGAAATAAACAACCGACCAGTCCAGTGGGGAAACTGGACTGGTCGGTAATCGGAAGAATGCGCGTCCGGGCCCCGGGCCCGCGGGAATCAGGCGGCGTCCCTTTCCCGGTAGGACCGGACGGCGTCCAGGTCACGGTGTATCCGCTCGAGGTCGTACCGGTTCGCCGAGTCTTCGGCGACCGAACCCAGCGGTCGGTATCGGTCCAGCAGCTCGGCGATCCGTGATTCGTGTACGACGTAGTCGTAGGCGATGAATCCGAATGTTCCCACTCCCACGAGTGCCACAAAGAGTGTCATATCTACAGCATCCGCCGACTGGACTTGCCGATAAAGAGCCAATCCCTTAATACTGGACCTTATGGCGACACGGGTGATCGGCGCGACAGGACTGGCTCGCGATCTCGGGCACTGGCGAAACGCGGACGGAGCCGACGGAACTCCCCGCAAAACCGTCCGACCCGCCTACCTCGCGCTGGCCGAAGGAATCCGCCTGCTGATCCACGACGGCCGCGCCCCACTCGGCATCGCCCTACCCAGCGAACGTGACCTGGCCGCCACCCTCGGCGTCAGCCGCACCACCGTCACCTCGACCTATTCGCTGCTGCGCGAGCACGGCTACCTCATCACCCGCCAGGGCTCCCGCAGTACCGTCGCACTGCCGCCGGCCATCGCACACGACGGCACCCGAGCCGCCCGCGGCATCCTGGCCACCATGTCCACCGGCGCCGCGCCGAGCGTGGACCTGACCTACGCGGCGATGACCGCGCCCCCCGAGATGGAAGAGGCCTACGCGGTCGCGCTCCAGGGCATCCCGTCGTATCTGGGCACCCACGGAATGGATCCGGTGGGCATCCTGCCGCTGCGTGAAGCCCTGGCCCGCCGTTACACCGAACGCGGCCTGCCGACCAGCGCCGACCAGATCCTGGTGACCCTCGGCGCCCAGCACGGGCTCCGGCTGCTGCTCAACGTGCTGGCCCCCACCGCGGGCCGGGTCCTCATCGACCACCCCACCTACCCCAATGCCATCGAGGCCATTCGCGATGTGGGTGCCCGCCCGGTACCGGTACCGCTGCGTCTGGAGGACCCGGCCGCCGCCTGGGATCTCGACGGCCTGCGCAGCGCCGCCCGGCAGACCGCCGCGTCGCTGGCCTACCTGGTGCCCGACCACAACAATCCCACCGGCTTCCTGATGGACGACGCGGCCCGCGCCGAACTGGCCGCCATCGCCCGTGACACCCGGATGCTGCTGATCATCGACGAATCCATGGCCGACCTGTCGCTCGGTTCCGCGGCGCCGGTCGCGCCGGTCGCGGCCTTCGCGAAAGGATCCGAGGTCATCACCATCGGCTCGGCGTCCAAATCCTTCTGGGGCGGCCTGCGCGTCGGTTGGATCCGGACCTCGGAATCGCTGATCACCCGGCTGCTGGGCATCCGCGCCACCGTCGACCTCGGCACCCCGGTGATGGATCAACTCGCCGCGGTCCACCTGCTCGAGAACGCCGACCCGATCCTCGACCGGCGCCGGGCACAACTGCGCAGCCAGCGAGAAGCGCTGCTGGCGGCGATGGCCGACGAACTGCCCGGATGGTACATATTGCCCGGAGTCGGCGGGATGTCGGTGTGGGCGCAACTCCCGACCCCGGTATCGACGGCGCTGGCGGCCACCGCGCCGAATCACGGAGTACTGCTGGCAGCGGGACCACGATTCGGTGTGCAGGGGGCGTTCGAACGCTTCCTACGATTGCCCTACACGAGCCCGGAACCCGATCTGCGGCGCGCAGTGACCGCCATCGCGACGGCCTACGCGACCCTGGGCCCACAAGCCACCGATTCACTCCAGCCCCTCACCTGCTACTGAAATATCGGCGCCGCCTCCGGCGGCGTGGGTGGGGCCCTATCAACCCCGGTTCTTCACTCCTACGCTCAGTCGCTGCGCTCCTTCGCTCTGTCGCTCCAGAACCGGGGCGGGCCCCACCCAC
>NZ_JBSGIP010000079.1:0-14986 GCF_053605105.1 Nocardia sp. NPDC003963
CCCACGCTGATGATCATTCTCGACGAGTTCGCCGAACTGCTGGAGCAGCACCCGACCTTCTCGAAACTGTTCGTCGCCATCGGCCGCCTGGGCCGGTCGCTGCGAATCCACCTGCTGCTGTCCTCGCAGAAGGTTCCCGCGAACCGGATGGGTGAGCTCGAAGCCCACCTCTCGTACCGAATCGCGTTGCGCACCAACCAGACCAGTGACTCCCGGGATGCCATCGGTACGGCGGACGCATACCACCTGCCGAAGAAGCCGGGATCCGGGTATCTGCGGGTGGGTGCGGGTGACCTGCAGCGATTCCAGGCCGCCTATGTCGGCGGGGCGTACACCGCACCCGCACAGGCGACCGCTTCCAGCGCGCAGCGCGCGCGTCGGCCCGGGGGCGGATACAAACCGCCGCAGCGGTTCACCGCCGCGTTCATCGCCGAATCCCGTCCGGCGCCGGTCGCGGCGGCCGTGCGATCGCCCGAACCGGAGGACACCGACAGCGAGCCGGTGAGTGTGATGGAGACCGTGTTGCAGCAGTTCGCGCGGCACGGTCGCCCGGCCCACAAGATGTGGCTGCCCCCGCTGGGGGTGCCGCCCACGCTGGACAGGCTGACCGCCGCGATCGACCACGGTGGGCTCGTACTGCCCTGGGCGATCATCGACAAACCGCGTCAGCAGCGCCAGGATGTCTGGTCGGTGGACCTCTCCGGCGCGGGCGGCCATGTCGCGGTCGTAGGTGGTCCGCAGTCGGGCAAGTCCACCGCTCTGCAGACGCTCATCCTGTCGGCCGCGTTGACCCATACCCCGGAGCAGGTGCAGTTCTACTGCTTCGACTTCTCCGGTGGTCTGTCCCCGATGCGTGCCCTGCCGCATGTGGGCTCCGTGGCATCGGCGCGTGATGTGGACCGGATCCGGCGGACCTTCGCGCTGATCCGTAATGTGATCGCGTCCCGGCAGGCCTTGTTCGACCACCTCGGTATCGATTCCATGCGGGAATTCCGGCGGCGCCGTAACACTCCCGAAGGGACAGCCGAGTTGTCGTCCTACGGCGACGAGCACGGCGATGTCTTCGTAGTCGTGGACGGCTGGGATATCGGATTCGCCATCAACGGCCCGTACTACGACGAGTACATGCCGACCATGGAGTCGGTCGCCCTGCAGGGCCTCAACTACGGTGTGCACCTGGTGGTCAGCAGCTCCCGGTGGGCCGCGATCCGGCCCCAGCTCAAGGATCTGATCCAGACTCGCCTGGAGATGCGGCTCGGTGACCTGACCGATACGGCGTTCAACGCCCATCGCGCCGTGGTGGCGGCGGTACCGCCGAACCGGCCCGGTCGCTGCGTATCCAACGATGCCCTCCATATGCTGACCGCGCTGCCACGCATGGACGGCAACGGTGACTCCGATACCGCGGCTGCGGGGTTGAGCGCGGCGATCACACAGGTGAGCCAGACCTACGCGGGTAGGCAGGCACCCGAGGTCCGACTGCTGCCGGCCCAGGTGACGATGCCCCAGGTCCTGGCCAGAGTCCCGCAGCCCACGAACCTGGCCGAACGTCTCGCGGTTCCGTTCGGTGTCCGTGAGTCGGATCTGGCGCCGGCCGTCATCGACTTCGGCGTCTCCACCCATTTCGTGATCCTCGGATCGACCGGCTGCGGCAAATCGACTGTGCTGGCGGCGATCCTGGAATCCATCCGGGCACGTTTCACGAAGGACGAGGCCCGGGTCCTGCTGATCGATTACCGGCGCCAGCATATGGACGCGTTGCCCGAGGAAATGATGGTCGGATATCTGACCAGCGGCCGTGATCTGCAGGAGAACCTGCCTGCTGTCGCGCAGAAACTGCGGACCCGGCGTCCGCCGGACGGGGTGACGTCCCAGCAACTCAAAGAGCGGTCCTGGTGGAGTGGCCCGGAGATCTTCGTGGTGGTCGACGACTACCATATGGTCGCCCAGCGCGGTCAGATGAATCCGCTGGATCCGCTGAAGGATCTCATCGTCGACGGTCGCGATACCGGTTTCCACCTGATCGCCGCTCGCAATATCGCACAGGCCGACACCGCCATGTACGACAGTGTCCTGGGCCAGGTCAAGAACCTGAACTCCTCGGGTCTGGTCATGGACGGGACCAAGATGGACGGTATGCTCATCGGCGACGCGAAACCCACGAAACAGCCGGTGGGGCGGGGCATTCTGGTGGAACCGCTGACATCGACCAAGGATCTGGTGCAGTCGGCCTGGATCCCCGAATGAGCTCGGTTCCGTGGCCGATCAGTGGGACTCCCCATAAATGGGAATGGCTTAGCGTACTTGATGTACCGCTCTGTTGCACCGACCGGCAACGGGCAAGGACGCTTATCGATCGGAGCTATCGATGATCCCCTTCGAAGTCAACCCTGGAGAACTTCCGGCCATCGGCGCCGGCGTGCGTGCCCAGGTATCGAGTTTGGCCACGCTACTGGAGTCGGTTGCGCCGTACGCGACTCCGGCTCCCTCGGTGGAGTGTGCGCCGGGCTTCTACATGACGGCCGGTTTCGGTGTCGTCGATTTCATCATGTCCACCTACCTCGCCACCGGCCTGGTGGAAAGCAATCTCGGAGGGGACTGCCTCGTACCGGCGTCGGTGACCTTCGAGACGAGTGATACGGCCGGCGGTGCGGAGGTCGACACGGTCGGTGGCGCCGTCGGGGCCTTTGTATTCGGCAAGTGATCGGTACCGGTCCGAAGCAGAGGTGCTATGCCGTTCTTCGAATACTTCGCTTACGAGCCGCTCCATAATCGCGCTCTGATCGATTCCGGAGCGGGCTCGGTCGGACTGACCAACGCTTCCCGGGCCTACAGCGCTGTCGACAATGCCCTGGAGACCGCTGCTACCGGCACGGACGGCCTGATGAAAGTCATGGCCGACGCATGGCCCGGTGGACTGAGTTCCCAACGGGCGCAGGCGGCATTCCACAAGCACAACAACTGGGTACGTGACCAGGCCGGGATTGCTGCGAAGGTCGCCCAGCTGGCCGAGCAAGGGGCATCGTTACACGAGGCCGCTCTCAAGGCGATGCCCTCGCGATTCGAGATCGAGGCTGCCATCGCGGTGCTGGCCGCATCGGCCGGGGTGATGGCATCGTCCGGCGCGGTCGCCACCGCGGGGGCCGGTCCGGTCTCCGCCGCGGCGCTTGTGGTCTTCGGGGTGGCGAGTGCGGTGCACGCCGCGGCCGAGGTCCAGTACGACCGCCTCAAGTTCCAAGCCGCCTCGACAATGGCGGGCTACGAATTGGGAGCGTTATTCCTGCTCAATGACCTGGTGGTGGCAGCGAGCGCGCTCACGCCGCCTCCGCCGATCGTCGTCCCGGGCCCGGGTTCGGTGCCGAACGCCGCGCTCGACCCGGTGGGTCCGCTCCAGAGTCTGATCAAGAAGGGCCCCGACAGTCCGCACTACCCCGGCAACAAGCCGCAGACGACGCAGACGACACAGCAGCACACCGGCGACGGGTCGGAATCAGTGGGCGATTCGAAGCCCGGTGGTTCGGACTCGAGCACTGGAGGTGACGGGACGGATCCGGGGCCGTCGGGCTCGGAGCAGTCGCTCAGTGATCCCCAGCAGGCGATCGGATCCGAATCCGGATTCGATTCCGGGGCGAACGGGTACGGTGCCGATTCGGCGTATTCCAGTCCGCTGCTGGGAGTTTCCTCGGAGTCCTCGACGCTGGCCGCCCTCGGTAGTGGCGGGGCGCTGGCCGGCTTCGGAATGGCCCGCGGCGGTATCGGCTCCATGCCGGGCGCGGCAACCGGTTTCCGGTTGCCGGGCGCTTGGAATCCTGCTTCGGGGACAGCTTTCGGTGCTGCCAACCCCAGCACTGCCCCGGCAGCGCCTGCCCGAGGCGCGGCGCGGCGGGTATCGGCACCGACCGCCCGGATGCGGCGTCGCCGCCAGGACGAGGAGAAGCGGTCGGGAAAGGTATTCACCCCGGGCGAACAATTCGAAGTTCCGGAGCTGGAGCGCCCGCCGGTGATCGGGGTCATCGAGTACGAGGACGAGGAGCCCGATACCGAATTGCTGGTGGACTCCTCACTCGTGGGAGTACTGGACCGCCTCGACGAAGAAGCCGAGCCGGAGAATGGATACAGCACCCGGTGAGTGGCCGGGGTCACTGAATTATCGGAAGGAAGAACACCATGGCTGCTGACGGTGTGGCGGGGCTTACCCAGGCGGATCCGGATACCCTGATCGCGGTTTCCAAGAAGATGTCGACTCCACTGCAGACGCTGGAGGGACACCTGAAGTCTCTTGCCGGTTCGCAGGGCACTCTGCAGACCGCATTCAAGGGCAATGCCGGTGACGCGGTCTACAACGCTTTCGGTAACGTCCTCACGACCGGTTCCAAGGTCGCGGAGTACATCGAACAGATCATGCAGGAGATCATCGCCGCGAGCTCGAAGTTCGACGAAGAGGACCGGTTGGCGATGCAGGGAATCGCGAACCAGCTCGGAGATGCCGGCGACGGCGTTTTCAATGCGGGGACCACGGGTGCCACCGGTGGCTGGGCTACCGACCAGCTCGAGAACACGCAGGGCCCGAGCAAGGCGGATATCAACTGGTAATCCGTATTCCCGGTCCGATCGCGGAATTCGTTGACACTTCATATTCGAGAGGTTCGAATCAATGACCAAACCAATCTTTACCAATAAAGGCGAAATCGAGGCGGCGCTGGGCCAGGTGCGCGGTGTCGTGGGCGGTATGCAAGAGAACCTGCAGTCGCTGCAGGGCCTGAAGCAGATGCTGCTCGAGGAGTTCAAGGGCTCCGGTGCCTCGGGATACGAGTCCGTGGCGAATCAGCTGGAGTCGCGGGTCAACTCCTACGCGGCTAGCCTCGGTGATCTCAACAAGGCGACGGACCACGCCGCTTCGCTGATCGGCGATGCGGATACGCGGGTCGCCGCCATGTTCCAGAACCTCCTCTGAGGCGAGTGGTGGTTTGACCGAACATACGCCGGTGGGCACAGCATCGGCGGAGGTGGAATCCGGCGATCCGGTATCGGTGGATCTGAATGTCGATGCCGCCCTTGTCTTGAAAGACTTGGTCGGCATCGACACCTACCCCCTGGTCCTGGCGATCACCCCGAATATCTTCCGCATCTCCGACCGGGACCGGGTCCGGGCCGTTGTGGCGGAACAACTCGCGGCGGACGGCATCATCTCCGGCGGCGAGGTGGATCCGGTGGTTGCGAGCTGGCTACGATGCCTGGAACGACCGGATACCGAACTGGCCATCCGGGTAATCGACAACGGTCGCGGCGGCGAGGTTCCGACAATGCTGCGTGTATCGCTGGTCCGCAGTGGGGAACAGCATGTGCTCGCAGTGCGTTGCGACGACGAGATCGTCATCCAGTCGGTATTCCACCAGGGCCGACAGCTCGACACGCTCACGGCGGTCCTGGAATCGATACTCGGCGACTATCCGGCGCTGGACTTCGAACCGTTCACCCGGGCCGACAGCGATACGGCGGAATCGGAGCCGCCCCAGGATGTGGACGGAGTGCGTGCGGGTCTGCGTGACCTCGGCGCTACACCCCGTACCGCGAATGTGCTCACCCGGGCCCTCGGCGAGATAGTCCGCCAAGCCGAGGTCCTGATGATGGAACATCGAGACGGTGGACCTGAAACACCCGACTTCACAATCTGTATGAACGTGTTGGACACGTTCTCGGGGCGGTTCGTGATCACACCGAGCGTCGCGATGGACGGCCGGACCCGGTCGACCTTCCGGCCGGGTGACCACGCTGCCCTGCGGAGTGGTATCAACACTCTGGCCGAGCTGCTGCCCGGCCGTAGCTGGTTCGATACCGCGCGCACCGGTTGACGTTCCAGCGCTGGATGAGAGGACGGTGAGATGAACCGGGCACCGACAACCAACGGCGCCGCTTCGGCGGCGCTGGCCAAAGGCGGTTACGACGCCTACTTCGCACAGCTCGAGGAACATCCCGGTGCTGGAGCGGCCACGGCGGCGAGTGCGGCCGGCCCTCCTGACATCTCATCCACGGCCGCCGGGGCCGAACCGACAATGGCACCGGAATCGGGGACCGATCAGATGAGCTCGGCCGCACCGCCACCGCCGCATCCGGGGCCTGTGCCGTCGTCGGATCCGCATTCGGCCGGTGCCGCCCCGGCCGCGGTATCGCCGGCGCAGCCCGCCGGACTGCCACGACCGGGCCCCGAGGCGACAGCCGTGGACGACGGCGAACTCGCCGATCTGCGGCAGCGCGCGGCCACAGCCCATCAGCAGGCAGTCGCGGAGGAACAGCAGGCGATCGCGCGCCGGCAGCAGCAGGGCGTCCCTGGGGGAGCGGCGCCACCCCAGGCCGGCGTCCCGGTTGCGCCGGAACAGAGTGCGGTGGCGCCGGACACCTGGCAGACATCGCCCGGTGCGGATACCGCAGCGGCCGCGCCGCCGACCGCCGGTCCGCCTACTCGATCCGCCTCCACCAGCGGGTACTCCGCAGCTGCCGGGTACGCCGGGCCGCAGCAGTCCTATATCGGCTACTCTCCGGCCGCGGGTGCCCAGCCGGCACCTCCGCAGCAGGCTGCCGACACATCCCGGGTGCCCGATCGGATCCACCGACCGGCCTACGACACCACCGGGCGTATCGAGGTACTGCCGCCCGCGCTGGCCTCCGCGGAGCTTCTCGCCGAGATCGCGGCCGTGCGGCAAGCGCATCTGCGCTCCAACAAGGGCGTCCGTGGTGCACTGAACAAGGTCGGCTTCAATCTCGGTCTCTCACCGGCCGAACAGCAGGCCGAGAACCGGCGCAACCGGATCCGCCGTCAACTCACCGTCCCGTACCAGATCGCGGTGGTGAGCGTGAAGGGCGGCGTCGGCCGGACCACGACCGCGGCCGGTCTCGGATCCACCTTTGCCAAGCTGCGGCCGGATCGGGTGGTCGCCATCGACGCGAATCCGGATTTCGGGGATCTGTCCAGTCGCACCACGCGCCATCAGTTCGGTCTCACCCTGCGTGATCTCGCCCAGGCCGGCGGCCGGTTGGATTCGTTCTCGGCCGTGCATTCCTACACCGCGGTCAATACGGCCGACCTCGCGGTGGTGGCTTCACCCTGGAGTACGGACGCGGGGGAGGCGCTGACCGGGGCGGAGTACCAGACCGGCGTGGAAATCCTGCGTCGCCATTACAATCTGCTCGTGGTCGACTGTGGAACCGGTGTGCTCGATTCGTCGACCAACACTGTGCTGCGTACCAGTGATGCCGTGGTGGTGGTGACACCGGCGACTGTCGGCGGGGTCACCGGTGCCGTCGCAACCCTGAACTGGTTGAGCTCGCACGGTTTCGATCATCTGATCTCCTCCTCGATGGTGGCCATCGTGCGGCAGCACCCCGTGAAACCCACCGTCGATGTCGAGGCCATCGAGAAACTTTTCGCTTCGGCGCAACGACCCACCATTCAGATCCCGTTCGATCCGCATCTCGCCGAAGGCGGCGAGATCGATCTGCGCATGTTGGACAAGGAGACCGAGCTGGCGTTCGAGGAATTGGCGGCCGGCCTCGCCGACGACTTCCCCGGTTATGTCGCCGAGCCGTCCGGTGGTGACCGCGGCGGTATGCGGTGACTTCTGTGCAGGCGGCGCCGGCGGCTCCGTCCGGCGATGCCGCGCCGGCCGAGGTGGCGCGGGCGCGTATCGCCGTCATGGTCGCCACCTATCAGGTGGATGTCGTCGTGCCGACCAAGTTCACGGTCGAGACCTTCATCGACGATCTGGTCGCCGTACTCGCCAATGCGATCGGTGACGAGGAAGTCGATTTCACTCCGCCGCACGGTCAGTGGAGTCTGGCCCGGCCGGGTGAGCCGCCGATTCCGCGCTGGCGCAGCCTCGGTGATCACAACATCGTCGACGGGACGGTGCTCATGCTGGCGCCGGTGGAGTCCTCCGAGGTCTTCACCCCGGTCGTGGAGGACATCACCGATGCGCTGGCGCTGATCAACGAACGCGAATTCGCCGAGTTCGATGCCGATACCGCCGCGATCGTGGGGCTCAGTGTCTTCGGTGCCGGTGCGGTGGGGTTGGCCGCCATGCTCTCCTGGGCGTGGACTCAGTCCGGTTCGCTGCTGTGGTGTGGGTTGCCCGCGTTGCTGCTCGGCGTGCTGTGCTGGGCGGCGGCCGTCGCCATCCGCGGTAGCGGTGCGGCCCGCCGGATCTCGCTGGGTGCGGCGCTGGCCGCGATCCCGTTGCTCTTCGCGGGCAGCGCCATGCTGGTTCCGCCGGCCTACGGCGAACCCGGACCTTTCGCGCCGGCGAATATTGTGGCCGGCGCGGTCGTCACCGCGGTGGCCGCCATGGCGATGATGCGATTGACCGGTAGTGGTATCGCCACGCTGATGAGTGTCGCCGTGCTCGGCGTCACCGTGACGATAGTGGTGCTGCCGCTGGCCTATTTCGACCTGGTTACCCGTCAGGTGGCGGGTGGTGCAGTGTTCGTGGGCCTGGTACTGCTCACTCTGGCGCCACGGATCGCGGTGGTCATCGCCCGGATCCGGCCACCGGATCTGCCCGACCCGGGCAATGAGGTGAACCCGGCCACTCTCACCGATATCTTCGACGCGGAAACCCACCGCGATGTGGAGCAGGAAGCGGCGGCCGCGGCCGCCGCGGAGCAGTCCCGCCGCAACAACGAGGCGGGTATCGAGAGCCGGGCGCGGCTGGCGGTCACCAGCTTGCGCGGTCTGATCGTGGCGGTCTCCGGATTGTTGTCGGTATCGACGGTGATCTGCGCGGCGGTCAGTCCGGGCGGGATCCGGGAGATCGTGATCGCCGCCGCGGTGGCCGGTATTCTGGCCATGCGGTCGCGGTGGTATCCCGACCGGATACAGGCGATCGCGCTGGTGATCGGTTCCGCGGTAACCGTACTCGGTGTGGCGGCCGTTCTCGTAGGGGCGTACGAGACCTCCCCTGCTCGGCTCACCGTCGTCGTGGTGGTCGCTGTGATCGCGTGTGGTGCGCTGGCCGCGGCGCTGCGTTTGCCCGGGAAGCGGCTTACCCCGGTCACCCGCCGGATCACCGACCTCATCGAGTACGGGCTCATTCTCGTCGTCCCGGTGATCGCCTTCTGGATCATGGGTGTTTACACCGCTATGCGAGGAATCTGATGGCCCTTCGCCTGAGCAGGGCTGCGGCGGCAGGTCTGACCGCCCTTGTCCTGGGCACGGTCGCGGCACCCGCGGCAGCGCTGGTACCGCCGGAGGTGGTGGTCGGTGTCGCGCCACCGGACGGGCCGCCGGGGCCGGAGATGCCGACGAAGCAGGAGAGCGGTTGTCTGGCGACCGGGGTGCTGCAGGATACCGACATCTCCCGGACACCACCGTCGGAAATCGCGTTGAACCTCGCCGATGCCCGGACGCTCAGCCGCGGTCTCGGCGTCACCGTCGCCGTGGTGGATACCGGTGTCTCACCACATCCGCGGTTGCCCAATCTCGTGGCCGGTGGTGACTATGTCGCGGCCGGAGGCGACGGACTCCAGGATTGTGATGCGCACGGAACCCTGATCGCCGGGATAATCGGCGGCGCGGCCGATCCCGCGGACGGATTCACCGGAGTCGCGCCCGATGCGCGAATCCTGTCCATCCGCTACCGGTCCGGGGCGTTCCGGGTGGAGCGTGGCATGGGCGATCAGCGGGAGCGGCTCGCGCTGGAGATCCGGACCCTGTCGCGCGCGATCACCCACGCCGCGAATCTGGGCGCCGGAGTCATCGCGGTACCGCTGCCGATCTGCCTGGCGGTGGATTCCGGCGTCGACCTCGGAGTTCTGGCCGAGGCCGTCGGCTACGCCGTACACACGCGGGGTTCCCTCATCGTGGCCGGCGCCGGTAATGCCGACAGCATGGGCTGCAGCCAGAATCCGGGCTTCGATCCAGGGCGTCCCGGCGACCCCAGGAATTGGAAGTACGTGAAATCGGCGGTGGCACCCAGTATTTTCGCCGAGTCGGTGATGACTGTCGGGTATACGACCGCTTACGGCGGGGTGACCGACAGATCCCTGATGGGGCCGTGGTTGACCGTGGCCGCCCCCGGCACCGGTATCGAATCGCTGGGGCCGGGAACACCCGGCCTGATCAACGGCGTGGGACCCCCGGACAAACTCGCTCCGGTCGGTGGTTCGTCCTTTGCCGCTGCTTATACCGCCGGGGTCGCGGCGCTGGTGCGCTCGCGGTTCCCGAACGAGACTCCGGCGGAGATCGTCGCTCGCCTGACCGCGAGCGCGCACGCTCCCGCCCGGGGGATCGACAACACGGTGGGTGCGGGAGTGATCGATCCGGTCGCTGCCTTGAGCTATCGGACGCCGCCTCAACCGCCGGAGGGACTGTTCCAGCGGGCAGATCTGGAGGTGCCGCCGCCACCGCGGTCGCCGGATGCCAAACCCGGTGTCATCGCGGCGATCGTCATCGTCGCGGCGGTGCTGATCGGGGCGGCGGCGACCTACGGTGTGAACTCGCGGCGGAGGCAGCGGCAGTGACGATTACTGCGGAACGGGCCGTACGTGCCCCGGACCGCCGGGTCGCCGGGGTGGAACGCGGCCCGTTCGCGGTGACGGCGATCGGAGGCAGTGTGGTGATGGCCGGAGTGTCCGCGTACCTACCACTCTGGGGTGTGGCGCTGATCTTCGCCGGCCTGCTGCTCACCGTGGTGGTGCGGATCCGGGGACGGACGCCGGTGCGCTGGTTTCTCGACTGGCTCGACTTCCGCACCGGAAGGTCGGGCCGGGCGTCGCTGCTCACCGCGCCCTTGCCGGCGAGCGATATCGATGTCGCCGCGGGGCTCTGCGGTATCGCGGAGGACGGGGATGTGCTGGTCGCCATGATCCAGCTGGCACCGAACCTCGACCTGCCGACAGTGATCGCCGAACAGACCATCTACACCGAGGACACCGTCTCGGTCGAGAGCCTGCTGCCGATGCTGGACCAGTACGGCATCGGTATCGATATCGATATCGTGACCACCGGCCAGCGGGTGCGCTCGGCCGGTAGTTACAGCATGCTCTACGACCAGCTGATCGGTTCCCATCCGGTGGTCGGAAACCGGCTGACCTGGCTGGTCCTCCGGCTGGACCAGGAACGTAATCTGAAGGCCCTGGCCAAACGTGGACCGTGCGCGGTGGTCGCGCCGCGTACCCTCGCCACCGCCGCGCACCGGATCGCCGGGCGGCTGCGCGAGCGTGGGGTGGCGGCCCATCCGCTGCCCGCGGCCGCGCTGCTGGACGCGACCAGGTTGCTGCACGCCGGTGCCGAGCTCGATGATCTGATCGAACAGTGGGAACGTCTGAAGACCTCGGTGCCCGGACGGTTCGTCACCAGTTTCGGCATCGATTGGGCACATCTGGACGGTTCGGGCCTGGACGACTGCTGGACCTGGAACAGCGGGCGCACCACACTCGTGGTCAGCCTCTCCGGGGCGGACCGGCCCCGGGCGGTCGTACGCTATATCGGCCCGGCCATGACCGAAGCCCTGCCCGAGTATCTCCGCAGGTTGCCGGGGCGCCAGTCCGTGGCGCTTCGTTCGACCCTGCCCACCGGAGTATCGCTGCGTGAGCTGACCCGTGACGAGAACATCGCCGAAGAGGCGCCCGCGGAGGTGAGCGCCGGGCTCGCCGTCCCGATCGGGCCCAATGGGCAGATCCTGGGTGCGATCAGCGGGCAGACGCGACACCAGCTCGCGATGCCGCTCTTCGATCCCGCTCCCTACAATCCGCGCCGCCGTACGGTGGATGTACACGCGATGCTGCCCGTCGCTCAGCAGTTGGTGCTGCGCGCCACCGTGGTCGGCGCCGATATCGAGGTGCACACCAATCGGCCACAGCGCTGGCAGCATCTGGTGAGCGCGGTCGGCGACGCCAGATCGCTGCGCTTGGCCGCCGACGATGACGCGGAGCCGGGCGCGCACGCCACCATCACGGTGTTCGACCAACTGCCGCCGCAGGCGTCCGCGGCGCCGACCACGGTATCGATCAGTGATCCGGGCAGCCCGCGTCGTGGTTCGGTGGATCTGTCGATCGAACAGGTCGGGGAAGCCCAGTTGGACGTGCGGATCCCGATGCGGACCGTCCGGGTGAATCTGGTCGAACCCCGCGGCGAGACCCGCTATCTCGATCACAGCGATCGACCGCCGACGGTTACCCCGCCGATCGGCAATTCCGAACGGACGGTCCCGGTGACCCGGCCTCAGGGATATCCGGCCCGGTGAGTAGGACAGAGCAGGTAATCTCGATGACCGTGGTAGCGGATCCCGAGTTCGACAGTGGCAGATTCGACAACCCGGACGGTGCGCAGGAGCAGACACCGCGGCAGGCCGCCGCGGCGATCTTCTCCAGCCGACTCTCGGAACTGATCGCCGAATCGGTCGTATCCACCGAAGACGGTTCGACCCGTGGGTTGACCTTGTATTCGCTCGCCCAGCACCTGGAGCTCGCTTATCCGGATGTGCCGGTCTCCCAGTCCGGTCTGTACCGGTTGATCCACGGTGACGCGATCCCGCGACTGGATCTGATCATCGCGCTGGCGCGAGTGTTCGATGTGCCGCCGGAGTATTTCGTGACAGCCGAGAAGCCACGCTGAGCCGGGTCGCGGAAGGGCTGCGCGACCGGTTCGCGTAGACAGTCCGAGCTCCCAGTGCTGGGAATGACGGCGCTGTCGACCGGTCCGCAGCCGATAACATTCCGGACATGCCCGAAGCCGATTCCGGAGACGTATTTCTCCGCAATCGCGGTGCGATTCTGGATGCCCTCCTGGCAGACCCGGCTTTCGGGCTCACGGGGAACACGCCCGCGGAACCCGCCGAATCCGTAGCGCCCTCCGGGCCACCCCAAGTCGCGTCGAGTTCCGGTCCGATCCGGTCGGAGATCGACTTCGAATTCGACGAACCGCCGCGCGCCGCGGCGACCCCGGTCCCCACCCGAACTTCCGTGGCGGAATTCGACACTCCGGCTCCGCCGCCGCCGATGGCGACGGGCTCATCCGCGGCCGAACCGGACGCCGTTCCCCCGGCGCCGCGGCCGCGCCGCTCGACGGCCGGGCCGTCGGCAAGCGAACGGATCAATGCGCTGCTCAGTGGGCAGTTGCCCGATAACCGGGATTCGTCGTTCGCCTCCGACAACGCCGAGCGGGTCGCGGACCGGCTGAACTCGACGGCCCCGGCCGAAGCCGCGGCACAGCAGGAGACCGCCCCCGGCCCCACCCCGACCGAACGCCAATCCCCGCAGGAGATAGCCCGCGAGGTCGCCGATCAGCTGCGCAAACCGAAGGTGGCGCTGGCCGTCGCGGCTGTGGTCGCCCTGCTGATCGTGGTGCTGCTGGTCGTGACCGGCGGCAAGGAGGACACCGAAACCCAGCCCCTGGCCGTTACTCCGGCGCCCACCCAGCCGGCCCCCCAGACCACCGTCGAGGTCGGCAGCGGCAATATCGAGGTGCAATCGGCGGAGTCGAAATGCCCGAGCGGCGGTACCGACGGTATGGATGCCTTCTCCGGCGAGCCGGACAAGGCATGGTCGTGCCCCCGCGCGTACAAGATCGACGGTCAGGTGCTGCGGATCGATCTGGGCAAGAAATACGAAATCGATTCGATCGCGATCGTGCCCGGCTGGGATCACGTGGGTACCGACGGCACCGACCAGTGGACGAAATTCCGTACGGTCAGCCGTGTCTCATACCAGTTCGACGACGACGACAAAACCACCTACACCCAGGAGACACTGGACCAGCGGTCCCTGGTGGTGACCCGGATCGAGCCGCCGATCGAGGCGTCGGAGATCACGCTGACCGTGCTGAAATCCGGTGGTGACCGCTCCGTCAACACGGTGGCCATCTCCTCGATCGTGATCACCGGAAAATGAAACCGGATATGGGACACGGGGGACGGTGATGACGGTCCGCTGCCAGTACTGCGGGCATACCGCGGGTGCCGGGGTCTCGGCATGCGCCAATTGCGGTGCTCCGTTACCCGGGAGCGGACCACCGCCCGCCCCGGCCGGTCCCGCGGCACCGGCCGGCCATCACGGTGTCGCCGCCACCCATCTGGCCGAGATGAGCGGTTGGGCCGGTGTGACCGGAACACCGGGTACACACGGCCACCACGCGCACGGTGCGACCGCGCCGGAACATCGGGACACCGCACACACCGACAGCGGAGCCGCGCACCACCGGCCCGGCCACCATGTGCTCGGATTCGTCCGCAAGCATCTGGTCGACGAGACGGAAACCGTCGTCCACAAACATCATCCGAAATGGCAGTGGCGCGCGGCCGGCGGGATAGCGGTGGCGGTCCTGCTGGTGCTCGCCTTCCTGATGGTGAAATCCTGCACCCTGAACGGCCCACCACTCACCGGTCCGGCCGGATTCGGCGGCGGACCGGTCGCGGCGACCGACGCCGTCGCCGCGCTGCCCGGCCCGTTGCAGACGGCCAGCTGCCGCCCACACGACGAAACCGACGGTGTCCAGAGCTGTGTGCTCGATGCCGGTAGTCCACTGCTGATGGGCGAGATCACCGGCGGCCGGCCGCTGGCGTTCCAGGTCCAGACGGCGGCACCCGGCGCACTGACACAGGCGATCACGCAATGGCGTTCCGCCGCGGGCACTGTCGTCACCGACGGCGAGGTGTTCGCGGCGATCAGCGCCTCGGCGGCGATCTGGTACGCCGATACACAGTCGGGTCTACGGGTGGATACCGGTGCGTTCAGCGACAGCGCGGGCGCGCGAACTTTCCTGGTCCGGTCCGGGCTGCTGAATCCCTAGGCGTACCTCCGCATTCGCTCCGGCCGTGCGCGGACTTATGTTGGCTGGTTCGTCCACAGTGCATGTTCGTGGTGGGCCTCGGCGTACCTCCGCATTCGTTCCGGCCGTGCGTGGACTTATGTTGGCTGGTTCGTCCACAGTGCATGTTCGTGGTGGGCCTCGGCGTACCTCCGCATTCGTTCCGGCCGTGCGTGGACTTATGTTGGC
>NZ_JBSGIP010000079.1:15084-17017 GCF_053605105.1 Nocardia sp. NPDC003963
GCTGGTTCGTCCACAGTGCATGTTCGTGGTGGGCCTCGGCGTACCTCCGCATTCGCTCCGGCCGTGCGCGGACGTACGTTGGCTGGTTCGAACAGACTGCGTACTGGTGGTGGGTTCCGGCGTACCCCCGTATTCGGCTGCGGTCGGGCGCGTGAGCATGCCGGTCCACAGCGCGTGTTGTCGTCGGTCTCGGCGTAACCTCCCGTCTTCGCCGGGGGCGTGCCCGGACCTATGCTGGCTGGTTCGTCCGCGGCGTGAGCTTGTGGTGGGTTTCGGTGTACGGCCACATTCGCTCCGGCCGTGTGCGTGGACATGTCGACTGCGCCGCTCACGGCGCCGGCTCGCGGGAGAGCGGGGAAGTTCCTTCGTGGTTGCTGTGGACGCGCGGGTGGATACTTCGGCTCGTTCGCACTCGACGCCGACTCGTGTGGGCCTGGGCGTAGCTTTGCGTTCGCTTCGGGTGTGCGGTGTCGGACGGAGGGTTGCCCGGCTGAGTTCTCCCACGGGACCGATCCGGACTTGTTCTCAGCGCGAACATTCCGATGCGGGACTTTCTTCCCGATCCGGGTGAGCCGGTGATCGTTTACACACGCGTAACGTACCGCTATACAACGGCACATTAAACGCGTAGAGTGCCCAGGTAGATAGTTCGAAACCGAAGCGGAAAGGCGCGGATCACGGTGACGACAATGCAGGACACAGTTTCGCCGATGCGATTCCGGATTGATCCGGACGAACTGGGGTCGGCGCGTTTCCGGACCGCGCTGTACCGCACAGCCGAGGCTCCGCCGGGGGAGTGGCGGTTCACACTGTACGCCGCGGGCGAGGGTGTTTCGCTGAGCCGGGTACTGCCGGTGCTGCACAGCCTCGGCGTGGAGGTCGTGGACGAGCGGCCCTATCAGATCGAATCCGAAGGCAGATCGGACTGGATCTACGATTTCCGGTTACGCGTGGTCTCGGCTGTGCTGCGTACGCAGCTCGACCCCGAGCTGGAGGCCGATCTCGATCAGCCCGAAAGTTCGGGCACGCAGGGATTCGCGCAGCGATTCACCGCGGCGTTCGAAGCCATGTGGTTCGGTGTCGCCGAGGTCGATACGCTCAACGAACTGATCCTGCGGGCCGGGTTGCACTGGCGTCAGGTCGTCGTGTTGCGTGCCTACGCGAAATATCTGAAACAGGCCGGATTCTCCTACGGCGCCGCCGGTATCACTCGTGTACTGCTGGCCAATCCGGAGATGTCGCGTGGTTTCGTGCGACTGTTCGAGGCGTATTTCGATCCCGACGGTGACGCCGATTCGGCCGCGGGTATCGCGGAATGGCTGGAAGCCGAGATCGACGCGGTGGTCAGCCTGGATACCGACCGGGTGCTGCGCGCGGTACTGAACGTGGTCACCGCGAC
Source organism: Nocardia sp. NPDC003963 (assembly GCF_053605105.1). Classification (NCBI taxonomy): domain Bacteria; kingdom Bacillati; phylum Actinomycetota; class Actinomycetes; order Mycobacteriales; family Nocardiaceae; genus Nocardia; species Nocardia sp. NPDC003963. The sequence goes on from NZ_JBSGIP010000079.1 coordinate 16,484, forward strand.
CCTGCGTACCAACTACTTCCGGCGCGACGGTGAAGGGGAGCCGCCCGCGCACCTCTCGCTGAAGTTCGACCCGCAGTCCATCACGCTGCTGCCGCAGCCGCGGCCGAAGTACGAGATCTTCGTGTATTCGCCGCGGGTGGAGGGTGTGCATCTGCGGTTCGGTGCGGTGGCGCGTGGTGGTTTGCGTTGGTCGGATCGGTTGGAGGATTTCCGGACCGAGATCCTGGGTCTGGTGAAGGCGCAGGCGGTGAAGAACGCGGTGATCGTGCCGGTGGGTGCGAAGGGTGGTTTCGTGGTGAAACGCCCGCCCGCCGCCACCGGCGACGCCGCCGCCGACCGGCAGGCGCTGTTCGCCGAGGGGGTGGCCTCCTACCGGACCTTCATCTCCGGTCTGCTCGATCTGACCGATAACGTCGAGCACGGCACCGGTACCGTCCTCCCGCCGGAGCGGGTGGTGCGCCGGGACGGTGATGATACGTATCTGGTGGTGGCGGCGGATAAGGGGACGGCGACGTTCTCGGATATCGCGAATGA
>NZ_JBSGIP010000080.1:0-16880 GCF_053605105.1 Nocardia sp. NPDC003963
CGGGGTGGGGCCCTATCAACCCCGGTTCTTCACTCCTACGCTCAGTCGCTGCGCTCCTTCGCTTCGTCGCTCCAGAACCGGGGCGGGCCCCACCTTCGTTGCGGGCTCCGCCTTCGGCGTCGTGCCGGGCTCGGGCCCGTTGGCTCCGGTTCTCGACTCCGGTGCTCGGTCGCGGCGTCCCTTCGCACTGTCGCTCCAGAACCGGGGCGGCCCCGCCTGCGGATGTCGACGTTGCGGAGTAGATGGAAAATATGCGAGGACGTGCACTCCGACCACCTGGGTGGGTTCACGCTGCGCTGAGCCTCGATAGCGCCGATCCGGGAACGGCCGACGGCACACCGCTGTGTCGCCCCGGAACCCGGGCGGAGCCCGTCTGTCGTGTGGCGCCGCCTGCGGCGCCTCGTCCGGATCCTCGTGATCCCGGCTCGTAGCGGGGCCCGCCTGAATCGACGGCACCGCGGGCCGGGCCTGCCGACCCCGGCTGTCCGGGAACAAGACCGTGTCACCGGGCGTCGTTATGGTCGATGACAGGTTCAGGTGAAGGGGGGAGTATGAGCGGCGGCGCGCGTCCGGGATGGCTCCGCAGGCTGTGGTCGGAGTGCCGGCGCTATCGCGGCACGCTGGCCGGTATCACGCTGGCTCTGCTGGCCGGCGCGGCGGCCGAGATCATCGCACCCCTGCTCACCAAATGGGCGGTCGATTCGGCGACGAACGGCGCCACCCGGGTGATCGGTATCGTCGCCGGGCTGCTGGCCGCGCTCGCGGCGGGCCGGTTCGCCGCCTCGTTCGGGCGGCGGATGCTGGCCGGGAAGCTGTCCCTCGACGTACAGCACGGGCTGCGGTTGCAGCTGCTCGGATCGTTGCAGCGACTCGACGGTGCCGGGCAGGACGCGTTGCGCACCGGGCAGGTGGTGTCGCGTTCGATCACCGATCTGCAGTTGGTGCAGTCGCTGTTGGCGATGGCGCCGCTCTCGGGGATGTCGTTCCTGCAATTCGTGCTCGCCGCGGCGGTGATGCTGTGGCTGTCCCCGCCGCTGGCGGCGGTGGCGCTGCTGATGGTGCCCCTGGTGATCGTGGTGGTGTACCGGATGCGGCCCCGGTTGCACGCCGCGACCTGGTCGGCCCAGCAGCGGGCCGCCGAACTCGCCCAGCATGTCGAGGAGACGGTCACCGGGGTCCGGGTGGTGAAGGGGTTCGGGCAGGAAGCCCGGATGGTCGATGTACTCGAACAGCACGGGCGCCGGCTGTTCGCCGAACGGATGCGCGCGGCCGGGATCAACGCCCGCTTCTCCCCCACGCTGTCGGCGATCCCACAGGCCGGTCTGGTCGTGGTGATCGCGGTCGGCGGCTGGCTGGCGTTACACGGTCAGATCGGGCTCGGCACCTTCCTCGCGTTCAGTGCCTATGTCACCACCATGACCACCACGGCCCGCACCATGGCCTCGGTGATCATCATGGCCCAGCTCACCCGGGCCGCCGCCGAACGGGTCTACCAGGTGATCGACGCCGGCCCGGCGGTGGCCGATCCGCCCCGGCCGGTCCCGGTGCCGGACGGGCCGCTGGGTATCGAACTCGACGGGGTCACCTTCGGCTTCGATTCCGCGCAACCGGTACTGCGCGATCTCGACCTGCGGGTACGCCCCGGTGAGACAGTGGCGATCATCGGCCCGGCGGGGTCGGGCAAGACCACCCTGTCCCTGCTGCTGCCCCGGTTCTACGCGCCCGACGCCGGGCGGATCCGGCTCCTCGGCACCGATGACGCGCCCCCGGTGGATATCGCCGATGTATCGGCCGCGCACCTGCGAGCCGCGGTCGGTGTGGTCTTCGACGACCCGTTCCTGTTCAGCTCCAGTGTGGCGGCCAATATCGCGCTCGGCCGGCCCGATGCCACCACGGCCGAGATCCGGGACGCCGCGCGCCAGGCCGCCGCCGACGAGTTCATCGAACAGCTCCCGGACGGCTACGACACCGTGGTCGGCGAACGCGGTCTCACCCTGTCCGGCGGGCAGCGGCAGCGCATCGCGCTGGCCCGGGCACTGCTGGCCCGCCCCCGCATCCTGGTGCTCGACGACGCCACCTCCGCCGTGGACGCGGTGACCGAGGCCGCCATCTTCGGCGCCCTGCCCGATCAGGGCGCCCGCACCACGATCATCCTGGCCCACCGCGAATCCACCCTGGCCCACGCCGACCGGGTGATCCGCCTGCCCGAACCGGATACCGTCGCGGTCGCTGGGCCGGTGTACGTGGCCGACCGGCTCCCCGCGGCCGCCGCAACCGACCGATTCGCCCCCGTGGCCGACCTGAGCGCGACACCCGAACTGCGGCGCGCCATCGAACGCCTGCCCGCGGCCACCGAGCAACCACGACTCGACGAATCCCGGCTGCGCGAACCGGACCCGGGTTTCCGGCTGGGCCGGTTGCTGTGGCCGGTGCGGGCACTCGTCCTGGCCTCGGTGGCCCTGCTCGCGCTCGACGCGTTGATCGGGATAGGTTTCCCGCCGCTGGTGCGCCATGCGATCGACGCCGGTGTCACCGGCGCCCAGCCGTCCGCGCTCGTCTGGTCCGCGGTGCTCGGTACCGGACTGGTACTCGCCGGATGGGGAGTGGCCGCGGCGACCACACTGCTCACCTCCCGCACCGGCGAGCGGGTGCTGTTCGGATTGCGTATCCGCAGCTACGCCCACCTGCAACGACTCGGTCTGGACTACTACGAGCGCGAACTGTCCGGCCGGATCATGACCCGGATGACCACCGATGTGGACGCCCTGTCCACCTTCCTGCAGACCGGGGTGTCCACCGCGCTGGTGAGTGTGCTGTCGCTGGCGGGTATCGCCGTCGCGCTGGTCGTGATCGATCTCCGGCTGGCCCTGGTGGTACTGCTCGGTGTGCTGCCCCCGCTGATCATCGCCACGGTGGTGTTCCGGCGGGTCTCCTCGGTGGCCTACACCGTCTCCCGGGAGCGGGTCTCCACGGTCAACGCCGATTTCCAGGAGAACATCGCCGGATTGCGCGCGGTCCAGGCCAACCGGCACGAACAGCTGGCGGCGCACCGGTTCGCCGAGTACTCGGCGAAGTACCGGCGCAGCCGGATGCGCGCCCAGCGCGCCATCGCACTGTATTTCGCGTTCGTGGCGTCGTGGACCGATCTGGCGCTGGCTCTCGTGGTGTTCACCGGGGCGCACGCGGTGGCCACGGGCGGCACCAGCACCGGCACGCTGATCGCCTTCGTGCTCTACCTGGAACTGCTGTTCGGTCCGATCCAGCAGTTGTCCCAGGTCTTCGACGGCTACCAGCAGGCCCGCGTGGGTCTGCGCCGGATCGGCGAGCTGCTGCGCACACCGTCGTCCATCGGTGCGGATCCACCCGGTGCCGATCCGATCGCCGCGGGTCTGCGGGGCGATCTCGCCCTGGACTCGGTGCGCTTCCGCTACCCGGGTACCGAACGTCCCGCGCTCGACGATGTCGACCTGGCCGTCGCGCCCGGTGAATCGCTGGCCCTGGTCGGCGCGACCGGCGCCGGGAAGTCCACCATCGTCAAACTCCTCGCGCGGCTCTACGACCTGTCCGGAACCGATACCGGGGCGATCCGGGTGGACGGTGTCGATATCCGCGACTACCGCCTGGACCGCTACCGGTCCCGGCTCGGGATGGTGCCACAGGAAGCTCACCTCTTCACCGGCGATATCGCGAGCAACATTGCATTCGGGAAACCTTTCGCGACCGCGGCGGAGATCGAGGAGGCCGCGCGGGCGGTGGGCGCGCGGGAGATGATCACCGGGCTGCCGGGTGGGTTCCACCGGGCAGTGGGCGAACGCGGGCGCGGGCTCTCGGCGGGTCAGCGTCAGCTCATCGCGCTGGCCCGCGCCCAGCTGGTCGACCCCGATGTGTTGCTGCTCGACGAGGCGACCGCCACCCTCGACCCCGATACCGAGGAAAAGGTGCTGGCCGCGACCGGGTCGCTGGCTCGTAACCGCACGACTGTCGTCGTCGCGCATCGACTGGCGACCGCCGCGCGCGCCGATCGGATCGCCGTCGTGGAGCACGGCCGGATCGTGGAATCCGGTACACATGCCGAGCTCGTAGCGGCCGATGGGCACTATGCCCGCCTCTGGACAGCGGCCGGAAGTGGCGAAGGAATATTCTCGGTCGAGGACGAGTCGTCAACAATGAGGTCGGGATAGTCCGGTGGTCGGTGACGGAGTGGATGTGCGCGGGGGCATATCCTCGTCTGCAGGGCGTATCGGTACCCATCCACCGAGGCCCGGTGCCGGGCACGTCACAAACGTCGCAGCGCGAAGAACGGAATGAGGCGAACACCTGCTGTGAGCAGCTCAAAATCCCAGTTCGGTCAGAACCAGTGGCTGGTCGACGAGATGTATCAGAAGTTCAAACAGGATCCATCCTCGGTCGATGCCAGCTGGCACGAGTTCCTCGCCGACTACACCCCTGAGATCGCCGGTGATCCCGGTAACACCCAATCCGCTCCGGCAGCCCCGGCCCCGACCTCGGCCGTGAACTCCGCTCCGGCCCCGGTCCCCGCCGAGAGCGCGTCCGTGGCGTCGCGCGCCACCGCGCCCACCGCTCCGGCCCGCACCGCCGCCCCGGCGGCCGCGCCGAAGGAAGCCCCCAAGGCCACCGCCGCCGCGCGGACCACCGCGGCCGCCGCACAGCAGCGCGCCCCGCAGACGACTCCGGCCCCGTCTTCCAATGCCGCCCCCACGTCGGGTGCGCCGAAGCCGGCCCCCGCCGCGGACGAGAAGAAGGTGCTGCGCGGAGCGGCAGCCGCGGTCGCCAAGAACATGGCGGCGTCGCTGACCATCCCGACCGCCACCAGTGTGCGGGCCGTACCGGCCAAGCTGATGATCGACAACCGGCTGGTGATCAACAACCACCTCGCCCGCACCCGGGGCGGCAAGATCTCCTTCACCCATCTGCTCGGCTACGCGATCGTGCAGGCGGTGAAGGCGTTCCCGAACATGAACCGGCATTTCGCCGAGGTCGACGGTAAGCCGAACGCGGTCACCCCCGCGCACACCAACCTCGGCCTGGCCATCGACCTGCCCGGTAAGGACGGCAGCCGGTCCCTGGTGGTCGCGGCGATCAAGGGCACCGAGGATATGACCTTCGGTCAGTTCCACACCGCCTACGAGGACATCGTCCGCCGGGCCCGGGACGGCAAACTGACCGCAGAGGACTTCAGCGGGGTCACCATCTCGCTGACCAATCCGGGCACCATCGGCACCGTGCACTCCGTACCGCGGCTGATGCAGGGGCAGGGCGCGATCATCGGCGCCGGCGCCATGGAGTACCCGGCCGAATTCCAGGGTATGAGCGACGAGCGGATCGCCGATATCGGTATCGGCAAGCTCATGACGCTGACCTCCACCTACGATCACCGCATCATCCAGGGCGCGGAGTCCGGTGACTTCCTGCGCACCGTGCACAAACTGCTGATCGCCGACGAGTTCTACGACGAGATCTTCCACGGTCTGGGCGTGCCGTACGAGCCGATCCGCTGGCGCAAGGACATCAAGGAACGCGGCGTCGACAAGAGCACCCGGGTGCTGGAGATGATCGCCGCCTACCGCAACCGCGGCCATCTGATGGCCGATACCGATCCGCTGCGCCTGGTCAAGGACAAGTTCCGCAGCCATCCGGACCTGGACGTCATCCAGCACGGCCTCACCCTGTGGGATCTGGACCGCGAATTCAACGTGGGCGGCTTCCACGGTGAAGAGCGGATGAAGCTGCGCGATGTGCTGTCGGTACTGCGCGATTCCTACTGTCGCCACGTCGGTGTGGAGTACACCCACATCCTCGAGGAAGATCAGCTGCAGTGGATGCAGGACCGGGTCGAGCAGAAGCACGTCAAGCCGACCGTCGCCCAGCAGAAGTACATCCTGAACCGGCTGAACGCCGCGGAGGCCTTCGAGACCTTCCTGCAGACCAAATACGTCGGCCAGAAGCGCTTCTCGCTGGAAGGTGCCGAAACCGTCATCCCGATGATGGACGCCGTGATCGACCAGTGCGCCGAATACGCGCTGGACGAGGTGATCATCGGTATGCCGCACCGCGGCCGGCTCAATGTGCTGGCCAATATCGTGGGCAAGCCCTACTCGAAGATCTTCACCGAGTTCGAGGGCAATATGAACCCGGCCGCCACCCACGGCTCCGGCGATGTGAAGTACCACCTCGGCGCGCGCGGTAACTACCTGCAGATGTTCGGCGACAACGAGATCGAGGTCTCGCTCACCGCGAACCCGTCGCATCTGGAAGCGGTCGACCCGGTGCTCGAGGGTCTGGCGCGCGCCAAGCAGGACCTGCTGGACAAGGGCGACGGCCCGGAGGGCTTCTCCGTCGTACCGCTGATGCTGCACGGTGACGCCGCGTTCGCCGGGCAGGGTGTAGTGGCCGAGACCCTGAACCTGTCGGGACTCCGTGGTTACCGCGTGGGCGGCACCATCCACATCGTGGTGAACAACCAGATCGGTTTCACCACGGCCCCGGAGAACAGCCGGTCCACCGAGTACTCCACCGATATCGCCAAGTTCATCGGTGCCCCGATCTTCCACGTCAACGGCGACGACCCGGAGGCGTGCGACTGGGTGGCCCGCCTGGCGGTCGATTTCCGGCAGAAGTTCCGCAAGGACGTGGTCATCGACCTGATCTGCTACCGCCGTCGCGGTCACAACGAGGGCGACGACCCGTCGATGACCCAGCCGTACATGTACGACGTCATCGACACCAAGCGCAGCGTCCGCAAGAGCTACACCGAGAGCCTGATCGGCCGTGGCGATATCTCGCTGAAAGAGGCCGAGGACGCGCTGCGCGACTACCAGGGCCAGTTGGAGCGGGTCTTCAACGAGGTGCGGGAGCTGGAGAAGTACGCGCAGAGCCCGAGCGAATCGGTGGAGGACGATCAGCAGATCCCGTCCACCGTGCTCACCGCGGTCGACAAATCGGTACTGCAGCGGATCGGCGACGCGTTCCTGAACGTGCCCGACGGGTTCAATGTGCATCCGCGCGTGCAGCCCGTGCTGGAGAAGCGCCGCGAAATGGCCTACGAGGGCAAGGTCGACTGGGCCTTCGCCGAGTTGCTGGCCTTCGGCACCCTGATCGACGAGGGTCGCGCGGTCCGGCTGACCGGACAGGATTCGCGCCGCGGTACCTTCACCCAGCGTCATTCGGTGATCATCGACCGCAAGACCGCGGCCGAGTACACCCCGCTGCACAACATCAACAGCGCCAACCCCGGCTGGTTCGCGGTGCACGATTCGGCACTGAGCGAGTACGCCGCCGTCGGCTTCGAATACGGCTATTCGCTGGGCAACCCGGACGCGCTGGTGCTGTGGGAGGCGCAGTTCGGTGACTTCGTCAACGGCGCCCAGTCGATCATCGACGAGTTCATCTCCTCCGGTGAGGCCAAATGGGGCCAGCTCTCCGAGGTCGTACTGCTGCTGCCGCACGGGCACGAAGGTCAGGGACCGGACCACACCTCCGGCCGTATCGAACGCTTCCTGCAGCTGTGCGCGGAGGGTTCGATGACGGTGGCGGTGCCGTCCACCCCGGCCAACTACTTCCACCTGCTGCGCCGGCACGCGCTGGACGGTATCCGCCGTCCGCTGATCGTCTTCACCCCGAAGTCGATGCTGCGCAACAAGGCCGTGGTCAGCGATCTGAAGGATTTCACCGAGAGCAAATTCCGCTCGGTGTTCGACGAGCCCACCTACGAACAGGGCATCGGCGATCGCGGTGCGGTCAAGCGCATCCTGATGACCAGCGGCAAGCTCTACTACGAACTGGCTGCCGCGAAGGCCAAACGCAAGCGTGACGATGTGGCGATCGTCCGGGTCGAGCAGCTCTACCCGCTGCCCAAGTTCCGGTTGAACGAGGCCCTGGAGCGGTACTCCAATGCCACCGAGATCGCCTGGGTCCAGGAGGAACCGGCGAACCAGGGTGCCTGGCCGTTCTTCGGCCTGAACCTGCCGGAGCTGCTGCCGGAGCGGCTGGGCCGCCTGCGCCGTATCTCGCGCCGCGCCATGTCGGCCCCGTCCTCGGGTTCGAGCAAGGTGCACGCCGTGGAGCAGGCCGAGATCATCGAAGAGGCCTTCGCGCCGACGGAGTGATTTCCGGTAGACCGTCCGACGCCGGGCGTGAACCCTTCCCCGGAAGGGTTCACGCCCGGCGTCATTCGTTTCGGCCGGCGCTCCACAGCCGCAGTTTCTCCGGGTTCCGGATCGCCCAGATCCGGGTGATCCGGCCGTCGGCGATATCGAAGGCGTAGACCGAGACGACGCTGTCGCCGAGTTTCCCGACCAGGCCCGGCTGGCCGTTCACCGTGCGTTGCAGCAGGGTCACCGCGGGGCCGTGGGTGGCGATCTCCATCCAGGTGCGGGCGATCCGTTCGCCGCCATCGATCGGTTCGAGGAAGGCCGAGGCCAGGCCGCCGCCGTCGGCTGTCGCGATCGCCTGCGGATCGAGGAGGCCGATCAGGGCCTCGATATCCTTCGTCTCCCAGGCCTGTTTGAATGCCCGGACAACCTCGGCGCGCTCGGCGCTCGACGGGCTCCTCGAAGTGTCGATGCGGCGCCGCGCACTCGAGGCCAGCTGGCGGCAGGCCGCCGGGGTGCGCCCGACGATCTCGGCGATCTCGGCGAACGGATACCGGAAGACGTCGTGCAGGACGAACGCCACCCGCTCGGCCGGGGTCATCGAATCCAGCACCACGAGAAAAGCCATGCTGATCGACTCGTCCAGGGTGACCCGGTCGGCGGGATCGACGGGTGCGGAGCCCGCCGGCCATTCGGACCGGCCCGGTATCGGCTCCGGAAGCCATCTGCCGACATATCGCTCCCGGCGGGCGCGCGCCGATCCCAGCAGATCGAGACAGATCCGGCCCGCGACTGTCGTGAACCACGCTCCGGGTGCCACCACTTCCTGTCGTTGCGGTTCGGACATGGCGTACCAGCGCGCATAGGTCTCCTGCACCACATCCTCGGCTTCGGCCAGGGAGCCCAGCAGCCGGTAGGCGAGATCGATCAGCTGACGGCGTTCGCTGATCACCGCGGGCAGGTGCGGGTCGGTCATGGTCGGCTCCTCCGGTCTGTACGTCTCTTACCTGATTCGACGGATCAGCGGGCCGCAATGTGAGGCAGGCGGAGTGTCTCGACACCCCGGCCCGCTGATCGAGAGTTCGCGTGGACCCACACCCGATCCGGTTGCTCTCGTCCGAGCGATGCGGCCCGGTGCGACACCGCGTTCCTACCGATGGGAAAGGGCGCTTCTCCAGCCGAAACATTCAGCGTTAGAGTCCTTTACATTCCTAGCGTGATCGCTGCGGAACAGGACCGTTCCCGGTGGAACGAGTTCGCTCGGCGATGGCGCCGGTGGAACATCGCACGAGCCAGGAGACGCTGATCCGATCCCGCACCTTGTCGGCAGAATCGATATCTCGAACCGCTCGCGCCCGCACCGATATCATCCGCTGCCCGATCGTCGAGGTCCGGACGACACGCTCTCGCCCACGTCGATCGCTTCGGAGACCGCTGCGCGAGCGAATCCACCCCGGATTCCATCCGGTTTCGACGAGAGTCGACCACCGGCTCCCCGATATCGCTGCCTGACCTGCCGACCACAGCAACCGTAGGACCGGCAGAATCGCCGCGAGAATGCTGGAGGTCGCCAAGAACCTCGCAGACCTGATCGCCGCGCGAGCGGCGCCGCGCATCAGCGAAACACAACACGAATACCCGAACAGAATCCGCGGCGCACTCGACGGGACCCGACGCGCCGAACAACAATCCACAACCGGAGTCGACAACCTCGGGCACCGGGGACGCGACACCGACGCGACAAGTTCGGCAGATCAGGGTGTGACACCTCGTTCCGACCTCGACGGCAGAGCTCGCCCGGACAATCGCGAACGATACGAAATATCCGAGGACGAGGCGCGGGAGCTTCTCGAGCAGGTCCGGGATCGGACAGCGGATGACGCGGCAACCGGGAACCAGATATTCCGTATCGATACGACCGCGGGCCCGGCAGTGCTCCGACGAGGATTGGGCCGACCGATCGTCACGATGCTGAAGAAGTGGATGCCGGAGAACGATGCCGTCGACTACGCCTGCGAGCGCGGCGTACGAACGCCCAGGATCCTGTATGCGGGGACGGACCCGTCGACCGGACGGCCGTTCACGCTCATGCCGTACGTGCCGGGTGAGACGCGCGACTGGGACGATCCCGAGCTGATGAATTACCTGCCCGATCTACTGGATCAGGTGCACCTGCTGTCCTCGCGCCCGCTCCCGGCGGGAACGGCCATGGATATTCCCACGTGGCAGCGGCAGATGATCCAGTACGCGGACGAGGCTTATCACGATCTGCCGCCGGTCGCACAGGCCAGGTCGGAACAACTCGGACTCGGGCCGCTGTCGGACTACGTCCAGCCCGATATGAGCCGCTCGGGTGAGCCCGCGGTCTTCGCGCACAACGATCTCTATTGGGGGAATCTCCGGCTCGACGATCAAGGAAAACTGTGGATCCTCGACTGGGAGAACGCCGGACCCGGTGACCCGATCTACAACGCACAGTTCTTCCTGCATCGGATCGGCCCGGCATTCGACGATGCCACCCGCACGCAGATCGCCGATCAGTGGCTGGATCGGGTGCTGCCGCCGAACTCGTCGATCGATACCGCGGGTGCTCTCGATATGTACCGCTCGATGCAGGACTGGAGAGGAGTGGTGCAGTGCACCCAGACGATGCCCGAGCGTGTGGCCGCCGACCCGGAGGGCTTCGAGGGCTGGGTCGACTGGTATCACGAGCGATTCGCTCGGAATCCGAGCTGGCCCGACAGATCGAAGGACGAACTGCGCTCGATACTCGGCCAGTGGGTCGGATGAGCCGGGATACGACGTCGACCGTTAGTGCGCTCCCGTGTGTAGGTCTTCCGCACCACAGGCCGGGAAACCCGGCAGCCACGCGATCGATCGGTTGACGACGTTCGTTGATCGTCATCGGCAGATGCGGATCGGTCATGGGCTCCTCCGTTTCGCGCGTAGCTACCGGATTCGGTAGATCGGCTGCCCAGGAGTGTGAGCGACGCGAGCCGTTCAGATGCGCGCCGGTGGGCGAACGCCGGGCGGGTGCGGCCTGACATTCCGGAGGGCTGTGTCGTCGGAAGGTCGTGACGCATTCAGCAGAGCAGGAGAACCCGCAATGACCAGAATCGGCATCATCCTCGGCAGTACCCGGCCCAACCGGAAAGGCCCGCAGGTCGCGCAGTGGGTGCTGGACTCGGCAGCGCGGCGCGGCGATGCCGAGTTCGAACTCATCGACCTGCGCGACCACCCGCTCCCTCATCTGGACGAAGCCGTGCCGCCGATGTTCGGGCCGTCGGTGCATGCCCACACCCGGGCCTGGGCCGAGCGGATCGCCCCGTTCGACGGTTTCGTGCTGGTGACGCCGGAGTACAACGGCGGGGCCCCCGGGGTACTGAAGAACGCCATCGACCATCTGTTCGCGGAGTGGACCGACAAGGCGATCGGTTTCGTCTCCTACGGCGCGGGCGGCGGCACCCGCGCGGTAGTGCAGCTGCGGACGGTGTGCAGCACGCTGGGGATGGCGGACGTGAGTCATCAGGTGGTGATCTCGGTACTCACCGATTTCGAGAACCACACCACCTTCACACCACGCGATCACCATGCCGCCGCCCTGACCTCGCTGCTGGACAAGGTCGTCGCCTGGAGCACCGCCCTGGCCCCGCTGCGCGGGCCCACCATCGATACCCCGCCCGTCGATACCGAAGGAACCGATCGTGACGACACCGCACAACTCTCGGTCTCATACTGACCTCTCGGCCGACGAGGCCGATCTCCGCCGCCAGATCGACAAGGCAGCCGAAGGACTCCGCACGAGGGATCTCGACGCCCTGCGCCGGCTCTACACGACCGATGTCGTGTCCTTCGATGTCGAACCGCCGCTCCAGCATGTCGGGATAGCGGCGAAACTGGAGAACTGGGCGAAAGTGTTCCTGTTCTTCGAGAGCGTGACCTACGAGATTCGCGATCTGACCTTCACCGTGGGCGGCGACGTGGCCTTCGGACACGGTTTCGCCCGGCTCAGCGGCACCCTGAAGAACGGGGAGGCGACGAACGGTATGTGGGTCCGGGTCACCTACGGCATGCGCAAGATCGACGGCACCTGGTTGATCACGCACGACCAGGTTTCGGTGCCTTTCGATATGGCGAGCGGCGCGGGCGTGGTCGACCTCCAGCCCTGAACGATAGCGGGACGGTGTCGAGGACCCGCCGTTGCGCGCCCTCGACACCGCCCGTGTTCCCTGAATCGGAACCATTGTCACCCCGCGGCCGCCGGGGAGGCCGATCCGTTCTCACCGGGAAGTCTGTCGAGGAATCCGTTTTCGGCAGTGGGCTTCGGTCGCTCGCTGTCACAGTCGCGCAGACCGATCGATGGGCATACGCCTGGATGAAAGTCCAATTCTTTGCGTGGTCGCCCGATGACTGCCCGGGGATCTCGGACGGAATGGGATTTCGCCGATCCCGGTGATGGAGGACGGTTACGGTTGTCACTGTGGGTCGGATCGACTCCGGCACAGGGGGTATCCCGCCTTTCCGAATGGCGCTGCCGCCGGAGGGATAGGACAAGCCCCATATATCGTTGCAGCGGAGAGTGTCTGGGCGTGACAGGCGAGATCGAACTGTGGCAGACCGGACGTCTCGTCGTGGATCGGATGACCCGGTGATCGTTCCGGAGAAGGTCATCACCCTGCCGTTGCACAACGATCACGGCGAAGTTGTCGGCGTGCGGATCCGAAGCTGGTCGAGTCGGTCGCCCGACACCTGTACGAGGAGACCGATCTGCGCAGCCCGGTACGGCGGCGTCGCCCATCCCACCACCAGGGTCGAACTGTCGAGCCGAGGCTTCCCCATGCCGTATCCGGAATTGGAGACTCGCGTCACCTTGCAGCCGAACCGCCCGCCGACATCGGAGTACCACGAATACCAATCGGACTGACCGCACGGAACCTGATCCGTGGTCACCGGCACCGCACCGATACCGATACCGATACCGATACCGACGTATTCGCTCCGACCCGGGTCGGCCGCACCCCTGGCCGGAACCCGGCGGGTGTACTTGGATGAGCTGATGTTGCTCGACCTCCAGCTGGACGCGCGCCCGGACCGCAGCGTCGAACGCGCCCGCACCCTCGTAGACGCCGGTGCGGCCGGGCTGTTCACCTTCGAAGGGCCACACGATGTGCTGCTGCCCTTGGCCGCGGTCGCCGGCCGGGTGGACACCGACCTGATGACCAATGTCGCGATCGCCATGCCGCGCAGCCCGATGCATCTGGCCCATGCGGCCTGGGATCTGCAGCTGATGTCGGGTGGGCGTTTCCGGCTCGGGCTCGGTTCCCAGATCCGGCCGCATATCGAGAAACGCTACGGTGCCACCTGGTCACCACCGGCGGCTCGGATGCGCGAGATCGTCCTCGCCGTGCGGGCGATCCTGACCTCGTGGCAGGACGGCACCCCATTGGATTTCCGGGGCGAGCACACCCGGCACACCCTCATGCCGAGCACCTTCGTCCCAGGTCCCAATCCGTACGGTCCCCCACCGGTACTGCTCGGCGCGCTCGGACCGTTGATGACCCGCACAGCCGCGGAGGTCGCGGACGGGCTGTTGGTGATGCCTTTCCACAGCCACCGCCATTTCCGGGAGCGGACGCTACCCGCCGTGGCGGAAGGTATGCGACGGGCCGGCCGCACCGAGTTCCCGCTCTATCCGCAGGTGATCGTCGCCATGGGCCGTTCGGCGGAAGAGCTGTCCGCGGCCTCCGTCGGCGTACGCGGCCTGCTGGCCTTCTACAGTTCGACCCCGGCGTACCGGCCGGTGCTCGAGGTGGAGGGCTGGGGACAGCTGCAACCGGAACTCAACGTGCTCTCCAAATCCGGCGACATCATGACCATGTTCGACCGGATCTCCGATCCCATGGTCGACACCCTCGCGGTCCGTGGCACTCCGGAAGACTGCGCCGCCGAGATCATCCGCCGCTTCGGCGATTTCGCGGACCGGGTGTGCTGCTACTTCCCCGGCTACGACCCACCTGTCGACCAGATCGCCGCCCTGGCCGGCGCACTGCGGCGATAACCCCGCAGGTAGCCGATCTCATTACCTCCGGGGTAATCGTCCTGCCGACACGGCTCGGTCATGATCGGTACACCGGACAGACCGAGAGGACGACACCATGACCGCCTACGTCATCGCCCACCTGCAAGCGGCCGATCCGCACCCCGAGATCGCCGAGTACATCGAACGCATCCCGAGCACCTTCGCACCGTTCGGCGGAAAGTTCCTCGTGCACGCCGCGCAGCACGAGGTGAAAGAAGGCGACTGGCCCGGATTCGTCGTGGTGATCGGGTTCCCCGGGATGGACGAGGCACGGGCCTGGTGGGATTCGCCCGCCTACCGGGAGATCGCGCCGCTGCGGTCACGGCATATCGACGGCGACATAATCCTGGTCGACGGGGTCGGCGCCGACTACGACCCGGCCACCACCGCGGCGGCCATGCGGGAACGCATATCCGCCGAGTAGCACCGGACTACAGGCACAAGACCGCCTTCGACACGCGGACACCCGGACCGGGAACCCGGAACTTCGGTGAAAATCGGCGCGCCACTGCCGAACTGCGAGTATGCCTGGTCTCCGATTCGAAGCTCTCATCCGGCGGAAGGGGACGGTTATGACCGATCGGGACAGCAGTATCACCAGGCGGCAGCTGGGCCGGTATCTGCGTGAAGCGCGCGAAGCGGTGGGTCTGACGATGGCGGATGCGGCGGCGCTCATGGAGTGGGGCAAGAGCAGCCTGCAACGAATCGAGACCGGGCAGAACCAGAAGATACGAATCCGCGATCTCGACGGATTGATCGAGATCTACGAGATCGACGAGGTGAAGGCAGCAGGGTTGCGAGGACTGGCCCAGCAGGCAGCTGAGAAGTCGTGGTGGCACGAGTACGGCGGCGTCATTCCGGACAACTTCAGCATCTATATGGGGATGGAGTCCGGCGCTCGCCGACTCGTCAGTTACCAACCCGACCTGGTACCCGGACTGCTCCAGACCCGTGAGTACGCCCGCGTACTCATCCGCAACGCATTCCCGCACGAGACCGAGGAGGAGATCACCGATCGAATCGAACCTCGTATCCTTCGCCAGAGACTGATCACCCGTCGAACACGACCTGTTCGCCTGGATGTGATTCTGTGTGAAGCAGCTCTGTGTCGAGTTATCGGTGACCACAAGACGATGGCAGCCCAGCTCATGCACCTAGCGGACGCCGGCACACAGCCCAATGTGACGATTCATCTGCTGCCTTTCGCTGCCGGGATGCCGACCGGCGATCAGGTCGGACCGTTCGTGGTCCTGGAGTTCGATGTGGACAGCCACGGCAACTCGGTCGAACCGACCATCGTCTACGCCGAGAACTACACCAGCGATATGTACTCCGAAAAGCTGGGTATCGTCGAGCGGTACAAGCGAGCTTTCGCAACCCTCGACAAGGTGGCACTGGACGAGACCGCCACCCGAATGGTGTTGCGGAACAAGGCAAGGGAGTACCGATCGTGAACGTGGACCTATCCGGGGCCGAGTGGTTCAAGAGCAGTCGCAGCGGCGGAGCCAAGGAGTGCGTGGAGGTCGCGTTTCTCGACGGTGGGCACGTCGGTGTCCGCGATTCCAAGAACCCCACCGGCCCGGCTCTCGTTTTCACTGCCGCCGAATGGGATGTCTTCACCGGTAGCACCTCCGACCCCGGTTCCCGTCGCGGCTGGTTGGACCGGGGCGAAGTATCCCGCCGCCCGGAGGAATACCTCACGCAGCATCCGAGACCGGTTCGGGGAAACAGCACCTAGGATCGGCCGTATGGCGGATGAGGCTGCTCGTCTGGTGGTGTTCGCCGGCCTACCGGGATGTGGAAAGACCACCTTGGCCCGCGCGCTGGCAGACGAGCTCGGGGCAACGTTCCTGCGCATAGATACCTTCGAGGCGGCCATCGTATCGACACTGCTGCCGTTCGAGGACAATCCGGTCGGTTACGTCGCGGCGGCCTGGGTGGCCGAAGACCAGCTGGTGGGCGGCCGCCCCGTGGTCGTCGACGCCTGCAACAACGTGCCGGCGGCCCGGACGATATGGACCGATCTGGCCCGCGAATCGGGAGCTCGGCTGCACTGGGTCGAGGTGATCTGCTCGGATACAGTCGAACATCGCCGCCGAGTGGAGGCGCGCGAACCCGATCGGCCGGGTCAGGGCAACCCGACCTGGGCGCAGGTACGAGCGCGGCGCTGGGAACCGTTCACCGAGGCCCGGATTCTGATCGACAACAGGGGAACCGCGGCAGCGCATGTGGCCACGATCCGCGCCGCACTGTCGTGAACCGAGCGAGCCTCCGCGAAGCGAGTGGTGCTGTTGTCCGCGCGGATATGTACTCCGGTGGACCCGCCGGTCCGCACCACCGGGGCGACCGGTCGGACGAGGTCCCGGCGCCGCCGCTCGGCACCGAGCCGAGGCGCGCACCGCGGGCCGGTGCGCGGCTCGGCCGGCGCGCTCAGCTCGTGAGCTCGTCGATGGAGGCGGATTCGTCCCGGGACAGGGTGATCCCGAGATTCGTGGCCCGGCGCTCGAGTTCGTCGTCGTCGCCGTGGTCCAGTCCGACAGCCCGACCGTCGGCCGAGAGCACCTCCACGTTGAGGCACAGGGACTGGAGTTCCTCGAGCAGAACCTTGAACGATTCCGGGATGCCGGGCTCCGGAATGTTCTCGCCCTTGACGATCGCCTCGTAGACCTTCACTCGACCCACGACATCGT
>NZ_JBSGIP010000081.1:0-16186 GCF_053605105.1 Nocardia sp. NPDC003963
ACGTGCCGATAAGGGCTACGACTTCGACGTCCATCGCCGCTGGCTGCGTGCTCGCGGGATCGTTCCTCGTATCGCCCGTCGTGGGATCGAGGACCCCACGAGGTTGGGTCGTCATCGGTGGAAGATCGAGCGGACTATCGCGTGGTTGACCGGGTACCGGCGATTGACGATCCGCTACGAACGCCACGGCCGCCTCTTCGCAGCATTTCTGCAACTCGCCGCCGCTATCACCTGCTACAAGAAACTGACCACGTAAGACACCCTCTTAGTTATGTAATCGGTGTCGCAGCTGGTAGTGAGCTTTTCTGGCCCGGTATTGATGCCGTCGGCGCCAGTTCGACCACCGCCAGATGCTCGCTCGGTCGGGCATGGGCTTGGTTATGTGTGCCAGAAGACGGCGGATCTCGCCGAGGGTGAGCGCGATGAGTTCGCTGCCAATACTTTTGGGGAGATCGCTGCGGTGACGGCGAGGTAGGTGTGGGCGAGCATGGCGAGGGTGATGTGGCGGTACCAGGCGTCGTAGCGGCGGACTTGGTAGTGGTCGAGGCCGATCTCGGTTTTCGCGGTCTGGAAGCAGTCCTCGATGGCCCAGCGGGTGCCGGCAATCCGGATGAGGGTGTCGTCGCTGGTGCCGGTGGGTGCGAAGCACATGTAGTAGGCGATCTCGAACTCGCCTTTGCTGTTGCGGGTCAGCGCCCGGCGTGCGAGTAGCCAGCGGCTCCAGCCTGCGGTGGTGGTCCACTCGTAGACCGGCAGCGAGGCTACCGCCCAGTCGAACATGCGCGGCCCTTTCGCTCCGTTGCCGCAGCTCAGGCGCTTCCATGCCTCCGGCGGGGCTTGCGCGAGGAGGTGGTCGGCGCGGGCTTTCCCGGTCCTGCGGAACCGAATCGGGCACCCGATACCGGTCCGGTTGATCCGCAACGTTCGCTGGCTCACTGACGATTGAACTGTCATGCAACCAGATTCGGTAGTGTCGGCAGTATCTTCGGGTGCTGGGCTGGGCTCGTTCACCGTTGTCGATGTCGAGACCTCGGGGCTGAGTGCCGATCTCGGTGCCTCCGTGGCGGTCAACATGTCGGCGAGTGTGTCCGATGTCCTCGCGCTGGAGGATGCGCAGAGCGACCCGCGACTGGGCCGAGCGGTAACCCGGGGTCTTCCTGTCCACGGACCTGACCTGTTGGACAGTCCCAGCTCGTCGTCCCCGAGCGGGATGGATGCGCCAGATATTACAGAACCACACACCATGAGCCGTGGTCAGGTGATGGATCTGCCCGTCGAGGCACTGGGCACGGAGTGGTCTGTGCGTGTGTCGTGGACGCAGAGCGAATCGTATGAAGTCGACGTCGTGGGGTTTCTCCTCGACAGCGGCGAGAAAGTTCGCCACGACCCCGACTTCGTTTTCTACAACCAGCCGACGGGCGACGGCGTCTGCCTGACCGCGGACGGGCCCAGCGAACAGGCTGTCGAAATTTCCGTCGAGCAGCTTCCGCAACATTGCGCACGAGTTGTGCTCGCTGCAGCGATAGATGGAGACAACGTCACTTTCGGGACAGTGGGCGCGATCGAGATCGAGGTCACCGCGGGTAGCGAAGCGGGCGTTTTCGCACGTGCCATGCTGGACGCCGCGACCGAGGAACGTACGCTGATACTTGTGGAGGTGTATCGCCGCGGCGAGGCCTGGCGACTGCGTGCGGTCGGCCAAGGCTACCCGTCCGGACTCGGCGAACTCGCCCGATCATATGGTGTCGATGTGAGCGGGGATTAATCGTCGATAGCGTGCAGCGGATGGCGGCAGGAAGGTCGCCGGATACACCATGTGCAGCGTCGGATTCTGTGGCTCGACCATCGCGGCGATCACCGAGTGGGCTTCGGTCGCCTGCTCACTTGACTGTTGCTGATGTCAGTCGGCCAGTAGGTCCGCGATAGTGACGGCTTCGGGAAGAGTCCACGTCGCTGCTTCGTCTGCGAGTTGCTGTTGCCACGACGGTGCTCCGGCTTCTGCGCGGGCCACAGTATCTGATCGGACTTTCAGCGCGAGCTGACCGGTCCGCATGAAAGCGGGAACGTTGAGGTGACGAGCTGCAATAGCGGTTTCGCCGGTGATTGCGGCCGCTGCGGTCTTCGACAGGCTGATTGCTCCGGCAGCGGCGTGCGCGGCGAGTAGCATCTCTGTGCGTTTGGCTGCTGTAGTGGGCGAGAGGTGTGCACAGCCCGTGGAGCGGTAGGCCCCGAGGTGGAGGTGGGTTCGGATGACGACCTCGGTGGCGAGCGTCCCTAGAGCAGGTGTCAGGATGCCGGAGCGGATATTCAGTCCGTCCCCGGAGTTCGTTCCGGCGTAGGCGTCGTTGGCGAATTTTCGTAAGGCGGGGATCGGCATCTCGCACAGAAGTGACCAGCCGGGCAGAGGGAGGTTCATCGGGGTCACGAAGTCGGCGGCCAAGTGCTTCAACAGCAGCGCGATCGCGAGATGAGGTTCGGACGCTTGTGCGAATGGCAGACCGGAGCGAGTTGCCGTCTCTTCGGCGGTCATTCGCTGGCCGTCCTCCCACCAGATGCCTTGGAAAGTGCCCGTGCGGATCTGGCTGAGGGCGGTGAAGAACCGGCCGATGTCGTGTCCGGCGGACCGGACACGATGGCCCGGACCGCCGAATTTCGGGCCGGTATAGTCGATAGGGAGCCGGGATGCCTGTCTCTCCCACCGGCGCAGTAGGTCGCTGTTCTTCAAATGCGACAGACCGCCGAGTACCGCAGCGTCCACGTGGACGTCGTAGAGGTTCCCGAGTGCACCGATGAGCCCGGAGAGGCCGACAACCACCAGGTCGCTGGTTCCCCACGTAAGCCGTTGGGTAGCCTGCCATTCTTCGAGGTGCGCGAGCGCGATCGGGTCGAGGATGTCGGCGATCTCGGGCTCGCCCCGACCCTGGGCTTCGCGACGCTGTTGATGGTGTGCGGTGAGTTCGGGATAAGTGAGGTCTGTCGGGGTGTTGGCGATGCTCTGTGTAATCGCTGGATCGACCGCTTGGTCTGAAAGCGCGGCCGAGGCGATGATTTCGATATTGTCGAGGTCGCGTGTGAGTGCGTCCAAGTTGCCGATGTAGTCGTCATCGATCGGCGAGATCGGGCCGTTGGAGTCACCGACCGCGGTTCTCACGCTGCATCCTCGAGGTCGTCGGCGAGGACGGTGACCCCCTGGGCAAGGGTTTCCACTGTCTTCTTCTCGCCCTCGAGCTCGTCGAGTTCGGCGAGCAAGGTCTGAAGTTCATCATCTTCGGGGCCTGCGACCCGCTCCTTGAGGCGGTCGGCGACGACTCGGAAGCGGGCCACGCGATCATCGGCTGCCAAGCGCCGGCTCCGCTCGGCGTCGAGCTCTGCCTGCTTGGTCTCGAGCTGTGCGCGGAGGGTCTCGATATGCTCTGCGAGAGTCACGACCGTCTTGCCGAGGTTCGTGACTCGTTCGCGAAGACTGACGATGACGGCTTTCGCTGCCTCTTCGTTGCCGTCGACATCGCGAAGCACCAGCTGGGTCACGACGTGGAGCCGGATAGCGTCGGCGGCGATGCGAGCTGCCGTGAACCCAGCAGCTCTTCCCGCAAGTGTGGCTACCCCGGCCCCTGCCGCGCCGCTGAAGCCGGTGATGAGGGCGGCGCCACCGGCCATGCCGAGCCCTCCGGCCGCGATCGACCCGCCACCGATCGCGGCAAGACCTGCAGACGTCGCGACTGCGCCCGAGTAGCCGAGTACCAGCGCACCGTACGCGCCGGCGATTGCCGGTGCGGCGAGTCCGCCGGTCAGGGCGCCGAGTCCGAGGCCGGCGCCGGCCAGGAGTGCGTATTTGGTCCAGTTACTTGCCTTCGAGAGCTTCTTGATCGCGTCCCTATAACCGGTTTCCACAGCCTGGAGGTCTTCGGGGTGTAGGCGGTCCATCGAACTATGAGCAGCGATGAGAACGTCGGCACGGGCGGTCCTGTCCCACTTGCCCTCTACCCACGGCTCGAATCCATACAGATCGATCAGCAAAAGCAGAGCTCGTGACCGTCTCGCCACGACCGAAGAGATCTGCGGGCCAGCGGATTCGAGCGCCTCGAGATTCACAGACTCCCCATCGGCGTCGATCTGGTGAACTATCGCAGCGACAGCGGGGGACCAGTCGTCCTGTTTGCGCTGCATGATGGCAGCAACCGCGTTTGTGCGAAAGGAGTTCCGCACTTCGCGCTTGGACGGAAGGTGCTTGCCCTTTGATGCGGCGATGTCGCGCTGCATCATCCTGTACTGCCACGCCGTGAGGATGAAGTCCTCATCGGTAGAGAGCTCGAGCTTCTTCTGCACCTGCACCGCGTCCATGCGCGTGACAATAGCGAGAAGTCCTGACAGGAGATGGCGGTTCCGAGCGAAGGCGTCCCCAGCGGATCAAGTCGGTTTGCTGTCGGGAGGCGTGTAGCGACTTCCCGGGCTCCGTTGCCGCATTTCGCGACATCTTCCAGGATCGCGTTACCGGATGTGTCGGGCTTATCTGCCTTTGTTGCGGCTTGCCCCGTGGCCAGATCGTTGTTACTGCCGCTGACGCCAGCGAGTCGGGTTGGATGTCCTTGGTTCTGTTCTGTCAACCGCGTGCCCTGCCGTAAGCGGCGTTGAGTTGCTGTTGCAGGGTGTGGCCTGCCGCACCTGCTCTGTCGGGATGCAGGCAAGTGGTTAGGGTCTTGAAGACGGTCTTGTGTAGGGCCGGTCCGACGGCGTCGAACAGCGTCTCTGCCCAGTCGTTCGCGGTGGCTGTCTGTTGCGTCGCTGTTTTCAGCTGGTTCACGAGATCATGGGACTGCCCCGATTTCGGTTGACTCGCGGGTTTGATCTTTCAGGCCGCGAGTGCGGGCCGGTTTATTGTCTCAAACTCGATCGGGGTGAGCCGGCCGAGTCGGCGTTGCCGACGGGTGCGGTGGTAGGTCTTCTCGATCCAGACCACGATCGCCAGACGGAGCTCGTCGCGGGTCGCCCACCGCTTCCGATCGAGCACGTTCTTCTGCAGCAACGCGAAGAACGACTCCATCGCCGCGTTGTCACCACACGCGCCGACCCTGCCCATCGAACCTCGTAAACCATTGCTCGACAATGCGTTCACGAACTTTCGGGAGCGGAATTGACTGCCCCTATCCGAGTGGACGATCGTCACGGTAGGTGCTCGGAGAGCGACGGCATGGTTCAGTGCCGATACCGCCAAAGACGCCTTCATCCGCGAATCGATCGAATACCCGACGATCCGGTTGGAGAACACGTCCTTGACGGCGCATAAATACAATCTTCCTTCACCGGTGGAGTGCTCGGTGATGTCTGTCAACCACACCGCGTCCGGAACAGCGGCAGTGAAGTGGCGTCCGACGAGGTCGTCGTGGACCGGCGGGCCGGCCTTGCGGTTCAGGCCGCGTTTCTTGGCGAACACGCTCCAGATCCGCTGCACCGAACACAACCGGGCGACCCTGTTCTCGCCCGCACGGATACCGCGGGCGGGCAGCTCGTCGGCGATGAATCGGTAGCCGAAAGCCGGGTCGTCGGCATGGATGTCGAGAGCGGCGTTGATCAGATGGGCGTCGTCCCAATCACGTTGCGAGACAGGGCACCGCTTCCATTTATAGAACGGTTGGGTGGAGAAGCCGAGCACCCGGCAGGTCACCGCGACGGGGATGCCGTCAGCGGCCAGGTCGAGGACCAGCGGGTAACTCATTTTGGGTTGACGTCACGCGACAAATAGGCGACCGCGCGGCGCATGACCTCGGCTTCTTGTTCCAGCTGGCGGATCCGTTTACGCGCCTCGCGCAGCTCGGCCGACTCATCCTGGGTGGCGCCGGGCCGATGTCCGTCTTCGATATCGGCTTGTTCGAGCCAGTTCTTCACGCAGCTCTGCGATACTCCGAAGTCTTTCGCGATCTGGGTCAATGAGATCTCGCCCTTGCGGGCGACCGCGACGACGTCGCGGCGGAACTCTTCGGGATACGGCTTCGGCATGGTGAACATCCTTCCAGCGAGAACGAATCCTCACAGGTCAGGAGTCAACCAAACCGGGGGCAGTCCCATGAGCATGTGGTCGGGGAGGTCTTCGCCGTAGCCTTCGGATCTGCTCGTGGCCAGCCCGCGGCAGCCTTTCGCGGCTACGTAGCAGCAGGCGAGGAAGATTATTGCGAATATGAGCGCCATTATGAGTGGACGCACATCTGCCCCCGTTCTATTCAATTGCTGAATAAACTCTTTGGTTGTGAACTGCATCGAGAAGCTGATGGCACAGCTTCCCCGGCGGGTGAGGAGTTGGCGGCTCTTCGCCCGCCTTCTCATTTCTTGCGGCTATCGACCTTTCTTTCGGAGTGTCCGGTCGCATGAGTGATCAGATCGCTGATCCACTGTGGCGGACCGGTGGGAGGTTCAGGGCGCGACGAACCTACGATTTTTCGGATCCGTCGTTCTCCGTATTCGAAGTGGAGGGGCGGGGTGTCAAGGATGGGTTCCCGCGCTGTGGCCGGGGCCGGCTGCGGGGTGGTCGTCTTTCGCGGGCTGGGCGGCCGGGGTGGTGGGGTGGCCACCACGGTGAGGGCCCGACGAAGCCTTTCCGGCCCGGTGGTCAAGTATTCGCCGGCCGACTGATAGGTGTGGCCCGCGGCGGTTGTCTCGAATCTGCGCACGGCGTCCGCGATACGCAGAGCGTTGTCGTCGACTGTTCCTGCGATGCCCTGCACCGCCGCAACATCCATCGGCATTTGAGCCTCCCGTGGTAGTGGCCGTGCGCCGCCGTTTCGCCGACCCGGCGAACCCCTGTCCTCGAGCGTCTACGCCTCGACTCCTGCTTCGTTACTGGCTTTGACGGCACCTTGACGGGATCGGTTCCCGCGCTTGGGAAGAAGTTTCCGTTACGAGCTGTAACCGCTGGATAACGGGTTCTACCAGCAACTCGTCGACCGGTCTCGGAAGTGCCTCGCAGGCAGATCAACGGTGCCACCGTAGGCCACGTTCCAGCGAGAGGTCGCCGCGCTGCGGAGGTGAAGAGATCACCGAAACCGCATTCACCTCGACATCGCAGAACCGGCCCCTCCCACCTGCGCGGTATGGGCGCGGCGCCCCGTATTCCGATCGTGGACCCACAGGTGTGTGACTGGGCCCGCACCGGGGAGTCCTGGCGGTAAGCCTGGGGTCATATTCCCGGTTGGTCCCAGCTCATCGTCCCAACCCAAAGTCTCCTGAACGACGTTGACCGAACCAACTGGCCGCATGATCTCAGTCGGCACTTCTATTCGTAATCGGCGAGTTGGGCTCGATTTTCGTTACGCGGTGCGCCACTCGTCGATGGACGACCATATCGTGGTATGCGGCGCGTCGTACTGTTCCAGATCACCCTTCTCCGAGACTCGTTCGATCAGTTGCTCGATGCGAGCAACGAGTCCGGTTGAGTCGGATTCCCGTGAATGACAACCCAAGAGCGCCGTCAAAAGGTCGCCTGGGTAGAAGTCACCTTCAACGAGGGGGTTGGAGCCGAGGATGTCCAGCGCCACCGGAGTCAGTACGTCGACGGCCTCCCTTTGTGACAGGAGGATGCGAATGTCTTCGACGGTGAGATCTGGCAGGGGGACATCTCTCAACGCGTGCACGGTCTTCATGAGTCGGGTCGCATCCCCCTCTGGGTCGGGCCATACCTTGCCTTCGATCTGCGATAGTGACCGTGGGTCGCGGTGTGTCACTGTGCTCCTCTCCTCATCCGTGCCTCAACCAGTTCATCCACGTGGGACGAATCCTTCGCTGTAGTCGAGTAATCGGCTCGCCTCGGACAGCTCCCGTTCCAGCTCTGCGCGATCGGCGGGGTTGGTTCGCGAGTCTCCCCACGCAATGACCTCATGAGCGCGATGATCGACGCCGAATTCGACGGGCATCGCCTCAGCGACGAGGACATCGGCGCGTTCATGGTGCTGATCTCCGCCGCCGGCAACGACACCACCAAACAGACCACCTCCCATGCGTTCAAAGCGCTGGTGGAGAATCCGGGCCAAATCGATTGGCTGCGTGCGGATCTCGACGGGCGGATGAACACCGCGATCGAGGAATTCATCCGCTGGAGCAGCGTCGTGGTGCACTTCGCCCGCCGAGCGACCCGCGACACCGAAATCGCCGGAACCCCGATCGCGGCAGGTGAGAAGGTCGTGATGTTCTACAGTTCCGCCAACCGCGACGAGTCGGCGTTCGACAATCCGCGCGCTTTCGATATCACCCGGGAGCCCAACCACCACGCCGGATTCGGTGGCGGCGGCCCGCACCACTGCCTCGGCGCCTGGCTGGCCCGCATGGAATTGAAACATCTGTTCCGGGAGTTGATCACCAAGGTTCCGCCGGTCGAACTCGGCAAACCCGAGTACGGGCACAGCGCGCTCATCCACGGCATCAAACGCATGACGGTCCGGCAGGCCACCCCTTGACCTGATCATCTATCCGACGCCGTGCCTTCCGCCCCGCGACACTGCCTCGGTCGGTCTGCGACAGGCACGGTCGGGTCGGCTCGGGTGCGGACCGCGGGTGGGGGTTTGCGCGGGTCAGTGCGCGGCGGCTTCCTTCGGCTTCCGCTTCGGAACGAAGTGCATTATCAGCACGACGAGGGCGCCGACGACGAGCCCGACGAGTGCGGAGGCAACCGTCCCTCCGGTCCAGGACAGGACACTTCCGAACCCACCGTGGACGAGTTCTCCGGCCCAGTGTTCGAGGTCGTGGAGACGGTCGGCGGGCCAGTGGAATCCGGCCTCGCCGACGTTGACGAGGAGGATATGGCCGCCGACCCATAGCATTGCGGCGATCCCGACGACGGTGAGAACGGACATCACCTTCGGCATCGCGGCGACGAGTCCGCGTCCGACCCGCTGACCGAACGGCGACTCGCGCTCGGCGAGTGCGAGTCCGACGTCGTCCATTTTCACGATCACCGCGACGACGCCGTAGACCAGGGCGGTGATGAGGAACGCGACGACGATCAGCACCAGCAGCCGGGTGACGAACGGTTCGTCCTCGACCGACGAGAGGGCGATCACCATGATCTCGGCGGAGAGGATGAGGTCGGTGCGGATCGCGCCGCTCACCATCGTCTTCTCGTGTTCGGGTCCGCTCGATGCCGTGGGTGCCTCGTCGTCGTGGTGACCGCCGGTGAGTGCCTCGTACACCTTCTCCGCACCTTCGTAGCAGAGGAACAGGCCGCCGGCGATGAGCAGGTATGGCAGCGCCTGCGGCAGGAACTGGCTCAATATCATCGCCACCGGCAGGATGATCAGGAGCTTGTTGCGGATCGACCCGATTGCGATCTTGCGGATGATCGGGAGTTCGCGCTTGGGGGAGAACCCGTGCACGTAGCGGGGGGTGACCGCGGTGTCGTCGACTACCACACCCGCGGCCTTGATACCTGCCTTGCCTGCCGCGGCACCGATGTCGTCGATGGACGCCGCGGCCACCTTCGCGATCGCCGCGACGTCGTCCAGCAGGGCGACGAGACCACCAGCCACGGGAACCTCCACTTCGATGTATCGAGCAGATCGAACAGTACGCGTCCTGCGAGATGCTGATCGCCTGTGGTGGGATTCGAAGGCTCCCGTCCACCGGGAAATGTTCTCGGGGCCTCGCCGGGGCGATCTTAGTGTGATTCCAGCCACTGGAACGTTCCAGTTCGGCCCGACCCATATCCACGAGGAAGTCCCTATGAACCTGATGAAGTCTCGCCTGTTCGCGATGATCGCAGCGATCATCGCAGCGGTGGCGCTCATGGCAGCTGGAGCGGGTAGCGCGGCCGCGGCGCCGCAAACCGGTGAAATGTTTCTTACCTTTATCCGCCACGGCGAATCGGCCGGCAATAATTCCGGTCTGATCGACACTTCTGTCCCCGGACCCGGCCTGACCCAGAAGGGGCGGACGCAAGCCGCTGCGGTATCCCGGCTGCTGGCCGATTGCAAGTTCGACGGCATCTACGCGTCGACGATGGTCCGGACCCAGCAGACGGCGGAGCCGACCTCGCAGCTGTGTGGTCATCCCACAGTCGTCGAGGCGGGACTGCACGAGATCGAGGCCGGCATCTACGAGGGCACGCCGGAGCAGGACGCGCGTGCGGGCTACCTGGCCGCGCCGATCCAGTGGCTGCAGGGCAACCTGGATGCCCGGATCCCCGGTTCGATAAACGGCCACGAGTTCAAGAAGCGTATGGACGACTCCATCCAGAATATCCAGGACCGCCGCAGCAAGCGTGCTGTGGTTTTCTCCCATGGCGGTGCCATCATGTTCTGGACGCTCATGTCCGTCTCCAATCCTGATATGGGCAAGCTGCAGTCCGATCCGCTGCACAACACCGGCCGGGTGGTCGTGAAGGGCACCCCGAAGAAGGGCTGGAAGCTCGTCTCGTGGGACGGCCATCCCGCCGCCTGAAAAGTCCCCGCGGCGTGGAGATCTACGCGCTACTGATGAGGACGGTCGGCGGCTCGGTCACCTCTGAATTCCAGCACCGAACCCGTCTCGTGACAGAAACGCACGTTCGGTCGGCTCACCCGGACGCCACCAGTACCGGCAGTTCCGGCAGGCGCGCGAACCCCAGGGGTGCCGGCCCGGTGACGGGGTCGGCGAGTCGCAGGTCCGGGAAGCGCCCGAACACTCCGCGCAGGGCGACCTCGGCCTCTTGCCGGGCGAGTGCCGCCCCGAGGCAGTAGTGCGCTCCCTGCCCGAACCCGAGATGTCGCTCACTGTGGCCGGTCTCGCGCCGGACGTCGAGCTCGTCGGGATCCTCGGTGAACTCCGGATCGAAGTTCGCGGACAGGATCCCGGCTGTCACCGTCGAACCGGCCGGCACGGTGACTCCGCCGAACTCGATGTCGGTCGCGGCGTAGCGGGGCAGGCTCGTCGGGATCGGGCCGCAGGTGCGTACCAGCTCGTGCACGGCCCGCGGCCACAGCCCCGACTCCGAACGCAGTGCCGCGAGCTGGTCGGGCCGGGTCAGCAGCACCTGCACAGACTTCGAGATCAGGTGGGCGGTCGTCTCGAACCCGGCGATGACGAGTTCGAACACCATGGTGATCATCTCGTCCTCGGTGAGCCGGTCGCCGTCGTCGTGGACCTCGACGAGAACGGTCATCAGGTCGTCGGCCGGGGTGCTGCGGCGGGCCTCGACGAGGACGCGGATCTGCTCGACCACCGCATGGATCACCGGTGGCATCCGGTCCGGGTCCGGGGAGGTGAGCAGCTCGGCCAGCTCGCGCCAGCGCGGCTGGTCGGGCTCCGGCACCCCGACCAGCTCACAGATCACCGCGATCGGCAACGGATAGGCGAAGGCCTGCACCAGGTCGACCGGGCCCCCACCCGCCCCCACCGCGGCGATGTCGTCGAGCAGACCTTCGGTCAACGTCTCGACCCGCGGACGCAGCGCGTTCACCCGCCGGACGGTGAAAGCCCGGTACACGAGCTTGCGCAGCCGGGTATGTTCGGCCCCGTCCAAACTCAGCAGGCTCCGCTTCATCCAGTCCAGCTCCGGCGGGATGCCGAGCTTGCCGAACAGGTCGAACAAGGCGTTCTGCGCCCCGTCCACAGCAGACGGGTCGGCCCGCAGTCGAGGATCGGTCAGGACGGCGCGAACGTCGTCGTACCGGGTGATCAGCACGCCGGAGTCGCCACCGAAACCCGGGAAGTCCACGACCGGCCCCTGCTCGCGGAGTCGCCCGAACTCGGCGACCGGGCAGCCGCTGCCGGGCCCGGTGGCGGCTGAAGCCGCTTCGTCAGGTGGTGCAGTGCCGGCGTCCATGCATCGTCTCCTCGGGAACGTCTTCTCGGTGCGGCTCCAACCAACACCATGCCGTCGCGGCATGGTCAAACCCGCCTGCCGACCGGCGTCGGTGTCAGCGCGGTCTCCCACGCCGCCGACTTCTCCCGTGAGTGCATCTCGATCGGCATTGCCGAAGGCGGAACGAAACGCGCGCCGGCCGAACGCCGTGGAACCGATCTCAACGGGCCGCGTCCAATGCTGTGAAGGAACAGCTGGGCCTGGCGGGAGCGGATCGAGCTGCCGGGACCTGGGGGAGGGCGGCGGGTAGGAGACCGCGCCGTGGAGTGCAGGGAGGGTAGCGGCGATGGTGCCAGAGCACGAGTACGTCAATCCGTTCGAGGACAGGGGAGGGGCAGAATCCGCCCACTTCCCGCCGATCGACCCCGAACACCGGCGCGAAACCGAACGTATGCAGCGTGACGGATACAGCTCGGTCACCTACCTCCGTCCCGTCTGACCTTCAACCGGTCATCGGCTCCCGTACGGTGTTCATCAGCCGATCGTTGGTGAGACACCCCGGAGTGGCAGGGCGCTCAGAAGTCCTGAACCGGAACAAGGTCCACATCGGCCGGCGGACGCAACCGGCGAAGCGTGCCGTCGAAGGACGTGACATACAGGGCCGACCGGTCGCCGTCGGCCGCGATGCGTACCGAACTGGGTCCCGGCCAACCAGCGGGCAGCGCGGCGGCGATGGCGCAGCTCGCCCCCGTCTCCGGATCGACACGGTGGATCGCCCCAGCGAGGTGGGCGGCAACGTAGAGGTCACCGTCCGAGCTCGTCGCGAGATCGTCGGGTCCGGCCAAGAGCCCGGGCACCGTCGTTACCACGGTCCATCGATTCGGTGCATCCAGCGGAATCCGATACACCTGTCCGGTGAACAGATCATCGGTGTACACCACCTGGTGATCCGGACTCAGCGCCAGCCCTTCCCCCCGCGGCACCGGCGACCAATTCGCGACGACCTCACCGGTTTCACGGTCATAGCGCGACACACCCTTCGATGGCCCGCCCTCGGTGCCCACCCAGGTAGTCAGGAAATCACCGTCGGGCAACCGCAGAAGCCCGTTCCCGGGAAAGTCGGCCAACAGTGAAAGCTCACCGGTCGCGGTATCCAACTGCCACAGCTTACCGTCGGTGCGGGTGAGGACATAAAGGATCGTTCCATCGAGCTGCAAACCGCCCGGTGCGGCCAGATTCTCCAGCACTGTTCGTACCTGCCCGGAACCGTCGACGTGATAGACCTTCGTATCTCCCGACAGGTAGAACCCGCCCTGCCCATCGGGTTCGAGGTTCTCCAACTGCTCCAGACCCGAAGCGACAGTGTCGACCTGCCACCTCTCGCACCCCGTCAACGGCGAAGAAAACGCTGGAGCAGCAGAGACAACCCCTGCCGTGGTCGCCACCGCAACGCACAACGCCCCGATACACCTACGCAATAGCCCCATCCCGGAAGCCTACGACGCTTCAGCTCGACGCCGACCTCGACCAAGCCACAAGGCGCATTCTGCCGGGTCGACAACCAGCGCCACCGGCGACCACCAGAACACCGCCACTTACCGTTGCGAGTCACAGCCGACTCCGACAGCAGCCGCTGTCAAGATTCTCTCAAACGATCGATATCGGGAACCTTCTGCCCAGAGCGGGGTTCCGGTAGTTTCGGCGCAGAAAATAACGGATATGGCCTGACCAGTAGAGATGGCGTGTTGCTGCGTTCGGGCTGCGGGCGGCGGGTGATTGGTGCTTGGCTGGAGTGCTGACGACAATGCGATCCTGGCCGACCTCGGCCAGGAATACAGCGTCGGCAGCTCCACCATCCACCGCACCATCAGCGGAGCCGCGCCCCGGGCGTAGCGCTCGTGTACCTGGTGACACGTTCCTTACCCGTACCCCTACAGGGGGTAGTGGCGCAGCCGCCAGGTACTGGTCAGGCGGCGGCTTGGGAGCGGGACAGCGCGATCGTGCCGGCGCACATGACGACGACCGCGAGCGAGGTGATGACCAAGCCCACGGTGCCGGTGCGGAACCGCTCGTCCAGCACGGTGAGACCGAGGAACGCGGCCGCCAGGGGCTCGGCGATCGTGACGGCCGGCAGCGACGCGGCCAGCGGCCCGGCCTGATACGCGCGTTGCTGTAGGTAGACGCCGGTGACACCGGAGGCGACCAGCGCCCAGGTCTGCCAGGCGCCGAGCACGTGGCCGAGTCCGTGCTCGAACAGGCCGGTGACGTAGGAGGTGAGCGCGGCGGCCAGGCCGTACAGCGAACCGCTCGCCGCGCCGAGCAACAGCGCGCGCCGTGCCGGATCCGCCGCTACGACCCCGCCCGCGGTCGCCGCCGCGATCAGCCCGAGCAGCACCGCCAGCGGCACCAGCCAATCACGCAGCGGCGCATCGGGATTTCCCTTGGTCGGGTCGCCGACGATCAGAAAGCAGGCCAGGGCCGCGGCCAGCGCGAGTGCAGTCGCCCAGGTGCCCGGCGGGACTCGGCGGTTGTTGAGCCGCGCGGATAGCGGCAGCGCGAACACCAGCGCGCTCACCAGGATCGGCTGCACCAGCAGCACGGCGCCCAGCGCCAGCGCGGCGATCTGCAGGGCGTATCCGCCGGCGTCCCCGATGAGGCCCGCCCACCAGCGCGGGTTGCGCACCAGGGATCCGATCAGCGCTGTTTTCTCCGGCACCGCGGCGGCCGCCCGCTGTTGCACGACCGCGGCGACCGCGAACAGCAGCGCGGCGAGCAGTGCGCACAGGGTTGCGGCGGCCGTATGGTTCGACACCGATCAGTTTGCTCCGCGAGTGCCCTATCCGGGCGACTGCTGCGCCCGCACGGCGTGTCGCCGCGTCCGTCCGGCGTGGCACCGGACGTGGGAGCCGCGGCGCGTCCGGAGAACTCGGTTGCCGCGCCGGAGTCGCGCGTGGGTTCCACAGCCAAGCACTATCAGCACATATCCGCATCTCGAGCGCGAAACCAGTTATCTATCAACGAATTACACTTAGTTCGAATTGGGTCCCGTCCCATCCTTCGGGGGCCGGGGGAGGGGTTGGCGAACTCCACGCTCTGGTCCCCGACGGCGATCATCTTGATGAGGTCGCTCGTCGCCGGTGTGTAGTGCACGCACTGGGACAGCCATCGCGCGTCGTGGATCCGTGCCAGCAGTTCTTTCCGCGTGATCGTCATCGGCGGATCTTGTTCTTGGTTCATAACGGTGACAAATCGCTTGGTGAACTGGAGGTATCGGGGCCGAGTGCTTCGATCCGCGCCGAGTGGCCTGCGTAGTCCCGGACCGTCTTCACGCGATCAAACACTGACTTGAAGTTGGTCAGATCCGCGCTGGTGCCGAGCTCGGCGGCCAGCTCCATCACCAACTGGGGCCGCTCTTGGTCAGGAATGTTGGTGGTGACACGCTTCTGTTTCAGGTAGCGGCTCATCGCGGGGGTTCGCCTTTGAAAGTATGTCACGATCAGCAGATCGACTGACTCTTGCGTCTTCGAGAACTCACCGACGAGTTCGAGCGCCAGGATCTTCATATCTATGTCGGTTGAAGAGGTCATCTCTTCGGGCAGCTTTCTACGATCTGGGTGTGGCTACCCAACCGGTGAGGCATTCCCAAGTTGCTTGTCCAGCGGTAGTAGCAGCAACGCTCGCGCGGCAGCAGTGCAACCGACGAAGGATTTGGGTATCGCTACCGCCGGCTTCCGGGCGGTCAGGGCTGAACTGAAACTGACCCGACCGACCGATCGCCGCCATCCACCGCGGCTTGGCGGCGTTTCGCTAGCTCGAAGTGTCTTCGAGCGGCGGGACTACCACTATCACCGATGCGAGGTCGATACGGCGTGATGGATCGCTAGGAGTTCGGAGCAGGTAGTCCCGGCGCGGTTCGCCTTCTGGTGGCTTGCTGCTGACGTAGCTGGCGTGAGTAGTGATCTGGGCGTGAGCGGCCCCGAAGATCGCGGTGGGGCTCCCCTTCTTGACGAACAGCACCAGTGCCGCTTTGGTGTCACGCCAGGTGACGTAGCCGAGTAGCTGGTCGATCGCTTCCCCGAACTTTTCCGGCCCTCGCCGGATCTTGCACTCGCCGACGAAGGCGTTGTTGCTTTCCCAGGTGAGTAGCAGGTCGGTTTTGCCCTTCCCGCTGAAGACCTCGCCGTGCACGTTGCCTTCGTAGTTGGCGTTGAGCACGAAGAGGATGAGGTCGCGGATTTCCTCCTCACCGAGACGTGCCGCAGTGGGAGTCCGCTCCATCGCTCGGGTCATCTGCTCGATGGTGTGCACGCCCTCGAACGGCTCGCGGTCCCACCTGCCCGGCCTCGTCCGGCTCGCAGAGGTGACAAGGTCATCCGGGCAGTTGCCGGACGACTTCCTGTGCTACTGCTACCGCCTCGCTGTGGG
>NZ_JBSGIP010000082.1:0-14430 GCF_053605105.1 Nocardia sp. NPDC003963
CCCCGGTTCTTCACTCCTTCGCTCAGTCGCTGCGCTCCTTCGCTACGTCGCTCCAGAACCGGGGCGGGCCCCGCCTGCGGATGTGGACCATCCGGGGCAGTGGGAGAGGTTGATGCCCGGGGTGTTTTTCGGATGCCTGCGGCTTCTCTCGTGGCATGGCCGCGATCAGAGCGTTGGGACGGGCTCGGGGTCGCCGATCTCAGGTCGCGGACAGGCATGGGATCGGTCACACGGGTGGCATGTACTTCCGCACCTGGGAACGGGGAACGGGGCCCGGCTACGGCGGCCGTTCGGGTATCGGCGGGTCGGGCGAGCACGATATGCGGACCTCGTGACCAGCGTGGTTGGGCTCACAATCCCGCGGATGCTCGATAACCGGCTGTTGCGCCCTGGACAACTGTCCGTATGCGCACAAGGGCCAATCGAAACCATCGGGGCGGGCAGGGGGCATAGAGTGGAACGCACGTGAACCGTCCGACCGAGGAGCCCACGCTGTCCACCGAAGACCTGCTCGATATCGGGAAATCCGCCGATCGATCGGCGCCGGTGCGTACCCCGCGGACCGACGGGCGTAAACGACGCTGGCGCCAGCACAAGATCGACCGCCGGGAAGAACTCGTCGACGGCACGCTCGCGGCCGTCCGGACTCGCGGCGGGAATGCCGGGATGGACGAGATCGCGGCCGAGATCGGGGTGTCCAAGACGGTCCTGTACCGCTATTTCTCCGATAAGAACGACCTGGTGAACGCCGCTATGCAGCGGTTCATCGAGATCACCCTGATGCCGCGGGTCTACGGCGCGATCAGTCTCGATGCCGACGAGTACCAGCTGGTGCGGTCGGCGCTGGCCGAATATGTGGGCGCGGTCGACGAGGACCCCGAGGTGTACCGGTTCATCATGGGGACCGGGTCCGGTGATCCGTCCTCGCTGGCCGATTTCGAAAGGCTTTTCGCCGAGGTCGTCGCCGCTGCCATCACCGAACGCGGCAGCGAACGCGGTATCGAGACCGAAGGCGTCATGCTGTGGTCGTATGTGCTGGTCGGCGGTATCCAGCTCGCGACGCACTGGTGGACCACGCACAAGACACTGCCCCGCGAAGAGGTCATCGACTACCTCACGATGATGGTGTGGAGTGCCATCGAGGGGATGGCCCGCGCCGGTGGTTCGCGCACCAAGTTCGCCGAGCAGGAGCATGTGCTTCCGCCGGTTTCTCCCGACGACCAGGCCGTCTGAGCCGGCGCGCGTAGCGGGCTCGACATCCGGGCCCGTTTGGCTAGTCTGATTCCCGTGCGGTGACGAGGAATCGGCAATGTTCTTCTGTCACCGTAGGCGCGCGTCGGCACCAACGGAGGTACCTCGATGGCGAAACAAGTGCCGACATCCCGGCTGGCCCGCGGCACCAAGCTCGGTGCCGTAGCGGCCGGTTCGGTGGTGCGCAAACAACGCGCCCGGCTCTCGATGCGCGGGCGGTCCGAGGCCGTACGCGCCCGGATGGCCGAGGAATCCATCCTGCGCAGTACCGAACAGCTGGTCATGGTGCTGGGCACCATGAAGGGCGTGGCCATGAAACTGGGCCAGATGATGTCGGTGCTCGATCTGGACCTGGTACCGCCGGAACATCGCGAACGGTTCCAGAAGCGGCTCGCGGTCCTGCGCAACGCGGCCCCCTCGGTGTCGTTCGAAGCCATGCGCGCGGTGATCGAAGAGGATTACGGACAGCCGCTGGAGGCGGTGTTCGCCGAATTCGAACCCGAGGCCATCGCGGCCGCCTCGATCGGCCAGGTCTATCTGGCCCGGCTGCACGACGGCCGCCAGGTCGCGGTGAAGGTGCAGTATCCGGGGATCGACGCGGCGGTCCGGGCCGATCTGAAGAATCTGAACATGTTCCGCCGGGTACTGCAGTCGGCGATGCCGTGGGTGACCCCTGCGGTCCTCGACGAACTGCGGTTGAACATGGAATCCGAGCTCGACTATCACATCGAGGCCGAAACCCAGCAGGACATCGCGGCGCTCTACGCCGACCATCCGTTCGTCGTGGTGCCGCGCCCGGTCCTCGAGCACAGCACCCGCCGGGTACTGGTCACCGAATATCTGGCAGGTACTGCCTTCGAGGACATCCGCCGGATGCCGCGGGCCGAACGCGACCGGGTCGGCGAGATCATCTACCGCTTCTACGTGGGTTCACTGTTCAATTTCAACGAGTTCTGTGGCGATCCGCACCCGGGAAATGTGCTGCTCGCCGCGGACGGCCGGGTCGGTTTCCTCGATTTCGGGCTGTTCAACCGGATGGACCCCGAACATGTCCGATTCGAAGCGATCTGCCTGTGCGCGGCCGCCGAGGACCGTGGCGAGGAGCTGCGCGATCTGATGGTTCAGCGCGGGGTCATCGATTCGGCGGACGAGATCGGGGTCGAGGAATGTCTGGAGTACGTGCTCTCGGCATCCGAATGGTGTCTGGTGGATCAGGAACTCACCATCACCCCGGAACTCGCGAGCGGCGCGTTCCTGCTGGCCGTGGATCCACGGTCCAGTGAGTTCTCCGGTATGAAGCAGCAGAATCTGCCGCCGGAACATCTGTTCTCCCGGCGGGCCGATTTCCTGACCTTCGGCATGCTCGGTCAGCTCGAGGCGACAGCCAACTGGCATCGCATCGCCCGGGAATGGTTGTACGGCGAGGAGCCGGATACCGAACTCGGCCGACTCCATCGACAGTGGCTGGCGCAGCGCCGGCCGGCCAAGCGCGGTAAGCGGCGCACGGGTTAGCGCCGCCGCACCAACACATATTCAAGGGGTTCGATCCATGACGGATACACGCGAATTCGATCTGATCGTCTTCGGCGCCACCGGTTTCGTAGGCAAGCTCACCGCCCGATATCTGCTGGGTGCGGCGCCGGCCGGGGCACGGATCGCGCTCGCCGGGCGCTCAGCGGACAAACTCGCCGCCGTCCGCGACGAGATCGGGGCCGCGGACTGGGGTCTGGTGGTGGCCGACAGCACCGACCAGGAGTCGATGGATGCCCTGGCGGCCCGGACCACCGCCGTGATCACGACGGTCGGCCCGTATCTGCGCTACGGAATGCCGATGGTCGCGGCCTGCGCGAAAGCCGGCACCCATTACGCCGACCTCACCGGTGAACCGCTGTTCATCCGCGATGCCATCGACAACCACCACGACGAAGCGGTACGTACCGGCGCCAAGATCGTGAACTCGTGTGGTTACGACTCGGTCCCCTCGGATCTGAGCGTCTATCAGCTCTACCGGCGCACCGTCTCGGACAATACCGGCGAACTCGGTGACACCACCTTGATCGCGACGTTGCGCGGCGGAGTCAGCGGCGGCACCATCGATTCCGGCCGCGCGATGATGGAGGCGGTCGCGGCGGACAGGTCGAAAGGCGCTGTGCTGAGCCACCCGTACTCGCTGAGTCCCGACAGAACCCTGGATCCCGAGGTGGGCCGCCAGTCCGACCTCACCCTCCAGCGCGCCCGCGATATCGACCCGAGCCTCGACGGCTGGCTGGGAACGTTCGTCATGGCCTCGCACAACACCAAGATCGTGCGCCGCAGCAACGGTCTGCTGGGCTGGGTGTACGGCAAGAACTTCCGTTACCGCGAAACCATGGGAGCCGGATCGTCGCTCCTGGCACCGGTGATCGCGGCGGGTATCTCCGGCGGTGTGGTCGCCGGAATGGCAGTCGGCGGTCTGCTGTCGCGGTTCGGCGCCGGTCGTGCGGTGCTGGACCGGGTGCTGCCCGCACCGGGTACCGGTCCCGGCGAATCGACGCGGGAGAGCGGCTGGTTCCGGATGCGCACCTATACGCAGACCTCGTCGGGAGCCCGGTATCGGGCCGATTTCGCGGGTCTCGGCGATCCCGGATACAAGGCCACCGCGGTCATGCTCGGCGAAAGCGGTCTCGCGCTGGCATTCGACGAGAAGCCCGAACTCGCCGGGATACTGACCCCCGCCGCGGCGATGGGCGATGCGCTGACCGCCCGCCTGCGCGCCGCCGGTATGACGATCGATGTCGAGCCGCTGGGATGAATCTCGCTCGGCGCACCATGAACGCCCCCGCGCTCGCGGCGGTCTACGAACGGATCTGGCGGCCCACGGTGTTCTACCTGGCCACCGGCCGCACCACCGACGCCGACCGCGATTTCGCGGTGGAATCGCTGCACCTCGACAGCTCGCGCCGGGTCCTGGACATCGCTTGCGGACCGGGTAATTTCACCCGTTTCCTGAGCGAACACGTCCCGGCCGACGGTTTCGTCGCCGGTATCGACTACTCACCGCCCATGCTGGCACGTGCTCGCGCCGACAATGCCGGGCCCCGGGCGGGATACGTGCGTGGCGACGCGCGACGGCTGCCGTTTCCCGACGCGAGCTTCGACGCGGTCTGCTGTTTCGGGGCGCTGTACCTGATTCCCGATCCGCTGGTCGCGGCCCGCGAGATGATCCGGGTGCTGGCGCCCGGCGGGCGGATCGCGATCACGACCAGCCACCGCCCGGACAACCCGGTCGGCGAATTGACCCGGGTCACCGCCGCGGTGAGCGGACTGCGGATGTTCGGCGGCCGGACCTTCCCGGACCTGTTCGAGGCGGCCGGACTGGTCGATATCGACCAGCGGGTGCACCGCTTCTTCCAGTACGTGACCGCCACCCGTCCCGGTGCCGGGACGGCCGGGCCCGTCGCGGACGACCCGGCAGCGGTCTGACGGATTCCGCGCCGCGAGAAGAATTGCGCGACCGTTGCCACCCCTGGATCCGTTGCTGCCCACAGCCCGTGGCGCGTGCGCCATTTCACAGCCGAATCACTGTGACCGGCGGGTTTTCCGTCGCGTCCGTGGCTACCCGTCGGTAGAGTCACGGGGCGTACCCGCGGGCCGGAAGGGGGATTCCAGATGTCGGTACCGGAGGTGGGTCAGCACACGGCTCGTCGGTTGTACCGCGCGGCCACGGCGGGCGGCGCGGACTCCTTCACTCTCGCCGAGGATGTCGCGCTGCGCCTGGCACACGCCTGCGACACCCTGGTCGCCGAACTGGAAGCCGCCCGGCTCGGGGGGTATCGGATCGCCGAAGCGGACGGCACCGCCGGATTTCCCGATCTGCCCACCGGGCACGCGCTCGCCGCGGGATTCCGCGGTAAGGCGGCGCAGTACCTGGAGACCCTCACCGCGCTGCAGGAGACGGCACTCTGCTTCAAGGCTGCCTACCTCGCCGCCGGCGGCAAACTCGCCGAAGCCGATCTCGCCAATCGCGCCGCGCTCGCGGTGGTGGCAGCTCGCGCCGGCTCCGACCGCCACGAACAGGACGGCCATGGCTGAATCCGCCGATACGGACCCACCCTTCGCACCGGAACGCGAATGTTTCGGCAGTTTCACCCACCAGGAGATCTGGGACCGGGTGCACGAGGTACTCGACCCCGGCCTGCTCGGCGATGCCGCCGCGGCGTGGAAGTCGAACGCGGACAGTGTGGCCGAAGCCTTCGCCGCGTTCACCGACAGCGCCCGGCGCGAATTCGACCACTGGTCCGGTCATTCGGCGAACGCGGCCCGGCAGGCGACGCGGGAGTTCATCATCCGCGGCACCGAAACCCACGAGGCCTGCCGGGCGCTGCAACGCCTCATGGACGGCAATACCGAAGCAGCACAGACACTCCGGTCCGCGCTGGCTCCGCCGCAGCCGTATCGACCGCTCGACGACCCGGCGGCCGAGGCCGTCCACGGTGGCCGCCGCCGGATGGATCACGATATCGCCGCCGCCACGGCCACCGCCGACGCGCAGGACGCGATGACCACCATCTACAACCCGACCCTCCCGGTTTCCGGTGATCTGGTCCCCCGGTTCCCCGACGCCGGCGGCGGGAGCCCACGTCCGTGAAATGGATTCTGACCCCCGACGAATTCAGTTACGTCTGGGCCAATGAGACGAGCCTGGACCGTCGCCCGTACCCGGTGAATCTGGCCCCGGCGAGCACGGTGCGCACCGAATCCGAACTGGATGCCCTGCGATTACCACAGCGGTTCGCCAGACAGGCCGACCCAGATCTGGCAGCCGCGCTCATGCTCTGCGCCCGCCCGGACGCCACCTCGGTCACGATCTCCGGCGAACGCCCGGCACCCGCCCGCAACGGCGAGCAGCCGCATTCCGAGCAGATCCTCGGCTTCGCCGCCGTCATCGATCATCACGCCGCCGTCCTGCACGCCACATCCACGAAGGTCATGGTCCACATGTGTCACGCGCAGGACCTCGGGAGCCGGTTGGTACAACTGATCGGCTCCGCCCGCCCCGGCGGCCACGGCCCGTTCCACCAGCCCCAGGACGCGGTACTCACCGACGCCCCGATTTCCACCACCGACGGGGACGGCGACGCCGCCCGGTTCCGCACGACCCTGCGCGAACCCGTCGACTCCCGCGGTTTCATCACCGTCACGGTGGCCCCGGAGGACCCCATGTCACCACCTACCCTGCACCGCAGCTGGCTCGATATCCGCGACGACGGCCGCTACCTGCTGACCACCGCCGATGTCCTGGTCCTCGCCCCGGTCAGCGATTCCGATTTCGCCGACAAACTGCAGAGCCTGGCTCGCATCCGCGGCAGCACGCCCGGTCTGTGATAGGTCTGTCCGATGTCCGAGCACTGGAAAACCCCCGCGAGCCGGGCCCTGCGCGCCGACGGCCTGCGCGTCGCCGATATCGATACATCCGCCAAACCCGGGTTCCCCGGTCGCAAGAAGGACGGGGAACAACTGCTCGCCGAACGCAGCAGCGTTCTGGCCGGGCTGCAGGAGAAGCTCTACGCCAACGGCCGCTCCGGAGACAATCGCAGTGTCCTGCTGGTGCTGCAGGGGATGGATACCGCCGGTAAGGGCGGAATCGTGCGCCATGTCATCGGCTCGGTGGATCCCCAGGGTGTCGATCACGCCGCCTTCGGCGTGCCGACCGAGGAAGAGAAGCGGCACCACTTCCTGTGGCGGATCCGCAAGGAACTCCCGCGCGGCGGCCGGCTGGGCGTATTCGACCGCTCGCACTACGAGGACGTCCTGGTGGTGCGCGTCCACGGGCTCGTCCCCGAGGCGGTCTGGCGGGAGCGCTACACCGAGATCAACGATTTCGAACAGGAGCTGACCGAATCCGGGACGACCCTGGTGAAGGTCGCGATGTTCATATCGCTCGACGAACAGAAGAAGAGGCTGCGGGAGCGGCTGGAACGGCCGGACAAGTACTGGAAGTTCAACCCCGGCGATATCGACGAACGCGCTTATTGGCCCGCCTATCAGGAGGCATACCAAGATCTGCTGGACCGCACCTCCACCGGTCACGCGCCCTGGTACGTATTACCCGCCGACGCGAAGTGGTACTCGCGCCTGGCCGTTACCGAACTGCTGATCGAGGCGCTGGAGAACCTGGGCCTGAACTGGCCACCCGCGGACTTCGACCCGGCCGCGGAACTGCGCCGTCTGGACAATTCCTGACCGACGCGGACGGGCGAGTTATGGAAACTCTCAGCAAGCCGGACAATGATGGTGCGGTGCGCCGGAAACCCGGCGCCCCCTGGCGAACCTTCGGGGTGGCCCGGGTAGCGAGGCGAGGGAAAGGCGTGGTGAACGCACGGTGAGCAAAAACCCCGGACGGCCGAATCCGGTGGCTGCGGCCGCGCGCGCGGACCGCAATCGCAGAATCGCGATACAGGTCGCGGTGGCCGCCGTGCTGGTGGTACTGGTCGCGGCGATCGGTATCGGCCTGGCCGTGCGCAACTCCGGTTCCGACGATGTGGGCCCGGTCCCGGCGGTGGCGACCGATAACGGTGCCGTCCGGGTCGGACAGCCCGACGCGAAGGCGACGGTGCGGATCGTCGCGGATATGCAGTGCCCGGTCTGTAAACGGTTCGAGGCCGACCACGCCGAACTGCTCAGCACATCGGTCGCCGACGGCACCGCCGCGGTCGAATACAACATCGTCGGCTACCTGGACAAGATGTCGAGCACCGAATACTCCACCCGGGCGGCCAATGCCTCCTACTGCGTCGCCGATACCGGAACCGACAAATATCAGGACTGGCTGAAGCTGATGTTCCAGCAGCAGCCGCCCGAAGGTGGCGCCGGTCTGACCGATGAGCAGCTCATCGCCATCGCGCAGCAGGCGGGCTATACCGACCCCACCGTCGCCGACTGCATCACCGACCGGAAGTACGACGGCTTCGTCGCCGCGAAATCCAAGGAATCGCTGGCGGAGGGTATCGACGGGACACCGACGGTCTTCGTCAACGGCGAGCAGGTGAAACTCACCGTCGACGCGAGCGGGCAGAAATTCGATACCGCACCGCTGGCCGCCGCGATCCAGGCGGCTGCGGGCCGGTGATCCGGACTTCACCGCCTGCCGCCTGGACGATGCTCCTGTGCGGGCTGGCAGGCTGGATCGCCGCGTTCGTCCTGCTGGTCGAGGATTTCAAACTGCTGAGCGACCCCGGTTATGTACCGTCGTGCAGTCTGAACCCGGTACTGTCCTGCGGCTCGGTCATGGCCACCGACCAGGCCGCGGTACTCGGGTTCCCGAACCCGATCATCGGCCTGGCCGGCTTTTCCGTGGTGGTGACCCTCGGTGTGCTCTCGGTCGCCGGGGTCGGGCTGCCCCGCTGGATCTGGACCGGTCTGTGGCTGGGGACGGCCGCGGGCACCCTGTTCATCTGTTGGCTGATCTTCCAGAGCCTCTACCGCATCAACGCGCTGTGCCCGTACTGCATGGTGGTCTGGGCGATCATCACACCGCTGCTCGCGGTGATCACCGAGCAGTTGTGGGGTAACGATCGGGGTGCCCTGCACGTGGTCGCGGAATGGCGCTGGACTTTTGTCGCGGTGTTCTACGCGGTGGTGCTGGTACTGGTGTTCCTGCGGTTCCAGGA
The DNA here is from genome assembly GCF_053605105.1 of Nocardia sp. NPDC003963. Lineage (NCBI taxonomy): Bacteria > Bacillati > Actinomycetota > Actinomycetes > Mycobacteriales > Nocardiaceae > Nocardia > Nocardia sp. NPDC003963. The sequence continues at coordinate 8,901 of NZ_JBSGIP010000082.1, forward strand.
CTACTGGCTGTCGCTGTTCTGACCACCGCCGGGCACCACGGCCGAACCCGCGGCACGACCGGAGGTCACGCCGAGGCTCACCACGGTCAGCGTTGTGGACGATGGGATCGGCATATTCACGCGCACGGCCGGAGCCAAGACGGAGGTACGCCGAAGTACACCACGATCAGCACTGTGGACGATGAGATCGGCATATTCACGCGCACGGCCGGAGCGAAGGCGGAGGTACGCCGAGGTACACCACGGTCAGCGCTGTGGGCGATGGGATCGGCATATTCACGCGCACGGCCGGAGCGAAGGCGGAGGTACGCTCAGCCCGGTGTCCCGGTGGCCAGTTCTACCGCCACGACCCGTTCGGCGCCGTCGGGCGCCCGGACGCCCAGCCGGACGGTTTCGGTGGGTTTGCGGGTGTCGATCACGGCTTGCAGGGCACGGGCGCTGGTGATGGCACGGCCGTCCAGTGAGGTGATTATCTCGCCCGCCATCAGACCGGAGGCCTGCGCGGGCAGCCCGCGGATCGCCATATCGATCCGGGCGCCGCGCGGACGGGCGTCGGAGATCAGGACGCCCAGGGTGGCGGTGGGGCCGATATGGACGGATTCGGTGGGGGTGCCGGAACGGATCTGGCGCACGATCCGCATGGCGGCGTCGATCGGTACGGCGTAGCCGTTGGGTGGATCGGCGGCACCGTCCGGTGGTGGATCACGGCTTCCCGAGGCCGCGGCGATCACACCGACGACCGCGCCGGTGTGGTCGGTGAGCGCGCCACCGGATTGGCCGGCGCTCACGGCGGCCTCGATCTCCAGCATTCCGGTGAGCGCTTGGCGGGAGAGATCCTGCTGGTTGAGAGCCATGATCGTACTGTCGAGATTACTGATCTCGCCGGTGACCCCGGTGGCCGTCCCACTGCCACCCGCGTTGCCGACCGCCAGCACCTCGTCGCGGACCCGGAGCCCGGCGGAACTACCGATCCGTGCGGTGGCCAGACCGTGGGCGCCGGTGAGGGAGAGCAGGGCGATATCGGCGTGGGCGTCGTAGCCGAGCACCTCGGCGGTGTATACCGCACCGTCGGCGACCCGGCTGACCCGGACGGTTTTCGCACCCTTCACGACATGGTGGCTGGTGAGAACCTGCCCTTCGCCGGTGAGCACGATGCCGGATCCGGCCGCCGCGGCGCCGAACGGCCGGGCGGCGGCGGTGATGTTCACCAGTACCGGGGAGATGCCGCGCGTCAGCTCGCTCACGTTCAGCGGTGGGGGTGCCGGACGTACGGGCGCCGCGACGATACTGCGGCCCGGTTGTGAGAGACCGGGTAGCTCGCCCCGGTAGCCGAAGAGCGCCCCCAGGGCGAGAACCGCGGCGAAGACGGTGATGAGCACGCGGCCCCCGCCGGTGGGGCCGCGCGAGCCGGTGCCCTGCCACTGGTTGTCCAAGGAGCCTCCCGCTGCCGCAGCCGATCACGACCATTGTCGCCCGAATCGGCCCGCGGCTGTCGAGTTTCTCAGCCTTGGGAGAAGTTATCCACAGGCATCCCCAGTTATCCACAGGCTGGTGGCGGCCTGGGGAAAGAACGGCGAGATACCTGTGGATTCGTTACCCGGGACCGCCTCGGTCACATCTACGTCACATCGACGGGACGGCCCTTTACACCGTTGGGCCGAAAATCGCCCCGGATGTCGGTGTCTGCCCGAAAACCCGTTCCGCGCCCCACCGCCGGAAATACACCCGGTCCGTTATCCAGCGGAAACCGAATCAATAGATTCCCGGTATCCGGGCCGCGGCACCGGGCAATCCATCCACAGCCCTCGGCTCGTATCCACACCCCGAAACAGGTTTTCCACAGGCTTCTCCACAGTGTGGAGAAAGGCTCCGGAGAGCCGGAATCCCTTTGTTCGACGATGGCCGATTGTTCGATGATCACCGATCCGTTCGGCATTGCACGGGCGTTTCCGGCGGTAACGGATCGACCGGAAAACGTCAGATGGTCGCGGTATCTATGACGAACCGATACCGCACATCACTGGCCACCACCCGTTCGTACGCACTGTCTATCTCGTCCGCGGAAATCAACTCGATTTCCGCGCCGATTCCGTGTTCGGCACAGAAATTCAGCATCTCCTGCGTTTGTTCGATACCCCCGATCATCGAACCGGCCAGCGATCGGCGACGGCCGGCCAATACCCGGGCCTGTACCTCGAGCGGGGCTTCCGGCAACCCCAGGACGACCAGTGTCCCGTCCAACCGGAGCAGCTTCATGTAGTCGTTGATCGGCAGATCCGCGGATACGGTGTTGATGACGAGATCGAAGCTGCTGCGCAATTCCCGGAACACCTGCTTATCGCTGGTGGCGTAGTAGTGGTGTGCGCCGAATCGTTTTCCGTCCTCCTGTTTGCTCAGCGAATGGCTCAGCACTGTGACCTCGGCGCCCAGCGCGGCCGCGATTTTGACACCGATATGGCCGAGCCCGCCCATTCCGATGATCGCCACCTTTTTGCCCGGCCCGGCACCCCATTGTCGTAGCGGGGAATACAGGGTGATTCCGGCGCACAGCAGCGGTGCGGCCACCGACAGATCGATTCCCTCCGGGACGGCGACGACGAAGCCCTCGGTCACCACGATCTGCTTCGCGTATCCACCCAGGGTGTGGCCGCCCGGCTGCACTTCCTCCGCCACCCGCGTGTTGTAGGTCATCACCGCGCCACGGGAACAGAACTGCTCCTCACCCGCCAGGCACGGCTCACACTTCCCGCAGGAATCCACCATGCAGCCGACACCGACCCGGTCACCGACGCGGTGCCGGGTGACCGCCGAACCGACTGCCGCGACAGTGCCCGCGATCTCGTGCCCGGGAACGCACGGATAGGCCGCGCCACCCCATTCGTTGCGGGCGGTGTGGATATCGGAATGGCAGATCCCGGCATATTCGATATCGATCAGGACATCATCGGGCCCGAGTTCCCGGCGCTCGATGGCGACCTTCTCGAACGCGGCGTCGGGGCCGGCCATCGCGTAGGCGGCTACAGCATTACTCATGCGTCCATGCCTACCGTCGCATACCGGTATTTGCCAACGTCCGGAGCGGACAGTGTGCGCAGCGGAACTCTATTGCTCCGGCGTCGACTCCAGCCGACGGCGGACGCGCCGGGCAGCGGCGACCATATTGCGCAGGGCGGGATCGAGTTGCCAGTGGTGGCGGGTCTTGAGGCCACCGTCCGGGTTCGCCCAGAGCCGCTGCGGCCCGACTGCCGTCGCGGCGGCGGTGAGCAGTTCGTCCAGTTCGTCGATATCCGGGATCCGGGCCGACCGGCTCTCGTACACACCCGGGCCGACCCCGTGGCTGAGTCCGTGGCCGGAGGCGTAGTCCTCCTCCAGCGCCTTCAGCACCCATTCGATGGACCGGGTGGCGACGATGGCGGTGACATCGGCGTCGAGCTGCTCGATCGCCTGCACGATCTCGGTGCGGCCCGAGTACGGGATATGGGTGTGGATCTGGGTGCTGGGTGCCACGCCCGAGGTCGCGAGGCGGAACGCCCCGATCGCCCAGCGCAGGTATTCCGCGCGACCTTCGGGGCGGGCCGGCCACAGCTCCCGCAGCGCCGGTTCGTCGACCTGGACGATACCGATTCCGGCCCGTTCCAGATCGACCACTTCGTCGCGAATGGCCAGGGCCACCTGGTCGGCGGTCTCGTAGAGCGGCTGGTCCTGCCGGACGAACGAACGCGCCACCATGGTGACGGGCCCGGTGACCATACCCTTCACCGGTTTATCGGTCAGCGATTGCGCGTAGGTGATCCAGTCCACCGACATCGGCGCCGGGCGCGAGACATCACCGTAGATGATCGGCGGACGCACACACCGCGAGCCGTACACCTGCACCCAGCCGAAGTGCGTGGTGGCGAACCCGTCCAGTAGTTCGGCGAAATACTGGATCATGTCGTTGCGCTCGTGTTCGCCGTGCACCAGCACATCGAGGCCGATATCTTCCTGCAGGGCGATGGTCGCGGCGATTTCGGCCTCGATCTTCTTGCGGTACTCGTCGTAGGACAGCCGGCCTTCACCCAATTGATGACGGGCCTGCCGGGCCTCGGCACTCTGCGGGTAGGACCCCAGCGTGGTGGCGGGCACCAGGGGCAGTCGCAGCTTCTCCTGCTGCGCGGCGTGGCGCTCGGCATAAGGCGCGCGTTCGCGCATCTGCGGCGTGATCGCATACACCCGCTGACGCACCGCGTGCTTCTGTTTGAAATGCACTTCGCCCGGTCGTTTACGCCATTTGTCCGAGGGCCCCTCGGTGAGCGCCTTGGCCAGCGAGACGACCTCGCCGACTTTCTGCTTGGCGAACGCCAGCCGATCGGCCACATTTCCGGGGATCTCGTATTCGGCCAGCACGTCATAGGGCACGTGGAGCAGAGTGGTACCGGTGGAAACCACCAGATCGGGGCACACTTTCGTGAGCTCGTTGAGGTATTCCAGAGTGACGTAGCGATCGGCCCGCCACACATTGGTTCCGCTGATGACACCGGCGTACAACCGCTTGCGGCGGATACCCGGAATACTCGCCAGATCCTCGGGCCGGATCCGGTGGGTCGCGAGATCCAGGCCGATCGCCTCCACCCCGGTGCCCGCCAGGATGCGCAGCGCTTCACCGAAATCACCGTACTGACCCGTGACCAGGATGCGCGGCCGCAGCGGCGCCTTGGCCAACCGGTCGTAGACGCGTTCGAAAGCCGCGAGTTCGGCGGCCGAGCGTTCGGCGGTGAAACAGGGTTCGTCCAGCTGCACACAGGTGGCGCCGCGCCGGGCCAGGATCTCGAACAGCTGCTCGTAGACCGGGAGTAGCCGGTCCAGCAGGTCGATGGTGTCGAAACCGGCGGATTCACCGGGCACACTGCCGGCCTTGGACAGCAGCAGCAACGACACCGGTCCCAGCACCACCGGGCGCTGTTCGATACCCGCCACCATCGCCCGATCCCATTCGTCCAGCAGCGCCTCGGCATGCAGGGAGAATTCGGTATCGGCGTCCAGTTCCGGCTGCCGGTAGTGGTAATTCGTACCGAAGAAACGCACCAATTCCAACGGCGGCAGATCGGGTCGGCCACGCGCCATCAGGAAATAGAAGTCCAGCGGGTCCAGTCCGGCCCGGTATTCCTCGAAACGGGACGGGACAGCGCCGAAGAGCAGCGCATTGTCCAGCACATGGTCGTAGAAGGAGAAAGTGTTGCCCGGGACCTGGGTCAGGCCGGTCGCGGCGAGTTCGTGGAACTGCTGCTCCTGGATATCGCGTCCGACCGCGCGCAGTTCGTCCCGGGTGATCGCCTGCCGCCAGTACGCCTCGAGCGCGCGCTTGAGTTCCCGGTGCGGACCGATCCGCGGGTACCCGAGCACACTCGAGCCGAAGCCTTCACTGACGTTGACCATTGCCGACCTCCGTGTTGTTGGCGCCGCCTCCGGCGGCGCGGGTCGGGGCCCTATTAACCCCGGTTCTTCACTCCGCCGCTCAGTCGCTGCGCTCCTTCGCTCTGTCGCTCCAGAA
>NZ_JBSGIP010000083.1:0-13250 GCF_053605105.1 Nocardia sp. NPDC003963
CAATCAAAAGTACAAACTAGAGTCCGAAAACCTAGCAAAACAAATCGCCAGCTGGAATTTAGCTGACTTAAATGTTCGGCCCTCCACACGGGGGTATGAAGAACCGAAACCAAATCAAATATTTGGCACTGACATTCATCAACACACTATTGAGTTCTCAAAGAACACACGCACACACTATCTCTTGGCATTCAAGCCATTCGATCTGTGAGGCAACTTCTCAAGCTTAGCTCATCCGTTTTCCCGATTGCAAATCGGTGTCCCGGTCAAACCAGTGTGATAGCCAGGCGCTCCTCGTCCTACCTCGTTTCCCTGGTCCCTCCGGCTCGGCGTTTCCGCCTCGCTCCGGGCCCCGGGTCGGTGTCCGTGTCGCTCTGACTTGGATAAAGTTACGTGGCATCTAATTCAATGTCAAATCGCCTGGTCAAGGCGACTTTTCAGCGACTGTTTCCGATACCGTTTCCGAACCCGGCCGCCGACAAACGGTCAAGTCGCCACTCCTACCCGTTCTACGCCGGCTCCGAGCGCCTGGAGTTTCTCCACGAAGTTCGGGTACCCGCGGTCGATATGGAAAACGTCGTGCACTTCGGTGACGCCGTCGGCGACCAGTCCCGCGAGCACCAGACCGGCACCGGCCCGGATATCGGAGGACCAGACCGGCGCACTGGACAACAGGGGAATACCGCGGACCACCGCGTGATGACCGTCGGTCCGCGCATCGGCGCCGAGCCGGATCATCTCTTCCACGAAACGGAAGCGCGCTTCGAACACGTTCTCGGTGATCATCGAGGTGCCGTCCGCGATCGCCGCGAGTCCGATCGCCATCGGCTGCAGATCGGTCGGGAAACCGGGGAACGGAAGGGTGGAGAAGTTCACCGCGCGGGGGCGATCGGGCTGGACCACCCGGAAGCCCTCGGGCTCGAACGAGATCCGGGCGCCGGCCGAGCGCAGTTTGTCCAGGACCAGGGCCAGATGCTGAGGGTTGACCCCGGTCACCCGCACATCACCCATCGTCATGGCGGCGGCGATACCCCAGGTGGCCGCGACGATACGGTCGCCGATGACCCGATGCGTGATCGGCGACAACTGCTTCACGCCGTGGATGGTGAGCACCGAGGTACCCGCACCGTGGATGCGGGCACCCATCTGGGTGAGCATGGTGCACAGATCGACGATGTCGGGTTCACGGGCGGCATTGTCGATCACCGTCTCCCCCTGTGCCAGGACGGCGGCCATGAGGATGTTCTCGGTGGCACCGACCGAGGGGAAATCCAGGCGGATCCGCGCGCCCTGCAGCTCGTCGGCTCGGGCGACCACACATCCGTGCTCGATCTCGCTGGTCGCGCCGAGCAGCCGGAGCCCGGCCTGATGCATATCCAGCGGGCGGGAGCCGATCGCGTCGCCACCCGGCAGCGCCACCACCGCGCGCCTGCACCGGGCCATCAGCGGGCCGAGGACACAGACCGACGCACGGAACTGGGTCACCGCCGGGAAGTCCGCGTGGTACTTGGGTTCGGCCGGGGTGTCGATGGTCACCACATCACCGGTGATCGTGACATCGCAACCGAGACCGCGCAGTACTTCTGCCATCAACGGCACATCGAGGATGTCCGGGCAGTTCGTGATGGTGGTCGTGCCTTCGGTGAGTAGAGCAGCGGCCATCAGTTTCAGGACGCTGTTCTTGGCGCCTCCGACCGAGACCTCACCGACCAGCCGGTTGCCGCCAGTTACCAAAAACCGTTCCATGCCGCCTCTCCGAGTATTCGGCGCACCAGTGGGTGCAAGGATAGAGCGCCCGCGGTCGCATCACGCCGCCGGTCGAGACAATGCCGAGCCGTCGCGCGCGGCGGCCCCGCGACCCCATCACCAGGAGCAGTTTCCACCGTCGGGACGGAATCCGTCAGCTTTCGGACGGAGAACCGGATCCGGGTTCGCCGGAAGCCGGTGTCCCGGCCCCGTCCGCCCGGCCACCACCCGGCTGCCAGAGCACATCACCCGCCGGATTCGTATAGCGGCTGAGGATGAACAGCAGGTCCGACAGCCGGTTGAGATACTTGGCCGGCAGGACACCGGTGTCCTCGGGATATGCCTCCACAGCTGCCCACGCCGATCGCTCGGCGCGCCGGACGATCGTGCGCGCGGTGTGCAGTAGCGCGGCGAGTGGAGTTCCGCCGGGCAGGATGAACGAATTCAGCGGTGCCAGTTCGGCATTGAACCGGTCACACCATTGCTCCAGGCGTTCGATATAGCCCGCGGTGATCCGCAGCGGCGGATACTTCGGGTTCTCCACCACCGGAGTCGACAGATCCGCGCCCGCGTCGAACAGATCGTTCTGGACTCCGCGCAGGACGGCGGTCAGTTCCGGATCCGGGGCGCCGAGAGCGATCGCGACCCCGAGGGCAGCATTGGCCTCGTCGCAATCCGCGTAGGCGACCAGTCGCGGATCGGTTTTCGGCACCCGGGAGAAATCGCTGAGACCGGTGGTCCCGTCATCGCCGGTGCGGGTATAGATCCGCGTCAGGTGCACGCTCACAGGACCCACCCTAAACGCTCGGAGCGTCCGCGACGTGGTTGCGGCGGATGCGCAATTGTGCCGAGGGCGCTCCCCGCAGGAGAGAAAGCCGGCCGGTCTCAGTGGCCGCGCAGCCGGCGGGCCCGCTCCGAAGGCCGCGATTCGACCCAGGACAGGAAGGCCGTGAGCGCGGCCCGGTCGAGCGCCAGCTCGTAGTCACCGTTGCGATCGGATACGCCGATGACCGCGATCCCGTCGGTCATGATGTCGTACTCGTCACCCTGCGGGCCGCGCCGTTCGCCGATTTCGATACCGCGTCGGTGGATCACCGTATCGGCGCCGATCTTGAGACTGGTGAGCTTGTAGAAGACGAGATGATCTTCGTCGTAGCGGATGACACCATGGCGCCAGCGTTCGCCGCCACGGGCCGGGAGTACGCGCAGGATGGCCGCGGTGCCGCCGCGCCGCAACATGACCAGGCGATAACTGGAAACCAGAGCCAATGCGACCAGCACGAGCACCAGAATGATCAGTAGCACCATCCCGGTCTGCAATGCTGCACATCCCTTCGCTCATCCGAGGCGACCACCGGATCGGACCGGCAGATGCACCCGCCGCCATTCAACCACGAACCAGTTTACAAATTGCACGGGGTTGTCTCGGAAAACGCGACGTCATCGATCCCGGGGCCGGCCGGCGGCAACGCGGGGCCGAGCCGGACAGCGGGAAACAGCTCCGGCCGGCGACGAGAACTCGTCGCCGGCCGGAGCCGAAATGATTCTTTTGTACCCGGAGGAAGATCAGGAGGCCGCTTGGGCCTGCTCCACCGCGCGGACCCGGCCCTGCGCGACCAGCTGGGCCTCCGCCGACGCCGAACCGTCGGACAGCACCTGGCGTGCGGCCACGATATCGACCTCGGTGGAGAACTCGGCGGACTCCGCCAATACGCGCACCGTATCGGCGGTGACCGAGAAGAACCCACCGTGCACCGCGACCACGATCCGGGTGCCGTCGGTATCGACGACGGTCACGGTGCCGCCCTCGACCAACTGGCCGAGGAGGGGCTCGTGACCGGGCATGATGCCGATCTGTCCCTCGGTGGTCTGAGCGCTGACGAAACTCGCCCGGCCCGACCAGAGCCGCCGCTCGACCGCAACGAGATCAACTGACATATCCGCCATGGGGGACTACTTTCCGGCGATCTTCTTCGCGGCCGCCTCGACATCGTCGAGACCACCGCAGCTGTTGAACGCCTGCTCCGGGAAGTGGTCGAATTCGCCCTTGCACACGCGGTCGAAGTCGTCGACGGTCTGCTCCAGCGGCACGACCGAACCGGGCTGACCGGTGAACTTCTCGGCCACGATGAAGTTCTGGCCGAGGAACTTCTCCAGCCGGCGGGCCCGGCCGACGAGAACCTTGTCCTCTTCGGAAAGCTCGTCCATACCGAGAATGGCGATGATGTCCTGCAGCTCCTTGTACTTCTGCAGGATTCGCTTCACCTCGTTGGCCACCGCGAAGTGCCGGTCGCCGACGATCGAGGCCTCGAGGATACGAGAGGTCGAGGTCAGCGGGTCGACGGCGGGGTAGATACCCTTCTGCGAAATCGGGCGGGAGAGCTCGGTGGTCGCGTCCAGGTGGGCGAAGGTGGTCGCCGGCGCCGGGTCGGTGTAGTCGTCGGCGGGGACGTAGATCGCCTGCAGCGAGGTGATCGAACGACCACGGGTCGAGGTGATGCGCTCCTGCAGTTCACCCATCTCGTCGGCCAGGGTGGGCTGGTAACCGACAGCGGAGGGCATCCGGCCCAGCAGGGTCGAGACCTCGGAACCGGCCTGGGTGAACCGGAAGATGTTGTCGATGAACAGCAGCACGTCCTGGTGCTTCACATCGCGGAAGTACTCCGCCATGGTCAGCGCGGACAGAGCGACGCGCATACGGGTGCCCGGCGGCTCGTCCATCTGGCCGAAGACGAGGGCGGTGTCCTGCAGGACGCCCATCTCTTCCATTTCCAGGTGCAGGTCGGTGCCCTCACGGGTGCGTTCGCCGACGCCGGCGAACACCGAGGTACCGGAGAACTCCCGCGCGATACGGGTGATCATCTCCTGGATGAGAACGGTCTTGCCGACACCGGCGCCACCGAACAGGCCGATCTTGCCGCCCTTCACGTACGGGGTCAGCAGGTCGAGCACCTTGACGCCGGTCTCGAGGATTTCGGTCTTGCCCTCGAGCTGGTCGAAGCTCGGCGGCTTGCGGTGGATACCCCACTGCTCACCGTCGCGGCCGAGGCCCGGGCTGTCGAGGCAATCGCCGAGGGCGTTGAACACGTGTCCCTTGACGACGTCGCCGACCGGCACCGAGATCGGCTTACCGGAGTCACGCACCTCGGCGCCACGGACCAGGCCGTCGGTGGGCTGCATCGAGATGGTGCGCACGATGTTGTCACCGAGATGCTGGGCGACCTCGAGGGTCAGCGTCTTGGCCACCGACTTCAGGGTGATATCGGCAGCAAGAGCGTTGAACAGGTCTGGAATGGAGCCCCGCGGAAATTCGACATCCACGACGGGGCCGATGACGCGGACCACGCGGCCCGTGGCGGCGCCGGTCCGGCTCGAGTCTTCTCGAGTAACAGCTGCGGTCATTTCTGGTTTCTCTTCCTGCGTCTCAGTCGCGTTCCGAGCTGGCCGCCAGGGCATTCACGCCGCCGACGATTTCGCTGATTTCCTGCGTGATGTTGGCCTGCCGCAACGAGTTGGCCTGGCGAGACAGGGAACTCGCCAATTCGTTGGCGTTATCGGTGGCCGCCTTCATTGCGGTGCGCCGAGCGGCGTGCTCGGATGCCGCTGCGTCGAGCAACGATGCGTAGATCCGCGTGTTGATGTACTTGGGCAGCAGCGCCGCCAGCAGCACATCGGCGTCGGGCTCGAATTCGTACTGCGCGCTTACCTCGGCCGTGGGCGAATCGGACAGCATGTCCTTGCCCAGATCGAAGCTCTCGTCGACGAAGGAGATCTGGATCGGCGCCATCCGGCGCACCTCCGGCGTCTGCGACAGCATGCTCACGAACCGGGTGTAGACGATATGGAGCTCGTCCACGCCCGCGATCGAACCGGTACCGTCCGGCGCCGGTACCTCACCCGCGGACCCGGCCATGAAGCTGTGCACCAGGTGGTTGCAGGCCGCCGAGGCATCCGGATAGGTCGGCTGCTGGGAGAACCCGGTCCATGAGGCCACCGGCCGACGATCGCGGAAGGTGTAGTACGTCAGGCCCTTGCTGCCCATGACGTAGAGCACCGGTTCCTTGCCCTCGTCGCGCAGGGTGGTCATCAACTCCTCGGCGCGTTTGAGCACATTGGAGTTGTAGCCGCCGCACTGGCCGCTGTCGCTGGTGATCACCAGCACAGCGGCACGCTTCGGATCGGGGCGTTCGGTGAGCAGCGGGTGCGACAGACTCTTCGACGCACTCGCCAGCTCCGCGACCACTTTGGTGATCTCCTCGGAGTACGGCTTGGCGGCCGCGACCCGAGCCTGGGCCTTGGTGATCCGCGAGGTCGCGATCAGTTCCTGGGCCTTGGTGATCTTCTTGATCGAGTTGATACCACGAATACGGGAGCGCAGCTCGCGCAAGGTAGCCATCGGTTCACACTCCCCTCATTCGCGGCGTGACAGGAAAACAGCGCATGGTTCGCCCGGTCTACTTCTCGACGTGCTTGCGGGTGACCGACAGCGATTCGACCTCTTCGTGGCCGAGCTCGTCGGCGCCGGGCTCGTTCACGACACGGCTGCCGTCGGAAGCCAGGAAGCCCTGCTTGAAGTTGTCGGTAGCGGTCTTGATCTGCTCGGCGGCGTCACCGGTCAGCACCTTGCCACCCTCGATGCTCTTGAAAGCATCCGCGGCGTTGCTGTGCAGATCTTCGAGCAGCTCGACATTGAACCGGCGGACATCGGCGACCGGCACCGAGTCGTAGTAGCCGCCGTCGACCAGGTAGATCGAGACGATCTGGTCCTCGACGGCGACCGGCGAGTACTGGTCCTGCTTGAGCAGTTCCACCCAGCGGGCACCCCGCTCGAGCTGGGCGAGCGACGCGGCGTCCAGATCGGAGGCGAACGCGGAGAAGGCTTCCAATTCGCGGTACTGCGCCATTTCCAGACGCAGCGAACCGGCGACCTTCTTCATACCCTTGGTCTGGGCGGCACCACCGACACGCGAGACCGAGGTACCGACGTTGATCGCCGGACGGACACCCTTGTTGAACAGGTCGGACTCCAGGAAGACCTGACCGTCGGTGATGGAGATGACGTTGGTCGGGATGAAGGCCGAGATGTCGTTGGCCTTGGTCTCGATGATCGGCAGGCCGGTCATCGAACCGCCGCCCATGGCGTCGGAGAGCTTCGCGCAACGTTCCAGCAGGCGCGAGTGCAGGTAGAAGACGTCACCCGGGTAGGCCTCGCGGCCCGGCGGGCGGCGCAGCAGCAGCGAGATGGCGCGGTAGGCCTCGGCCTGCTTGGTCAGATCGTCGAATACGATCAGGACGTGCTTGCCCTGGTACATCCAGTGCTGGCCGAGGGCCGAACCGGTGTAGGGGGCCAGCCACTTGAAACCGGCGGAATCGGAGGCCGGGGCGGCGACGATGGTGGTGTACTCCAGCGCGCCGTGCTCCTCGAGGGCGGATTTGACGCCCGCGATGGTGGAGCCCTTCTGGCCGATCGCCACGTAGATGCAGCGCACCTGCTTGGCCGGATCGCCCGATTCCCAGTTGGCCTTCTGGTTCAGGATCGTATCGATGCAGACCGCGGTCTTACCGGTCTTACGGTCGCCGATGACCAGCTGACGCTGCCCCCGGCCGATGGCGGTCAGCGCGTCGATGGCGGTGATACCGGTGGCCATCGGCTCCTCGACCGGCTGCCGCTCCAGCACGGTGGCGGCCTGCAGTTCCAGCACGCGCCGGTCGTCGGATTCGATCTCGCCCAGACCGTCGATCGGCTGGCCGAGCGGGTTCACGACGCGGCCGAGGAAGTTGTCGCCGACCGGGACCGAGAGCACATCGCCGGTGCGGCGCACCTGCTGGCCCTCTTCGATCTCGGCGAACTCGCCGAGGATGACGGCACCGATTTCGCGGTCTTCGAGGTTCAGCGCCACACCGAGCACGCCACCCGGGAATTCGAGCAGCTCGTTGGCCATGGCCGAAGGCAAGCCGCTGACGTGCGCGATGCCGTCACTGGTATCGGTAACGACACCGACTTCCTCGATGGAGGTTTCCGGGGTGTAGCTCTGGGTGTAGCTTTCGATCGCGCTACGGATCTCGTCGGAGGAGATCGTCAGCTCCGCCATGTTCTTCCTGCTCTCGGTCTCTGGTCGTGGAATGTCGGGGGTGTGGAGCGGGCGGCACCGGTGGATCCGGCGCCTTCGCCGCTAGGTCAGCGAGCGGCGCAGCCGATCCAGCCGGCCGATCGCGCTGCCGTCGATCACATCGTCGCCGATGCGCACGACGAGCCCGCTCAACAGTTCGGGATCGACCTCGACATGCACGGTGACAGCCTTGTTGTAGATACGCGCCAGGGCGCCGGCCAGCCGATCACGCTGGGAGTCGGCCAGTTCGATAGCCGACCGCACATGCGCGACGATCTGTTCGCGCCGGGCCGCGGCCAGGTCGGACAGTTCGTCGAAGGCCACACCGATCCCGGAACGCTGCCTGGTCACCACTTGCTCGGTGAGGGCCTGGGTGATGGTCTCGGCCTTGCCGGACAGCAGCCGGTCGACCAACTCCCGTTTGGCCGTGGCCGAGGCGGCACGGTCGGACAGCGCCTGGTCCAGCGCCGGATTGTCGGCGATGATCCGGCCGAAGCGGAAGAGTTCGTCCTCGACCGCGGTCAGCCGGCCCTGTTCGGAGGCCGATTCCAGGTATGCCAGCTGACCGAGCAGCACCAGGGTGTCGACCAGATCCCGGGGACGTGACCAATCCTGGGCGACCGCAGTGGTCAGCACCGCCTGAGTGGCAGCGCTGACCCGGCCCCCGAAGATCCGCTCGCTCAGTTCGGCGCGGGCCGAACCGGGCACCGACACGTCCGCGAGCGCCACACGCAGCGGACGCTGGTCGTCCAGTACGTCGACAACGGCGAACAGTTCGGACCCCGTCGTGGCCGCAACACCGTTGCTGCCGGTCAGCGCGGCCCGAAGCGCCTCCTTGGACCGGGAGCTGGCCTCACGGCTCGCTGCGTACATGGTTTTCACTCCTCCGTCGTTACCTTCCGACCCCGATACCGGCGTCCGAACGGTCGATCTCGTCGAGGAATCGCTCGATCGTCGCGGCCTGTTTGGCCTCGTCCGATACCGACTGCCCGATGATCTTCTCGGCCAGGTCCACGGCGGTGCGGCCGACCTCGGCACGCAGCTCGGTCAGGATCTGCTGGCGCTGGGCTTCCAGCTGGGTGTGCCCGGCCGCGACGATACGGTCGCTCTCGGCCTGGGCGTCGGCCTTCATCTGGGCGAGGATCTGCTGGCCCTGGGTACGGGCGTCTTCACGGATCTTCGCGGATTCCAGGCGGGCGTCGGCCAGCTGCTTCTGGTACTGCTGCAGCGTCTCCTGGGCTTCGACCTGCGCGGCCTCGGCCCGTTCGATGCCACCCTCGATCTTGTCGGCGCGCTCGTCCAGCACCTTCATCAGGCGTGGAACGGCGTATTTGTAGACCACGAAGGCGATGATCGCCACGCAGACCGCCGACCAGACGATGTCGTACGTCGCGGGGACGAGAGGGTTCACATCCTCTCCCTCCGCCGCTGCGAGCAGAATGTACTCGTTCATCGGAATCAGAAGATGAAGCCGGCGACGAGACCGATCAGCGCCAGGGCTTCGGTGAACGCGATACCCAGGAACATGTTGGTCCGGATGGTGCCGGAGAGCTCGGGCTGGCGGGCAATACCCTCGATCGCCTTACCGACGACGATACCGACGCCGATGCCGGGGCCGATCGCGGCCAGGCCGTAGCCGACGGCGCCGAGGCCCTTCAGCGTGGATTCGTTGGTGGCAGCTTCCTGGGCCAGGTACGAGAGGCTCATGAGTCTTCCATTCCCTTTCTGTTGCTCACCCGCCGGACGGCGCGGTGCAGCAGGTCCTTATCGGTTGTTCCGGTCGGTCAGTGTTCGTCGGCGTGCTGGGCGAGACTGATGTACACGGCGGTCAGCAACGCGAACACATACGCCTGCAGGAAAATGACCAGCAGTTCGAACAGCGTGAACGCGAGCCCGCCCAGCAGCGAGAAGGGCGCGAACACCTTCATCCAGGCGTCTGCGTCGAAGAGGAAGAACTGGGTCGCGCTGAAGAACAGCACCAGCATGATGTGACCGGCGAGCATATTGGCCATGAGTCGGACGGTCAGCGTGAACGGGCGCAGCACGAAGGTCGAGATGAACTCGATCGGAATGAGCAGGACGTGCATGGCCGGCGGAACATTCGGAACGACGATGCTGCTGCGCATATAGGTGAAGAAGCCGTACTTCTTGATGCCCACATAGTTGAACGCGATATACGCGACCACAGCCAGTACCAGCGGCATGCCGATACGCGCGTTCGACGAGATGTTCAGACCGGGGATCACACCCGAGAAGTTCAGGAACAGGACGGTGAAGAAGATCGTCGCGATCAGCGGGAAGAACTTGCGGCCGTTTTCCTTGCCGAGGATCTCGTCGCAGATCTGCTCCTTGACGAAGACCAGACCCATTTCGCCGATGTTCTGTAGCTTTTTCGGCACGATTCGCGGAGTCCGGAAGGCCAGGAACAGGAAAGCGACCAGCACGGCGGTCATCACGAGCCGGACCAGCATCAGCCGATCGAGTTCGAAGGGGGTCCCCTCGAACAGCACCGCTGGAGGGAAGAAGTCGGTTAGCGACGGCGCGTGGAACTCCGCGGCCAAGGTGGTGACGCTCAGCGTTCTCTCCCGTGTTCGGGCCGCGGGAAGTTTTCGCTCCCGCGGTTCGATCGGACATTGACGATCAATGTGGGTCGACTGAGGTCGGCTCGAGGTCGTCAGCAGCTGTAGCGGCGATCCGCGCTGGCGTCTGTACGTGTGTCGGCGACATCGTCGACATGCAGAACCGAACCCTTTACGAGCACGGCACGGCAGTAGCATAGCGGTAGCTGGTCGGGCCCGATCGGCGCCCCTGGCTTAGTCGCTTGCTTACCAATACTTTACCAAGAGAACTACGACAACGTGTAGCGGGGGCGATGTTATCTACGACAAATTGTCGTAGAGCCTGGTCAGCCCTGGTCGGAGTCCGCTTCCCGCCCCTGCTCAGAGACGGTCACATAGGGCACTTTCTGTCTCAATACACCGTAAGTTTCCGCTCCGAGCACGATGACCAGTGCACCCACGACAGTGAGGAACAGGGCCAGCCGGTCGTAGAAATCGAATTGCTGCAGAATCGCAACGACGATCAGCGCGACCAGCAGCTTCCCTACCCAACTCGCCAGCATGACGAAGCCGGCCGTCGTGGGCGGCAGTTTCGCGCCGAGCAGCACCACGACGGCCGTGGTCAGGATGAACCCGCCGCCGATCGCGGCCCCCAGCAACGCGCCCCACAAACCGGCGACACCGGCGAGGGCCGTGCCGAGCGCCACCGACAGCACAGTCAGGACGGCCAGGCCGACCAGGCCGTATCGCAATGCCGCGCGCAGCGGGGCATCGGCGCTGTCGGAGGGACCGGGACCGGCAGGACTCGTGGACACGGGCCGAACTCTACCCGGACTCGGAAACCGAGCCCGCCGCGTCCCGCCGCGCCTGCCGCCGCCACAAACCCGGCACAGCGGTCACGACCAGCGCGAACAGCAATCCGGCCGCCATCATCAGCACCACCACCCGGCGGTCCATCACCGAGGTGCCGACCGCCCCGAAGGCGAGGATCCCGACCCACAGGTAGATCACCAGCACGACCCGGCGCTGCGAATGCCCGATCTGCAACAGCCGGTGGTGCAGATGCATCTTGTCGGGCGTGGAGAAACTGACCCCGGCCCGGACCCGGCGCACGATCGCCAGCAGCAGATCCAGGACCGGGATGAACATCACCGCACCGACCAGCAGCAGCGGCGAGAGCAAGCCGACGATATCGCGCGGGCCGTAACCGATGAGCGGGATCCGGCCGGACGCACTGGTCGATGCCGCCGCCAGCACCAGCCCGATCAGCATGGATCCCGAATCGCCCATGAAGATCCGCGCCGGTGAGAAATTGTGCGGCAGGAACCCCAGGCAGGCCCCGGCCATAGCGGCCGCCAGCAGCGCGGGCGGATAGCTGTCCACCGAACCACCCTGCTCGGTGAGCAGGCCGATCGCGAAGGCGAACACGGCGATGGAGGCGATCAGGCCCAACCCGGCGGCCAGGCCGTCCAGGCCGTCCACGAAGTTCATCGCGTTGATCAGGGTCACGGCCACCGCCACGGTGACCAGACCGCCCTGCAGGCCGTCCAGTACGACGGTGCTGTTGTTGAACGGGTCGTAGATCAGGTACCAGCCCAGGCCCATCACCGCCATCACACCGGCGGCGGTGACCTGACCGGCGAATTTGGTGAGCGCGTCCAGTCCCCAGCGATCGTCCACGATACCGACCGCGACGATGATGGTCGCCGCCACCAGTACTGCCGCGATATCGGGCCGGTAGTCGAACCCACGGCGCAGCGCCGGCAACTGATGAGCGAACAATACGGCGGCCACCACACCGAAGTACATCCCCACCCCGCCCATCCGGGGAATCGGCTTCACATGCACATCACGGTCGCGCGGGATGGCCACCGCGCCGAACCCGATCGCCAGTGTGCGGATCCCCCCGGTGGCCAGGAAGGTCACCACCGCCGAGATCAACAGGACCAGCAGCAGCTCCCGCAGCGGGACGACCGCACCGTAACCGGTCATCGCGCCGACCACCACCCAGCGAACTGCAAAATTACCCGTACCCTCATCGAAACCGGGACGCTCACCGCGCGACGGACCCGATCAGATCCTCGGGGGTCACTCCCAGCACTTCGGCGACGGCCTCGGCCGGCACCGCGCCCGCCCGCAGAATCCGCGGCTGATCAGCGGTGAGATCGACAATGGTGGAGGGTGTGGCATGCGTCGCCGGGCCACCGTCGAGATACACACCCACCTGCGCGGCGAGCTGCTCCCGGGCCTGCTCCACAGTGTCGGCGGCCGGTCGGCCGGAGATGTTGGCGCTCGATACCGCCAGCGGCCCGATCTCCTGCAACAGCTCCAGCGCCACCGGATGCAGCGGCATCCGCAACATCACCGTGCCACGCGCGTCACCGAGATCCCAGGACAGCGAAGGCGCCTGCTGCACAACGATACTCAGCCCACCGGGCCAGAACGCCCGGATCAGTTCCCGAGCCTGCGGCCGCACCGAGAACACCAGCCCGTCGATCGTGTTCCACGAACCGACCAGCACCGGCACCGGCATATCCCGCCCCCGCCCCTTGGCGGCCAGCAACGACGACACAGCGGCCGAATCGAACGCGTCGGCGGCCAGACCGTAGACGGTGTCGGTGGGCACGACGACCAACCGCCCCGATCTCAGAGCACTGGTCGCCGCGGCCAGGCCGGCGGCGCGCGAGTCGGGATCGGCGCAGTCGTAGACGGTACTCACGCCGACCATGGTATGGGCTGTGATATGGCCCCGCCTCCGGCGGGGCGGGGTTGAGGCCCCCTGGTGTCCCGCCGTTCAGGCCTCGAGACTCGCGCTTCGCGCATGCGCTTCGAGGCC
>NZ_JBSGIP010000084.1:0-13117 GCF_053605105.1 Nocardia sp. NPDC003963
GTTCAGGCCTCGAGACTCGCGCCTTCGGCGCATGCGCTTCGAGGCCTGAACGGCGGGACGGGCCTCAACCCTTTGTGGTGTCTCGTATGACTCGACTCGGGTGGGTTGCGGGGGCATTGACTGTCCGGTCGGCATGCGGGTCTGTTGGGGGTGGGTTTTCGTCCGTTCGAACTGCGGGGCCGGGGCGGGCATATGTCGGGGAATGTCTCGCGGGGTGTCGGGGCAGCCGGTATGTGGAACTTCGGCCGGGCTGTGGTCGTTGTCCTGTGGTAGCGGTTCTGGCCGAAACTCGCGCGTCGTGTCGCGCGCCACGTATACAGGAGTGCTATGCACGGGCACGGGTTTGCGAATGGGATGAAAACGTTCGGTCTCATGGTCGGACTTTCCGCGCTGATAGTGCTGGCGGGGGCGGCGTTCCGGAACCCGACCATTCTGGTCGTCGCGGTCCTTCTCGCCGTGGCGATGAACGGCTATGCCTATTTCAACAGCGATAAGCTCGCGTTGAAGGCCATGCGGGCACAGCCGGTGAGCGAGATCGAGGCGCCGGCGATCTACGGCATAGTGCGTGAGCTGGCTACGACCGCCCGGCAGCCGATGCCGCGGCTGTACATAAGTCCCACGAATGCGCCCAACGCCTTCGCTACCGGGCGTAATCCGCGGCACGCCGCGGTGTGCTGTACCAGCGGTATTCTGCAAATTCTGGACGAGCGGGAATTGCGGGCGGTGCTGGGGCACGAACTCTCCCATGTATACAACCGGGATATTCTGATCTCTTCGGTTGCGGGAGCGATGGCCGCGGTGATATCCGGGCTGGCGAATTTCGCGTATTTCGCGGCGGCGTTCGGCGGTAACCGGGGTGGTTCCGGTCCGAATATCTTCGGTGTGTTGCTGGTCTCGCTGCTGGGCCCGATCGCCGCGGGGCTGATCAAGCTCGCGGTATCGCGATCACGGGAGTACCAGGCCGACGAGTCGGGTGCCGAACTCACCGGTGACCCGCTGGCGCTGGCATCGGCGTTGCGCAAATTGGAGCGCGGTGTGCAGGCTGCGCCGTTGCCGCCCGAGCCCCGGTTGACCGCACAGTCACATCTGATGATCGCGAATCCGTTCCGCACCGGTGATCGGATGGCCAGGATGTTCTCGACACATCCGCCGATGGCGGATCGGATCGCGCGGCTGGAGCAGATGGCCGGTCGCTGAAGGCTCGGGCCGGTCGGCTACCGGTAGTTCACGAATTGCAGGGCGATCCCGAAATCGTCGCCTTTGAGCAGCGAGATCACGGCTTGCAGATCATCGCGCTTCTTGCTGCTGACGCGTAATTCCTCGCCCTGGATCTGCGCTTTGACGCCTTTGGGGCCTTCGTCGCGGATCTTCTTGGAGATCTTCTTGGCGTGTTCGGAATCGATTCCCTGGACCAGGGTCCCGGTGATCTTGTAGGTCTTGCCGGAGGCGACGGGCTCACCCGCGTCGAAGGCCTTGAGCGAGATATCCCGCCGGATGAGCTTTTCCTTGAACACCTCGAGCGCGGCTTTCACCCGCTCCTCGGATTCGGCGGTGAGCACTACTTTGTCCTCGCCGGACCATTCGATTTCCGCACCCGTGCCGCGGAAGTCGTAGCGCGTGTTCAGTTCCTTCTCGGCCTGGTGCAGGGCGTTGTCGACCTCCTGCCGCTCGACCTTGCTGACGATGTCGAATGATGAATCGGCCACACTGCGCTCCTGTTCGCTGTTGGATCACCCGGGGTGCTTACGCAAGCTACCTCGTCGGTGCCGCGGGACTGCGCCGCCATGGTGATCGGGGCTGTTCGAGCGATCTGGCCAGCGGGTTTGCATTCGGGGTGCGGGTTCGTTGTATCCTGCTGAGCGCACTGGGAAAGCGATCGAAAGATCAAGAGTGCGGTACGAGGCAGGTTGCCCGAGCGGCCAATGGGAGCAGACTGTAAATCTGTCGGTGAAAGCCTACGTAGGTTCGAATCCTACACCTGCCACTCCGAACCCCCGCCGGTGAACACCGGCGGGGGTTCTGTTCTTCCGCGGTCCGCTGCCGGGTGGGAGGCAGTCGGCCCGTTCATCGGAAAATATGCTCTGACCTCTCGGTTTGGAGCTCATGGCGGTGAGTGTGTACTCTCGTTCAAGTCTTCGAGGCAACGGGTACGACGTCGTCGGTTCCGCTGCTGAGAGGTCGTGCCCCCTTAGCTCAGTCGGCAGAGCGTTTCCATGGTAAGGAAAAGGTCAACGGTTCGATTCCGTTAGGGGGCTCGCCGGATTGCCGGTGGTGTCCGACTCGGCACTCCAAGCCGCGACGTCGCCGTTGCAGATGGTACGTAAGGCGGTGTAGCTCAGTCGGTAGAGCAAACGACTCATAATCGTTGTGTCGCCGGTTCAAGTCCGGCCATCGCTACCCATACTGATTGACCCTCTGGTTGACCGGAAAGAAGGCATATCGTGGCCGCGAAGTCCACCGATGTCCGGCCAAAGATCACCTTGGCCTGCGAGCAGTGCAAGCATCGCAACTACATCACCAAGAAGAACCGGCGCAACGACCCGGATCGGCTGGAACTGAAGAAGTTCTGCCCGAACTGCGGTACGCACCGGGCGCATCGCGAATCCCGCTGATCCTCGTGTGACGCCGCTGCGGTAGCAGCGGGTCCCCGAGCGTCCGCGCGCGGTTTTTCGGCGTGTCGGATGTTCACGACATCACGGTGATTCCCGCCGGAATTTTTCCCGGCGGTGGGCCGAGGGTGTTGCGGGTTCCGTATTACCGCCCGATCGCGGCGTCCTGGTCCTATGGTGGTGACGCGAACCACCGATCCGCGGCCGAACGCCGGTCGCGGTAATGATCAGGCGGCTACTCGGCCCTTCTCGGTCACGCCGACTTCTATCTTCAGGCCCGACGTCCAGCCGCCGTGCAGACTCCGTGCTGCGGGGTCAGATAGGTACAGTCCTCCCGTGACAATCAACACCGGTACAGACGAAGCGGTCGCGACGGATGCGGAGTTCGATCCCGCCGCGCATGCGGCCGCCATGGTCGGTCACCACTATCGTGTGGACGACTACTACGAGGTCGGCCGCGAAAAGGTGCGGGAATACGCTCGTGCCGTCCAGGACAGCCATCCGACCCACTGGGACGAAGATATCGCCCTGGAATTCGGCTACGACGGCCTGGTCGCTCCGCTCACCTTCATCTCCCTCATCGGGATCCTGGCCCAGCGTAAGCTCTTCGAAACGGTCGTCACCGGTTACGACCTGAGCCAGATCATGCAGACCGACCAGATCCTGGAGTTCCACCGGCCGATCGTGGTCGGCGACCAGTTGATCTGCGATGTGCATCTGCATTCTTTCCGGCAGGCATTCGGTGGCGACATCATCGTCACCAAGAACATCGTCACCGATCAGCGTGACGAACTCGTTCTCACCACCTACACCACTCTGGTCGGCCGCAGCGGCGGCGATATCGACCCGAATCTGAACGATGCGGTCCGCAAGGTCCTCATGCACGGGATGGACGCGGCGGTGCCCGATCACACCCCGCGCACCCGGCACGAGGTCCCGGCCCCGGCGGTGGGCGATGTGGTGCCGGTCCGGTTCGCCCGGTCGTTCGACGAGGTCTCGGTCGGCGACGAACTGCCCGCTCGCATCGTCCAGCTGACCCGCGGTGATCTGGTGAACTACGCCGGCGTCTCGGGCGACGCGAATCCCATCCACTGGAGCGACGAGGTCGTCAAACTGGTGGATCTGGACACCTGTGTCGCGCACGGCATGCTCTCGATGGGTCTGGGCGGCGGTTTCGTCACCTCCTGGCTGGGTGATCCCGGCGCGGTGAAGGAGTACAACGTCCGGTTCACCAGTCCGGTATTCGTGAGTGCCACCGAACCGGCCGAGGTCGAGTTCACCGGCAAGGTCAAATCCTTGGATCCGGAGACGAAGACCGCGGTGATCGCGATCGTGGCGAAGTCCGGTGGTCGCAAGATCTTCGGCCGGGCCACGGCTACCGTGCGGTTGTCCTGACCTGGTCGAGCGACCCTGATTGGCTTCCGCCGCCGACCGTGCCGTACACTCGGGATTCTGGGGTCACCAGCCGATGCGCGCTGCTCTGCAAGGCTGGTTCCAGGCGGGGTTCGAAAATACCGGCCGAGTAGGCCGAGTAGGCTCGAGCAGAATCCGGTTTCGACCGGCCCCGCCGACGGGGCCGGCGCTGCCGGAGCGGCGCGCGTGTTGTGTGACACCAGCGCTGATAATTGAATATCGCAGTGTGGCTGTTTCCCGACAGTGTCGGAATTCGGCCGAAGGGGCGTAGCTCAATTGGTAGAGCACCGGTCTCCAAAACCGGCGGTTGCAGGTTCAAGTCCTGTCGCCCCTGCCCTGGATGTCAGCGATGAGAGAGGATCGACGTGACCGACGAGCGGGACACCCGCCGCGGCGGATACGGCGCCGACGACGGCGATGATGCCGCCGCTGCTGCGCAGCGTCCGAGCGGAAAGCGCTCCGCTCGCCGGGGCCGGTCCGCCTCATCGGGCGCGTCCGATACCGGTTCGATCGCTACGATCGATCGGTCCACGCGTAAGTCCGAGACCAAGTCCGGCCGGACCGATCGCGAACGGTCGCGTAATCCGTTCGTCCGGTTGTTCAAGTTCCTGCGTGAGGTGATCGCGGAACTGCGGAAGGTTATCTGGCCCAACCGGAAGCAGATGATCACCTATACGACCGTTGTTCTGGTGTTCGTGGTCTTCATGGTCGCGTTCATCAGCGGGTTGGATCTGGCGTTCATCAAGGGTGTCGACTGGTTGTTCGGTTAGCCAGGCGATATCGGAGCCGGTAACCGATCCGCACCGCGGGCCGGACGGAGCCCGACGCCGTGCCCGAACCCCCGGCACGCAGAGGATGCACGTGACGACACAGGAAGCGAGTGCCCAGTGAGCACCCCGGAGAACGACACCACCGACGAGTTCCCGGTCGACGATCAGACGGCCGAGGAGGCCGCCGTATCCGTCGAGGAGCCGGCGTCCGACGCCGCGCCCGAGGCTGCCGAAGAGGCCGCACCCGCATCCGCCGACGCGGAAGAGCCCGACCCGGTCGAGCAGATGAAGGCCGTGCTGCGGCGTGCTCCCGGTGACTGGTACGTCATCCACTCCTACGCCGGCTACGAGAACAAGGTGAAGACCAACCTCGAAACCCGTGTGCAGAACCTGGACCTGGAGGAGTACATCTTCCAGGTGGAGGTGCCCACCGAAGAGGTCACCGAGATCAAGAACGGTCAGCGCAAGAGCGTCAACCGCAAGGTGCTGCCCGGTTACATCCTGGTCCGGATGGATCTGAACGACGAATCCTGGGGTGCGGTCCGCAACACTCCGGGTGTCACCGGTTTCGTGGGCGCGACCTCGCGTCCCTCGCCGCTGACCATCAACGACGTGGTGAAATTCCTGGTTCCGGCGTCGCAGCAGAAGAAGGCGGCCGCACCGGCCACCGCCGCGGCCGGTGGCGAGACCGCCGGCGAGACCAAGGCCAAGCCCACCATCGAGGTCGATTTCGAGGTCGGCGAATCGGTGACGGTGATGGACGGTCCGTTCGCGACGCTGCCCGCCACCATCTCCGAGGTCAACGCCGAACAGCAGAAGCTCAAGGTGCTCGTCTCCATCTTCGGACGCGAGACCCCGGTCGAGCTGGAATTCACCAAGGTCGCCAAGATCTAGTCGGCGGCGCCTGTGTTTCCCGGGGCATGACCCCGGGTCGGAGCTTGCAGAGAGCAAGGAACACCACACCCTAGGAAAGAAAGATGCCCCCCAAGAAGAAGAAGCTCGCCGGGATCATCAAGCTTCAGATCCAGGCCGGCGCCGCGAACCCGGCTCCCCCGGTGGGTCCGGCGCTCGGTCAGCACGGCGTCAACATCATGGAGTTCTGCAAGGCGTACAACGCCGCGACCGAATCGCAGCGTGGCAACGTCATCCCGGTCGAGATCTCGGTATACGAGGACCGGTCCTTCGACTTCAAACTGAAGACCCCGCCGGCCGCGAAGCTGCTGCTGAAGGCCGCCGGTGTGCAGAAGGGTTCGCCCGAACCGCATCGCAACAAGGTCGCCACGGTGACCATGGACCAGGTGCGCGAGATCGCGAAGACCAAGCAGGAAGATCTGAACGCCAACGATATCGATCAGGCGGCCAAGATCATCGCCGGGACCGCGCGCTCGATGGGTATCACCGTCGAGGGCTGAGGCGGTACCTCCGCCTTCGCTACGGCCTCGGCGCCTGCGGGTGTTGGGTCGAAGTAGCGTGGGGCGAACGCGAATCGCTTTCGGTGGGAGGGCCGGCCAGGCCCGATAACCACAGCTGAACCAGGACATTGCGGCGTGAGCGCCGGGTGCGCATCACGAAGCCCCGGGAACGCCGCCGATAGAAACAGGACAGAGAAACATGGCAAAACGAAGCAAGGCGTATCTCGCCGCCGCGGAGAAAGTCGACCGCACCAAGCTGTACTCGCCGCTGAGCGCGGCGCGGCTGGCCAAGGAGACCTCCACCACCAAGACGGACGCGACCGTCGAGGTCGCCATTCGGCTCGGCGTCGATCCCCGTAAGGCCGACCAGATGGTTCGCGGCACCGTGAACCTGCCGCACGGCACCGGTAAGACCGCCCGCGTCATCGTGTTCGCGGCCGGTGAGAAGGCCGCCGAGGCCGAAGCCGCGGGTGCCGACGCCGTCGGTGCCGAGGATCTGATCGAACGGATCCAGGGCGGCTGGCTGGATTTCGACGCCGCGATCGCCACCCCCGACCAGATGGCCAAGGTCGGCCGTATCGCGCGTGTCCTGGGCCCGCGCGGTCTGATGCCGAACCCGAAGACCGGCACGGTCACCACCGATGTGACCAAAGCGGTCAACGACATCAAGGGCGGCAAGATCAACTTCCGGGTCGACAAGCAGGCCAACCTGCATATCGTCATCGGTAAGGCGTCGTTCGACGACAGCAAGCTGGTGGAGAACTACGGTGCCGCGCTGGACGAGATCCTGCGGGCCAAGCCGTCGACCGCCAAGGGGCGTTACGTCAAGAAGGTGACGGTTTCGACGAACACCGGACCGGGCATCCCGGTGGACCCGAACCGCACCCGCAACCTCCTGGAGGAGGACGCGTAGGCGTCACCCCGTAACAGGATCACCGCGACGGCGGGAGCGTCACTCGACGCTCCCGCCGTTTCCGTGTATCACCGGGCGGCGCCGACTCGCATACTCGCGAACGTATCGCCGTCCGAGCTGTATTCGCGGGTCGCGGGGCGAAACGGCCGTGGCCGGGTCCGCGACGCGGACGACCGAGGCTCGGGTCGAGCAACCGGAGGACCGCGACCGCGGGTGGGCTTTCCCGGCACGCGCATGCCGGGCGTATCCGCGAGCATGACGAGCCCCGGTGTTGCCGTCTCGTGTCCCGTTGCCGGCATCCGCGGCGTCGGGGCTCGGCCGGGCGGACTAATTCCGCCGCGAGCATCGTTGCCGCAGTGTGTGACGGTGGTATTGCTGATTTCCGGGAGTACGCGCGCGGGCTCCACCAATTCGGCCGCCCTCCGTACCGTCCGAGCCGTATCGCCGGCCGGAATCGAGGCGCGGTGGTACGGCGGCTTGACCGCGCTGCCCGCATTCGTCCCCGAGGCCCCCGAGCCCGCCCCTCCCGAGGTTCTGGAGTTACGGGAACAACTGGCGGTCGCGGATGCGGTGTTGTTCTGTACGCCGGAGTACGCGGGCACGCTGCCGGGAAGCCTGAAGAACCTGCTGGACTGGACTGTCGGTACCGGGGATCTGTACGGAAAGATCGCGGCCTGGATCACTGTCGCGGCGTCCGGGCGCGGTGGCGGCGCGACGGCGGCGCTGGCACAGGTGCTGGGGTACGTGGGTGCTGATGTGGACGAGGCGCTCTGTACGCGACTGCCCCTGTCCCGTGCGGATATCGGCGAGGACGGGCTCGTCGTCTCGCCGGAGTTCCGGGCCGGCGCGGGGAGAGTACTGCGTGGGCTGGCTACGCGCCGCCGGGGTTCCGGGGGCGATCGTCGCGCACCCGACGACGAGATCGGCTAGGACCGGCCGGGTATCCGGTCGACCCCGCTATCGCGACCGTTTTGCCAGATGAGGCAGCGTCCGGGTATGCTCGATCAGGTTGTCGACCAGTTCGGCACCACCAATCCGTTCTACCGAAGACCGTTGGTCGTCGATTCCGTATGGAATCGGTCGAAGGTCCGGCGAGAGTGCCGGCGGCCCACGCAGGGAGAGCCGAGGCTGGAAGCGAACACGGTTCATCCGTGTGGAGATACTCTTTCGCGCCCCGGAACGCTCTGCGTTCGGGGCGCTTGTTCTTTTGCCGGCCCCTGATTCGGTAGGGCATTTCCATACCGACATCAGAGAGGAGGCGAAGTATGGCGAAACCCGAAAAGGTTGCCGCGGTCGCGGAGATCGCCGAGCAGTTCAAGGGCTCGACGGCCGCAGTCGTCACGGAATACCGTGGCCTGTCCGTCGGTGCGCTCACCGAACTGCGTCGTGCGCTCGGTGCCGACGCCACGTACTCCGTCGCCAAGAACACCCTGGTGAAGCGCGCTGCGGCCGAGGCCGGCGTGGAGGGTCTGGACGATCTGTTCGTCGGACCCACCGCGATCGCGTTCATCGCCGGTGAACCGGTCGACGCCGCCAAGGCGCTGAAGACCTTCGCGAAGGATCACAAGGCGCTCGTCATCAAGGGCGGGTACATGGACGGCGCTGCGCTGTCCGTGTCCGAGGTCGAGCGGATCGCCGATCTGGAATCCCGCGAGGTCCTGCTGGCCAAGCTGGCCGGTGCCATGAAGGGCAATCTGGCCAAGGCCGCCGGTCTGTTCAACGCTCCCGCTTCGCAGGTGGCCCGCCTGGCCGCCGCGCTGCAGGAGAAGAAGCAGGCCGACGGCGGCGAAGCCGCCGCCGAGTAACAGCCGGATACTCCGCTGACGCTCGCGTCCCCATTCGCGGAACGGTCGATTCCGGCTCGCCCGCACAGACATTCACCATCGAAAGGAAACAACAATGGCCAACGTTGACGAGCTGCTCGAAACCTTCGGCAGCATGACCCTGCTCGAGCTGTCGGACTTCGTCAAGAAGTTCGAGGAGAAGTTCGAGGTCACCGCCGCTGCTCCGGCCGCCGTCGCGATCCCGGGTGCCGCCCCGGCCGCCGCCGAGGCCGCCGAAGAGCAGGACGAGTTCGACGTCATCCTCGAGGGTGCCGGTGACAAGAAGATCCAGGTCATCAAGGTGGTCCGTGAGATCGTCTCCGGCCTGGGCCTGAAAGAGGCCAAGGACCTCGTCGAGGGTGCGCCGAAGCCGATCCTGGAGAAGGTCGCCAAGGATGCCGCCGAGGCCGCCAAGGAGAAGCTGGAAGGCGCCGGCGCCAAGGTTTCGGTCAAGTAATACCGACCGGCACTGCCGGAAACGGGCGGTCCCCACGGGGGGCCGCCTGTTTTCTCATTTCCGGGGCGGTTTTTCTCGTGCGCTGGTTAACGACGGTTCTGCCGTATCGAACGCGCCAACCATGGTTACTCTTCGGTCAGGTCGGGTGTGCTATGGACGTGCCATGGGTTACAGTGACCGGACCCGCTGTGACGTGACGCACCGCTACCGGGTCTGTGGTGCAAAGCGGGTAGCTCGCTGAGAAATGTGGAGGTTGGCGTGGGCGTCGAGGTCAGGACCGAGAGTGTAACCAAGTCGTTCGGTTCACAACGGATTTGGCAGGACGTTTCTATTACCCTGCCTGCCGGTGAGGTCAGCGCGCTGCTGGGCCCGTCGGGTACCGGTAAGTCCGTATTCCTGAAGTCGCTGATCGGCCTGTTGCGGCCCGAGCGCGGCTCCATCTTCATCGGTGGTACCGATATCACCACCTGCTCCAACAAGGAGCTCTACGAGATCCGGAAACTCTTCGGTGTGCTGTTCCAGGACGGTGCGCTGTTCGGCTCGATGAATCTCTTCGACAATGTGGCCTTCCCGTTGCGTGAGCATACGAAGAAGCCCGAGTCCGAGATCCGCAAGATCGTCATGGAGAAGCTCGAGCTCACGGGTCTGCTCGGGGCCGAGGGCAAACTGCCCGGCGAGATCTCCGGTGGTATGCGTAAACGTGCCGGGCTGGCCCGGGCGCTGGTGCTCGATCCGCAGATCATCCTGGTCGACGAGCCCGACTCCGGTCTGGACCCGGTGCGTACCTCGTACCTGAGCCAGCTGCTCATCGATATCAATGCCCAGATCGATGCCACGATCCTGATCGTGACCCACAACATCAACCTGGCCCGGACGGTACCGGACAACATCGGCATGCTGTTCCGTCGTCAGCTGGTGATGTTCGGCCCGCGTGAGGTGCTGCTCACCAGCGAGGAGCCGGTGGTCAAGCAGTTCCTCAACGGTCGCATGATCGGCCCCATCGGTATGTCCGAGGAAAAGGACGAGGCCCAGATGGCGCGCGAACAGGCCATGGTGGACGCGGGTCATCACCACGGTGGCGCCGAAGAGGTCGACGGCATCATCCCGCAGATGAAGGCCCAGCCGGGTATGCCGGTACGGCAGGCCGTGGAACGGCGTAAGAACAGGGTGCGCGAGATCATGCACACCCTGCCGCACGCCGCGCAGGTCGCCATCCGGGAATCGCTCGATCAGAACGACGAGACGATGGTCATGTCCTACAACTCCAGCGGGCCCGCCGGCAGTGATCGTGGTAACGATTTCCCGGGGTCGGATTTCGACACCATGCAGTATCCCAAGGTGTAGACACAGCTTGTTTCCAGAGCAGCGCGTCGGGTTCCGTACCCGGCGCGCTGTTTCGTGTTCCGGGCGCCTCCGGCCGGCGCCTCCGGCGCGGCGTATCCGGCCGGAACAGCGGCGATACGGGCAGACATTACTGATCTTGTAGTGCGGCCGGAGATCCGAAGGACGCCAGGTCGGCACGGGCACTTGACGAGTTTCGCCGGACCAGTCACGCTATTGGTGGCGGCTTCGGCCGCCGTCGGTAGTGGACGACCGCCAGCGCCGAATTCGTTGTCGGAGGCTCTGCCCGTGGACCGGAACGCAGCCAGCGGAACCGGCCCGGCGCGTCAGCCCCGCAACGCTTCGCCGGGGTGGTACTTTGACACCTCCGTATAGGTAGGTGTAGGTTTGGACGTTGCGCTGGCTGCCTCCTGTCCATTCCTTGATCGCACTACGAAAGTCCCACCCTTCCGGTGTTGCTTCCGTTGTTTGCTGTTCGAGTCTCGTTCGGGTCGTGACCAGCGAGAATCCCAAAATGTAGCAGACAAGCGACGGTCGCGGACCACCACGCGACGCGCGTGAGGTGCTGGAAGGACGCATCTTGGCAGTCTCCACCCAGACAAGCGCCAATACGAAGCTGGGAGTTTCCGGGGGTATCCCGGGGGCTCCGTTGCGGGTGTCTTTCGCGAAGATCCGGGAGCCGCTGGAGGTGCCCGGACTTCTCGATCTACAAACGGAATCTTTCGCCTGGTTGGTCGGCACGCCGGATTGGCGTGAGCGCGCAGCCGCTCGCGGTGACGGCGGGCTGGTCGGCGGGCTCGAGGAAGTTCTCGAAGAACTCTCCCCGATCGAAGACTTCTCCGGTTCGATGTCCCTGTCTTTCTCCGATCCTCGTTTCGAAGAGGTCAAAGCCTCTATCGACGAGTGCAAAGACAAGGACATGACCTACGCGGCGCCACTGTTCGTCACCGCGGAGTTCATCAACAACAACACCGGTGAGATCAAGAGCCAGACGGTCTTCATGGGTGATTTCCCGATGATGACCGATAAGGGCACCTTCATCATCAACGGCACCGAGCGTGTCGTGGTGTCCCAGCTGGTGCGTTCGCCGGGCGTCTACTTCGACCATTCCGTCGACAAGAGCACCGAGAAGGATCTGCACAGTGTGCGGGTCATCCCGAGCCGTGGCGCCTGGCTGGAATTCGACGTCGACAAGCGCGATACCGTCGGTGTGCGTATCGACCGCAAACGGCGTCAGCCGGTGACCGTGCTGCTGAAGGCTCTCGGCTGGACGACCGAGGAGATCACCGAGCGTTTCGGCTTCTCCGAGATCATGATGTCCACCCTGGAGAAGGACAACACGGCCGGCCAGGACGAAGCGCTGCTCGATATCTACCGCAAGCTACGCCCGGGCGAACCGCCCACCAAGGAGTCCGCGCAGACCCTGCTGGAGAACCTGTTCTTCAAGGAGAAGCGCTACGACCTCGCGCGCGTGGGTCGCTACAAGATCAACAAGAAGCTCGGCCTGCACCCGGGTGAGGCGATCGACGGGTCCGTGCTGACCCGCGAGGACATCGTCTCGACCATCGAGTACCTGGTGCGGCTGCACGCCGGCGACCGGACGATGACCGCCCCCGGCGGTGTCGAGGTGCCGGTCGACGTGGACGATATCGACCACTTCGGCAACCGTCGTCTGCGCACCGTGGGCGAGCTCATCCAGAACCAGATCCGGGTCGGCCTGTCCCGGATGGAGCGCGTGGTCCGCGAGCGGATGACCACTCAGGACGTCGAGGCGATCACGCCGCAAACCCTGATCAACATCCGTCCCGTCGTGGCCGCGATCAAGGAGTTCTTCGGAACCTCCCAGCTCTCGCAGTTCATGGACCAGAACAACCCGCTGTCGGGTCTGACCCATAAGCGCCGCCTCTCGGCGCTGGGCCCCGGTGGTCTGTCCCGTGAACGCGCGGGCCTCGAGGTCCGCGACGTGCACCCCTCGCACTACGGCCGCATGTGCCCGATCGAGACCCCGGAAGGCCCGAACATCGGCCTGATCGGTTCGCTGTCGGTGTACGCGCGGGTCAACCCGTTCGGTTTCATCGAGACGCCGTACCGCAAGGTGGAGAACGGCCGCGTCACCGACGAGGTCAAGTACCTGACCGCCGATGAAGAGGACCGGCACGTCCGGGCCCAGGCCAACTCGGCGGTCGACGCCGACGGCAATTTCGTCGAGGACCGGGTGCTGTGCCGCCGCGGTAACGAGGAAATGGAATTCGTCGACGCCACCGAGGTCGACTATATGGACGTGTCGCCGCGTCAGATGGTGTCGGTGGCGACGGCGATGATTCCGTTCCTGGAGCACGATGACGCGAACCGTGCCCTGATGGGTGCGAATATGCAGCG
>NZ_JBSGIP010000085.1:0-12404 GCF_053605105.1 Nocardia sp. NPDC003963
CCCACAGCGAGGCGGTAGCAGTAGCACAGGAAGTCGTCCGGCAACTGCCCGGATGACCTTGTCACCTCTGCGAGCCGGACGAGGCCGGGCAGGTGCAGGACTGCGAGCCGTTCGAGGGCGACCCGGTGGTCGAGGCTTACATATCGCGTCGACAACCTGTGCCAAGAGGCCATATTTCCACGTCCCGCATCGCTACCAGCCAGAACGCGCCCTGACCGCACGAGATCCTGGTGGGTCGGCCACCCACAATCGGTTCGGCCGGTCCGCGGTGAAGACCCGTTCGACCAGATCCGGTGCCGGCGCTGCTCGTGGATCGGTTCGTGTCGAGGCGATGCGCCACCGATTCCGCGGGAACGTGCCCTGCAACTCGGCGCCACGCATCACCCGCTCCACTCTTTTGCGGCCGACCGAGATGCCGCGGCGGGCCGCTGCTCTCGACAAACCGCAGGATCACGTCCGGGCCTGGCCGAGCTCCGAGGCGAAATACGCACTCGCCGACCGCAGAATGTCGTTGACCGCTCCAGCTCGGCGAGCTGTTTCCGGAGCCGCTTGTTCTCCTCGGCCAGATCCGCCGCCGCTGGTTCCGGTCGCTGACCGGTATTGGGTCCGACTCCAAATACAGCCGGACCGCTCGGGCCTTCAACTCGTCCGGAATGATGTATCAATCTGGTCTCTGAAACAGGGAACGGTTCTTCCTCGGGTGAGGATCGAAACAGCGCTATGAGCCCGCACGATCCGGACGCCCCCGAAATTCGGGAGCCCTTCGACGGCCCCACCGCAGCACTCGGCGCGGAACACTAGTTGAAAATTCCTCGCAAATCGCCATCAATGCAGGCACGAGTGAACTCCATTACACGCAATGCCGGTTTATCCTGCCCGTCCAGTCGGTCGCGACCGTGGGCGGAGATAGGCCAAGATGTCATCGACCAAGTCGGTGGGATCGGCGTTACCTTTGCCGTCGGCGGCGAGGTGGCCGGCGGCGGCAAGGTCGGCGGCACCGTGGGCGAGGGCGCGGAGCAGGGCGGAGAGGCGAACGGGATCGCCGGTCGGGAGGTCCCCGGCGGCCTGAACTCGGGCGACGAGTTCGGTCAGCGCGGCCTGCGCGGCGTGGGCGGCCTCGGCGAGTTCGGGAGCATCGATACTCCAGCCGCCGAATACCAGCCGAAAGCGGGCCGGGTGTGTCACGGCCCAGGCGACGTAGGAATGCAGAACATCGCGCAGCGCATCGACCGAGGTCGATCGGGTGCAGGACAGCTCGGCGAGCTCGGCGGCCCGTTCGGTCAACTCGCGCGCGGCGATGGCAGCGAGCAATACCTCCTTGCTGGCGAAGTGCTTGTAGGGCGCGTTGTGCGATACTCCCGCGCCGATCCCGACCTCACGCAGCGTCACCGCCTCGGCGCCACCGCAGTCGAGCAGTCGGATCGCCGAATCGAGTAGCGCTGAGCGAGTGTTCGAGGTCATGCAGTGATAGTAGCGGGCAGTTGACGGCGTCAACCAACCCAGCTAGGTTGACGTTGTCAACTCAGGTCGGGTTCAATGGGAGCGAACATGGAGCACAACAGAACGGCGGTCGTGACCGGGGCGACCGGTGGTATCGGCGAAGCGATCACCCGCGCGCTCGCGGCCGAGGGGATGACGGTGATCATGGTCGGGCGCGACAGTGGGCGGATGGCCGCGGCGCGGCAGCGGATCCGCGTCGCGGTGCCGGCGGCCGACCTGCGTCCGGCCCTGGCCGACCTCTCACTGGTGTCAGATGTCCGTGCCCTCGCCGATGAACTGCGCGGCAC
This sequence comes from Nocardia sp. NPDC003963, assembly GCF_053605105.1. Classification (NCBI taxonomy): domain Bacteria; kingdom Bacillati; phylum Actinomycetota; class Actinomycetes; order Mycobacteriales; family Nocardiaceae; genus Nocardia; species Nocardia sp. NPDC003963. Next base: position 1,788 of record NZ_JBSGIP010000085.1, read on the forward strand.
ACCATTGGATGTGGTGATCAGCAATGCGGCGGTAATCACCGATGTGGGTGATCGCACCGCCGAGGGCGTTCAGCGGATGCTCGCGACCAACCACCTTGCGCCCTACCTACTGCTGCGATCCTTGGGCGAATCGCTCGCCGCCGCCGGCAGGTCCGCCCGCTTCGTGGTGGTCGGCGGTGACCCGGACGGGCTACGCCGGACACCGGTGGATCTGGACGATCTCGGGGCGGAGAAAGTGCATACTCCCGGGCTGCCCTCGAGTTTTCGTCCCTTCCTCTCGTATGCGCGCACCAAGAACATGAACGCGATGTTCGTCTACGGCCTGGCCCGCCGGTTGGCGGGCACCGGCATCACTGTGAACGGCGTCCATCCCGGCGTCATACCGACCACCCGCCTCGGCGAGGGCTCCAACCGCGGCCTGCTGCGGTTCTATACGCGGCTGTTGCGGATGAATCCACGCAAGCCCGGTCCCGAGGTGGGCGCGGACACTCCGGTCTGGCTGGTCACCGCACCCGAAGTGTCCGGTGTCACCGGCGAGTTCTTCGTCAAACGCAAGTCGGTCCCCACTGCCGATCACACCACCGACACCGCACGCTGCGACCGGCTGTGGGAGGAGAGCGCGCGCCTGGTGCGACTCCCGGTCGGAGACCATTACCCACGGCCTCTCGACCGATAAGAGACCAGTTCAGTATGAGTTTCCAGAAGTAGATGATTCCAGCCGATACCCGTGCGAGTCACGTACAGGGTACCTTCCATCGCGCCGCGGTCATCAGAGCGATGACGACCCCGCTACCGGAAGCGTTTCTCCCACAGCGGAATCAGCGATTCCACCCCCTGGGCCACAACACATCGGTCACCACCTCATTACCGCACCGAGATTGCCGAACACGCTGCAGCGCAGCGCAAACTGTCCCCAAACCGCATTCGCGAACTGATTTCCAATACCGATGCCGCGGCCAGGCAGCTCGTCGGCGATGAATCGGTAGCCGAAAGCGGGTCGTCGGCATGGATGTCGAGAGCGGCGTGGATCAGATGCGTATCGTCCCGATCACGTTGCAAGACAAGGTATCCGTTCGATTTTTAGAACGCTCAGGTGGGGAGCCCGAGTGCCCGGCTGGTCACCGTGACAGGGATTGCGTCGGCGGCCAGGTCGAGGACCAGCGGGTAGCGGGTTTCGGGTCGACGTCACGCGAGATATAGGCGGGCGCGGCGCACGACCTCGGCTTCTTGTTCAACTGACAGGTCCGCTTACGCGCTTCGCGCAGCCCTGCCGACTCGTCGCGGGTGGCACCGGGCCGATGTCTGTCTTCGATGTCGGTTCATTCGAGCCGGTTCTTCACACAGTTCTGGGAGATTCCGAAAATCGGTCAACGAGATCTCGCCCCTGCGGGTACCCGCGACTACGTCGCGACGGAACGACGGCTCGATCGTGCGCCACTATTCCTCGGTCAACTCATGCCTACGCGCCACGGTTACACATCAAATCAAACCGGCACCTCGACCGCCCGAGCTTTGAGGACCCTCTCTAGGGAGTGTCCTCAAAGCCGTATGAGCAGGGTGGCCAGGTCGAGCATCCCGCGATAAGAGGTGGCGGTCTTGTCATAACGGGTGGCGATCGCTCGATACTGCTTGAGCCGGTTGAAACAGCGTTCGACCACGTTACGACGCCGATAGGCCACCGGATCGAACACCGGTGGCCGACCACCGGCACTGCCACGTCGACGCCGGTTGGCCTGCTGATCGACGCGTTCGGGGATCGTCGCAGCGATACCACGAGCACGCAGGTGAGCACGGATCGCGCGGGTGGAGTATCCCTTGTCGGCCAGGACCCGTCGCGGTCGCTTCCACGACTGGCCTCGGCTGGGTTTCGGCATCCAGATCCCGGCCAAGACCTGGGGTGAACATGGTGCAATCGTTGATGTTGCCCGCGGTCAGCAGCAGCGTGAGCGGCCGGCCGTGGCCATCGCACGCGAGATGGATTTTCGTAGTCGGACCGCCACGCGAACGTCCGATGGCATGATCAACTGGTTCGCTGTGCCCGCACCCGGATCCGTTGTCCCCCTGTGTGAACCACACGCGTTCGAGCACCGGCGGCGTGCTGATGAACACGCACGAGCGAGGAATCCACCGAGACTTCACGATCGAGTTCGTCGATCGCTTCGGCGATCACCTGCACCTGCGCTACGAGCATCGCCAGGGTGCCGTTGCGAGACCACCGCCAGAACCGGTTGTAGACCGTTTTCCACGGCCCGTACCGCTCGGGCAGCTCCCGCCACGCCACCCCGGTCTTGCCTTGTAGAGCATCGCGTTCAGGATCCGCCGGTCATCCACCCGCGGACGGCCTTTTGCCCCCGAGACCGGCAACAACGGCTCTATCGTGCGCCACTGGTCCTCGGTCAATTCATGCCTACGTGCCACGACCACACATCAAACCAAACCGGCACCTCAACCGCCCAGGCTTTGAGGACACTCTCTAGGGCCGCGTGCCGTCGAGAAGGAGGCGGATGCGGTCGCCGCGTTGGAAACCCACGCCGAACTCGAGCGGTTCACCGACATCGAGCAGCAACACCCGCTCATAACGGAACACCGGCGCCCCGGATTCGATTTCCATCTCTTGCGCGGTGATGTCATCGGCTCGCACGGCTTCCAGGACCATCGTGTTCTCGCGCAGCCTCCGGCCGATGAGGGACTCGAGGGTTCCGTAGTACTCGCCGCTGAGATCGGCCGCCGGGTCGGCGAGTGGTTCTGCCAGCGGCAGCTTGAGGTAGCTGGTGAACATCGACACGATCTGCCCCGAACCGGTGATCGTTTTGCGTCTCAGATACAGAATCGGCTCTTCGATCCCGACACCGAGCAGTTCGGCGACCATATCGGGAACCTTGATCACCCGGCGTTCGGCCACGATATGCACAATCGAGGAACCCGGGCCGCCGAGCCCTTTGAAACCGAAGTCTCGATGCGGGATCTTCTCGATGCCGACGAGTGTCCCGCTGCCCCGAAGCCGTTTGATCATGCCTTCGTCGCGCAGAATATCCAATGCTCGGCGCACAGTCGCACGGCTGGCACCGAAGACTCGTTGCAGTTCGTGCTCGCCGGGAAGCGGCCGGTCGGCGTAGTCACCACGGACGAGAGCCGTACGCAGCGCGTCACGCACGATCATCACATTGTCGGGTCCGGGTGCTCGACCCTCAGCCGCCCGGGGTACTTGCGACCGCGTTCCCATACCCGAGCTGTTCATCGCGTCATTCTCGCCAAGGCGTGTTGCGGCGATGTAAAGGAATCGGCCGTGCCGCCGCGTTGTGGCGAATCGATGCAGGTCGAGGCCATGAACAGGCGGCGAAACACGGCGTAACAGCTGAAGGTCGGCAGCGTTTCCTCGAGGAAACAAGACGTTTCTAGGTTCGGGACACCCGGTCGACATGGGCGTCGACCCAGTCATCTCATCCCAACCGGAGGCATCGCATGGCAATCTGGGATCCCTACATCACCGAGCGCGACCGTGAGGTCTACGCACTCAGTGGCTTCGGCGCGAATCGCGGCTTCGGCACGAAACCGGCAGTGCTGGTCATCGACGTCAACTACGACTTCGTCGGCCATGAGCGGCGGCCGATTCTCGAATCGGCGAAGACCTGGAGCCACAGCTGTGGTGAAGAGGGCTGGGACGGCGTCGAGGCGATCCGCCGGTTACTCGTCGGCGCGCGGGCTCACTCGCTACCGATCTTCTACTGCACGTCAGAGGTTCCCAGGGCCGACAAGCTCGGCAGAGGAATGTGGCGCAACAGCCGGCAAGGCGAAAAGCCGGAAGTGCCCGGATACTCCGGTAGCGATATCGTCGCCGAGATCGCGCCGCAGGAACGCGACATGGTGTTCCGCAAGAGCAAGCCCAGCGCCTTCTTCGGCACGGGACTGCTGCACTACCTGCTCGAACTGGGCGTCGACAACCTGATCGTGACCGGTACGACGACCTCGGGTTGCGTGCGGGCAAGTGTGCTGGACGCCTTCAATCACAACTTCAATGTCTCGGTGGTCGAGGAAGGCTGTTTCGATCGCGGCGAGGTCTCGCACGCCCTGAACCTTTTCGATATGAACGCGAAGTACGCCGATGTCGTCGGCCTCGAGGAGACCTTGGCCTACTTCGACAAGCTGCCCGCCGAAGTATTCCCCGGCCAGATCATGCCCGCGGTTCAGGACGTGGCATGACCGCGTTATCCGTCGAGGGGCTTTCGCGGCGCTTCGTGACGCCGTCGGGAGCCGAGGTCATCGCTCTGCACGACACCGATATCAGCATCCCGGCCGGCTCGTTCACCTCGATCATCGGTCCTTCGGGGTGTGGCAAGAGCACCCTGTTCAACCTGATCGCCGGGCTCGACCTGCCGACCGAAGGCCGGGTGATGCTGGGCGGGAAGGACCTCACCGGGCAGCAGGGCCATGTCGGTTACATGCTGCAGAAGGACCTGATGCTGCCGTGGCGCACGATCTTGCAGAACGTCGCGCTGGGACTGGAGGTCGCAGGGGTCGGCAAGTCCCGGCGGGAGAAACTCGCCCGCACGTTCCTGCGCCTCTACGGCCTCGGCGGCTTCGAGGACCGGTACCCCGGTGAACTGTCCGGCGGTATGCGGCAGCGGGCGGCGCTACTGCGCACGATCCTGTTCAACCGTGACGTGATCCTGCTGGACGAACCCTTCGGGGCGCTCGACGCACTGACCCGGGCACAGATGCAGGAATGGCTGCTGGACCTGTGGGACGACCTCGGCAAGACCGTCGTATTCGTGACACACGATATCGACGAGGCGATCTATCTGTCCGACACCGTCTACGTCATGTCGCCGCGCCCGGGCCGGGTCGTCGCTCGGCTCGAAGTCACCCTGGACCGTCCGCGTAAGCCGGCGATCGTCACCTCGCCGGAGTTCGGCGAGATCAAGCGAGTGGCGCTCGGCCATCTGGACCGGGCGCACGATCGCCACGAGGAGTTGGCGTCATGACAGCAACCGATCTCGGGCCGGGAAAGATCACCGACACCCACCCGGATGTACGCGAGGCCATCGCGGAGCTCGCCGCGATCGAGGGACGAACCGATTCCGTCCGCACCTATCGGCCCGAACACAAGATCGACTCCAGATTGATCATGGGGATCCGGCTGCTGGTGCTGGTGGCCCTGGTCGGTGGGTGGGAGGTCGCGGCGCGGACCGGGATCATCGATCCGTTCTTCTACTCGATGCCCTCGCAGATCTGGGAAACCGGGGTGACCGCCTTCACCGAGGGCACCATCGTCTCCGACACGATCTTCACCTTCACCGCTACGATCCTGGGCTTCGTCCTGGGGACCGTGGGCGGCGTGGCGATTGGCCTGTCGTTCTGGTGGTCGCGTCGATACGCGCTGGTGGCAGAACCTTTCGTGGTCGCCTTCGAGGCCATGCCGAAGCTGGCATTGGCTCCCGTCGTCGTCTTGATACTGGGCCTCGGTATGTCCTCGAAGATCGCGATGGCATGTGCCTTGGTGATCGTGATCCAGGCATTGAACACCTACTCGGGTGTGAAGTCGGTCGACAAGGACCTGACCCGGATGATCATGTCGCTGGGCGCGACCCGATGGCAGATCTTCAGCAAGGTTGTCGTGCCCACCACCCTGCCGTGGATCGTCTCCGGCCTGCGGGTCACGATCGGCCTGGCCCTCGCGGGCGCGATCGTCGGGGAGTACATCGGATCGACCCAAGGTGTCGGACGCCTGATCCAGTACGCGGGCTCGACCTACGAGATCTCGCTGATCTGGGTCGGCATTTTCGTGCTCGCCGCCCTGTCGATGGTGCTGTACGCGCTGGTCGGCTTCATCGAACGACGCTGGCTCGCTTCCCTGCACGCCACGCGGTGACCGGCTTCCGGCCACGTCCTCCCATGAGAAAGAGCAAGACATGAAGTTCTCCACCCTTCGCCGCCGAACCCGGTCGCTGGCCGTCGGCGCCTTGGCGGCCATGATGGTCGCTGCCCTGGCCGCCTGTTCCGGACCGGGTTCCGGAACAGGCGGAAGCGGCGGCAAACTGGTCATCGCCGAGCCGGCCCACAGCCTGGGGTACCTACCGTTGTACGTCGCGCGTCACGAAGGATTCTTCGACGAGGCAGGTCCCGGGGTGGAGATCATCACCTTGCAGGGCGGCGGCGCGCACACCAACGCGGTGCTCACCGGGCAGGCGTGGGCCTTCATCGGCGGCCCGGAGCACAACGCCTTCGCCGCGGCCCGCGGTGGCGGAACAGCCCTGAAATCCATCGTCAACGTGGTCAACCGCGGCAATGTGTACCTCGTGGCCGACAAGGGTCAGGACTACACGGGTGACCTGGCGTCCTTCCTCCGGGGTAAGAAGATCGCGACGGGGGCGGCCGGGGGTACGCCGCATTCGATAACGATGTATCTGCTGGCCCAGCACGGTCTGGAGAACGGCAAGGATGTGACGCTGATCGAGTCGGCCGACCCCAGCGCCGCGCTGGCAGCGATCCAGCGGGATCAAGCCGATATCGCCGTGACTTCCGAACCTGTTCTGGGACAGGGCATCACCCAGGGCATCTGGGGTGAGCCGTTCTACAACGTCCCGCTCGAACTCGGTCCGTACGCGTACTCCACCATCAATGTCCGCGAGCAATCCCTCACCGAGGATCCCGAAGCGGCGAAATCGTTCATCCGGGCACTCCGCAAGGGGTTGGAGCTGATCCAGCGCGACCCCGAGGCCGCCATCCGGATCGCCGAGGCGGAGTTCCCGACGATGGATAAGACCGTCCTCGTGGAGACCGTCGAGCGGGCCATCGCCGACGAACTGTGGGAGTGGACCGGCGCCATCACACCCGATTCGGTGGAGACGAATCTGTCGGTTGTCCGGGCCGCCGGGATCCTGGAGGACTCCGCGGATCCGGTCGGGTTCGACGATGTCGTGGATATCGGTCTCTGGGAAGAAGTGACGAACGAATGAGCCGGGGAGCGCCCGGGGCGGACAGCAGAGAAATCGCCCGCCTGCCCCGGCGACTCTCGCTCCGATCGCGCACTCGTCGCCCGGGCCGGCAGCCCGGAATCGTGCTGATCTGCTGTGTCGTCGCCGGATCACAGGCGACCTGGGGGCTGGTCATCCCTGTCCTGCCGATGCTGGTCGACGATCTGAGCGCCGGGACGACGGCCATGGGAGCGGCGGTCGCCGCGTTCGGGCTCGGCCGGCTGGTGATCAACATCCCGGCCGGTGCGGCCACGAACATCTTGAACCAGCGAGCGATGCTCGTGGCCGGAACCCTGCTGGTGGCCGTTTCGACGGGCGTGACGGGGTTCGTCGACTCGGTCGAACAGCTGCTCGCCCTGCGGTTCGCCACCGGGCTGGGCGGCGGGATCGTGATCACCACGGGGATGACGATGCTCAGCTCCACCGAACCGACTCGGCTGGGTGCCACGATGAGTACTCTGCAGACCTTTCAGATGGCCGGCGGAGCGCTCGGTCCCGCTATCGGCGGGCTCCTCGTGGGTAGAGGAACCGGAACACCGTTCATCGCCTGTGGTGTATTCCTCGGCCTGCTGGCGGTCGCGGGGATTTTCCTTCCGCTGCCGCAGTGGCGCCGGCAACGAACACAGGCCGCCACGGTGACCGAGCCGGGGGCGTCGGTGTGGACTCGTGGGCTGGTAGCCGTCTCGTTGGTCGGATTCACGGTGTTCCTGGTGCGGTTCGGAGGCCAGCAGTTCATGTTCCCGGTCCTGGCCTATGACCGTGCGAACATGTCGCCGGAACTCCTGGGCGGCGCCATCACCGGGGCCACGGTGTTCAGCCTGCTGCTGGTCCGCCGGGCCGGCAAGGTCACCGACCGGTGGGGGCCACGTCCCATGGTCATCATCTCGTCGGTGGCCGTGGGCGTCACGACACTCGGGTTCCTGGCCTCGACGACTCCGGTCCTGTTCATCGCGGCATTGGTCGCCACCTCCGCGGCCATGGTCCTCACCGGCCCGTCGACCGGCGCCTTCCTGGCTTCTTCGGTACCGCCGCGCAAGCGCGGCACCGCGGTCGGGATCTATCGCACCGCCGGTGACGTGGCGATCCTCATCGGTCCGCTCGCGCTCGGCACGCTCATCGAGCAGGGCCATACCACTGCGGCGATCTGCTTGCTGAGCCTGATCAGCGGCGCCGCTGCCGCCGTCTTCACGATTCTCACTCGATCCACGCCGCGCGACAACCGTGGTGGGGCCGACCATCAGTACCAAGGAGTAACACATGCCGGAGAAATTTGATCCGTTCGAAGCGACCATCGAGTCCATCGGCGCGGCCTACGCGGCCGGTACGACCACCTGCGTCGAACTGGCCGGGTACTACCTGGACCGGATCGCGAAGTTCGATCGCAACGGGCCCGAGATCAACTCCATCATCACGATCTCACCGACGGTCCTGGAAGACGCTGCCGAACTCGATCGAACCTACGCAGAGACCGGTCCCGTGGGTCCTCTGCACGGGGTCCCCGTGCTGGTCAAGGATCAGGTCGACGTGGTCGGCATGCCGACCACGCTCGGTTCGGTGCTGCTCCGGGACCACTACCCCGACAGCGACGGAGTCGTCGTGCGGAAGCTCAAGGAGGCCGGCGCTCTGATCCTGGCGAAGACGACGCTGGGCGAACTGGCCGGTGGCGATGCCCACGGGTCGTTGTTCGGCTCCACCCGCAACCCCTACGACCTCGAACGCACGCCAGGTGGATCCTCGGGCGGATCGGGTGCGGCCGTAGCGGCCAATTTCGGTGCGGTGTCGGTGGCACAGGAGGGCCTGGCATCGATCCGCCGCCCGGCGGCATGGAACAGCTGTGTCGGCATGCGACCGTCGCTGGGCCTGGTGAGCCGGACGGGCACCTACGGATGCTGGCCGAGCAAATCGGGTTCACTGGGGCCGATAACGCGAACCGTGACCGACGCCGCGGCGATCCTGGACACGCTGGCCGGGTTCGATCCCGAGGATCCCTCGACGGCATGGGGTGTCGGGCAGATGGAAGGCACCTTCGTATCGCATCTGGATGCGAACGCCCTGTCAGGTGCGCGTATCGGCATCATCCGCGAGGTCATCGGCCTGGGAAGTGATCCCGCCGCTACCGACTTCGCGCGCAGCCGGACCGTCTTCGACGCGGCCATCGGTGAACTGGCGAGCGCCGGAGCGCAAATCGTCGACCCCCTGACGATCGAGAACCTGCTGCCCTTGCTGGCCAAGCGCGCCTTCGACTCGGGCAAAGAAGCATTCGAGAGCTGGATGGGGCGCAACGCCAATCCTCCGTACCGCTCGCACGAGGATTTCGTCGCCGAAGAGCAGTACCGGAAAGCCATGTGGTTGCGCGGCGGCGGCCGGCCGTCTCCGTGGCAAGCGACCTACGAGGAGTATCTCGCGGCACGTGACGATCTACGGACCAACATGCTGGTGGCGATGGCCGAACACGAACTCGACGCGATCGTTCACATCACCGTGGAACATACGCCGACACTGATCACCGACGGCGTGAACGCACCGTATGTGAACATGAAGGGCGCGCCCCACATCAATACGTTCCTCTACGACGTACCGTCGATGACGGTACCGGCGGGCTTCACCGAAGACAGGCTGCCGGTGGGTATCACCTTCCTCGGACGTCCCTACAGCGACCAGAGAATCGTGTCGCTGGCGTACGCGTACGAACAGGCCACGGCGCACCGGGTCCCGCCTGCCTCGACGCCCGCCTGAGCCGGACGGTCCGCTTCCGGCGAATACGGCCGGCCGGAAGCGGGCGCGGCGGGGACTCGCAGCATGACCACCAACCTGACCACCCGCGGCGAAAGCGTTAACGGCGTGCGGTATTCGTGGCCGTGATGAACGCGATCCGAGCGGGTGCCGGTCCGCAGAATTCGCTCTCGATCCGGTCGGATTCACCGGCCTGCATCCGGTACAGGCTGTCACGCAGCCCCGGGTCGTCACCGTGGAACCCTCGGCCGCTATTTCGATCTCTTCACCGGCCCGGGTCATGATCCCCGTGGAGTCCTGCACCGGCTCGTGCACCACCTCGACTGGCGTGTACGCGCCGCACTCGCCGAATCGCTGCCCGGACGCCACAGCCTCGGCCCGCCACAGGCGGACGCTGTCATCGAGCAACTCGCCACTGACCACGACTACAAAGTGCGAGCCGGCCTCGCCCGGATCGTCAGCGCCCTCGACACTCCCAACGCCCACCGTGTCTTTCGCCGGCTCCGGCCACCCACGCAGGTCGCGAAGCTCGTGACCCGGATACAGCTGCTGAGCGGCGTCGCCACCCCCGATTCGCTTCCGGCTGGAAGCATCGGCCTCATAGGCCTGCTCAAGGAGATGCGATCAGAGTGGATCACGCTCCTATCCGAACTCGAGGAGTCTCTTGTCTCCTGCGGCGAACGCTCCACACACTGGCTCACGGCTCGGGAGGCCAGTGCGGTCCGGCGGCGACATGAGCCGGGAACCACGAGTATCCACGAATGATATCGACGCCGCCGCGGCAAACGCTCTGATGTTCCCCCCTCCAAGGAAGCGGGGGTGCCTCTCTATTTGTCAAGCTGCAGAAAAACACTCGGCGGTATGTCGATGTCTGCGGGTGTCGTCGGCGATCATGATCCGCCAGATGGTG
>NZ_JBSGIP010000086.1:0-10869 GCF_053605105.1 Nocardia sp. NPDC003963
CGCATGCGCCGAAGGCGCGAGTCTCGAGGCCTGAACGGCGGGACACCAGGGGGCCTCAACCCCCGCGACGCCGAAGGCGGCGCCAAAAACACAGCCCGCTCCGGCCTCCTCGAAACCGAGCTCCACTCACCACCCCGCCCGGGCAACCCCACCGCCACCACGAACGCGCTCACTTCGCCCCAGCGAAGCGCCCCTACCTTCCCTACCGTCGCGGGCGGCAACGCCCGATCACGCGACCGCCACCGCACGTCACAGGATCGGGGACGGCGTGTACCGAGCAGCCTCCGGGTAGGCGGAAACCACCTTGCCCACCTGCGCGACCACGTCCGCCACCTGCGCATCGGCCGCGCCGATGAACGCCGACTTCTCTGCCAGCGCCGCCTCCAGGGCGGCCCGGTCCAGCGGCATCCGATCGTCGGCCGCCAGCCGGTCCAGCAGATCCGGTTCCCGGCCCTGCTCGCGCATGGCCAGGGCCACCGCTACCGCGTGTTCCTTGATCACTTCGTGCGCGGCTTCGCGACCGACCCCGGCGCGTACCGCCGCCATGAGGAGGCGGGTGGTGGCCAGGAACGGCAGGTAGCGGTCCAGCTCGCGGGCGATCACCGCCGGATAGGCGCCGAATTCGGCGAGTACCGTCAGGAAGGTCTCGATCATGCCGTCGATTGCGAAGAAGGCGTCCGGCAGCGCGACCCGGCGGACCACCGAGCAGAAGACATCGCCCTCGTTCCACTGCGCGCCCGCGAGTTCGGCGGCCATCGATCCGTATCCGCGCAGCACCACCTGTAGGCCGTTGACCCGTTCGCAGGACCGGGTGTTCATCTTGTGTGGCATGGCCGAGCTGCCGACCTGGCCCGGCTGGAACCCCTCGGTCACCAGTTCGTGGCCCGCCATCAGCCGGATGGTGTGGGCCAGCGAGGACTGGGCGGCGCCGATCTGTACCAGCGCGGACAGTACATCGTGGTCCAGGGAACGCGGGTAGACCTGGCCCACGCTGGTCAGCACACTGGTGAAGCCCAGGTGCCGGGAGACCTGCTGTTCGAGCGCGGTGAGTTTCGCGGCGTCACCACCGAGCAGATCCAGCATGTCCTGCGCCGTACCCATCGGGCCCTTGATACCGCGCAGCGGGTAGCGGTCGATGAGTTCCCGCAACCGGGTCAGTCCGATGAGCATTTCGTCGGCAGCCGAGGCGAAACGTTTTCCGAGAGTGGTGGCCTGTGCGGCGACATTGTGCGAACGCCCGGCCATCACCAGCGTCTGGTATTCGGCGGCTCGTTCGGCCAGCCGGGCGGCCACCGCGACACCGTGGGAGTGGATATGTTCCAGCGACAGCCGGATCTGCAGCTGTTCCACGTTCTCGGTGAGATCGCGGCTGGTCATGCCCTTGTGCACGTGCTCGTGTCCGGCGAGGGCGTTGAACTCCTCGATCCGGGCTTTCACGTCGTGGCGGGTGACCCGCTCACGTTCGGCGATGGAGGCCAGGTTCACCTGTTCCACGACCCGCTGGTAGTCCTCGACCACACCGGGCGGCACATCGACACCGAGTTCGGCCTGGGCGCGCAGCACCTCGAGCCACAGCCGCCGTTCGAGCACGATCTTCTGCTCGGGAGACCACAGATGCACCAGCTGCGGACTGGCGTAGCGGGTGGCGAGGACGTTGGGGATCAGGTCTGAGGTCACGTCCGGTCAGTCTAGTGACCGGTAGCGGTCCACCGGCTAGTGCGTCGCGGGAGCGACGATATCGATGACCTCGAGCAGGGCACCGCGGGCCAGGCGCCGGGGTTGTGGATCGGATTCGCTGAGCGCGGCCACCACCGCACCGTCGACCACCGCGACCAGCCGGCGCAGTTGTTCGGGGCGCACGATCCGATCGGACCGGCGCAGCACATCGGAGAGCAGCTCGTCCAGCTGCCCGCGTAGTCGGAGCTGGACCTCGCGTAGTTCGGGGTGGCGGGCCGAGGCGACGGTGCGCTCGTAGCGGGCGATCAACCGCCCGCGGGCTCCTTCGTCCACACCTTCGGGTCCGATCAACAGGTCGAGCACCAGATCGACGGTCGCCTCGGCACCGCGACGGCGGTGGGTCACCTCACCGATCCGCCGCCGCATGGCCTCGAGTTCGGCGGTACCGCTGAACTCGACCGCACGCGCGATCAGATCCTCGAGGGATTCGAAGTAGTAAGTCGTGGACGCCAGCGGTAGTTCGGCGCGGGTCGCGACCGAGCGATGCCGGACCGCGTCGAAACCGCCTTCGAGCAGTAACTCGGCCGCGGCAGCCACCAGCGCCTGGCGACGCCGTTCACCCTTCGGAGTCGTCGCGGTTATCACCGTGCCATCGTGCCAGTCTTCATCAATACATCCGTGGGGAATCAGGGAAAGGGGAAACAACCATCGATGTTTCTACCGCATCCGCGCGGCGATGTTGTCGTACTGTGCAAAGTTATTGCCGTGCACAGTGTTCCTATCAGGTCCGTCGCAGGTGATCCCCGAGTCTGCTGAGCGCCGCCTCGATTTCGGCGGTCGCTCCCGCGAAGGAGAGCCGAATAGTGCGATTACCGCCGACGGTGTCGAAATCCAGTCCCGGCGCGAGCGCCACCCCGGTGCCCGCGAGTACGTCCGCGCACCAGGCCATGGAGTCGTCGGTGAGGTGACCGATATCGGCGTAGGCGTAGAAGGCTCCGTCGGCGGGTGCGAGGTCGGTGATACCGAGCCCGGTCAATCCTTCCAGCAGGATGGCCCGGTTGACCGCGTACCGGTGCACATGCGCGTCGAGTTCGGTACGCGCCTCGTCACCGAACGCGTGCACCGCCGCGTACTGGGAGATGGCCGGTGGGCAGACGGTCATATTCGACGCCAGCCGCTGTAGCGCCGGGCGCAGTCCGGGCGGGGCCAGCATCCAGCCCAGCCGCCAGCCCGTCATCGAGAAGTACTTCGATACCGAGCCGATCACCACGCTCGAGCGCGACGTCTCCCAGGACGATGCGGTGCGCTCACCGCCGTAGGTGATGCCGTGGTAGATCTCGTCGGAGATCAGCAGAGTGCCGTGCGCATCGCACCAGCGCGCCACCGCGGCGAGTTCGTCCGGATCGATCATCGTGCCGGTGGGGTTGGCGGGGCTGGCCACGATCAGCCCCTTCGGTGGTTGCGGTAGTTCTTCGAGCATGGCGACAGTCGGCTGAAACCTGGTCTCGGCGCGGCAGTCCAGTTCGACGACCCGGCAGCCGAGCGCGGTCAGCGTGTTGCGGTAGGCCGGATAGCCCGGTCGCGCGACGACCACGGTGTCACCGGGATCGAAGGCCGCCAGGAAGATCAGGGTGAAGGCACCGGAGGAACCGGTGGTGACCACGACATCGTCGGGGTCCACCGGGTAGCCGTAGGTGCGGTGATGATGTCCGGCGATGGCCCGGCGCAGCGGCAGGATGCCGAAAGTCTCGGTGTATCCCAGCAATTCGGCATCGATCGCGGCCTTGGTAGCACGCAGCACCGGCGCGGGCGCCGGGGTCGAGGGCTGCCCGGCCGCGAGACTCAGTACGTCACCGTGCGTTCTGGCGCGTTCGGCGGCGGCTTTCCAGACATCCATCACGTAGAAAGGTGGGATGGTCGAGCGCCGAGATTCAGTGGACACCCGACCGACGGTAGAACACCGCCTCGGGCGCTTCGACAGCTATGGTCTGCTCTGATGCTCGACAAGGCCGGCCGGCAGGCCGACGGGCCGCCGCTACAGGACCCCGGGTCCACCGCGTCCGGACGCGGTACCGGGTTCCTCCGCCGACGCTGGAACCGGGCGGTACCCCCGTTGTCCGCGGCGGTCCGGCGCGGCGGACGAGCGGATGCGGGAGCCCCACCGCAGACGGACGATCCGGACGACCACGGCAGCGTCGCGCATTCCGGTCGGCGTCCGGCGGCCCGGCCGGGCCCGAAGCGGAAGTCCGGCGCGGACCACCCTGATACCGAGCAGGAGCCCACGAGCCCCGGCGCGAGTTCACCCGGCGAAAACCCCGGTGAACAGCGGATATCCCTGGAGCGTGCGGCCGCGACAGGCGGCGGTCTCGTAATCGCGCCGGGCTGGCGGGAACGCGCCGCGGTATCGCCGGGCGCACCGGGACGCCGGCTGCGCGCGACCTACCGGTGGACCCGGCGAGCCGCCGGTGACCTCCTGCTCCGTCGGCCCACCCGGGCCGATATCGCCGAACTGATCGCGCGCCGCCCGTCCGCGGAGGAGATCACCGCCGCGGCGCGGCGGCACCGGGTACTCATCGGCGCCCTGCTGCTCATCGCGCTCCTGGCAGCGGGCGACGCCACCGCCGGGCTGCTGGTCACCGACCGGCCGCCCGCGCCGGGTATCGCCTATCGGGTGCCGGTCGCCCATCCGCTGCGACTGTCCGCGCCGATCCCGTCGGTCCGCCGCTATCTCGACGCCATCGACAACGGGGAACGTCTGCGTGAGCAGGCGGTGGTGGCCGCGGCCGCGCGGGCCACCCTGGACCGCGCCCGAGCCGAGGCCGCGGCCGCGGTCGCCGGGCAGGAGCAGCCGTGGATCAACAGCGCGCCGGCCCCGGGTATCCCCGAGGGGGGGATCATTCCGCCCGGCGCCGTACCGCCCGGCGCCGGTGGTTACGTCCTGCCCGCACCGGGGACGTTCACGTCCGGCTTCGGCAGTCGATGGGGCACCCTCCATCAGGGGATCGATATCGCGGGCCCGATCGGCACCCCGATCTACGCCGTCGCGAACGGCACCGTGATCGACGCCGGTCCGGCCTCCGGTTTCGGTCTGTGGGTACGGATCCGGCACGACGACGGCGCGATCTCCGTATACGGCCATATGTACGATTTCTTCGTCTCGGTCGGCGAACGTGTCCCCGCCGGAATGCAGATCGCCCGGATGGGAAACCGCGGTGATTCCACCGGCCCACATCTGCATTTCGAGATCATCCTGAACGGTCAGCACGTCGACCCGCAGCGCTGGCTCGCACTGCACGGGCTCTCGTACAACTGACCCGAAGCCCATCGAAGCAAATCCGCAGAATCCGGTGACGAGGTCACCCGGCCGCAGGTTGCGGCTGTGACTTACACCGATGTAATGCCAGGTAAATCGATTTCTCTCAGCAGAATAGAACGGTCCGTTATTGCCCTGTTCATCTTCTGTTAATCTTTCGCAACCATTCTGTGATTTGCCAGACAACAGACCGCAAGTTTGTTTATCGCACGGTTGTCACCGGCATCCGAATATCTCGATGCGACAACTCCGCCTCCGACGCGGCGTATCACGCCATCGAGCGCGGACAACTGAATCTCCTCGTTCCACAACACGAATCACAAAAGAAGCAGCGCAACACAGCGCCGACGGCCACGACATGCGGCGGCGTGGTACCTCCGCGCTGTCGGAGCCGTTCCCATGTATCTACGAAAACTGCTACCCCTCGTCGCCATCGCCGCCGCCGTCGTCGTCCCGACACAGGCGCACGCGGACGCGCCCATCCCGGGTGTACCCGCGGAATTGCAGGGTCCCGCGCAACAGCTACAACAGCAGGCGATCCAATGGCAGCAACAGCTGCCCCAACCCCAGCAGGACCAGCTGCAACAGTTCGTACAGCCGTTGCCGCAGCCACTGCCCGGCGTGGTGCAACCCGCGGTGTACTCCGACGATCTGGACGGCTGGATCCGCAACGCGCTGCACATCCTCGGCCAGCGCGGTATCCCGGCCAGCTACGACGGCATCCACCGCAACGCCCTCCGCGAATCGGGCGGTAACCCGCGCGCGATCAACACCTGGGATTCCAACGCCGCGGCGGGTATCCCGTCCAAGGGACTCATGCAGGTCATCGATCCCACCTTCACCGCCTACCATGTGGACGGCACCTCGTGGGATATCTACGATCCGGTCGCGAATATCGCGGCTGCCTGCAATTACGCGGCACACCGCTACGGCTCCATCGATAACGTCTTCGGCGCGTACTGAGCTGCCGATCCGAGTGGACCTCGCCCGCGGGCGGTACGTCGTGGACGCGCCGCCCGCAGCGGTTCTCAGAGGCTGATCCGGCCCTCGACGGCGGCCAGACCGATATCCGAACGATAATGTCCGCCGGTCAGTTTGATCCCGGCCAGCCGGTCGTAGGCAGCCTCCCGGGCCGCGACCAGATCGGCACCGGTACCGACGATACTGAGCACCCGGCCCCCCGCGGATACCAGCGCGCCGTCCGCCCGCAGCGCCGTTCCGGCGTGCAGCACAGTGGCCACGTCGTCGGCCGCCGCATCTCCGGCCCCCGCGAGGACATCACCGGAACGGGGCCGGCCCGGATAGTTCTCCGCGGCCAGCACCACGGTGACCGCCGCGCCGGCGCGCCAGCGCGGTGCGGGCACCTCGGCCAGCGTCCCGGTCGCGGTCGCGTACAACAGTTCCCCGAGCGGGCTCTCGAGCAATGACAGCACCGCCTGTGTCTCCGGATCACCGAAGCGGCAGTTGAACTCCACCACCGCGGGACCGGCCTCCCCCATCGCCAGCCCGGCGTACAGGAGTCCGCTGAAAGAGTCTCCGCGCCGGACCAGTTCGGCGGCCACCGGCGCGACCACCTCGTCGACGATCTGCTCGACCCCGCCCTCGGGCAGCCACGGCAGCGGAGTGTAGGCACCCATGCCGCCGGTATTGGGCCCGGTATCACCGTCACCGACCCGCTTGTGATCCTGCGCGGGCAGCAGCGGCACCACCGTTTCCCCGTCGACCAGGCAGAACAGCGATACCTCCGGCCCGTCCAGGAACGATTCCAACAGCACCGGATGTCCCTGTTCGAGCAGTTCCGCGGCATGCCCGCGAGCGGCCGACCGATCCGCGGTGACCACCACACCCTTACCTGCGGCCAGCCCGTCGTCCTTCACCACCCAGGTCGGGCCGAAACGGTCCAGCGCCGCATCCAATTCGGCAGGCGTATCCACGATCTCGCTATGCGCTGTCCGCACCCCCGCCGCCGCCATCACATCCTTGGCGAACGCCTTCGACCCCTCGATCCGGGCCGCCGCGGCCGACGGACCGAAACACGCGATCCCGGCCGCCCGCACCGCGTCGGCCACCCCCAGCACCAACGGCACCTCGGGACCGATCACCACCAGATCAGCGGCCACCTCCCGGGCCAGCGCGGCCACCGACTCACCGGAACTCGGATCCACCGGCCGCACCTCCGCGTGCTGTGCGATACCGGCGTTACCGGGCGCGGCGAGGATCGCGCTCACTGCCGGATCACGGCGCAGCGCAAGGACGAGGGCGTGTTCGCGGGCTCCGGAACCGATGACGAGTACTCGCACCCGGACAGCTTATAGGTGCGGTATCGGCCTCCGGCGGGGTAGGTTCGCCGCCGGCCCCGGCCCGGTACCAGCGAGTTCAGCGCGCTCGCAGCCCACTGTGGATGATGGTGGAAACACCCTGAACGGGTGGGCAACCCGCGCGCCGGGCCCCAGCGACGCCGGCGCGCGCATACGGGAGGACATGCGCGATGGGTCTGATGGACGGAATCATGGGGAATGCCGGACAGGTGGAGCCGGCCCGGGCCCAGCAGGAATACCAACGGCTGCTCGGCAACGGCGAACAGGTCTACTCGGCCTACATCCTGGTCCGCGACGCCATGCTGTTCACCAACCGGCGCCTCATCCTCATCGACAAACAGGGCCTGTCCGGCCGGAAGGTCAGCTACCACAGCATCCCCTACCGCTCGATCACCCATTTCGCGGTGGAAACGGCGGGCACCTTCGATCTGGACGCCGAGCTGGTGCTGTGGATCTCCGGCACCGATACGCCCCTGCAGAAGAAGTTCAACCGCCAGGTCGACATCTACGAGGTGCAGGGGATCCTGTCCCATTTCGTCGGAGCGTGATGGGATACTGCGATACCTCCGCCTTCGCTGCGGCCTCCGCGGACCGCATATACCAGTCTCGGGAGGGGAATGGTCGACCCCACCAATAAGTACACACCCGCAGGCGGCGCCAAAAGCACTAGTCTCGCGGCATGGCTTCTGTTTTCAGTGCGATCATCGCGGGTGACCTGCCGGGCCGGTTCGTCTGGGAGGACGACGAATTCGTCGGATTCCTCACCATCGCGCCGGTGACCCCCGGGCACACCCTCGTGGTGCCCCGCAAGGAGATCGATCAGTGGCAGGACATCGAACCCGAGGTCTTCGCCCGCCTGAACGCGGTCGCGCAGAAGATCGGCCAGGCCGTACGCGCGGCCTGGGACGCACCGCGCGCGGGGCTGCTGATCGCCGGGCTCGAGGTCCCGCATCTGCACGTCCACGTGTTCCCGGCGTTCACCATGGGTAATTTCGATATCTCCGGCGCCGATCCCGACCCGGAGCCGGAATCCCTGGACGAAGCGCAGACTCGGATCAAGCGGGCATTGCGCGATCTCGGCCACGGCGCCAACGTGCCGGACTGAATCAGTCTTCGTCCGCGTCGTCGGGTGCCGGGCCCGGTTCCGCCGGGGTGCGTGGTAGCCGCACGGTGAAGGTGGCGCCCATCCCGGGTTCGCTGTGCACCTCCACGGTGCCGCCGTGCGCGGTCACCAGCGCCTGCACGATCGACAGGCCCAGTCCGGTGCCGCCGCTGCCGCGGCTGCGGGAATCGTCGGCTCGATAGAACCGCTCGAAAACCCGCGCGGCCTGCTCCGGTGCCATCCCCGGGCCGGTATCGGCCACCTCGAGCCGGACCTCGTCGCGATCGGGAGTGAGCCGGACGGTCACCGTGGCGTCCGGCGGGGTGTGCACGAGCGCGTTGTTGAGCAGATTCGCCAGCACCTGCCGCAGCCGGGCGGCGTCACCCGGTACCTCCGCGGTGCCGGAACCGGGCCGTACCTCGAAGCGGATCGTGTGCTCCGGGTCCTGCCGGCCCTGCGCCGTCGCGACCGCGCGCGCACTGTGCACGGCATCGCTGGTCAACGACAACAGATCGACCGGTGCGTGCTCCACCGGACGTTCGGCGTCGAGCCGGGCCAGCATCAGCAGATCCTCGACCAGCAGACCCATCCGCTTCGATTCGCGTTCGATCCGGTCGAGCAGCATATCCGTATCACCGGTGGCGCCCTGCCGGTACAGCTCGGCGAAACCCTTGATCGTGGTCAGCGGTGTCCGCAGCTCGTGACTGGCGTCGGCGACGAACCGGCGCATCTTCTCCTCGGACCGCCGCGCCGCCTCCTCCGAAGCCTCCGTCGCGGCGAAACCCTGCTGGATCTGCGCCAGCATCGAGTTCAGCGACTGCGCCAACCGGTCCACCTCGGTATTGGTCCCGCGCATCGGCACCCGCCGGTGCAGATCCCCGGCCGCGATATCGGCCGCGGTCTCCTCCACCTGGACCAGACGACGCAGACTGCGCCTTATCACGAAGTAGGCGGCCACCGCCAGCACCGCCAGTACCAATGCCCCGATCACCAGCTGCAGGACCACGAGCCGCTCGACGATATCCTCGGTATCGTCCAGCCGCTGCGCCACCACACTGGTGCCCTTGGCGTTCACCGTGTACCGGACCCGCCACTGCCCGGGCTCGCCGCCGACCGATCCGGTGGTGAATGTCCCCGGCCGCATATCCTGCGGCAGATCGGGTGCTCCGGTGCCGATATCCGACTGCAGATACAACTTGCCGGAATCGTCCTCGACCCGCGCGTAGTACGGCACCGACGGGCGCTCGCGCCCCGGCTCCCCCGGAAGCGGAGGCGGCCGGTTACCGGGCCGCGCCCAGGTTTGCGCCTGCTCCTGCAACTGCTGATCCACCCGATCGATCAGCGCGGCCCGCAACGCCGAGGTCACCGCCACCCCCGAGGCCAGCAATCCAGCTGCTGCCAAAGCGACGAGCGCGAGTACCAGTGTCACCCGCAGCGGCACGGCCGCGAACCGCCCGGCCATACCCTTGCGCCGGACGGGCGCCGAGTCCGACGTGACGAGCGGATCCGCGGAGCTCACGGCCGGCCGGCGGATTCGCGCATCACGTAGCCGACCCCGCGCAAGGTATGGATCAGCCGCTGCGGGCCGGTATCGACCTTCTTGCGCAGATACGACACATAGGTCTCCACCACGCCGACCTCCCCGCCGAAGTCGTAGCGCCAGACATGATCCAGAATCCGCGGCTTACTCAGCACAGTTCCCGCGTTCACCATGAAATAACGCAGCAGCGTGAACTCCGTCGGCGACAACGCCACCGGCTCCCCCGCCTTGAACACCTCGTGCGTATCGTCGTCCAACTCGATATCGGCGAACCGGATACGCGACCGCTCCCGCGCCGGCGCGCTCCCCCCGGCCCGGCGCAGAATGACCCGCAGCCGTGCGACGACCTCTTCCAGACTGAACGGCTTGGTGACATAGTCGTCGGCGCCCAGCGTCAAACCGGTCACCTTGTCCTGGATATCGTCGCGGGCGGTCAGGAACAACACGGGCGCATCGATCCCGTCGGCCCGTAACCGCCGCAGCAGCCCGAACCCGTCCATCCCCGGCATCATCACATCGACGATCAGCGCGTCGGGCCGGAACCCGCGCGCCACATCCAACGCCTGCGCACCATCGGCCGCGGACGCCACCTCGAACCCCTGGAACCGCAAACTCACGGTCAGCAACTCGACGATCATCGCCTCGTCGTCGACGACCAGCACCCGCGCCTCCGGTGCTCCGCCCTGCGCACCACTCATGCCACCATCCTGACCCACCCCCCTGGCAACCCACTGCACACTCGCTGTGAACAAGCTGTGTCGAATTGCCCCGCCTTCGGCGGGGCGGGTGGGGGCTGTGTTTATCTGCCCCGCCTTCGGCGGGGCGGGTGGGGCCCTATCAACCCCGGTTCTTCACTCCGGCGCTCAGTCGCTGCGCTTCTTCGCTCTGTCGCTCCAGAACCGGGGCGGGCCCCACCGGC
>NZ_JBSGIP010000087.1:0-9842 GCF_053605105.1 Nocardia sp. NPDC003963
GCACGCCGAACCGCCGCAGCCGTTGCCGCCGCGCAAGCTGGCCGCCGCGAACCGGGCCCGCCGGGTGGCGGGCAAGGTGATGAGTTTCGAGATCAAGGACCGGCTGGAGGACGACCGCCCGGCCGGAGTCGCTCCGCACGACAACTGACGGATTTCGTACCGCACTGCCGAAAGGAACCACTGAGAACCTATGGCCGACCGGACCCAGAGATCGATCGTCATCGCGGCACCCGCGCGACAGGTGATGTCCGTTATCGCCGATCTGGCGTCCTACCCGGAATGGGTATCGGCGGCCAAATCGGTGGAGGTGCTCGAGACCGGCCCCGACGGCCGGGCCCGTACCGCGCGTTTCGTACTGGACGCGGGCGTCGTCAAGGACACCTACGTGCTGTCCTACACATGGCAGCCCGACGATATGGCCGTGAGCTGGACCCTGGTGAGCGGCGAGCTGCAGAAGACCCAGGAGGGTCGTTACGAGCTCGTCGCACAGTCCGGCGGCGGCACCGAGGTGCGGTACGAATTGACCGTGGACCTGACGATTCCGATGATCGGGATGTTCAAGCGCAAGGCGGAGAAGGTGATCACCGATACCGCGCTGAAAGAACTGAAGAAACGGGTCGAAGGCTGACCGGGCCGCAGCACTACGGCGAAGGTGTCCGCGGCGGCAGGCCCGCCCGCGGTGCCCGGTCACGTACGCGGGTCGAATTGTTCGTCGGCAAGGGCGGTGTCGGGAAGACGACGCTGGCGTGCGCGCGGGCTATGACCTGTGCCCGCGAAGGCCAGCGGATTCTGGTGGCATCGCTGGATCAGGCGCATTCGCTGGGTGACGCGCTGGGGTTCCGGTTCGCCCATGACGCGGGTGCCGTACCCGGTATCACGCAGGTCGTCCCGGGCCTGGAAGTGATCGAACTCGATTCGCTGGCGCTGCTCGAGGACCGTTTCGGCACGCTCACCGAACTGTTGCGCACCGATCCGGGCCATGAGCACGGTATCGATCTGGGCGCTCTCGATCCGGCCGAACTCACCGGTGTGCCGGGAGTTCAGGAGCTGCTGATGCTGGTCGAGATCGCCCAGTACGCGGCCGACGACGAATGGGACGCGATCGTCCTGGACTGTCCACCGACCGCGGATATGCTGCGCATCGTCACCATGCCCGAGACGGTGCTCGGTTATCTGGACCGGGTCTGGCCGCCGCATCAACGGATGATGAGTTCGATCGGCACCGATATCCGCCGGGCGGTCCTGGCGGCGACCGTGCAGCGGATCGTCGCGGCGGTGACCGAAGTACGGGATCTGCTCGCCGATCGGGACCGCACCGGTGCCCGGCTCATCACCCTGGCCGAACGGGTCGCGGTGGCCGAATCGGCGCGGGTGCGGTCGGCGACGGCTCTGCTCGGATTGCGGCTGGACGCGGTGGTGGTCAACAAGGTGCTGGCGCCGGTGCCGCCGCCGGGTCCGGAACCGCAGCATCCGGCGGTGCGCTGGTATCTGAACCGCTGCGCCGAACAGTGGGACGTGATCGCCGGGCTGCAGCGCTCCATGCCGGAGATCCCGGTACTCGTCGCGGGGCATACCGGTGCCGAACCGGTGGGTATCGGCCCGCTGGCCGCCCTGTCGTGTGTCGTGGCGGAGCACAGCGCGGAACCCGGACGCGGATACGATGCCGTCCGGCTCGACAGTGGCGGCGGTGTACGCGACGATCCGGGTCCGGCGCCGATATCGGGAGCGGGCACCGATACCGCGACCGTCGCACCGGCGGTGCGGCTGGAATCGGGCGCGGGGTTGCAGTCGGTGTACGCGATGCGTATCCATCTGCCGGTCGCCGATCCGGCGACGCTGCGGCTGGGACGAGTGGAGGACGATTTGATCGTGGGAGCGGACGGTATCCGCCGCCGGCTACGTCTGGCGCCCGTCCTACGCCGCTGCACCGTGAGCACCGCCGAGCTGGACAACGGGTATCTCGTGATCCGTTTCCGCCCCGACCCACAGGAGTGGCCGAAGTGACCGGAACCCGTTACCGCCAGCCCGAGGGCGTCGCCGAATTCGCCGACGAACTGCGGTTGCTCGCCGAGGCCGTACTCGAACGTGTCGAACCGGTCCTGCGCGATGCCGCGGCCGAAGGTCAGCCGGAGTGGAACAACTGCACGTGGTGTCCGCTGTGCGCGGCGGCCGCACTGGTCCGCGGTGAGCACCACGAAGTGCTGGCGACCGTGGCGGCGCACGGGACCGCGATCGTCACCGTGTTGCGTGAGGCATTGGCCGGTGTCCCGGTGGATCCGGTCGTCGCGCACCGGCACGGCCCGGAAACCGGTGCGGCGTCCGGACATCCCCGACCGGATACCGCCGGTGCCGACGCGGCCCCGGACGACTCGGCGCCCTCCGGAGACTTCCCCGGCGACTTCCCCGGCGAGGCAACGGAGACCGACGCCGGCGAAGACACCCCCGGCGGCCGGACGGCACCGGCCGGAAGGTCCCGCTATGTCGGCATACCCGTGAACATCAAACAATGACCGCCTCCGGCACCGGAGCCCCGCTGACTGTCGGTATCGATATCGGGGGCACCAATATCCGCGCGTCGGTGGTCGACGGCACCGGCGAAGTCCTCGATACGGTCCAGTACCCGACACCGCATTCGGCGGCGGCGCTGGAGTCCGCGCTCGACCGCGCGGTCCGGGAACTCGCCGACCGGCATACGCTCGACGCCGTCGGGCTGGCCGTCGCCGGTTTCCTCTCCCGGGACCGCACCACGGTGCGGTTCGCCCCGCATCTACCGTGGCGGGACGCGCCCGTCGCGAAACGGCTCACCGAACGCCTCGGGCTACCGGTTCTCCTCGAACACGACGCCAATGCCGCGATGTGGGCGGAGTACCGGTTCGGTGCCGCCGCGGGTGGTCACAATGTGGTGTTGATCGCGATCGGTACCGGTATCGGTGCCGCCCTGCTGCTCGACGGCGAACTGTACCGGGGCACCTACGGTGTCGCACCCGAACTCGGGCATCTGCAGGTGGTCCCGCGGGGGCGCGACTGCGGCTGCGGGAAACAGGGCTGCTGGGAGCGGTACTGCAGCGGGACGGCCCTCGCCGAGACCGCGATCGAACTGCTGGCCACCGAATCCGCGACGTCGCCGCTGGCCCGCGAGATCGTCGCCGACCCGGGCGCGCTCACCGGCCGCCGCGTCGCCGACGCCGCCCACGACGCCGACCCGCTCGCCGTCCGTGTGATGGCCGATTTCGCCCGCTGGCTCGGTCTGGGACTGGCCTTCGTCGGCGATATCTTCGACCCCGATCTGGTGGTCGTCGCCGGCGGTGTGAGCAGCTCGGCGCCGCTGTTCCTGGACGAAGCCCGCGAGGAGTACGCGGCCGCGGTGACGGGGCACGGGCACCGGCCGCTGGCCCGTATCCGGACCACCCAGCTCGGTGAGGCGGCGGGCATGATCGGCGCCGCCGAACTCGCCCGCTCCGCGCTGATAGCCGGCCGTTGATACCGGTGCGGGTCATCCGAATTGCCCGGAAAACCGTCGCGTCACGTTCATGTCACCGAAACGCACTGGTGAAGTGCCGGGCCGATGGTGTGAGTGAGATTGTTCGCGGGGCTTGGATGTGATCTGTGACCGGCGGTAGAGTCGGCGAGCAGAGGCATTCCCCGAATTCCATCCCGGTTCCCGGAGTAAGGACGTCATGTTCTACTGGCTGCTTAAGTTTGTGCTGCTGGGTCCGTTCATCCACCTGTACAACCGGCCCGAGGTGGAGGGCGTGGAAAACATTCCGGCCGACGGGCCGGCCATCATGGCGGGGAACCACCTCTCGTTCGCGGACTGGCTTTTCGCCCCGCTGTCGAGTCCGCGCCGGATCAACTATCTGGCGAAGGCGGAGTACTTCAACACCCCGGGCCTCAAGGGGCGGTTCCAGAAGTTCTTCTTCAGCGCCTCGGGTCAGTATCCGATCGATCGCAGTGGTGCCGACGCGGCCGAGGACGCGCTCATCGCGGCGAGCAAACTGCTGGACGAGGGTCGGCTGGTGGGCCTCTACCCCGAGGGCACCCGCTCCCCCGACGGCCGCCTGTACAAGGGCAAGACAGGGATGGCCCGGCTGGCGCTGGAAACGTGTGTGCCGGTGATCCCGGTCGCGGTGATCGGCACCGACGAGGTGAGCCCGCCCGGACCGTTCCGGTGGCGCCGGCGCAAGGTCACGGTGAAGTTCGGGAAGCCGATCGACTTCTCCCGCTACGAGGGAATGGGCGGTAACCGCTTCGTCGAGCGCGCGGTCACCGACGAGGTCATGTACGAGCTGATGCGGATGTCGGGGCAGGAATACGTCGACGTCTACGCCGCCAGCCTCAAGAAGGACGTGCCCTCGGGCCCCTCCTCCCATCTGCCGCGCATTCCGGAGTCCGCCGCGAGCTGAGCTCGGACGCGTACCATGGACAGAATGACAGTTCGCGCCAAGATCTGCGGTATCCGGTCCCGGTCGGACCTGGAGACGGTGGTGACCGCCGGTGCGGATGCCGTCGGATTCATCTGCGGGACAACCCATTACAGCGAAGACGCATTGACACCCGAGTCGGCCGCGGAATTGTCCGCAGCCACTCCGTCGTTCGTGAACAGGGTGCTGGTGACCCATCTCGAGGAGGCAGGCGCCATCCTCGACCTGGCCGACCGGGTCGGGGTGGACACCATCCAGGTCCACGGCCTGGTCGATCGTGCGACGCTACGAGCGGTACACGCCGCGGCCCACGGGCGCACGATCGTTCGCGCGGTCCATGTGACCGGAGCCGACGCGGTGTCCCGCGCCCGGGAGGTCGCGGCCGATTGTGACGCGGTACTGCTGGATTCCCGTACTTCCGACCGGCTGGGCGGTACCGGCCGTACCCACGACTGGTCGGTCAGCGCCCGTATCGTGGCAGAGCTGGCCCGGATCGGGCGGCCGGTCATCCTGGCCGGCGGGTTGACCGCCGACAATGTGGAGCACGCGATCGGTGCCGTCCATCCGTTCGGGGTGGATGTGAACAGCGGGGTCGAGACCGATACCGGCGACAAGGATTTCACGGCGTGCCAGGGGTTCGTCAAGACGGCGCACGAAAGCGATCGGGGCCGCCCAGTTCCAGTCCCACCGCGCCGAGTACCAGAGCTCCAGCGAGCAGGGTCGCAGCACTGATATCGGAGCCGACGACCACCGCCCCCGTTACCGTCGCCACCACCGCCTCGTTGAGGCCCACCAGCCCCGCCAGCACCTCGTCGAGGTCCCGGAGCGCCAGCCAGTAGCAGGCGAATCCCGGACCGAGCAGCAGCGCCCCGATCGCGGCGAGGGCGGCCGTCTGCCCGGTACTCGGCCCGTCTCCGGTGAGCAGCGCGAATCCGAGCAGCGGGGCGCCCAGCACCGATGCCGTGAGCAACTGCAGTCCGGCCGCGGACCCGCTGGGCCGGCCCGCCGATTCACGCACCACCAGGGTGATCAGCCCGGCCACGCAGGCGGCGCTGGCGACCGCGAGCGCACAGCCGGCCAGCGCGGGCCCGAGCGCGGTATCGGCGGACTGATGCGAGGCCACCAGCCAGATCGCCACCCCGACCGCCACCAGTTCCGCGGTAACGGCGACAGTGACCGCGCGCCGGCCCCGGACGATCTGGGTGATGATCATCAGCACCGGTGCGGTGAGATGCAGGGCCACCACCACCGGTAACGGGCCGATGTGGAGCGCGGCGACGTAGCAGACCAGATTCAGTACCTCGAGGACCCCGAGCCGCAGGAACAGCCCCGGTGAGCGCCGGAAGTCCCGCCACGGGTCCGTCCCGCGCGCCACCGCGAACGCCAGCAGCGCTACCGCGCCCCCGGCGGCAACCGGTGCGGCGGCGAAGCCCCGGGCCCCGACTCCGGCGATACCCGCGCTGGAAGCACCCCACAGGCTGGTCGCCAGGACCAGCAGCGCCAGACCGCGGCCGCTGCTCTTCACGACAGCAGGAAGGTCACGACGGGCAGGATGACAGCGGTGAACGCCGCGAACACGGCCGCCGCGGTCCGCGCCTTGGGCACCGACGGCAATCGCGTCGCGATCCCGGTGTAGGTGCCCAAAGCCACGAAGAACGTGCCCCATACGACCAGTGACCGGCTGACCACGACGCCGAGGTCGTCGGCGAACAGTATCGCCAGCAGGGCGATGGTCAGCCCGGCGGGTAGCGCGGCGGCCAGGGTCATCGCGCCGGCGTAGCTGTTCATCAGCACGACGCTCCCTCGATAGCCCACCACTTCCTGCGCGTCCCGCGGGTGGACGCCCTGTTCCCGGCAGATCATGTCGAAAACGGTGGCGGGGTTGACCCGTTCGTTCACCATGCGACGCACCGCGGTCATGGCCTCCAGGCCCTGCACGGTCGCGTAGGAGGTCACAAAACCCTCTGTGGAGGTGCGGAAACCACCACGTGATGCCGACAGCTCCTGGGTCTCCTGCAGTTCCAGCAGTTCCACCAGGCCGCGCCGCACGCCGGGATCGAATACCGCGCGCTCGTCGGCGGTGACCACCGCGCACACCGCCAGGTGCAGGCTCAGATGCCGCCACGTATCGGCCGTATCGCCACGCCGGAAGGGCTCCTCCTCCACCCGCGCCTCGCCCCGCCGCAGGCCGTCCAGCATCCGTGCCACGGTCGTGGCACGGACCCGCTCGACCCGTTTACCACCCACGGCGGCGACTTCCGGCCGGGACAGCAGCAGTGCGGCGTGCGCGCAGGCATACATCGGCTGGGTCCGCGGATCGTCGTCCAGTAGCAGCGAAACCACGAGCGATGTGCCCTGTACCAGTGCCCGGGCGGCTGCGTCGTCGGCTACGGCCAGGTCCGCCAATGCGTGCAGCGCGGCCGTCGTGGCCGTGAGCGATACCGGGCCGACCGGACCCGAGAGTCGCCAGCCCCGGGTCTCCGGATCCCGTTTGGCGTGCAGTTCACGCAGGCATCCCACCACCGCGGGGTCGGTGGGCCCGACACCCAGACAGCTCAGCGCCCGCAACCGCCAGGACAGGTCGATCGGTGACCGGAACTCCCATGCCCCGCTCTCGGTGTCCACGACATCGCGGCGGACCAGCGTCCGTACCTCGTCGGCCCGGGGCACCGGGCGGCCGGCCGCGGTGAGCGCGACCACCGCCTCGGCGGTGTTCTGCGGATTCGGCGGAACATCGGAGACCCAGCCCCAGCCGGCTCCGCCGTGGCGATCACCGAGTTGGCTGCGATGCAGCCAGTCCACGGCCCATCCGATCCGCTGATCGATATTGGACACGCCGACCTCCCTCCCATCCTCGGCGGCCGTATTCCACAGGCGTTCAAGGACTTCGACCACCCTACCGGGCGGACAGAGCACGGGCGGACGTTTACGTCTACGCTGTTGATCCGATGAACCCCAGGGGCGGCGGGAGAACACGCGGGCGGGGTCGGAGGGAGATATCGGATGTTCAAGACATTGCTGGGTGCCCTGGGTGCGCATACGGCCGAGGTGGAGACGGAGTTGTTCACCCCCGGCGTCCAGCCCGGCCAACCGGTGCGCGGGGTCATCCGGATGCGCTGCCACGACCGCCCCGTCCGGGTGAAAGGCGTTGCGGCGGAGTTGATAACCCGGGCCGAACGCGAACACGACGAGGGCGAGAGCCTGGTGGATACGGCGTTCGCCCGCCGGCCGGTGTTCGGCCCGTTCGAACTACTGCCCGGGTATCCGCTGGAGGGGCAGTTCGAACTCACGACGCCCTGGGAGACACCGATAACCTTCTACAACGGTCGGCATCTGCACGGTACGGCTGTCGCCGTACGTACCCGGGTGGACGTGGACGGCGGATTCGACGCCACCGATACCGATCCCATCGGGGTCGGCGCCCTACCCGCGCAGCATATCGTGCTGGCGGCGGTGGAGGCATGGGGTTTCGGGTTGCGGCACGCCGATGTGGAGGTCGGCCGGGTGGACCGGATCCCGCATTCCCTGCCGTTCTTCCAGGAGATCGAATTCGGCCCGTCACCGCGTTTTCCCACCCTGAACCAGATCGAGGTGACCTTCCTGGCCGACCAGCACGGTATGCACGTCGTCATCGAAGCCGATAAGCGCGCCATGCTGTTCGCGCCCGGTCGCGATGTGCTGGATACGATCCGGGTCGATTTCGCCGCCTTCGAGCAGGTGGATTGGGTCGCGGAGATCGGCCGGCGGCTACAGCGGCTGAGCTGACGCCGCGTACCGCGCGTAGCGACGCGACCGCGGCCCGCGCTGTGCCTACCCCAGATCCGCGAGACGATCGCACGCTCCGCCGAACGCCGGTCCCGGGCACCGAAATCGTTCGACGCCCGATCGCCGAAAGCGCAGCTCCCGGCCTCTGACGGCCCGGCCTCCGGGGTCTCGGCCTCCGGTACACCAGCACACCTCTGATACTGGTATCGCCAGGGCCGCCGAGCTGTGGTTAGCTTTCGTGCCATGAGCACGCCGCACATTGTCTTCCCCGCCGAGTACCTGCCTCGCGACACCGCGGATGTCGTTCGCACCGTGCGGAATTCCCGGGACCGTTCCAGGCCGCTCACCGTCCACGGGGGCGATCCCGCCACCGACGGCCTCACCCTGCCGGACCAGCAGACCGTGGTCTCGCTGCGCCGGATGAACTCGATCGTCGATCTGAATCTGGGCCGCCGCACGGTCCGGGTACAGGCCGGAGCGCGTCTGTCCGATATCGATCGGCGACTGGCCGCACACGGCCTGGGCCTACCGGTGATCGGCGACCACCGAGATATCACCGCGGGCGGTTTCGCCTCCGTCGGTGGCGTGAGCACCGCCTCGCATCGACACGGGCTGTTCATCGATCAGATCGTGGATCTGGAGTACGTCGATCCCGACGGCCGGATCGGCACCTGCGGGCGCACCCACCACACCGAGCGCTTCCACCGCATCCTCGGCGCCGGCGGACGGGCCGGCATCATCACCGCGCTCACCCTCGACACCGTGCAGGTCGACAAGGACAACACCTGGCTGTCCGCCGATTCGCGCCGGTTCCTCGATTTCGACAGTTTCGTCGACTACGCCTACACCGAGGTCACCCGCCCCCGCGACGCGGTGCTGCAGGTGGGCCGCTGGGTGGATACCGCCCCGCTCAAAGTATCCCGGCCGGTCGGAACCGGACAGGTGCAGCTGGGCACCGTACGTTTCGGCCAGTGGTCCAGTCTCTACCCCACCGCGCCCACCCGGTCGCTCCGGGCCCGCCGCGAAGTCGGCAGCCGGGCGCGGAAATCGCTGGGCGTCATCGCTTCGGCAACCCCCGGAAAGGCCGGTATGCCGGTCCGTAACGCCGCCGCCGGCGCCGTGATGTTCACCCCCAAGATCCTGACCCTGCGAGACGCCGAATATCTCGCCGATACGGTGATCAGCTCCTCCGAGCGCGGCCCGGCCTACCGGGTGGGCGTATTCGCCCCGCTGTCGAACTACACATCGGTGTTCTACCGGTTGCACGACCTGTTCAACGGCCACCGCGAACGCACCGGCTGCTTCACCGTCATCTCCGCCATGACCTACGGGGTGCGCTCGGCCCACCTGCGGGCCGAATCGGCCGCCAACAACCTGCCCGCCACCGACCACGGCCTGATCACCTTCACCTGCCGGCTCCGCCCCCACGCCCTGCCCTCGGAACAACTGCGCGATATCGTCACCGGTATCGAGGAGATCTGCCGCTCGGAGAACAGCATGCGCTACGAATCCGTCGACTGAGCTGTGTTTATTTGCCCCGCCTTCGGCGGGGCGGGGTGGGGCCCTCTAATGCTGCGTCCTGCACAGCTTTCGCTTTCAGCGCTTCCAATTCCTCATGGGTGAGGGCTGCCGATGAGCCGTGCCTGCCAGGGCTGG
>NZ_JBSGIP010000088.1:0-9599 GCF_053605105.1 Nocardia sp. NPDC003963
GGGGGGTGGGGCCCTATTAACCCCGGTTCTTCACTCCGCCGCTCAGTCGCTGCGCTCCTTCGCTCTGTCGCTCCAGAACCGGGGCGGGCCCCACCCACGGAAGCTGACCATCCGGAGTGGGTAGAAGATCCGTGCTGTTGTACGCCTCGACCAGCCTGGGAGGCTCACGTCACTGTAAGTGCTCAATGGTCGCCGATTCTATGGACAGGCCGGCGGCACGCGCTCAGTCGCTGCGCTCCTTCGCTCTGTCGCTCCAGAACCGGGGCGGACCCCGCCTGCGGGGGTGGACCATCCGGAGTAGTAGAGGTGTGGACCATCCGGAGTGGTGGGGTGGGCCGGTGTCGTGGGGGTCGAGGTGTAGCGCTGTCTCCGGGGTCGATGATTCGGCTGCCCTCCGGACGGGGCTACGGGAGGCGGGCGTTTGTGTGGGGATGTTTCTCGATCACCTGGGTGGGACTGATCGGGTGGGCCGCTCGGTGGTTACTCGACGGTCGCCTGTTCGGGGAGGGGCTGTGGCACGTGCGCGGGATCCGGGCACCTGCCGCGCTGTGCCGGCCGAAGGGAAGGGTCGCCGAACTCCGGCCGGCGGTTGATCGCAGCGCTCATCGGCTCCCGGCCCGGGTTGACCGGGCCGCCGAGACCGTTCGGCCGGGAGGGGCGCCCACCTCGCCGGCTCGGTATTCCTACTCGCACGATTTCAACTCGAACTTCGTTGTTCTCGCCTCCACGACGCTGTGGAGATGTGCTCTGGAACACTTCGAGTATGGACCCGGCCACCGACAGGTTCGCCGAGGGGGGTCGGCGTCAGCCGAGTCGCCACAGGGGGGATACTGGACCGTGGCCCTTGCCCAGTTCGTAGGCCGCTTCCAGGCTGCGCCGGGTCCATTCCTTGGCGAATTCGAACGCGTCGGGGACCGAATAACCGTGGGCCAGTGCGCAGGCCAGGGCCGCGGCCAGGGTGTCACCGCCGCCGTGGTCGTTACCGGTGTCGATACGCGGCGCGGAGAATTCCAGGAACTGGTTGCCGTCGAACAGCAGATCGGTGCTCTGCGCCGAGGTGCGCAGATGCCCGCCTTTCACCACGACCCATTGCGGTCCGAGACCGTGCAACGCCTCGGCCGCGGTATGCGCGGACGCCGTATCGGTGACCTCCACTCCGGTCAGCAACCGCACCTCGTCCAGATTCGGGGTGACGATGGTGGCCAGCGGGAACAGGGTGTACCGCACCGCGTCCAACGCTTCGGCGTGCAGCAGCGGATCGCCGTGCATGGAGGCCGCGACCGGATCGACGACCAGCGGCACCTCGGCGTCGTGGCCGATCCCGACCTCCCGGCAGACCCCGGCGACGGCCTCGATGATGGCGCTGGAGGCGAGCATGCCGGTTTTCGCGGCGCCGATCCCGATATCGCCGGCCACCGACCGCACCTGGTCGGCGACGACCTGGGGCGGTATCTCGTGGAACCCACTCACCCCCACGGTGTTCTGTACGGTTACCGCGGCCACTGCCACCAGAGCGTGGACACCGCACAGCGCCATGGTTCGGGTATCGGCCTGTATCCCGGCCCCGCCGCCCGAATCGGTACCGGCGATGGTGAGCACCCGGACGGGGGTCTGCCCCGGGGGTGTCAACGGCAACAAATTCACGCCGTCACCCTACGTGGGCGGGGGTCGGCCCGGGGTGGGTGTACCGGGACGTTCCGTGCCGCTGGGAGTCCAGCGGGCGCCGGAGTCGGAGCGAGACGGGGAGGGAACATTCCGGCGGCGGTCGGGCGACCGGACGTGGGCCGAGGTCTCAGCGGATGGTCCGGTCGATCAGCCGGCGGGCCGCTCGGTCGGTGCGTTCGATATCGCCGGTGACGAACCGGTCCTGCAGGATGCCGCGTAGGCCGGAGACCAGCAGGGTGGCCGCGACATCCGGTTCGTCGACGGTTTCCAGCGTGCGCAACTCGTCGGTGAGGGTGCCGATGAATATCGCGATCGCGTCGCGGGCGTAACCGGCGTAGGGCCCGTCCGGCGCGCAGGCCGCGCCGATGACCTGGAGCATCACCCGCACGCTCACCGCGCCGGTGCCGGTGGTGTTCGAGCGCCAGAAATCCCAGAGCCGATCTCGTAGCGCCGCGGCGTCGCCGGTATCGGCGAATACCTCGGGTAGGTCGGGCCGGTGGGTGGCGAGGGCCTGGACCAGGAGTTCTTCCTTGGTGCCGAAGTAGTAGATGAGCATTCGCGAACTGGTGCCGAGGGCCGCGGCCAGGGGGCGGAGCGAGAGGTCGGCGAGGCCGCGTTCGGCGATATAGCGCACTACCGCGTCGAGGATCTCGGCGCGTTTCGCGTGATCGAGTGGGCGGGCCATGGGTTGACTGTAGCGAACGCTACAGGTATCCATGACCGCGTGACTGTACCGATCGCTTCAGAAACTCGAACCCAGGTGGTCGTCACCGCGTATGCGGGCGCCACCTCGATCGCCGACGATATGGACGAGACCTGGGCAGGGCTGCTGGACGGCCGCACCGGTATCACCGCCCTCGACGAAGAGTTCGTCGCGGAATACGACCTGCCGGTGCGGATCGGCGGCACGCTGACCGCGCACCCCGGGGCGCACCTCACCCGGGTCGAACAGCGCAGGCACTCCTATGTGGAGCAGCTCGCGCTGGTACTCGGGCGGCAGGTCTGGGCCGCGGCGGGGCGGCCCGGGGTGGAGGGTGAACGGCTCGCCGTATGTATCGGCACCGGGCTGGGCGGCGGCGACGCGCTCATCGACGCGGTCGACGCGATGCGGGCCGGTGGTTATCGCAAGGTGTCTCCGATGGCGGTACCGATGGTCATGCCCAACGGCCCGGCGGCGGCGGTCAGCCTGGAAATCGGTGCGAAAGCGGGTGTTTTCGCTCCGGTCTCGGCCTGCTCGTCCGGTACCGAGGCGATCGCCCACGCCTGGCGGCTCATCGCGACCGGCGAGGCGGATGTGGTGGTCGCCGGTGGGGTGGAGGGGCATATCCACGCCGTCCCGATCGCCGGTTTCGCGATGATGCGGGCGATGAGCACCCGGAACGAGGATCCCGCCGCCGCCTCACGGCCCTTCGACCGCGACCGTGACGGTTTCGTCTTCGGTGAAGCGGGTGCGCTGGTGGTCCTCGAATCGGAACGGCACGCCCGCGCCCGCGGCGCCGATATCCATGCCCGGGTGCTGGGCGCCGGAATCACCTCCGACGCCTATCACATCGTCGCCTCCGATCCGGCGGGTACGGGAGCGGCCCGGGCCATGCGCAAGGCGATCGCCGTCGCGGGGTTACAGCCCGCCGATATCCAGCACGTCAACGCCCATGCCACCTCGACCTCGATCGGGGACGCCTCGGAAGCCGCCGCGATAACGGCCGTCACTCCCGCCGCCTCGGTGTACGCGCCCAAATCGGCACTCGGGCATTCCATCGGCGCGGTCGGCGCGCTGGAAACCATCCTCACCACGCTCACCCTGCGCGAACAGGTCGTACCGCCGACCCTCAATCTGGAGAATCCCGATGTGG
Source organism: Nocardia sp. NPDC003963 (assembly GCF_053605105.1). Taxonomy (NCBI): domain Bacteria; kingdom Bacillati; phylum Actinomycetota; class Actinomycetes; order Mycobacteriales; family Nocardiaceae; genus Nocardia; species Nocardia sp. NPDC003963. Next base: position 3,519 of record NZ_JBSGIP010000088.1, read on the forward strand.
ACCTGGATATCGTGCACGGTGACGCGCGCCGACAGCGGATCGATCACGCCCTGACCAATTCGTTCGGGTTCGGCGGTCACAACGTGACGCTCGCCCTGGGCCGCGCGTGACCGAGCCGCGCGGATACCACGGGGCGACGGCCGGTCCGGCCGCCGGGTAGCGCCCGGCGCCGGCCCGCGGGTAATCAGCCCGGCACTTTGTCGAGGAAGCCGAGGACCGTATCGATCCGGCCCTGCTCGTCGGTGACCAGCACATCGAATCCGATGATCACGGGTTCGGCATCAGCGGGGCCCAGGCCCCACTGGAACCGGACCTGGCGGTGGTGATCGTCGGGCTCCCCGACCTGGGTGAAGACGAACCCCGGGAACTGCTCGTGCACCGCGCCGATGGTCGCACCGATCGCGTCGTGCCCGACCGCCTCGGCGAGCGGATCGGTGTAGGACGCCCGCGGTGCCCAGTGCCGGGCCAGCAGTTCGGTCCGGGTGGTCGCGTCGGTGGTGTTCCAGGTCTGCAGGTAGGCGGTGACGGTGTCTTTCATCGGAGTTCCTTCCGGGGTTGGTGAACCAGGTGCCATCAGCATCGTCACGAACGGCCGCGCGGACGATTACCTCCGAGGTAATGGGTTCGGTTACCGGCCCGGCTACGATTCCGGTGTGGTTATCTCGGATACCGGACCCTCGGTCGGCGGGCTGCTGCGGTCCTGGCGGGAGCGGCGCCGGCTGAGCCAGTTGCAGCTGGCGGCGGAGGCCGAGGTGTCCACCCGGCATCTGAGTTTCGTGGAGACCGGCCGTTCCCGGCCGACCCGGGAGATGGTCGAACGATTGGCCGGGCATCTGGACATCCCGCTCCGCGAACGCAACGAATTACTGCTCGTGGCCGGGTACGCGCCGAGCTACGGCCAGCGCGATGTGAACGCGCCGGAGTTGCGGTCGGTGATGGACGCCTTCCGGATCCTGCTCGACGCGCATATGCCGCATCCGGCCCTCGTCCTGGACCGGTGCTGGGATGTGGTGGACCGCAACGCCGCCACCGATCTACTGCTCGACGGATGTCCGCCCGAGTTGCTCGAGCCGCCGGTGAACGCGATCCGGATCTCGCTGCATCCGGCCGGATTGGCGCCGCGTATCCGCAATATCGGCCAGTGGCGGGGGCATCTGCTCGGCCAGTTGCGCAGCCGGCTGGAAGCCACCGGCGATCTCCGGTTGAAAACCTTGCTCGACGAGGTATCGGCCTACCCGTGCCACGACGCGGGCGTGGTGGCACGAGCCGATGTCGTGATTCCGCTGCAGCTCCGGGTGGGGGAAACCGAACTCTCGTTCTTCAGCGTCACCACCTCGGCGATGTCGGCGACGGACGTCACCATCGACGAACTGCATATCGAAGCCTTCTACCCGGCGGACGAGGCGACCGCCCGCGCGGTGCGACCGGGCTGATCCGGGCGCGACGGGATCGCCGGCCGCAGTACGGGTACGGCCGAGTGATGCCGGAACGGGGTATCGCGCCGGTCTGCCCGGGACGCCGCGCCGACAGCGGAATGCCCGCCGAGGCCGGGCGGGCGGGGTCTACGAGTTCGATGTGGACGCTCGCTTATGTCCTCGAGCGTCACAGCCATGGTTCGTCTCCGTTGCGGAGGCTGTACTGGATACAGCCAAAAGGCAACGGTTTTCGAGTCAGGAGCAATTATGCGAATCGCGGTTTTCGGAGCGACGGGTACGGTCGGGCAGCACATTGTCGAGCAGGCGCTGGAGCGCGGATACGAGGTGACCGCGCTCACCCGCGACGCCGGCCGGATCGCCCGCACCCACGAACGTCTGCGCGTCGTGGAGGGTGATGTGCTCGATCCCGGAGCGGTGGAGCGGGCGGTCTTCGGCCAGGACGCGGTCCTGGTGGCGCTGGGCAACGGGCGCAAAGGTGTGGTGCGGGCCGAGGGCACCCGGACGATCATCGAAGCGATGAACCGTACCGGGGTGAAACGTCTCGTCTGCCAGTCCACGCTCGGCGCGGGCGACAGTCGCGCCAATCTGGATTTCCTCTGGAAATACATCATGTTCGGCCTGCTGTTGCGTCCCGCCTATGCCGACCATCAGCAGCAGGAGACCTACGTGCGGGCCAGTGCTCTGGAATGGACCATCGTGCGGCCCAGCGCCTTCACCGACGGTCCCCGGACCGGTACCTACCGGCGCGGATTCGGCGCGGACGAGACCGGGCTCGCCCTGAAGATCGCCCGCGCCGATATCGCCGAATTCCTGCTCGACCAGATCACCGACCGCACCTATGTGCACCGGGCGCCCGGGATCTCCAACTGAGCACGCCCCGAGTTGTGGTGGCGGATGGGGCGCGGTGATCGGCCGGGGACGCGGTCGGGTTCAGGCGTGTTCGTGGGGTGCGTCCCAGGCGGGGAACGGATCCGCGTAGCGCGCCCAGGCGCGGGGCCCGGCGGCGTACTCGGCATCGGTCAGCAGCGCCGCGTCGAGCCCGGCGCGCAGTCCCGGCCGATCCAGTTTCACACCGATGAACACGATTTCCTGCCCGGCCGGGATCTCCAGGGCCGACCACCACGCCGCGGGTTCGAAGGTGAGATTCGGTCCCGCCTGCGACCAGACCGCGGCCAGTTCCGGGCGGCTGGCGATCCAGCAGAACCCCTTGCTGCGCAACAGTCTGCGCAGCCCGGACACCACCGCGGCGAGCCGCTCCGGGTGGAACGGGCGGTCGGCGGTATAGGTGAGACTGCTGATCCCGTATTCCTCGGTTTCGGGGGTGTGCCCGCCGGCCAGCTCTTCGGCCCAGCCTTCCGCGGTGGCGGCGACCGCGGGATCGTAGCGCCCGGTATCGAGTACCTCGGCCAGTTCCACCACCCCGTTGCTCGTGCGGATCAGCGTGGCCCGCGGATTCATCCGCCGCAGCGTCGCCTCCACCGCCCCGGCGACCGCCGGGCTCACCAGATCTGTTTTGTTGAGCAACAGGACATCCGCGAATTCGACCTGGTCGGCGAGGAGTTCGGCGATACCGCGTTCATCGCCCGCGCCGGCTTCCAGATTCCGCGACGCGAGAGTCTGCCCGCGGGTCACCTCGGTGAGGAAGGTCGAGGCGTCCACGACGGTGACCATGGTGTCGAGCCGGGCCACTTCGCCGAGCGAGAACCCGTCGTCGAATTCCCATTCGAAGGTCGCCGCCACCGGCATGGGCTCGGAGATACCGGTGGATTCGATGACCAGCTGATCGAATCGTCCGTCCCGGGCCAGTCTGCCCACGGCTTCGACGAGATCCTCCCGCAATGTGCAGCAGATGCAGCCGTTGGTGAGCTCGACCAGTTTCTCCTCGGTCCGGTCGAGATGGCCCTGCCCGGCGACCAGGGCCGCGTCGATGTTCACCTCACTCATATCGTTCACGATCACCGCGACACGGCGACCCTCCCGATTGGCGAGGATGTGGTTGAGCAGAGTGGTCTTGCCGGCTCCGAGGAACCCGGACAGGACGGTTACGGGCAGGGATTCGGACGGGGTTCGCGTAGCCATTCGGTAATGATAACTGTTTTCATTAAGTGTCCGGTCCGAGGTACCTCCGATATCGGGGGATCGCGGCGGGGCCTGGTCGCGGACCGCGCCGACCGCCGCCGGCACGTGGCCGACCATGGGTCCGGCAGCCCGGGAGGACGGCACGACCCGGCGGCCGCGGTCCCGCCCGCGGGAATCGATGATCACGCGAGGCGGGCGGGACCGCGGCCCGGTCGGGGGTTCTTTCCGGGAATATCGACGTGGCCCGGCGCCGGGGACGGGCCGCTAGGAAACCACGGGCAGGTAGACCCGCTTCCCGGTTTCGGCGAACTCGGCCGATTTCTCCGCCATACCCGCCTCGATCGCATCGATATCGGTCAGATTGTTGCGCTCCGCGTACTCGCGCACATCCGCGGATATCCGCATCGAGCAGAACTTCGGACCGCACATCGAGCAGAAATGTGCCGTCTTGGCCGGCTCCGCGGGCATCGTCTCGTCGTGGTATTCGCGGGCGGTGTCGGGATCCAGCGACAGCGCGAACTGGTCGCGCCAGCGGAACTCGAAGCGCGCCTTCGACAATTCGTCGTCACGCCGCTGCGCGTGCGGATGACCCTTGGCGAGATCGGCGGCGTGCGCGGCGATCTTGTAGGTGATGACGCCGGTTTTCACATCGTCGCGGTCGGGGAGACCCAGATGTTCCTTCGGGGTCACATAACAGAGCATCGCCGTTCCGGCCTGCGCGATGATCGCGGCTCCGATGGCCGAGGTGATGTGGTCGTAGGCGGGTGCGATATCGGTGGCCAGCGGGCCGAGCGTGTAGAAAGGGGCCTCCTCGCACAGCTCTTCCTCCAGCCGCACGTTCTCCACGATCTTGTGCATCGGCACATGCCCGGGACCCTCGATCATCACCTGGACACCGTGTGATTTCGCGATCTTGGTCAACTCGCCGAGGGTGCGCAGTTCGGCGAACTGGGCCTCATCGTTGGCGTCGGCGATCGAACCGGGCCGCAAACCGTCACCCAGTGAGAACGTGACGTCGTAACGGGCCAGGATCTCGCACAGTTCGCCGAAATGGGTGTACAGGAACGATTCCCGATGATGGGCCAGACACCACGCCGCCATGATGGAACCCCCCCGCGACACGATCCCGGTGACCCGTTTCGCCGTGAGCGGTACGTACCGCAGCAGGACCCCGGCGTGCACCGTCATATAGTCGACGCCCTGTTCGCACTGCTCGATCACGGTGTCGCGGTAGATCTCCCAGGTGAGTGCGGCCGGATCGCCGCCGACCTTCTCCAGCGCCTGATAGATCGGTACCGTCCCGACCGGCACCGGCGAATTGCGCAGAATCCACTCGCGGGTCTCGTGGATGTTCTTGCCGGTGGACAGATCCATGATGGTGTCGGCGCCCCACCTGGTCGCCCACACCATCTTCTCGACCTCTTCGGCGATCGACGACGACACCGCCGAATTGCCGATATTGGCGTTGATCTTCACCAGGAACTTCTTGCCGATAACAGTCGGCTCCAGTTCGGGATGGCGGTGGTTGGCGGGTATCACCGCCCGGCCGGCCGCGACCTCGATACGTACCGACTCCGGCGATACACCCTCCCGGGCGGCGACGAACCGCATCTCCGCTGTCACGACCCCGGCCCGGGCCCACGCCAGCTGAGTGCGCGGTCCAGGTGTATCCGGCCTTTCCCAGCCGTCCCGTAGCGCGGGCAACCCGGCCTCGAGATCGATGGTCGCCGCATCGTCGGTATACGGCCCGGAAGTGTCGTAGACATCGAAACTGTCGCCGTTGGTCAGGTCGATCCGGCGCACCGGAATGCGCAGACCGTCGATATCCCGATAGTGCTTGACGCTGCCCTCGATCGGACCGGTGGTCACGGAATCGACAGGTGTGGTCGTCATATTTCCTCCCTACGCCGGCATTACCCGGTCAGGTTCATACGGTCGACGGCCCTGAGCGCTCCGTGGAGCTAGCCGTCCTCTCAGCCCGCTGGTGCGAGCCCCCGTTGGCATGTGCAGTTTTCGCCGCCGACCATACCCGCCTCGCCGCGGACCCGTCGGCCCGCAATAATCCGCCCGGTATCCCCGGTGCGCCCCACGACAGCTGGAATCCGGGTCCCGGGACGCGCGCGCCCGGCCGTCCACAGGCCGGCGACCTTCGAGCGCTCGCCTGTGCCGTGCCCCTGTGCAGGCCGGTCGAGGTGCGATTCCGCACCACCTTCGGCTACCTCCGTACGGGTGGGCGCCTCACCCCGGTCGGGCCCACCTCGATGCCGCGGCGATGGAGCGGAAACGCGGCAACCGATCGCCCGCGATGCGCGGTCGGCTGTCACGAATCGATGCTCTTGCCGACCTCGTCCGTGAAGGCCGTTCGCCGACGAGCGTGCGAGCGCCATCCAGGTATCCACGCATGCACTGTTCCCCCCGGTCGAGAAGTGTTTCCGCCTCCCCTCTAACCCACCCCGAATGGTCGACCTCAGCGGGTGGGGCCCGCCCCGGTTCTGGAGCGACAGAGCGAAGGAGCGCAGCGACTGAGCGCCGGAGTGAAGAACCGGGGTTAATAGGGCCCCACCCC
>NZ_JBSGIP010000089.1:0-9236 GCF_053605105.1 Nocardia sp. NPDC003963
CTCGAGACTCGCGCTTCGCGCATGCGCTTCGAGGCCTGAACGGCGGGACGGGCCTCAACCCTTGGAGGTGTCTCGTAAGACTCGACTCGGGGGGTGCGGGGGCATTGACGGCCTGGTCGGCATGCGGATACACGGGGCAGGCGAGCCCGGGGGCTTCGCTACGCCGGATGGTCGGCATGCGGACGTTTGGTTTCCGCGCCTCGGGATGGGTCGGCATGCGGGCCTGTGGTGTGTTCAGGCCGGCGTAGGGACCTTTGGTTTCTGGCACCGGAGGGTCGACACGCGCACCAGCGAACTTCGGATACTCCGGATCGTTCGCATTCGGACCCGCCCTTTGTCTACTCCCGGATGGTCAACATTCGCGGGTGGGGCGGGCCCCACTACGCGCCGCCGAAGGCGACGCCGACAAACACAGCGACGCGGAGGCGGCGCAAGTATTTAGGGCAGGCTCACCGGGGGTAGCCTGTTTGGCGCCAGGGATACTTGTGGGCGGGCGCAGTTACCCGGAGAAGAAGGAAGACTAGGAGCGGGAGTGACGTACATCATCGCCGAGCCGTGCGTTGACGTGAAGGACAAGGCGTGCATCGAGGAATGCCCTGTGGACTGCATCTACGAGGGCGGCCGCATGCTCTACATCCATCCCGACGAATGCGTTGACTGTGGTGCGTGTGAGCCGGTCTGCCCCGTGGAGGCGATCTTCTACGAGGACGACACTCCCGACCAGTGGAGCGGCTACGTCAATGCCAATGTCGATTTCTTCGACGAGCTGGGTTCGCCCGGCGGCGCCACCAAGCTGGGCAAGGTCGATTTCGATCCGGCGTTCATCAAAGAGCTGCCTCCGATGGCCGATGAGTAGAGCATTGTCCTGATGAGTACCGAGGTTTCCGCCCGCCGGCGCGTGAGCGCGGCGCTGCCCGATTTCCCGTGGGACACCATCGCGGAGGTGAAGGCGCGGGCCGCGGCACATCCGGGTGGGCTCGTGGATCTGTCGGTGGGTACACCCGTCGATCCGGTGGATCCGCTGATCCGTTCGGCGTTGGATTCGGTGGCCGGGGTGCCCGGGTATCCGACCACCCACGGCACACCGGAATTGCGGGCCGCGGCGGTGGCCGCGCTGGCCCGGCGTTTCGGTATCACCGGTGTGGACGAGGCGGCCGTACTGCCGGTGATCGGCACCAAAGAGCTGATCGCCGGGCTGCCGCGGTTGCTCGGGCTGGGTGCCGCGGATCTGATGGTGATTCCCGAGGTCGCCTATCCGACGTACGAGGTGGGCGGGCTGCTCGCCGGGACGCGGATCCTGCGCGCCGACGGTCTCACCCGGTTGGGTCCGGAGCGTCCGGCGCTCATCTTCCTCAACTCGCCGTCGAACCCGACCGGCAAAGTGCTCGGTGTCGAGCATCTGCGGAAGGTGGTGGCCTTCGCGCGCGAACGCGGCGCGGTGGTCGCCTCCGACGAGTGCTATCTGGGGCTGGCCTGGGACGAGCCGGCGGTGTCGATTCTGGATCCGCGGGTCTGCGACGGCGACCATACGGGTCTGCTGGCGGTGCATTCCCTGTCCAAGACCTCGAATCTGGCGAGCTACCGGGCCGGGTTCGTGGCCGGTGATCCGGAGCTGGTGGCCGAACTGCTGGAGGTGCGTAAGCATTCCGGCATGATGATGCCTTTCCCGATCCAGGCCGCGATGGCGGCGGCGCTGGATGACGACGCGCACGAATCGGCGCAGCGGGAACGGTATCGGGCCCGCCGTGAGATCTTGCGGGCGGCGCTGCTGGATGCCGGATTCCGGATCGATCACTCGGCGGCCGGACTGTATCTGTGGGCGACTCGCGGTGAGCCGTGCCGGACTACTCTCGACCGGCTGGCCGAGCAGGGCATTCTGGCGGCGCCGGGCGAGTTCTACGGACCCGCGGGTGCCGAACATGTGCGTATCGCATTGACGGCGACCGACGAGCGGATCGATACGGCGGCCCAGCGGCTACGCGGATGACCTCGCGCTGCCGCTGTGGTGCGGCAGTGCGGTAACGACTCCGCAGAGATACGCGCGTCGAGTGCGGGCGGTGCCGGTCGTGCGGCGCTAGCCTGGGGTATGGACGCTGTCACAGTTGTCCCCACCCCCGGTAACGAGCCGGTGCACACCTACGCGCCGGGCAGCCCTGAGCGGGAACGGTTGCTCGGTCAGCTCGCCGATATCTCCGACAGCACGGCCGAGATCCCCCTGGTGATCGGCGGTAAGCATCGTCCGGGAATCGGTGAGCGCCGGGAGGTCGTCGCACCGCACCGCCACCGGCAGGTACTCGGGACCTATACCGACACCACGCATACCGAAGCCGCCGCCGCGATAGACGCGGCGATAGCGGCGGCACCGGCTTGGCGGGCGCTGCCGTTCGACGAACGCGCGGCTGTGCTGTTGCGCGCCGCGGATCTGCTGGCCGGTCCGTGGCGGGAGACCGTGGCCGCCGCGACCATGCTGGGACAGTCGAAATCCGTGGCCCAGGCCGAGATCGACGCGCCGTGCGAACTGGTCGACTTCTGGCGGTTCAATGTCTCCTTCGCCCGTGACATCCTGGCGCAGCAGCCGCGATCGAGCGCCGGGGTGTGGAACCGGCTCGACTACCGCCCGCTCGAAGGTTTCGTGTACGCGATCACTCCGTTCAATTTCACCGCGATCGCCGGCAATCTGCCCACCGCGCCCGCGCTGATGGGCAATACCGTGGTCTGGAAGCCTTCACCCACCCAGACCTTGGCTGCCTATTACACGATGCGACTGCTGGAGGCGGCCGGTCTGCCGCCCGGCGTGATCAATATGGTCACCGGCGACGGGCTGGCGCTCTCCGAAGTCGCGCTGGCCGACCCGCGCCTGGCCGGCATCCATTTCACGGGTTCCGGCGCGACCTTCCAGTATCTGTGGAGTCGGGTGGGCGCCAATATCGGCAATTACCACGGATATCCGCGGATTGTCGGCGAGACCGGCGGTAAGGATTTCATCGTCGCGCATCCCTCGGCGGACCCGGTCGCCCTGCGTACGGCTCTGATCCGCGGCGCCTACGAATATCAGGGCCAGAAGTGCTCGGCCGCTTCGCGCGCCTATCTGCCCCGCTCGCTGTGGCGGGAGATGGGTGAGGATTTCCTCGGGATCACCGAGAGCCTGACCTACGGGGATATCGCGGACCTGTCGAATTTCGGCGGCGCGGTGATCGATCGGCGGGCATACGACAAGAGTGTGCGCGCGATCGAACGGGCGCGGTCCGCCGGCGTGGATGTGCCGGTGGGCGGTACCTACGACGACAGTGAGGGCTGGTTCGTCCGGCCCACCGTGCTGCTCGCCGACGACCCCCGGGACGAATCGTTCGCCACCGAGTACTTCGGCCCGATCCTGTCGGTGTACGTATACGACGATTCCCAGCCCGACGCCTACCGGACGATCCTGACCGAGGTGGAGTCGGCCGCCCCGTACGCGCTCACCGGCGCGATCTTCGCCCAGGACCGGCACGCGGTGGAGGAAGCGGCCGGACTCCTGCGTTTCGCGGCCGGCAACTTCTACGTCAACGACAAACCCACGGGCGCGGTGGTGGGCCAGCAACCGTTCGGCGGGGCACGCGCCTCGGGCACTGACGACAAAGCGGGTTCACCGCTGAACCTGTTGCGCTGGGTCGCGCCGCGCGCCCTGAAGGAAACCTTCGTCCCGCACACCGATCACCTGTATCCGCATATGGAGCGGGGATGAGCGGCCCGTACCGGCCCGGCGGGGCGGTCGCGGTGGGGCGTCGCCTGCCCGGCCGGGAGCCACGGTGAATCCGCTGCGCCCGGCGATCCTCGCCGCGGCCGGATCGGACCGGGTTGAACATGCGCTGACCACCAGTCCGGCCACCGCCGCGCTGGTGCGGCGGTTCGTACCCGGCGAAGCCCGGTCGGATCTGGTCGGTGCGGCGGGCCGGCTGCTCATGAGCGGACGTGCGGTCAGTGTCGATTTCCTCGGCGAGAACACCATCGACCGCGCGCAGGCCGAGGTCGCGGTCGGCGAATACCTGGCTTTGATCAACGATCTCGCCGCCCTGCCCACCACCGAGGTGCCCGCCGGTGCCGCACCACTGGAGGTCTCGGTCAAGTTGTCCGCACTGGGGCAGGCCCTGGGAACGGACGGTCCGGCGATAGCCGTCGAGAATCTGCGCACGCTGTGCACCAAGGCCGCGGAGGCCCGGGTGTGGGTCACCGTGGACGCCGAAGACCACACCACCACTGCCGCCACCCTCGCCACCACGCGGGAGGTCCGCGCGGATTTTCCCTGGCTCGGCACGGTGGTCCAGGCGTATCTGTATCGAAGTGCCGACGATTGCCGCGAACTCGCCGACGCGGGCGCCCGGGTACGTCTGTGCAAAGGGGCCTACCGGGAACCGGAGACGGTCGCCTACCAGCGTCGCGTCGATGTGGACCGCGCCTACTTGCGTTGTCTGCGGATCCTGATGCACGGTGCGGGTCGCCCCCTGGTGGCATCCCACGACCCGGTGGTGCTCGCGGCCGCGGCCGATCTCGCGACGATCACCGGCCGCCGCCCCGGCGACCTCGAATACCAGATGCTCTACGGCATCCGTACCGACGAACAACTCCGGCTGGCCGATCGCGGCGATTTCGTGCGGATCTACCTGCCATACGGTCGCCAGTGGTACGGCTACCTGATGCGCAGGTTGGCCGAGCGTCCCGCCAACCTGACTTTTTTCCTGCGCGCCCTTGCCGGGCGCTGAAGGACGGCACCGCACCCCCAGCCATACCTTTCATCTACCCCCAAGTGGTCCACATCCGTGGGTGGGGCCCGCCCCGGTTCTGGAGCGACGTAGCGAAGGAGCGCAGCGACTGAGCGTAGGAGTGAAGAACCGGGGTTGATAGGGCCCCACCCCGCGGCGCCGAAGGCGACGCAATTAACACAGCCCCGCCGAAGCGGGGTAGATAACTCAGACCAGGGGTTTGCCCTTGCTGATGCGGCGGCGCATATCCCACAGGTAGTAGTTCATGGGGAACTGGCGGAGGATCCGCGGCTGGAATTTGAGGCCGAAGCCGATCAGCTTCATGGTGCGGTCGAACCAGCGTTGGTTGCCTGCGGTCCAGGTGAGATGCATTTTCTCGCGGATCTGCGGCGGGAGGCAGCCGGTGACGACGAAGCGGTGGAATTTCGCCGATACCCACTGGATCGGGGGTGCCACCATCTTCAGGTCGATGAGGTCGTTGAAGTAGGCGCGGGTGGTGTCGTCGATTTCCAGTGCGTCGAGGTTCTCTTCCCAGAACTGCCAGAACGCGGCTCGGTCGGCCGGCCACATCTCCGGTCGGACCTGCAGGGTGGTGCCGAGGCGGATGCTGTGTGCGTAGAAGGTGTCGGCGGTGGCTTCGTCCATCGGGCCTCGGACCTTCTCCAGTAGGTCGACGAATCCGAAGTACAGGCAGGCCGCGACCCATAGCTGGAGTTTCGGGTCGAACGCGTTGTATTTGACCGGGCTGGTCGGTTTGGTGCGGATATGGCGGTGGGAGGTGTTGACGGCGAGCCGGTAGGCGTTGCGTTCTTCTTCGGTGCCCAGCATGGCGACCGCGAGGTAGGTGAGGGTGGTGCGCAGCCGTTTGAAGGGGTGCTCCATGACGTTGCCGCTTTTGACGTCGCTCTCCATCACGCCGTAGGCGACCGGTCGCAGGCCCAGCTGCATGATGACGTTCGCGGTGCCGCCCAGGAAGGCGGTGACTCCGACGATGTGATCGTTCATATCGAAGTTGGGTGAGTACAGCCGCTGGGGTTCGGGATCGTTCATCGGAGCGGGCCGGGGAGCGGTCATCGGTGACCTCTTTCCTATGAGAAGATTATATGATAACCATCTCATTGTCTCTATCTTGCGTCAACCGCTGGTGCAACTGTGCGATGCTTACTACGTCATTGCATTGCCGAGCGCGGGAAGGTGCCGAGATGGGTGCCCTGGCTCAACTGTTGCCTCTGGTGCGAACGCCGCGCCGAGATCAAGATCAATCCGTGCTGGCCGCGGCCCTGCAGGCATTCCTCGATTTCGGGATCAAACGTACGAGCATGGTCGAAGTGGCCCGGCGTGGCGGCCTCTCGCTGGCCACACTCTACCGGCGGTTCTCCAGTAAGTCGGATCTGATCCAGGCCGTCGGACTGGCGCAGACCCGCGATTTCATCGAGGGTGTGGACGCCGCGGTGCAGCAGCAGATCGAGCGGGATGCCGGTGCCGAGGATCAGATCGTGGAACTGTTCGTCGCGTTCCTCGCCGGTCTGCGCGGTAACGAACTGCTGGACCGGCTGCTGAACACCGAACCGGAAATCGTGCTGCCGTATCTGACGACCAAGGGTGCTCCGGTCATCGAATTGGGCCGCGATTACGTCGCCGAATTCATCACCCGTCTCCAGGGGGAAGGCAAACTCCCGGCCTACGATCCGCTGCCGCTGGCCGAGATGATCGCCCGGACCGCCCTGTCGCTGGCGCTGACTCCGCAGACGGTGATCCCGCTGGACGACGATATCGCGGTGCGCGGATACGCGCGTGATCATGTGGCGGTCTCGTTCCGGGTGCCGGGACAGGTGGCCGATTCCTGAAATTCGAACCGGGTTGTTTTCATATTCGTGATTCGACTCAGACGAGTTTCAGTCCGAACCGGCGGCGGATCCGGAAATCGATCAGGTAGGCGTTGATCGGGAAACTGCGCAGCGGTACCGGCAGTATCGCCGAAGCGCGGCCCAATCCACGCAGCAGGCGACCGAATCTGCGTTCGTCGTCCGCCGACCAGGTCATACCCATCTCCGCGCGCAGATGCGGTGGAAGCAGCCCGGCGGTGACCCACCGGTTGAAACCGCCGCCGAGGAGCTGGACCGGGCGGGGGAACATCTTCAGGTCGACTATCTCGTCCAGCATGTCCCGGACCGGTGGATCGATCCTGGTCGCGGCCAGGTTCTCGGTCCAGTAGCGATCGAATGCCGCCTGGGTCGCGGGCCACGATTCCGGTGGTACCTGCAGGGTTGTGCCCAACCGCGCGGAATGGCGGTAGATCGTCTCCTCGAGTTCGGGATCGGGCCGGCCGCGCATTCGCTCCCGGATATCGCGTGCGCCCCAGAACAAGCATGCCGCGACCCACAATTGCAGATTCCGGTCGAAGGCGTTGTACCGCACCGGACTGCCCGGGTTCGAGCGCACTCGGCGATGTGAGGTATCGACGGCTTTTCGGTAGGCCGCCCGCTCATCGGCGCTGCCGAGCAGCGCGACCGCCAGATAGGTGAGTGTGGTGCGGGTGCGCTTCACCGGATGCAGCGTCAGTTTTCCGCTGTCGACCGGGCTTTCCAGAACTCCGTAACCGACTCCTGGGGCGGCCAGCTGCATGATCACATTCGCGGCGGCGCCGAGTACCGCCGCCCCGTCGATATAGGGACGGAAATCGAATTCTTCGTCGTGCGCCGCCGGTGCGGAATCGGCCGGTTCGCCGGTCGAGCGGGATACGGGCGGCTCCGCGGAGGTGGGTCTGGTCATGGAAAAACCGTTCCGAGTGCTCGAGAAAGCTGACGATTCACCCTCTCGTCGCAGCCTATATGTGTCAAGTGGCGCCGGGAATTATGCGATTTCCTACGAAATTCAAGCCTCCATATGATAAAGGTAATTTGAATCGATAGATTTTCACTGATGGGCCGCGGAATCGACGCGAAATGGAACGGCCGGTCCGGTCGGCGGATTTCCGGAACCGATCCGGCCGGGGGCCGGGCATCGGTACCGGTCCGGGGCAGTAGTTTGGGCGCATGTCCTACGGCCACCGTCTGCTCAGCTCCCTCGACCCGCTCGCCGTCGCGGCGGGCGCCGATATCCCGGACGCCGTGACCATCGACGGTGTGACGCTGTCGCGCAGCGATCTGCTCGGTGCGGCCACCTCGGTGGCCGAACGGGTGGCTCGGGCCGAGCGGGTCGCCGTACTGGCCCGGCCCACCGCGGCGACCGTGCTCGCCGTGGTCGGCTGCCTGATCGCCGGTGTCACCGTGGTACCGGTGCCGCCCGACTCCGGAACGTCCGAACTCGACCATATGCTCACCGATTCCGGTGCCCAGGCGTGGCTGGGCGAAGCGCCGGAGGGAACACCGCTTCCCGTGGTACCGGTGCGGTTGCACGCCCGCTCCTGGCACACCTACCCCGAACCCGATCCGGGCGCACCGGCTTTCGTGCTCTACACCTCCGGCACCACCGGCGCTCCCAAAGGCGTGGTGCTCAGCCGCCGCGCCATCGCCGCCGGACTCGACGCCCTCGCCGACGCATGGTCCTGGACCGCGTCCGATGTGCTGGTCCACGGACTCCCGCTGTTCCACGTGCACGGCCTGATCCTGGGACTGCTCGGGCCGCTGCGGATCGGCGGCCCACTCGTGCACACCGGTAAACCGACCCCGGCGAACTACGCGGCCACCCCGGGCACCATGTACTTCGGTGTGCCCACGGTATGGACCCGGATCGCCGAGGATCCGGCCGCGGCGAAAGAACTCGCGGCGGCGAGGCTGCTGATCTCCGGCAGCGCCCCCCTGCCGGTACCGGTCTTCGAGCGGCTCGCGGAACTCACCGGACACCGGCCGGTCGAACGCTACGGCATGAGCGAAACCATGATCACCCTCTCGGCCCGGGCCGACGGCGAACGGCGACCCGGCTGGGTCGGAGTACCGGTGCGCGGTGTCGAAACCCGGCTCCGTGACGAAACCGGGCAGCCGGTACCGCACGACGGCTCCGCTGTCGGCGGCCTCCAGGTGCGCGGACCGATGCTCTTCGACGGCTATTACGGCCGCCCGGAAGCCACCGCCGGCTGCTGGACCGAAGACGGCTGGTTCCGCACCGGAGATGTGGCCGCCATCGACGCGGACGGATTCCATCGGATCGTCGGCCGCGAATCGGTGGACCTCATCAAATCCGGCGGTTACCGGATCGGTGCGGGCGAAGTGGAAACCGCACTGCTGGGCCATCCGGCTGTGGCCGAGGTGGCTGTCGTGGGCCTCGCCGACCCGGACCTGGGGCAGCGGATCGTCGCCTTCGTGGTCCCACGCGGCGCGGCGCCGGCGGCGGAAGAACTCATCGACCATGTGGCAGGCGAACTCTCGGTACACAAGAGGCCCCGGGAGATCCGATTCGTGGACACATGGCGTCGAGTCGCGCGATCGCTTCCGTATGCTTCCACCATTCGGGGCACCACACGGTATCGCTGAGATCACTGACCTGCCGGCGATAGAC
>NZ_JBSGIP010000090.1:0-8588 GCF_053605105.1 Nocardia sp. NPDC003963
GAGCTGGGTGAGATCGAGTCGGCGGTGCTGGCGCAGTCGGTGGTGAGCCAGGCTGTGGTGACGGTGGCGGCGTCGGATCTGGGTGAGCAGCTGGTCGCCTACGTGGTCCCGGCACCCGGTGCGCAGATCGTTTCGATGGTCCTGCTGGACGCCCTGCGTGAGGTCCTGCCGATCTACATGGTGCCCGCCGCGGTGGTCGTGCTCGACGCGTTCCCGTTGAACACCTCGGGCAAGCTGGACCGTAAGGCGTTGCCCGCGCCGGTGTTCGAGACCAAGGAGTTCCGGGCGCCCTCGACGCCGATCGAGGAGATCGTCGCGGGAGTCTTCGCCGATGTGCTCGGTGTCGAGCGGGTCGGTGCCGATGACGATTTCTTCGCGCTCGGTGGTAACTCGCTGGTCGCGACCCAGGTCGCGGCCCGGATCGGGGTCGCCCTGGACGCCACCGTGCCGGTGCGGATGCTGTTCGAGGCCGCCACGGTGACCGCCCTGGCCGCGGCCGCCGAGTCCGCTACCGGGCGCGGGGGCCTGCCGGTGCTCGCGCCGCGGGAGCGGCCGGAGCGGGTGCCGTTGTCGCTGGCGCAGCAGCGGATGTGGTTCCTGAACCGGTTCGACGACCGGTCCGCCGCGTACAACATCCCGCTGGCCGTCCAACTGTCCGGTGACCTCGACGTCGACGCGTTGCGCGCGGCGGTGTCGGATCTGGTGGCCCGGCACGAGGTGCTGCGGACCGTGTATCCGGAGGTCGACGGTATCGGCCATCAGCAGGTGCTACCGGCCGACGAGGTGCGTTTCGAGCTCGCCGCAGAACCGGTCACCGAGGCCGAACTGCCGGTGCGGGTGCTGCAGCTGGCCGGTGTGTTCTTCGATGTGACCGCCGAGCTGCCGTTCCAGGTGACCCTGTTGCGGTTGGACGACCGCAGACATGTCGTCGTCCTCGTCGCGCATCACATCAGCTCCGACGGGTTCTCGCCGCGGCCGCTGCTGCGCGATCTGGTCGTCGCCTACACCGACCGGAGTCGCGGCGTGACTCCCGGCTGGGAGCCGTTGGCGGTCCAGTACGCCGATTACACGCTCTGGCAGCGTGAGGTGCTGGGTTCGGAGGACGATCCCGAATCGGTGGCCGCCGAGCAGGTCGCCTACTGGAGCGAGCAGCTGCGGGATCTGCCGGATCGGCTGGAACTGCCGACCGACCGGCCGCGTCCGGAGATCGCTTCCAATTCCGGTGCCGCCCACGATTTCGCGATCGACGCCGAACTGCGGGGCGGCCTCGAGAGCCTGGCCCGCGCGCACGGGACGACTCTGTTCATGGTCGTGCACGCGGCGCTCGCCGCGTGGGCTGGCCGGCTGTCCAGCAGTTCCGATATCAGTATCGGTACCCCGATCGCCGGACGCGGCGAACAGGCGCTCGACGATCTGGTCGGTATGTTCGTCAACACCCTGGTCCTGCGTACCGAGGTGGCCCCGGGGACCCCGTTCACCGAGTTGCTGGCCGAGGTGCGCCGGACCGACCTCGCGGCCTTCGCCAACGCCGATGTCCCGTTCGAGCGGCTCGTCGATATCCTCAACCCGCGCCGGTCGCAGGCGCACCATCCGCTGTTCCAGGTCGTCCTGGCATTCGAGGCCGCGTCGGTCGCGGACACCACGGCGGTATCGTTGCCCGGGCTCGATCTCGGCGTCGTCGAGTTCGAAACCGGCCAGTCGAAGTTCGATCTGCAACTGACGGTCGGTACCGAGGGTGCCGCCGACGGTGGCCTGCGTATGCAGTGGGCCTACGCCACCGATCTGTTCGATCCGGCCACCGTGTCCGTTTTCGCCGATCGGTTCGTACGGATCCTGCGTGCGATCGCCGACGCGCCGGAGACCGCGGTCGGTGATATCGATCTGCTCGGTACGACCGAGCGCCTGGATGTGGCGCAGCGCTGGGTGCGATCCCGGGCCGACGCCGGTCCCGGCGTGTTCAGTGTCGACGGCGTACCGGTCGATCGCCCGGAGACCGCCACCCTGGCCGGCCTGTTCGAGGTGGCCGCCGGGGAGCATCCGCACCGGACCGCCGCGAAGTACGAAGGTGACCAGCTCACCTACGCCGAACTGGATCGTCGCGCGAATGTGCTGGCGCGCCGGTTGATCTCCGAGGGCGCCGGGCCGGAGACCCTGGTCGCGGTGCTGTTGCCGCGCTCGCTGGATCTCGTGGTCGCACTGCTCGCGGTGATCAAGTCCGGTGCCGGTTACGTACCGGTGGACCCGGACTACCCCGCCGACCGGATCGCCTATGTGCTCGGGGACGCGGGTCCCGCGACCGTGGTGCTGGATTCCTCGGTGCGGGTGGACCTGCCCAGTGGTATCTCGCGCGTATTGATGGACGGTTATTCCGTAGAGGTCGGCGATATCGAGGATGCCGACGACGGCCCGATCACCGATGCCGATCGGCTCGCGCCGCTGCGCCCGGACAACACCGCCTACGTCATCTACACCTCCGGTTCCACCGGGCGGCCCAAGGGCGTCGCGGTGGCGCACCGGAACGTGGTGCGGCTGTTCGCCAATACCGAGCGCGAATTCGGGTTCGGCGCCGAGGACGTATGGACCCTGTTCCACTCCTACGCCTTCGACTTCTCGGTCTGGGAGCTGTGGGGACCGCTGCTCTTCGGCGGCACCCTGGTGGTCGTCGACTACTACACCTCGCGTTCGCCGCAGCAGTTCCTGGAACTGCTGCGCACCGAACGGGTCACCGTGCTGAACCAGACGCCGTCGGCGTTCTACCAGCTGGCCGAGGCCGATCGCACCGCGGAAGCGGAACGGCCGCTGGCGCTGCGTTACGTCGTATTCGGTGGTGAGGCACTGGAACTGCGGCGGCTCAGCGATTGGGTGACCCGCCACGGTGACGGTACGACCGGACGCACCGTCGCGATCGGCGACCGGGAAACCGCTTCGCCGCTGCTGGTGAACATGTACGGCATCACCGAGACCACGGTGCACGTGTCCTACCGGGCGCTCGACGCGGAGACCATCGCCGGCGCGGCCGGAAGTGTGATCGGCAGTGCGCTGGGCGGGCTGCAGACCTACGTACTGGACAACCGGCTGCAGCCGGTGCCGGTCGGGGTGGCGGGTGAGCTGTATGTGGCGGGCGGGCAGCTGTCCCGCGGTTACCTGGGGCGCCCGGACTTGACGGCCGCCCGTTTCGTGGCGAACCCGCTGGCCGATCCCGGTACGCCCGGGGCGCGGCTCTACCGATCCGGCGACCTCGCGCGCTGGAACCGGTTCGGGGAACTCGAATACCTCGGCCGCGCCGACGATCAGGTCAAGGTGCGCGGTTTCCGGATCGAACTCGGTGAGATCGAGGCCGCGGTGCTCGCGCAGCCGGGTGTCGCGCAGGCCGCGGTCATCGTCCGCGAGGACAATCCGGGTGACCACCGGATCGTGGCCTATGTGGTGCCGGACGCCGGAACAGAGCCCGATACCGAGCAGATCCGGGAGGGCGCGGGCCGGCGGGTCCCGTCCTATATGGTGCCGTCCGCGCTGATTGTGCTGGACCGGATCCCGTTGACCATCAACGGAAAACTGGACCGCCGGGCACTGCCCGCGCCGGTGTTCGAATCGGGTGGTTCCCGGTCCGCGTCGACCCCGATCGAGGAGATCGTGGCCGGGGTGTTCGCGGAGGTCCTGGGTACCGAACGGGTGGGCGCCGACGACGATTTCTTCGCCCTCGGTGGTAACTCACTGATCGCGACCCAGGTCGCGGCCCGGATCGGGGCCGCCCTGGACACCACCGTGCCGGTGCGGATGCTGTTCGAGGATTCGACGGTGGCCGCGCTCGCGGCCCGGGTGGAGCAGCAGGCCGGTGCCGGCGGGCGTCCGGTTCTCGCCGCGCGTCCCCGCCCCGAGCGCCCGCCGCTGTCGCAGGCCCAGCAGCGGATGTGGTTCCTCAACCGCTTCGAACCGGAGTCCGCGGTCGACAACATCCCGATCGTGCTGCGGCTCACCGGCACCGTCGATATGACGGCGCTGCTGACCGCGGTGGCCGATGTGATCGCCCGGCACGAATCCCTGCGCACCGTGTACCCGTCCCACGACGGTGTCGGTTTCCAACAGGTGCTGCCGCCGGAGCGGGCGGTCCCGGAGGTAGCGGTCGTCGATTCGCACCGGGCCGCGGCGCCGGGTGCCGAGCTCAGTGCCGAACTCTTCGCCTCGATCGCCGAATTCGTCGTGCGCGGTTTCGATCTGACCGACGAACCGCCGGTCCGGCTGCAGGTCTATCGCCTGGCCGCGGACGACCACGTGCTGGCCGGTGTGGTGCACCATATCGCCGCCGACGGTTTCTCGATGCGGCCGCTCAGCCGTGATCTGATGATCGCGTACTCGGCGCGTTCGACCGGCGCGGTCCCGGAATGGGAACCGATGGCCGTGCAGTACATCGACTACGCGATGTGGCAGCGCGATGTGCTCGGTTCCGACGACGATCCAGGGTCACTGGTCTCCCAGCAGCTGGACTTCTGGCGCGCCGAGCTCGACGAACTGCCCGATGAGCTCCGGTTGTCCAGCCGGCCCCGGCCCGCGGTCGCCAGCGAGCGGGCGGCGACGCACCGATTCGTGGTGCCCGGTGCGGTGATCGACGAGCTGAACCGGGTCGCGCAGGCCCAGGGCGTCACGCTGTTCATGCTCGTGCACAGCACATTCGCCACCCTGCTCGCCCGGCTCAGCGGCACCACCGATATCGCCATCGGTATCCCGGTCGCCGGTCGTGGCGAGCGCGTGCTCGACGAGTTGGTGGGTATGTTCGTCAACACACTGGTGTTGCGGACCCGGATCGATATCGGCGCCCCGTTCACCGATCTGCTCGCCCAGGTGCGCGATCGTGATCTGGCCGCGTTCGCGCACGCCGATGTGCCGTTCGAGCGCCTGGTCGAGGTCCTCAATCCGGTGCGTTCGCAGTCGCGGCAGCCGCTGTTCCAGGTGATGCTCGCCTTCCAGAACCTGGGTGACAACCGGCTGGAACTGCCCGGCCTGACGATGACCGGGGTGGGTGTGGATACCCCGACCACCAAATACGATATGTCGCTCACCATGAGCGAGGCGGTCGCCGACGGATCCGGTATGGACGCCGAGATCCTCTACGCGACCGATCTATTCGACGACGAGTTCGTCTCCGAGTTCGGCCGCCGGTTCGTGCGGGTGCTGCGCACGGTGATCGCGGACGCGACGGTACCGGTCGGCGATATCGAACTCATGGCCCCGGCCGAACGCGCCCTGGTGCTCGATCGGTGGAACGCGACGGGCTTCCCGGTGGAGACCGCGCTCACCGAGACCCCCGGCAATGCGACGGCGACCCTGGTTTCCCTGTTCGAGGCGCAGGTCGCCCGGACACCGGACGAGATCGCGCTGACCTTCGAGGGGACGAATCTGTCCTACGCCGAGTTCGCGGGCCGGGTACACCGGCTGGCCCGCCGGCTCGTCTCGATGGGTGTCGGGCCCGAGGTGTATGTGGCGCTGGGTATGCAGCGGTCCTTCGACCTCGTCATCGGTATGTACGCGGTCGTCGTGGCCGGTGGCGCCTATGTGCCGCTGGATCCGGATCAGCCGGTGGAACGGCTCGGGCACATCCTCGACACCGCGCAACCGGTCTGTGTGCTCACCTCCGGTGCCGATCTGGACCCGGTAATCGAGCGGCAGGTCCGCATCGACGAGCTGGATTCGACCGAATTCTCCGACGCGCCGCTCACCGACGCGGACCGGCTGCGGCCACTGCGCTCGGGCAACACCGCGTACGTGATCTTCACCTCCGGTTCGACCGGCCGCCCCAAGGGTGTCGCGGTAGCGCACGCGGCGATCGTGAACTGCCTGGTCGGTACCCACGCCCGCTACGGGATGGCCGCGGCCGATGTCATGTTGCAGCGCGCCACGGTCACCTTCGACGCCTCGGTCCGGGAGTTCTTCCTGCCGTTGCAGGTGGGTGCCCGGCTCGTGATCGCCCGTCCGGACGGACACCGGGATCCCGGTTACCTCGCGGAGATCATCGCCGCCGAGGGCGTGACGACGGTGCAGTTCGTCCCGTCGATGCTGTCGGTCATCATGGCCGAGACCGGTCCCGAGGCATGGTCGAGCCTGCGCCACATCATCGTCGGCGGCGAGGCGCTGCCCAACGATGTACCGCGCCGGCTGCGGAAACTGAGCAACGCCCGGCTGCACAACCTGTACGGGCCCACCGAGGCCACGGTCGACCTCATCTACCACGAAGTGACCGAGGCCGATACCGTCTCGGTGCCGATCGGTGTCCCGGCGTTCAACACCCAGGCCTATGTGCTGGACGGCCGGTTGCGGCCGGTGCCACCGGGGGTGCCGGGTGAGCTCTATCTGGCCGGCGCGCAGCTGGCGCAGGGATATGTGGACCGTCCCGATCTGACCTTCGACCGGTTCGTGGCCAACCCGTTCGGTGCGGGCGAGCGGATGTACCGGACCGGCGATCTGGTCCGCTGGAATTCCGACGGCGAGCTCGAATATCTGGGCCGCACCGACTTCCAGGTGAAGCTGCGTGGTCTGCGGATCGAGCTCGGTGAGATCGAATCCGCGCTGGTCGGTATGGACGAGATCGCTCAGGCCGTCGTGGTCATGCGCGCCGACGAGCACACCGGTGACCAGCTGGTGGCCTATCTCGTACCGGATACCGGCCGGGCGATCGATCCGGAATCGGTGAAGACCGCACTGCGTGCCGAACTCCCGGCCTATATGGTGCCCGCGGCCTTCGTGATGCTCGACGCCTTCCCGATGAACGCGTCCGGGAAACTGGACCGCAAACTGCTGCCGGCGCCGGTGTTCGAGGCCCGGGTGTTCCGGGCACCGTCGACCCCGATCGAGGAGGTCGTGGCGTCGACGTTCGCCGATGTGCTCGGTCTCCAGCGGGTCGGCGCGGACGACGATTTCTTCGAGCTGGGCGGTAACTCGCTGGTCGCGACGCAGGTCGCGGCGCGGATCGGGGCCGCGCTCGATACCCAGGTGCCGGTGCGGGCGCTGTTCGAGGCGCCCACGGTGGCCGCGTTGGCGGTGCGGGTCGAGCAGACCGGTGAGCGGGCGCGTCCGGCGTTGGAGGCAGGACCGCGGCCCGAACTGGTGCCGTTGTCGTTCGCGCAGCAGCGGATGTGGTTCCTCAACCAGTTCGATCCCACCTCGGTGGCCTACAACCTGCCGATGGCGATCCGGCTCACCGGCGAGCTGGACGTGGCGGCCCTGCGGGCCGCACTGGCCGATGTGCTGCGGCGGCACGAATCGCTGCGCACCTACTTCCCACAGCGCTACGAGATGCCGGTACAGGTGATCGTGCCCGCGGAGCAGGTCGATCTGGGGCTGGACACGGTCGCGGTCACCGCGGCCGAGCTACCCGCCGCGATCGCGGAGTTCGTGGGCGCCGGCTTCGACGTATCCGTGGCCCCGCCGTTGCGGACCCGGTTGCTCGAGCTGACGCCGCGCGAATACGTGCTGGTCGTGGTGGTGCACCACATCTCCGGTGACGGTTTCTCGATGACCCCGCTGGCCCGGGACGTGATGACCGCGTACGCGGCGCGGGTCCGGGATCTGGAGCCGGGCTGGGATCTGCTGCCGGTCCAGTACGCCGACTTCACGCTGTGGCAGCGCCGGGTGCTGGGCGCCGAGGACGATCCGGCCTCGCCGATGGCGCGGCAGATCGCTTTCTGGCAGCGCACTCTCGCCGGTGTCCCCGACGAGCTGGCACTGCCGCTGGACCGGTCGCGCCCGGCGGCGGCATCGATGCGCGGTGCCACGGTGAGCGGTGAGTTGCCCGCCGAGCTCGTCGCGGACCTGGACGCGCTGGCACGTCGTCGCGGTGCGTCGATGTTCATGGTGTTCCATGCGGCGCTGGCGGCGCTGCTGGCGCGGTTGTCCGGCGGCGACGATATCGCGATCGGTACGCCGATCGCGGGTCGTGGTGAACGGGCGCTGGACGATCTGGTCGGCATGTTCGTCAATACGCTGGTGTTGCGGACGAGTGTCGGCTCGGGTGAATCGTTCGCGGAATTGCTGGACCGGGCACGACAGACCGATCTGGACGCGTTCGGTAATGCCGATGTGCCGTTCGAACGGCTGGTGGATCTGCTGGCGCCGGAGCGTTCGCAGGCCCGCAACCCGCTGTTCCAGGTGGCGCTGTCGCTGCAGAACCAGGAACAGGCGGTGCTCGACCTGGCGGGTCTCGAGGTCTCCGGGGTGGAACTCGCCGAGGATGTGGCCCGCTTCGATCTGCAGTTCACGCTGGCCGACAACGGGTCCGGCGGGATGACCCTGTTCCTGAACTACGCCACCGATCTGTTCGACGAGGCGACCGTCCGCACCATGATCACCCGGTTCCGGTGGCTGCTGGCCGCGGTGGCCGCGGACCCGGATGTGCTGCTGGGCGCGGTGGAGATCATGGACGAGACCGAGCGGGGCGAGATCCTCGCCCGTTCGGGTGGTCCGGCGGTACCGGCTTCGACACTGCCCGAGCTGCTGGCTGCCGCGGTGGCGGTGGATCCGTCGGCGCCGGCGGTGGTGTTCGAGGGTGTCCGGTATTCCTATGGTGAGTTCGATGTGCGGTCGAACCGGTTGGCGCA
>NZ_JBSGIP010000091.1:0-7781 GCF_053605105.1 Nocardia sp. NPDC003963
CTGGCGTCGCTGGATCCGGCGGATCTGGCGGGTATGGAAGTGATCATCGCCGGTGGTGAAGCCATCTCGGCGGATCTCGTCGCGAAATGGTCGACGATTCCCGAAGGTGGGTCCGAGCGCAGGTTCCACAATGCCTACGGTCCGACCGAGGCTACGGTCGCCACGAATATCAGTGGTGTGCTGCTGCCGGGTGATCCGGTCACGATCGGTGGTCCGGTGCGGGGTATGCGGGCGCTCGTGCTCGACGATCGGCTGAATCCGGTACCCGAGGGTGTGGCCGGTGAGTTGTATGTCGGTGGGATCCAGTTGGCGCGTGGTTATCACGCGCGGGCCGGTTTGACTGCTGAGCGTTTCGTGGCCGATCCGTTCGGTGCGCCCGGCTCGCGGTTGTACCGCACGGGTGACATCGTGCGATGGCAGCGCGACAGTGCCGGTGATCCGGCGGTGGAGTATGTGGGTCGTAACGATTTCCAGGTGAAGGTCCGTGGTTTCCGGATCGAGCTGGGCGAGATCGATGCCGCGCTGACTTCGCACGGCAGTGTGGACTTCGCCGTCACGACCGGACACGAGAGCGCCGCGGGCGCGCTATCGCTGGTGTCGTACGTGGTGGCCGCACCGGGTCGTTCGATCGATGTCGCCGAGTTGCGCGAGTACATCGGTCAGCGGTTGCCGTCCTACATGGTGCCCGCGTCGGTGATGGTGATCGACGAGGTGCCGCTGACCCCGGCCGGGAAGCTGGATCGTAAGGCGTTGCCGGAGCCCGCCTTCGAGGCGCGCGAATTCCGGGCGGCGTCGACACCGGTCGAGGAGACCGTGGCCCGCGTACTCGCCGATGTGCTCGGGGTGGAACGCGTCGGCGCGGATGACGATTTCTTCGCCCTCGGCGGTAATTCGCTGCTGGCTACCCAGGTCGTGGCGCGGCTGGGTGCCGCGCTGAACACCCAGGTGCCGGTCCGGACGCTGTTCGAGGCATCCGTGGTGAGCACGCTGGCCGCCCGGCTCGAAGAGCAGGTCGGTTCCGGCGGGCGTCCGGCGCTGGTGCCGCAACCGCGGCCGACCCGGGTACTGCCCTCGGGTGCGGTCGTCGAGCGGATCCCGCTGTCCCTGGCACAGCAGCGGATGTGGTTCCTGAACTGGTTCGATTCCGGTTCGACGGCCTATAACATCCCGATGGTCATCCGGTTGACCGGGCAGCTGGATATTCCGGCATTGCGGCAGGCGGTCGGTGATCTGATCGCCCGGCACGACGTGTTGCGGACCGTGTATCCGGAGACCGAATCCGGTCCGGCGCAGGTGATTCTGCCGGTATCCGGCGCGGTACCGGAGCTGGACGTGCGCTCGGTGGCGGCGGCCGCGGTCGAGGCCACCGTATCCGAGCTGATGGCAGTGCCCTTCCAGGTCGCCGACCGGGTGCCGGTGCGGCTGACCCTGCTGCGGATCGACGGTGCCGCCGACGAATACGTACTCGCCGCGGTCGTGCACCATATCGCCGCCGACGGTCTGTCGGTGCAGCCGCTGACCCGGGATCTGATGACCGCGTACGCCGCGCGAGCGGCGGGGACGGCCCCGCACTGGGTGCCGTTGCCGGTCCAGTACGCCGATTTCGCGATCTGGCAGCGTGGGTTGCTGGGCGACGAGGCCGACCGGGAATCCCTGGCGGCCACGCAGATCGACTACTGGCGGTCGGCGCTGGCCGATATCCCGGATCAGCTGGACCTGCCGGCGGATCATCCGCGCCCGGAGACGCAGTCGTTCGCCGGTGGCCGCGTGCTGATCGCTATCGATTCCGAGATCCATGCCGGTCTGCTGCGGGTGGCACAGGAACACGGCACCACCCTGTTCATGGTGGTGCATTCCGCCTGGGCGCTGTTGCTGTCGCGGTTGTCCGGTACCGACGACATCGTGATCGGTACACCGGTGGCCGGTCGTGGTGAGCAGGCGCTCGATGATCTGATCGGTATGTTCGTCAACACGCTGGTGCTGCGGACCCGGGTGGATCGCGGTGCCGCGTTCGCGGATCTGCTGGCGCGGCAGCGGCAGGTGGATATCCAGGCATTCGCGCATGCGGATGTGCCGTTCGAACGTCTGGTGGAGGCACTCGACCCGGAACGGTCGACCGCACGCAATCCGTTGTTCCAGGTCGGGTTCACCTTCCAGAACATGGCGCAGTCGAGCCTGGAACTGCCGGGATTGACGGTATCGGGCGTGGATGCCGATATCGAGGTCTCGCAGTACGACCTGAACCTCACCCTGGGCGAGATCTCCGACGCCGCGGACGGTATGAGTGGTTCGCTCACTTTCGCCACCGACCTCTTCGAGGCCGCCACCGTCCAGACCTTCGCCGACCGGTTCGTGCGGATCCTGCGCGCGGTCGCCGCGGACCCGCAGATCCCGGTCGGTGATATCGATGTGCTCGGTGATGTCGAGCGGTCGAATGTGCTGCGTCAGTGGGTGAGTACGCGCGACGCTGCCGGCGCCGGAGTGTTCACCGTCGACGGAGAGCCGGTCGACCAGGCGGAAACCGCCACGCTCGCGAGTCTTTTCGACGCGGTAGTCGGCGTGCACGCGCAGCGGACCGCGGTGAAGTTCGAATCCGATCGGCTCACCTACGCCGAGCTGGACCGGCGGGCGAACGTCCTGGCGCGGCGGTTGATCGCCGCCGGGGCCGGCCCGGAAACACTGGTGGCGGTATTGCTGCCGCGTTCGCTGGATCTGGTGGTGGCGCTGCTGGCGGTGATCAAATCGGGTGCCGGTTACGTACCCGTGGATCCCGATTCGCCGGCCGAGCGGATCGCGTATGTGCTCGCCGATTCCCGTCCGGAAGCGGTGGTCCTGGATGCTTCGGTGACGGTCGACCTGCCGGCGGATCTGCCGCGGGTGGTGCCGGCCGATTCCGGTGACGATCTCGGCGACGGGCCGATCACCGATGCCGACCGGCTCGCGCCGCTGCGTCCGGACAACACCGCCTATGTCATCTACACCTCCGGTTCGACCGGCCGCCCGAAGGGCGTGGCGGTGGCGCATCGCAATGTGGTGCGGTTGTTCGCCGACACCGATCGCGAGTTCGGTTTCGGACCCGACGATGTGTGGACCCTGTTCCACTCCTACGCCTTCGATTTCTCGGTGTGGGAGCTGTGGGGCCCGCTGCTGTTCGGTGGGACGTCGGTGGTGGTGGACTACTACACGACACGGTCGCCGGAACAGTTCCTGGAACTGTTGCGCGCCGAGCGGGTGACGGTACTGAATCAGACTCCGTCGGCGTTCTATCAGCTGGCCGAGGCCGATCGGACCGCGGCCGCCGATGCCGGCCCGCTCGCGCTGCGGTATGTGATCTTCGGTGGTGAGGCCCTGGAGTTGCGCCGCCTCGCCGATTGGGTGGCCCGGCACGGCGACGGTAGTGCCGGCCGGACCCGGGTGATCGACGGCCGGGAGACGGCATCGCCGGTCCTGGTGAACATGTACGGGATCACCGAGACCACCGTGCACGTGTCCTACCGTGCGCTGGACGCCGCTGTTGTCGCGGAGGCGGCCGGTAGCGTCGTCGGCCGCGCGCTGGCGGGTCTGCGGACCTATGTGCTGGACAACCGGTTGCAGCCGGTCCCGGTCGGGGTACCGGGTGAGCTGTATGTGTCCGGTGTCCAGCTCTCGCGTGGTTATCTGGGCCGGCCCGACCTCTCGGCGGCCCGTTTCGTGGCCGATCCGTTCGGTGAGCCCGGTACGCGCCTGTACCGGTCCGGCGACGTCGCGCGCTGGAACCGTGCCGGTGAGCTGGAATATCTGGGGCGTTCGGACGACCAGGTGAAGATCCGCGGGTTCCGGATCGAGCTCGGCGAGATCGAGGACGCGGTCCTCGCCCTGCCCGGTATCGCGCAGGGCGCCGTGATCGTCCGGGAAGACCGTCCCGGTGATCAGCGGATCGTGGCCTATGTCGTGCCCGAGCCCGGTACCGAGTTCGATCAGGACGCGGTACGCGAGGGCACGGCGGTGCGGCTGCCCGCGTACATGGTGCCGACCGCGGTGGTCGCGCTGGACCGGATCCCGTTGACCATCAACGGAAAACTGGACCGGAAGGCCTTGCCGGCGCCGGTTTTCGCCACCGGTGAAGCGTTCCGGGGTCCGCGCAACCCGATGGAGCAGATCATCGCCGAGGTCTTCGCCGAAGTGCTCGGTGTGGACCGGGTGGGCGTGGACGATTCGTTCTTCGCCCTGGGTGGCGACAGTATCGTCTCCATCCAGCTCGTATCGCGGGCGAAAGCGCGTGGGGTGGTGTTCACGCCGCGCCAGGTCTTCGAACAGCGCACGGTGGCCGGTCTGGCCGCTGTCGCCGAGGCCGGGGAAGCAGCCGAAGGTGTGCTGTCGCTGCCCGAGTTGCCCGGTGGCGGGGTCGGTCGGCTGCCGCTCACCCCGATCGTCCGGTTCATGGTCGAACGGCCCGGTGCCCACGGCCGGTACCACCAGTTGACGACGCTGAGCCTGCCGGTCGGCGTCACCCGGGCGACCATCGCCGCGGTACTGGGACCGGTGCTGGACCGGCACGATATGTTGCGGGCGCGGCTGATCGACGAAGACGGCGAATGGTTCGCCGAAACGGCCGAACCGGGGTCGATCGATGTGGACGCGCTGATCGATCACACGGTGTTCGATGCCACCGCAGACGAGCAGCGGATACTCGAAACAGCCCAGGCCGCTGTCGATGCCACGCTGGACCGGCTGGATCCCGCCACCGGCGGGGTGGTCCGGTTCGCCTGGCTGGAACCGGATAGCGCCGACCGCGCGGGCTACCTGGTCGTCGTCGCGCACCACCTGGTGGTCGACGGTGTGTCGTGGCGTGTGCTGACCCCGGACTTCCTGCTGTCCGCCGGTGCGCACAGCGCCGGGCAGAAGCCGGAACTGTCGGCGCCGAGTACCTCCATGCGGACCTGGGCGCATGCGCTCGAAGAGCATGCGCACAGCCCGGAGCGGGTCGCCGAACTGGAGTACTGGCAGACCGTGGCCGGTACCACCGACCCGTTGCTGACCGGCCGCGCGATGGATCCGGCGGTCGATACCGCAGGATCGGTCGAGATCCATTCGGTGGAGGTGTCGCCGGAAGTCACCCAGGCGTTGCTCACCACCGTGCCCAAGCTGTTCCACGGCGGTGTGAACGACGGCCTGCTCACCGCACTCGTCCTCGCCACCACCGCGTGGCGGGCCCGCCGGGTGCCCGGGGCGGCGGCCGCGGATCCGCTGCTGGTCCGGCTGGAGGGCCACGGTCGTGAGGAGGAGGTCGTGCCGGGGGCCGATCTGTCCCGCACGGTCGGCTGGTTCACCACGATCTTCCCGGTGCGGTTCGCGCCGGCCGGTGATATCGAGGATGCGCTCGCCGGTGGCCCGGCACTGGGCGCGGTACTCAAATCGGTGAAGGAAGAGCTGCTCTCGGTGCCGGACAAGGGCATCGGTTACGGTCTGCTGCGCTATATGAACCCCGCGACCGCGGACCAGCTGCCGGCCACCCTGCCGGGGCAGGTGAGCTTCAACTATCTGGGCCGATTCGGCGGAGGCGAGATCTCCGCGGAAATGCGTGATTTCGGCTGGTGGCAGACCAATGATCTGGTTGTCGTCGGGGCATTCGATACGGATATGCCGGCCATGGCGCCGCTGGATATCAATGCCGCTGTGATCGGTGACAAGCTGACCGCGCGGATCGGGTATCCGTCGACGCTGCTGACGGCCGCGGAGATCAGCGAGTTCGGTGCGCTGTGGGCGCAGGCGCTGGAAGCGGTCGCCCGCCATGTGGATTCCGCGTCGGCCGGTGGGCACACCGCGTCCGATTTCGGGCTGGTCGCCGTCTCGCAGACCGATATCGAGGGAATCGAGCAGCGATTCCCGATGCCGGTGGCCGATATCTGGCCGCTGTCCTCGATGCAGGCCGGTATGTGGTTCCACGCGCAACTGGCCGCGGAGTCGGTGGACGTCTACACCGCGCAGGTCGTGCTGACGCTGACCGGCCGGGTGGACACTGTCCGGTTGCGCGCGGCGGCGCAGGCCCTGATCGATCGGTACGAGAACCTGCGCACCGCCTTCGTCACCGACCACGAGGGCAACCCGGTTCAGGTGGTCCTGAAGGATGTGCCGGTCGACTGGACCGAGTACGACCGCAGTAGCGATCGGACGGCCGCCGACCTCATCGAGGCGGACCGGCTGCGGCGCTTCGATCTGACCCGGCCACCGCTGCTGCGGTTCACCTTGATCGCGACCGGACCGGATACCTGGCAGTTCGTGGTGTCGAACCATCACATTCTGCTCGACGGCTGGTCCATGCCGCTGCTCATGCGGGATCTGCTGACCCTGTACGCGGTCCGCGCCGATGCCGACGCGCTGCCGATGGCCCATTCGTATCGGGCCTTCCTGGCGTGGGTGGGCCGGCAGGATCGCCGGGTTTCGCTGGAGACCTGGCGGGCGGCGCTGGCGGAGGTCGAGGAACCGACCCTGCTGGTCCGCCCCGAATCGGGCGGCTCCGGACAGGAGATCACCGCGCTGTCGGGTGAGTACGCGTTCGAGCTGGACGCCGCGACCACCGCCCGGATGACCGCACTGGCCACCGAGGTCGGCGTCACGGCGAACACGGTGCTGCAGGTCGCGTGGGCGGTACTGCTGGGCCGGCTGACCGGCCGCGACGATGTACTGTTCGGCGCCACCGTCTCCGGTCGTCCGCCGGAACTGCCCGGTGTGGAGACCATGGTCGGGTTGTTCATCAACACGATCCCGGTACGAGTGCGCTTCGACCGGAACGAATCCGTGCGGTCACTGCTGACGCGGGTCCAGGTCGAACAGGCCGACTTGCTGGATCACCACTATGTGAGCCTCTCCGATATCCATTCCGCGGCCGGGATGGCGGCGCTGTTCGACACCCTGCTGGTGTTCGAGTCGTATCCGGTGGATGCCGAGGGCATCCAGGCGGCGGCCGCCGATATCGACGGGATGACGGTGGCCGGCCTCGAGGGCGTCGACGCCACCCACTACCCGCTCACCCTCGTCGCCGCGCTCGGCACCACATTGCGGATCCGGGCCGGGTACCGGCAGGACATGTTCGACGCGGCCGAGGTACGGCGGATCGCGGACCGGCTGGTCCGGATGCTGGACGGGATCATCACCGATCCGGGTGCCGCCGTCGGTGATATCGAGCTGCTCGACGCGGCCGAACGCGAATTGGTGCTGCACCGCTGGAACGCGACCGACCGGGCGATCGACGCCGGGTTGCTGCTCGACGAGTTCGCCACGGCGGCCGCGGCGTATCCGGATCGGATCGCGGTGTCGTTCGAGGGCGCCGAACTGACCTACGCCGAGTTCGCCGGACGCGTCAATCGTCTCGCTCGGCTGCTGATTTCCGAGGGCGTGGGCCCGGAATCGCTGGTCGGGCTGGCGCTGCGGCGGTCGGCGGATCTCGTGGTCGCCATGTACGCGGTGGTCACCGCCGGCGGTGCGTATGTACCGGTGGATCCCGAACATCCGGCGGAGCGGACCGCGTATGTGCTCGAGACGGCGCGACCGGTCTGCGTGCTGACCACGACCTCCGATGCCGACGCTGTCCCCGAGGGGACAGGTGTGCCGGTACTGGCGGTGGACACGCTGGATCTGTCGGGTTATGCGGATGCCGCGGTGACGGATGTGGATCGGGTGGCGCCGTTGCGGGCGTCGAATACGGCGTATGTGATTTTCACGTCGGGTTCGACGGGTCGTCCGAAGGGTGTGGCTGTTTCGCATGCGGCGATCGTGAATCGTCTGGTGTGGATGCAGTCGGA
>NZ_JBSGIP010000092.1:0-7749 GCF_053605105.1 Nocardia sp. NPDC003963
GAGCGAAGGAGCGCAGCGACTGAGCGGCGGAGTGAAGAACCGGGGTTGATAGGGCCCCGCCCACGCGGCGCCGAAGGCGCCGCAATATATACAGGAGGCTCGTCGTGACCAACTCTGTGATCGTGGCCGGGGCGCGTACCCCGATCGGCCGGCTGCTGGGCGGTCTGAAGGACTTCAGCGGTTCGGATCTGGGCGGTTTCGCGATCGCGGCGGCGCTCGCGAAGGCCGGTGTGCGAGGTGAGCAGGTCGACTACGTGATCATGGGTCAGGTGCTCACCGCGGGCGCGGGTCAGATCCCCGCGCGACAGGCCGCGGTGGCCGGCGGGATTCCCATGGATGTTCCGGCGCTGACGCTGAACAAGGTCTGTCTGTCCGGGATCAACGCGATCGCGCTGGCCGATCAGCTGATCCGGGCCGGGGAGTACGAGATCGTGGTCGCCGGTGGACAGGAATCGATGAGCCGCGCCCCGCATATGCTCGAGAAGAGCCGCGAGGGATTCAAGTACGGCGATGTGACCCTGCGCGACCATATGGCCTACGACGGCCTGCACGATATCTTCACCGATCAGGCGATGGGTGCGCTCACCGAGCAGCGCAACGACGCCGACCCGATCACCCGGGCCGATCAGGACGCGTTCGCCGCGGCGTCGCATCAGCGCGCGGCCGCGGCCTGGAAGAACGGGGTCTTCGACGACGAGGTGGCTCCCGTCGAGGTGCCGCAGCGCAAGGGCGATCCGGTCGTCGTGCGCCGGGACGAGGGTATCCGCGCCGATACCACCGCGGAATCGCTGTCCAAACTGCGTCCTTCGTTCCGGAAGGACGGGACGATCACCGCCGGGTCGGCGTCGCAGATCTCCGACGGCGCGGCCGCGGTGGTCGTGATGAGCAAGACCAAGGCGCAGGAGCTGGGGCTGAGCTGGATCGCCGAGATCGGTGCGGCCGGTGTGGTGGCCGGTCCGGATTCGACCCTGCAGGATCAGCCGGCCGATGCGATCGCCGCGGCGTGTGCCAAGGAAGGGATCGTCCCGGCCGATCTGGACCTCGTGGAGATCAACGAGGCGTTCGCGGCGGTCGGTATCGCCTCGACCCGCAAGCTCGGTATCGACGCGGCGAAGGTGAACGTCAACGGTGGCGCCATCGCGGTCGGGCATCCGCTCGGGATGTCGGGTGCGCGGATCGTGCTGCATCTGGCGTTGGAGTTGCGGCGGCGTGGTGGCGGGATCGGTGCGGCCGCGCTGTGTGGCGGCGGCGGCCAGGGTGATGCGCTGATCGTCAAGGTGTAGGGCGTCTGGTTTGTCCTGAGTGACCGGTGTGACCGGTTCGACTACGACGCCGCGTAGTGGCTAGGGCACAATGGGGCGCATGAACTTCCTTGGTCTGCGTACCGTTGCCGGCAGGTTCCGATTCTTCGCGGTGCTCGAGGCACTGTCCTGGTTCGGACTGCTGGTGGGAATGGCGTTCAAGTACCTCCCCGCCGAGGGCAACGAGATCGGGGTGAAGATCTTCGGTCCGATCCACGGCGGCGTCTTCGTCCTTTTCCTGCTGGCCGCACTGCTGGCCGCGCGCGAGCTGGAATGGAACTGGAAGACCACGGTGCTGGCGCTGCTGTCCAGCATCCCGCCGTTCTTCACCGTGATCTTCGAAGTGTGGGCCGTGCGCGCCGGCAAGCTGGGCGAGCTGAGCGCGCCCGGTATCACCGAGTCCCCGAAGACTCTCGCGGCCTCCTCGTGACAAACTGGAGCCTGTGACTCGACCTGCATCCCGCCGTCCTTCACCCGCCGCAGCCGCCGCCATGTCCGGGGCGGTGGATCTGTCCGCCCTGAAGCAGCCGCCGGCGGGGGCGGCGCCGGCCGCCTCGGGCGACCATACGGTCACCGAGGCGGATTTCGAGACCAAGGTCCTGCGCCGCTCCGCCCAGGTGCCGGTGGTGGTGGCGCTGTACTCGCAGCGCAGTCCGGGCAGTATCGAACTGGTCCAGCTGCTCGAGCGGCTGGTCGGCGAGTCCGGTGGTGCCTGGGATCTCGCCGCTGTCGAGGCCGAGAGCAATATGCGGATCGCGCAGGCCTTCGGCGTCCAGGGCATTCCCACGGTGATCGCGGTGGCGGGCGGGCAGCCGCTGGCCGATTTCCAGGGGAGTCAGCCGGAGGCACAGGTATCGCAGTGGCTGGCCGCGGTGGTGCAGGCGGTGGAGGGCAAGCTCGAAGGCGATCCGGAAGCGCCGCAGGAACAGCCCGCCGATCCGCGGTTCGCCGCCGCCGAAGCGCTGCTGGAACAGGGTGATCTCGCGGGTGCGGAATCGGCCTACGAATCGATCGTCGCCCAGGAGCCCGGCAATGCCGAGGCCAAAGCGGCGCTGCGGCAGGTGAAATTCCTGAGTCGTGCCCAGGAACTGCCGGAATCCGCGATCGCCACCGCCGACGCGGACCCGGGTAATGTCGCCGCCGCCCTCGACGCCGCCGATGTGGAGCTCTACGGGCAGCAGCCCGAGGCCGCTTTCGACCGGCTTATCGGACTGGTCGCGCGGACCTCCGGCGATGAACGCACCGCAGTACGCACCCGGCTGCTGGAACTGTTCGAACTCTTCGACCAGGCCGAACCCTTCGTAGTGGCCGCCCGACGCAAATTGGCGACCGCACTGTACTGAGCTTTCCGTCGGGGCGGTCGAGGCCCCGGGGATCGTTGCCATGCGGGCCCACCCCCTTTCATCTGCTCCCGGATGGTCATCATGTGCAGATGGGTCCCGGCCCCGGTTGGAGCGACAGAGCGAAGGAGCGCAGCGGCTGGGGGATCTTCGGCATGCGAACCCACACCTTCCGTCTACTCCGGATGGTCCACCTCAGTGGGTGGGGCCCGCCCCGGTTCTGGACTGACGGAGCGAAGGAGCGCAGCGACTGAGCGGAGGAGGGAAGAACCGGGGTTAATAGGGCCCCACCCCCGCGGCGCCGAAGGCGCCGCCATCAACACTGCGTCAGCCAGATGACGCTGAGCGGGCCGAGTGTGAGCGTGGCCGAGGCGGGGCGGTCGTGCCGGCTCGTCGGGGTCGCGTGGACGATGCCGAGATTGCCCGAACCGGTACCGCCGTATTCGAGTGCGTCGGTGTTCAGGATCTCGATCCAGTCCCCGGCCGCGGGCAGGCCCAGCCGGTAGCCGGTGTAGGTGGTGCCGGAGAAATTGCAGACGCAGGCCACCGTCGCCCCGTCGGTGCCGTGCCGGAGGAAAGCCAGGACGTTGGTCTCCCGGTCGTCGGCGGTGATCCAGGAGTGCCCGCCGGGGGTGGTGTCCTGACTCCACAGGGCCGGATGGTCGCGATAGATACGGTTGAGGTCGGCTACGAGTAGTTGGATACCGCGGTGCAGCGGGTTGTCCAGTTCGTGCCAGTCGAGACTGTGGTCGTGCCACCACTCGCGGTAGTGCCCGAACTCCTGGCCCATGAACAGCAGTTGTTTACCGGGGTGTGCCCACATGTAGGCGAGCAGGGCCCGGACACCGCCCGCTTTGGCGAACTCGTCGCCGGGCATCCGGGTCCACAGTGTGCCCTTACCGTGTACGACCTCGTCGTGACTGATGGGCAGCACATAACTCTCACTCCACGCGTACATGAGCGAGAAGGTGATCTCGTTGTGGTGCCAGGTGCGGTGGACGGGATCGCGGCCCAGATAGCCGAGGGTGTCGTGCATCCAGCCCATATTCCATTTCATGGAGAAGCCGAGGCCGCCGACCTCGGTGGCGCGGGTGACACCGGCCCAGGTGGTGGATTCCTCGGCGATGGTGACGACTCCCGGATACGAATTGTGCAGGCTGTCGTTCAGTTCGGTGAGGAACGCGACCGCCTCCAGATGCTCGCGGCCGCCGTGGATGTTCGGCTCCCAGTCGCCGCCGGGCCGGGCGTAGTCGAGGTACAGCATGGCCGCGACCGCATCGACGCGCAGGCCGTCGATATGGAACTCCTCGATCCAGAATCGGGCGTTGGCGACCAGGAAGTTGCGCACTTCGGGGCGTCCGTAGTCGAACACCAGGGTGCCCCATTCGGGCTGTTCGCCGCGTCGCGGATCCGGGTGTTCGTAGAGTGGGGTGCCGTCGAATCGGGCCAGTGCCCACGAATCGCGGGGAAAATGGGCGGGCACCCAGTCGAGGATGACGCCGATGCCCTCGGTGTGCAGATGGTCGACGAAGGCCCGGAAATCGTCGGGGCTGCCGAAGCGCGCGGTGGGAGCGTAGTACGAGGTGACCTGGTAACCCCACGATCCGCCGAAGGGATGTTCGGCGATGGGCAGCAATTCGACGTGGGTGAATCCGAGGCCGTGTACGTATTCGCTGAGTTCGGTCGCGAGTTCGCGGTAGCCGAGACCGGGCCGCCAGGACGCGAGATGGACTTCGAAAACGCTGAAGGGTGCCCGCGCCGGATCGGTACGGGCCCGGACGGTGAGCCAGTCGCGATCGGTCCAGTGGTGGCCGGACTCGGCGACGACCGAGGCCGTGGCCGGTGGGAGCTCGGTGGCGAACGCGACCGGGTCGGCGTGATCGGTTGTGCGGCCGTCGGCGCCGTGCACCCGGTACTTGTAGCGGTCGCCGGGTGCCGCGTCGGGTACGAAGACCTCCCAGACCCCGGACCTTCCGAGCGAGCGCATGGGCCAGGTGCCGCCCTGCCAGTGATCGAAATCGCCGAAGACCGTGACACCGCGGGCGTTCGGCGCCCAGACCGCGAACGACACCCCTCGAACTTCCCCGTCGAGGCCGCGGTAGGTGCGCGGATGCGCACCCAGCACCTCCCACAACCGTTGGTGCCGGCCCTCACCGATGAGGTGCAGGTCCAGATCGCCGAGGGTGGGCAGGAAGCGGTAGCCGTCGGCGGTCACGGTGGCCGGAAGATGCGCGTGCACGGTGACGACGCGATAGTCGAGGATCTCCGGATACGGCAGTACCGCGGCGAAAACGCCGTGCCCCACCGATTCCAGCCGATGCTCGGCACCGCCGACCAGTACCGATACCGATTCCGCGGCGGGCCGCAGTATCTGCACGACGGTTCCGTCCGGATGCGGGTGCGCGCCCAATACGGTATGCGGGTCGGGGTGGCTGCCGGCCGCGAGGAGCAGCAGATCGCGGCGGTCCATCACGCGGTCACCGGAAGCCGCGCCGGTATGCCAGCGCGGTTCGGGCGTGATGGGGGACCGGCGGCAGCGCGATGATGTGGGCGACCGCGTGGATGGGGTCGAGCCGGATGTAGTTGGACTGGGCCCAGTGGTACTGCTCGCCGCTGATCTCGTCGTGGACCACCGGGCGGTCGTGCCATTCCCGGCCGACCGCGGGTAGATCCAGCGAGAGCATGCCCTGCTCAGCGGTGAAGGGATTCAGGTTCACCACGACCAGTACCGCGTCGCCGGTCGCCGGGTCGATCTTCGAATACGCGAGCAGATTGTCGTTGTCGATATGGTGGAAGTGCAGGCAGCGCAGCTGTTGCAGTGCGGTATGCCGGCGGCGGATCTCGTTGAGCCGGGTGAGCAGTGGTTCGAGTGATTCGCCGCGGGCCCGCGCCGCGGCGAACGGCCGCGGCCGTAGTTCGTACTTCTCCGAATCGAGATATTCCTCGCTGCCGGGGCGGACCGCCCGGTGCTCGTACAGTTCGTAGCCGGAATACACTCCCCAGCTGGGGCCGAGAGTCGCGGCCAGCACCGCCCGGATCGCGAACATGCCCGGACCCCCGTGCTGGAGGCTCTCGTGCAGGATGTCGGGGGTGTTGACGAAGAGGTTGGGCCGGGCCTCGTCGGCCTTGGCGGCGAGTTCGATACCGAACTCGGTGAGCTCGTGTTTATGGGTCCGCCAGGTGAAATAGGTGTAGGACTGGCTGAAACCGCGCCGCGCCAGACCGTAGAGGCGGGCCGGGTAGGTGAACGCCTCGGACAGGAAGACCACGTCCGGATCGGTCCGGTGGACCGCGGCGATCAGCCACTCCCAGAAATCGGCCGGTTTGGTGTGCGGGTTGTCGACCCGGAAGATCTTCACCCCCAGCCCGATCCAGTACCGCACCACCCGCAGCACTTCGGCGTAGAGGCCGTCGGGATCGTTGTCGAATTCGAGTGGATAGATGTCCTGGTACTTCTTGGGCGGATTCTCGGCGTAGGCGATGGTGCCGTCCGGCAGGGTGGTGAACCATTCCGGATGCGCGTTCACCCACGGATGGTCCGGTGCGCACTGGAGAGCCAGATCCAGCGCGACCTCCAGGCCGAGCTCGGCGGCGGCGCCGACGAAGGCACGGAAATCGGCTTCGGTACCCAGTTGTGGATGGAACGCGTCGTGACCGCCCGCGGCCGAACCGATCGCCCACGGCGAACCGACATCCTCCGGACCTGCCGTGAGCGCGTTGTTACGGCCCTTGCGGTTCACCGTGCCGATGGGATGGATCGGCGGCAGGTAGACCACATCGAAACCCATCGCCGCTATTCGCGGGAGGTCGTTCGCCGCGGTGGCGAAGGTGCCGTGCACCGGGATGCCGGCGGCGTCCCGGCCGCCGGTCGAGCGCGGAAAGAACTCGTACCAGGACCCGGTGCGCGCCCGCGGCCGTTCCACCAGCACCGAGAACTGCGGCCCGCGGGTGAGCAGATCCCGTAGCGGCGTCCGATGCAGGATCTCGGCGATCTCATCGGTGAACGCCGGAGCCACCCGCGCCGGAAGCGGTTCGTCACCGCGCAGCGCCTGCGCCGCGGCCCGCAGCTGCTCGAACTCCTTCTTCGGCACCGCCTGCGCCGCCCGGTCCAGTAAGCGGGCACCGATCTCCAGATCGTTGCGCAGATCCGCCGCGCTCTGCCCGACCGCCAGTTTCGCCGCCACCGCCGACCGCCAGGTCGTGACCGAATCAGCCCATCCCTCGACCCGGAAATGCCACAGCCCAGGCCCGGTGGGTGTGAACACACCGTTGAACACATCGGGTTCGTAGTCGGGGGTCATCGGTATCCGCACCGACCGGGACGCGCCCGGTGCCCGCACCGCGAGGGTGGCCCCGACCGCACCGTGCCCGTCCCGCCACACCACCGCCCGCACCGGGAAAACCTCCCCGACCACAGCCTTGGCCGGGTAGCCGCCGGGGATGCGCGGGGCGGTGTCATCGATGGCGATGCGGCCGGTCATCCGTACCACGTTATTGGCACCGGCACCGTTGGCGGAAACCGGCGCGAGCAAAGCCGACGCAAACGCGATGTGCGGAGCCCGCGCGGTTTCCGGGCGACAACAGGGAGGCGTGCCGTCCGAGGCTGTGGGCACGTGGTCAGTTGTCCACACCTGGGATTACCGGGTGCCGGCGGTTTCGCGGGCCTACTCGAGCCGGTCGAGACCGCATTTCCGCAAGTCGGCATCCGCCAGGGGGCCGGCCCTGGCCCCGGGGCAAGTGTGTGGCGTCCGCGGCTGCGGGCGTGTGGCCGGTTCGTCCGTGGTTCGGGGGTTACCGGATGTCGTCGGCTTACTCGGGCTGCTCGAGGTCGAACTCTCTGCAGGTCGGCATCCATCGACGGGGCCCGCCCTGGTTCCAGGGAGGACAGGGGCGGACGTGCGGCGTCCGAGGCTGTGGACTTCCGGACGGTTTGCCCGCGGTCGGGAGGGCCGGGCGGTGGCGATGTCGTGGGCTGACTCGGCCTGGAAGCGATTCGCATTTCCAGACGGTCGGCATCCGCAGGCGGGGCCCGCCCCGGTTCTGGAGCGACGTAGCGAAGGAGCGCAGCGACTGAGCGAAGGAGTGAAGAACCGGGGTTAATAGGGCCC
>NZ_JBSGIP010000093.1:0-7677 GCF_053605105.1 Nocardia sp. NPDC003963
TCGAGACTCGCGCCTTCGGCGCATGCGCTTCGAGGCCTGAACGGCGGGACGGGCCTCAACCCTTGGAGGTGTCTCGTAAGACTCGACTCGGGGGGGTGCGGGGGCATCGACGGCCCGGTCGGCATGCGGGCTCGCGGGTGTGTCCAGACCGGCGTGCGGACCTTTGGTTTCCAGTACGCCGGATGGTCGGCTTGCGGGCCTTGTGGTTTCCGCTACGGACGGAGTCGGCATGCGGACCCGTGTCTTCTGCTGCGCCGGCTGGGTCGGCAAGTGCTACCCGGGATCGTCGGCATGCACACCCACAGCCACACCCTTTGTCCACTCCCGGACGGTCGACATTCGCAGGTGGGGCCCGCCCGGTCCTGGAGCGACGAAGCGAAGAAGCGAAGCGACTGAGCGTAGGAGTCGAGAACCGGGGTTGATAGGGCCCCACCACGCGCCGCCGATGAACACAGCCGCGCCGAAGGCGGGGCGAATGAACACAACCCCCACCTCGCGGAGTCGAGGCGCAGCCGATAGACACCTTTCATGGATCCTTATTCGATTTTCGCCGATATCGTCGCGGGGCGGGCGCCCTCCAGCAAGGTCTACGAGGATGACGATGTTCTCGCGTTCATGGATATCCGGCCGATGACGCCCGGTCATCTGCTGGTGGTGCCGAAGACTCCGGCGCGCGAGCTCGCCGAGCTCGACCCGGTGCTGGGCGGGAAGTTGTTCCAGGTGGGG
Organism: Nocardia sp. NPDC003963; assembly: GCF_053605105.1. NCBI lineage: Bacteria > Bacillati > Actinomycetota > Actinomycetes > Mycobacteriales > Nocardiaceae > Nocardia > Nocardia sp. NPDC003963. The sequence goes on from NZ_JBSGIP010000093.1 coordinate 727, forward strand.
CAGCGGTTGGCGGCCGCGCTGCGGGACAGCGAGGTGGCTTGCGATGGGGTGAATTTCTTCCTGGCCGACGGGGTGACCGCGGGGCAGGAAGTGTTCCACGTGCATCTGCATGTCATTCCACGCACTCCGGGGGACGGGTTCGGTTTGCGGGGGCGGCCGCGGACGCCGCCGCGGGCGGACCTGGACTATCTGGCGGGTTCCATCCGGGGTGCGTTGCAGCGTGGCGCCTGATCGGCGGGTTCCCCGTCGGGGGAGTCGTTTCACGGATCGGGAACAAATCGGTACGTAAGATCATCTGTCGTCTATAGTCAGCATGTTTGCTGAGAATGTGCTGTATATGCGCTGTCGCCGGGTCGGAATGGTGAGCATGGGCATGAGCTAGTTTCCGGGGTGGGCTAGGGAGGTGCGAACGTGCGATATTTTCGGATAGCTGTACTGATGCTGGGGGTGATCGGTTTAGCTGCCGGGCTCCCTGTTCTCCGACCCGCTCCGGCCGCTGCGGCCGAGGTCGTACGCATCGACGAGCTCAGCCCCACGCGTTCGGCGGTGTTCATCGCTTCTTCCGCCATGAACCAGGTCGTGCAGGTGCAGGTGCTGCATCCGGCGGGCGGCGGCAGCCGTTCCAGCTACTACCTGCTGGACGGGCTCGATCCGGGTGTCGGGCAGAGCACCTGGACGAACGCCACCGAAGCCGAACGGTTCTTCCTCGGCAAGAACGTGAACGTGGTCCTCCCGGTCGGCGGCAGGGCCAGCTATTTCACCGATTGGCAGCGCAACGATCCGGCGCTCGGGCACTACCGGTGGGAAACGTTCCTGACCCAGGAGCTGCCGCCGATCATCGACGGTAATTTCGCCGGTAACGGGCAGAACGCGATCGGCGGTCTGTCGATGGGCGGGCACGCCGCGTATATCCTCGCGGCCCGCCATCCGGAGCTGTACACGGCGGTCGCCGGGTACAGCGCCTGCCCGGATACCGGAATGGCGACCGGAGCGGTGCAGTTCTCGATCATGACCAGGGGCGGCAACCCGGACAATATGTGGGGCCCCGCCGGCAGTCCGGAGTGGGCGGCCCACGATCCGGCGCTCATGCTGGACCGGCTGCGCGGTAAAACCCTGTTCCTGTCCACCGGTACCGGTCTGCCCGGTCCGCACGAGCTGGAACTGAAACCGCAGCTGCCGGAGAACATCGTGCTCGGCGGGCCGATCGAATTCGCGGTCGATGCCTGCGTGATCGCCTTCGAACATCGGGCCCGCGCGGCGGGGTTGCCGATCCAGGTCGATTACAGCCCGGTCGGTACACATTCCTGGTCGTACTGGAACGATCATCTGAAGGCGTCCTGGCCGACCATCGGCCCGGCGATCGGTGCCTGACCGGTTCGCTCGGTACGCCGTGGCCGCGGCCTGGACGGTGGTGGCGTCCGCCCTGCCGAGCGGGCCGCTACGGTGGTGGCCATGGCTGACAGTGGTAGTCCGGTAACCGACGCGGCCGCGGCGGTCGCGCCCACGGCGAAGACGGTTCCCTTCGAACGGGTACACCACGGCGATCTGTTCGTCGACGAATACGAATGGCTGCGGGACAAGGAGAACCCGGAGGTCATCGACCATCTCGAGGCCGAGAACGCCTATACCGAGGCCCGGACGGCACATTTGGCGCCGCTGCGCGAGAAGATCTTCGACGAGATCAAGAGCCGCACCCAGGAGACCGATCTGTCGGTGCCGACCCGCCTCGGTGAGCACTGGTACTACTCGCGCAGTTACGAGGGCAAACAGTACGGCGTGCACTGCCGGTGCCCGATCGACGCCGCTGCCGCCGGAATCGACGCCTGGACCCCGCCGCAGCTGGAGGCGGGGACCGAGATCCCCGGCGAACAGGTCCTGCTGGACAGCAATGTGCTGGCCGAGGGGCACGATTTCTTCGCGCTGGGCGCGTTCTCGGTGAGTCACGACGGCAATTTGCTGGCCTTCTCGGTCGATACGGCCGGCGACGAGCGCTACACACTGCGGTTCATGGATCTGCGCTCCGGCGAACTGCTCGGCGACGAGATCCCGCGTACCGCGCCCGGGGCGACCTGGTCGCTGGACGGCAGTCACGTCTTCTATCAGACCGTCGACGAATCCTGGCGGCCCGATACCGTGTGGCGGCATCGGCTCGGCGATACCTCGGCCGCGGATGTGCAGGTGTTCCACGAGCCCGACGAGCGCTACTGGGTGAGTGTCGGCGCCACCAGGTCGGAGAAGTACCTGATGATCTGGGTGGGATCCAAGATCACCACCGAGGGCTGGGTACTGGAATCCGACGATCCGACCGGTGAGTTCCGGGTGCTGCTGCCCCGCCGCGAAGGGGTCGAGTATTCGGCGGAGCACGCGGTGGTGGCGGGACAGGACCGGTTCCTGATCCTGCACAACGACGTGGTCGACGGGGTTAAGGCGGAGAATTTCCTTCTCGCCGAAGCCCCGGCCGACGATCTGTCCCGGCTGCGCACCCTCATCGCGCACCGCGACGATGTGCGGCTGGAGGATATCGACGCCTTCGCCGGGCAATTGGTGCTCAGCTATCGTCGCGAGGCACTGACGCGGGTCGCGGTATGGCCGCTGACCGCCGACGGCTACGGCGAACTGCGCGAACTCGACTTCGAACTGGAGCTCTACAGCGCCGGGCTCGGTTCCTGCCCGGAATGGGATCAGCCCACCCTGCGGCTCGGTCTCACCTCGTTCATCACCCCGACCCAGGTCTTCGACTATGTGGTGGAGACGGGTGCGCTGCTGCTGCGCAAGGAACAGCCGGTGCTCGGCGGGTACGACGCGAACGACTATGTCCAGCATCGGGATTGGGCGGTCGCCCAGGACGGCACCCGGATCCCCGTCTCGATCGTCGCCCGGCGCGACACCGATCGCGCCGCGGGTCCGAAACCGTTGCTGCTCTACGGATACGGCTCCTACGAAGCCAGTATGGATCCGGGTTTCTCGGTATCGCGGCTCTCGCTGCTCGATCGCGGCATGGTTTTCGCCGTCGCCCATGTGCGCGGCGGAGGTGAGATGGGCCGTCTCTGGTACGAGAACGGGAAGACCCTCACCAAGAAGAACACGTTCACCGATTTCGTCTCCTGTGCACAGCATCTCGTCGACAGCGGAATCACCGCACCGGATCGGATGATCGCCGACGGTGGCAGCGCGGGCGGACTGCTGGTGGGCGCCGTCGCCAATATCGCGCCGGAACTCTTCGCGGGTGTACTGGCGAACGTTCCGTTCGTCGACCCGCTCACCTCGATCCTGGACCCGTCGCTGCCGCTCACCGTGATCGAATGGGACGAGTGGGGAAATCCGCTGGCGGACGAGAACGTCTACGAGTACATGAAATCGTATTCGCCCTACGAGAATGTCGAGGCGAAGGATTATCCGGCGATTCTCGCGATCACGAGTATCAACGACACCCGAGTGTTGTACGTGGAGCCCGCGAAATGGGTCGCGAAACTGCGTGCCACCAAGACCGGGGATTCGCCGCTGCTGCTCAAAACGGAGATGAGCGCCGGGCACGGCGGGGTCAGCGGTCGGTACGAGAAATGGCGCGAGGTCGCCTTCGAATACGCCTGGGTGCTGGACACCGTGGGTCTCGGGGAGAAATAGGCCCGGCGGGCGGCGAACCGGATCGTGCCCGAAGTTCGCCGCCCGGTCATATCCACACCACGGGCCGGTCACCGGACCTGCATGTGCGGGTCATCGGCACTGCACGCCACGGACACCTGTGGCTGCCATGGTGGATACATGAACGCTGAGCTGCTCGTTTCGGTATCGGGCGTCCGGGAAGCCACCCGGGACGCGGCGATCGGTTTCGCCGAGGAGATGGATCAGCGCGGGGTGCGGTTGTCGCTGCTGGTGGCGCCGCGCCTGAAGGGCGGATATCGACTGACCGACGATCCCACCACCCAGGTCTGGCTGCGCGGTCGCCGCGGGCGCGGGGACGCTGTGGTGCTGCACGGCTACGACCAGGCCGCCACCAAACCGCGCCGGGCCGAATTCGCTACGCTGCCCAGGCACGAGGCGCTGCTGCGCCTGACCGCCGCCGACCGGATCATGGAGCAGGTCGGTCTGCGCACCCGGCTTTTCGCCGCGCCCCGCTGGGATGTCTCCGCCGGTGCGCTCGCGGCACTGCCCGAGGCGGGGTTCCGGCTATCCCTCGGATTGACCGGTATCCACGATCTGGAACGTAACGTAGTGCAGAAGGCGCGGGTGTTCGGCATCGGGGAAGGTTTCCGGGCCGAACCCTGGTGGTGTCGCGCGCTCGTCCTGGGTGCCGCGCGTACCGCGCGCCGCGGCGGAGTGTTGCGCCTGGCGGTCTCGGCCGCGCAACTGGGCCGCCCGGGTCCGCGGCAGGCGATGCTGGACGCCGTGGATCTCGCGCTCTATCACGGTGCCCGCGGCGAGGTGTACCGCTGGGAAACCGTACGCGCGATACGCGCGGCCTGAGACTCCGCCGCCCCATTCGGCGATAGCGGGGCGGCGGTTCCCGCTTTCCGGAGCCGAGATCGGTCCCGGCGGGCGGAATCCGGATGAACTTGTACCCGCCGCCATGTTATGCATGAGTCATGCATGATCGCCGGACCGCGAATCTGCTCGGCGCCACGGCCCTGGCGGTCACCGATCTGATGCTCGAACGGGTCGCCGAGGACACGGGTATCGGCGCGAGTGCGGCCGCGGCGCTGGTGGTGCTGGCGGGGTCGCCGGGGTTGAGCGGCACCGAACTGGGCCGGCGGGTGGGTTCGAGCCAGCCGGCCGCGGCGCGGATGATCGATACGCTGCTGCGGCGGGAGCTGGTCGAGCGCCGGCCCCGGCGGGGACGCGAAATCGCGGTCCGGCTCACCGATCGCGGGCGCCGTGCCGCCGCCGATATCCTGATCGCCCGCGGCGACTATCTGGCGCAGGTACTCGCCCCGCTCGACCCATCCGAACGCGATACCCTGGCCGCCCTGCTGGACAAGCTGCTGACCGGTCTCTACTCCGATATCGGCAACGCCGGGCTGGTATGCCGCCTCTGCGACCGGCGAGTGTGTACCACCGACGCCACCTGCCCGGTGCGGGCGGCGGCAGAACGGGACGAGCTCGGCTGACCGTGGAGTCCCCGGGCGTGAGGAGCGGGCCCGACGACCCTATCCGGATGCCGTGATCACGGCGCTCGGCGTCTGCGTACTCAGAATTCGGCGTCGTTCTCCGGACGCAGGATCGTGAATTCGGTATCGGCCTTGCGCATCTCGTCGAGCCTGCTGAAATACACACCCCATGCCGGTTCGGCGATGATCCCGTAGTGGATCGGGAAGGCCAGCCGCGGTGCCACCGCGCGCAGATAGTCGACCGCTTCGCTGATCTTCATCCACGGGGCCGCGGCCGGGACAGCGAGCACATCGACCGGGGTGGACGGAACCCACAGCGAATCGCCGGGATGTACGAACCGGGTCGGGTTCGCGGCGGTACCCAGCTGGAAGACGGTGTTGTCGACCACCGGCAGCTCGGGATGGATCACCGCGTGCCGGCCGCCGCCGCCGGTGATGCGCAAACCGTCGAGGTCGACGATATTCCCCGCGTGCAACGCTTCCCAGGCCCCGCCGCGGAGCTCGGCGGTCTGCGGATCCGACAGCAGTCGCGCGCCGGGGTTCGCCTCGATCAGCGGATCGATCCGGTTCGGATCGATATGGTCGGCGTGCTGATGGGTGACGGCGATCGCGTCCAGTCCGGTGAGGCCTTCGAAACCGTGGGAGAACGCGCCGGGATCGAAGAGGATCTTCTTCCCGTTCAGTTCGACGAGTACGCAGGAGTGACCGAAATGGGCTACATGCATGCACGCAAGGCTAGTACTGCATATGTTCGGTCACCCGCCGCGACCTTCCGGCCACCGGGCAATTAGGCTGCTCAGGTAACCCCATCCGCGTCCCGGCGCCGACGCCGGGCGCAGCTCATCCCCTTTTTTGTGAGGAGCAACCCGTGGCACGTGTCGTGGTCGAGGTGATGCCGAAAGCCGAGATCCTGGATCCGCAAGGGCAGGCCATAGCCGGTGCCCTGCCGCGCCTGGGATTCGAAGGCGTCACCGACGTCCGGCAGGGCAAACGCTTCGAACTCGAGGTCGGTGACGATATCAGCGACGATCAACTCGCCGCGATCGCCGAATCGCTGCTGGCCAACACGGTGATCGAGGACTGGAAGGTGGTACGCGTCCCGTGAGCGCTCGTATCGGGGTCATCACCTTCCCCGGCACTCTCGACGATGTGGACGCGGCCCGCGCGGTCCGCCTGGCCGGCGGCGAAGCCGTCGCCCTCTGGCACGGCGACGCCGACCTCAAAGGCGTCGACGCGGTCGTCGTACCCGGCGGATTCTCCTACGGCGACTACCTCCGCTGTGGTGCCATCGCCCGATTCGCCCCGGTGATGGGCACGGTCGTCGAAGCCGCCGGCGCGGGTATGCCGGTTCTGGGCATCTGCAACGGCTTCCAGGTGCTGTGCGAGGCGGGCCTGCTGCCGGGCGCGCTCACCCGCAACGAAGGCCTGCACTTCATCTGCCGGGACCAGTGGCTGAGTGTCGAAGCGGCCGATACCGCGTGGACCTCGCGCTACGAACCGGGGGCCCAGATCCTGGTCCCGCTGAAATCGGGGGAGGGCCGCTACCAGGCCCCGCAGTCGGTCCTCGACGAACTCGAAGGCGAGGGCCGGGTGGTGTTCCGCTATGCGGGAGACAACCCCAACGGCTCGCAGCGTTCGATCGCGGGTATCGCGTCGGCGAACAAGCGGGTGGTGGGGCTCATGCCGCACCCGGAACACGCGACGGAAGCGCTGACCGGGCCCAGTGACGACGGGCTGGGGCTGTTCCTTTCGGTATTGGACGCGCTGGTCGCCTCCTGAGGCTGTGTTTTCGGCGCCGCCTTCGGCGTCGCGGGGGTTGAGGCCCCCTGGTGTCCCGCCGTTCAGG
>NZ_JBSGIP010000094.1:0-6969 GCF_053605105.1 Nocardia sp. NPDC003963
CGAAGCGCATGCGCCGAAGGCGCGAGTCTCGAGGCCTGAACGGCGGGACACCAGGGGGCCTCAACCCCCGCGACGCCGAAGGCGGCGCCAAAAACTCAGTGCCCGCCGGCCGAACCCGTGGTGCTCTTGGAGAGTTCCGATTCGTGCCGGGGGGATTCCACGCCGGCGTCGACCGGGACCTGGACCACGACGGCGCCGTTCTCCTTGAAGTTGAACGAGACGTCGTAGGTGAGGCCGGGGGTGATGTTCTGGGTGAGGCCGGTGATCTCGATGCGGGCGTGTTTCGTTTCGCCGCCTTCGGTTTCGACCGTTTCCCCGGTGGTGTGGGTTTCCGCGCCGGCCTGCGGGGTGGAGACCACTACCGTTTCGGCGGGGGCGATCGAGACCTTGTCGCCTTCGCCCGGGGTGATCTGGGCGGTGCCGAGGTCGGTGGTGACGCTGGTGAGTTCGTCGGTGACCACTTCGCCGGTGTTCACGATCGACAATGCGAGAGCGGCCTTGCCGCCGGTGGTGTTGATACCGGTGCCGTCTCCGGGGTAGACGATATGCACATTGCGCAGCGCGATATCGCCGATATTGGCCGTGTTGCCGTTGATGGCGGCGACCTGGGCGGCGGTTTGCGAGATCTGGCCGGCGCTGCAGCCGGACAGTACGAGAGCCGCTCCGGCGGCGAGCGCGGCGGCCGCCACCATGCGGCGCCGACGGGTCGGGGCGACCGGGCCAGCGGCAGTCACAGCAGTCAGGGCAGTCACGGGTTGTCCTCCATGTCCGAGTGGGCGCACTCCAACTAGGCACTGTAGTAGTTGCATCGGAACACGCGGCGCACCGGGCGGTGTCAGGGGGGATTGCATGGTGTGGAGTGTGTGATTTGTCGCACGTCACGGTGCGTCCGGCGGGTGCGGGATCGTAGTCTCTGCATCGCCTCTGTGTTCGTCGTCCGACGGCTCGCCGGCCAGGTGTTCCGTGTGTCCCGCGGCGTCGCGCTGACCGGTAACGATCCGGCCTCCACGGCTGGTTTGCGCGTCCGGTCGGGGTGCGCTTTTCTGTACCTCCGGAAGGTGTGTGCCCGACACCCGTTCGGGCGCAACGTAATGCACACCAAACTCGCCCTGTCAAGCCCCAGTGCCCGGTCGTTGTGGCCCTGACCTGCGCAGTTGATCGCGCCGTTATCGAGTCGCGTGTTAAACTGTGAACATCGAAAGGGGCACGGGACACATGATTTTTAAGGTCGGAGATACCGTCGTTTATCCCCATCATGGGGCGGCTTTGATCGAAGCTATCGAGACCCGCACCATCAAGGGTGAGCAGAAAGAGTATCTGGTCCTGAAGGTCGCACAGGGTGACCTCACTGTTCGGGTTCCCGCGGAAAACGCGGAATATGTCGGCGTTCGCGATGTAGTCGGCCAGGAAGGTCTCGACAGAGTCTTCCAGGTTCTGCGCGCGCCGCATACGGAAGAGCCCACCAACTGGTCCCGCCGTTACAAGGCCAACCTCGAGAAACTCGCCTCCGGCGATGTGAACAAGGTGGCCGAGGTCGTTCGTGACCTGTGGCGCCGGGAACAGGACCGTGGTCTGTCCGCGGGCGAGAAGCGGATGCTGGCCAAGGCTCGGCAGATCCTCGTCGGGGAGCTCGCGCTCGCCGAGGGCACCGACGACGGCAAGGCCGAGACGCTCCTCGACGAGGTTCTCGCCGCGGCGTCCTGATCGTGCACAGAACAGACGGTGCCGGCTCTGCCGCCGGACCCGTCACCGCATTGGTCCCTGCCGCCGGTCGTGGCGTGCGTTTGGGTGCAGTTGAGCCCAAAGCGTTCGTCCCGATCGGCGGCACACCTATGCTCGGACTGGCCGTGAACGGCCTGATAGCTGCCGGAATTGTCGACGAGATCATTGTGATGGTGCCCGCCGAACATGTCGACCGGGCGGCAGCTCTCCTACCGTCCGATGCGTCGGTGCGGATCGTGGTCGGCGGCGCCGAGCGCACCGATTCGGTGCGCGCCGGGCTGGCCGCCGCCGGTGATTCCGCGTTCTTCCTGGTGCACGACGCCGCCCGCGCCCTCACCCCGCCCGCGCTGATCGCCCGGGTGGTCGACGAACTCCGTGCCGGGCATCCCGCCGTCGTTCCCGCCCTGCCGGTGGTGGACACGGTGAAAACCGTCGATGCCCGGGGAAATGTCACCGGTACGCCGGACCGGGGCGTACTACGTGCCATCCAGACTCCGCAGGGATTCGCCGCGGCGGCGTTACGGGCCGCCTATGCCGCGGCGGAGACCGCCACCGATGACGCGGGCCTGGTGGAGCGGATGGGCACCGCGGTGCGCACCATCCCCGGCGACCCGCTCGCTTTCAAGATCACCACCCGGCTCGATCTGCGGCTGGCCGAAACCCTGCTGGACCAGCGCCCGGCGGTGACCTCGTGCTGAACATGCGGGTGGGAATCGGGACCGATGTGCACCCGATCGAACCGGGTCGTCCCTGCTGGATGGCCGGGTTGCTCTTCGACGGTGAGGACGGGTGCGCGGGACACTCCGACGGTGATGTGGCCGTGCACGCGCTCTGCGACGCGCTGTTGTCCGCGGCGGGCCTGGGAGATGTGGGCTCGGTTTTCGGCACCGGCCGACCGGAATGGGCCGGGGTCTCCGGGGCCGCCATGCTGAAGGAAGTGCGGCGGTTGCTCGATGCCGCCGGATACGAAGTCGTCAATGCCGCCGTACAGGTGATCGGCAATCGGCCGCGGATCGGTCCGCGCCGTGCCGAGGCGCAGCGGGTGCTCGGCGATCTGCTCGACGCCCCGGTATCCGTTTCCGGTACCACCAGCGACGGCCTGGGCCTGACCGGCCGCGGCGAAGGGATCGCCGCGGTCGCCAACGCGCTGCTGCACTGTCCGGGGCGGCCGAGTGCAGAGCCCGGGGACGGTGGCGAGGTGCGACCGGTATAGGGCCCGCGAGGCCGCCCATTCAGTCCGCGGCCGAAGGCCGGCCCCCGATCGGTACCCATGTGATCGGATTCGGGCCGGTAGGGTCGCCACCGCGACAACTGTCGAGCGTGAGCCTGCCACGGCGGAGCGCCGGCCTTCCCCGTGCGGTCGAGCCGACTGCCGGCGTACCGACCCGCACCGCTACCCTGCCCATATCCCCATGCACCAAATCCGAGTGCAATCCATACACGAAACTAGGATCGACTGCCGTGACGCTGCGCCTGTTCGACACCGAGAAACGGATCCTGCGTGATTTCACGCCGCTGGTACCCGGCCACGCCTCGGTGTACCTGTGTGGGGCGACCGTCCAGGGGTTACCTCATATCGGTCATGTGCGCAGTGGGGTGGCGTTCGACATTCTGCGCCGCTGGTTGACCGCGAACGGCTTCGATGTGGCATTCATCCGCAATGTCACCGATATCGAGGACAAGATCCTGACCAAGGCGGCTGCGGCCGGGCGACCCTGGTGGGAATGGGCTGCCACGCACGAGCGCGCCTTCGACCAGGCCTATCGGCAGCTCGGTGTACTTCCGCCTTCGGCCGAACCGCGCGCGACCGGTCATATCACCCAGATGGTCGAATTGATGCAGCGGCTGATCGACCGGGGACACGCCTATGCCTCGGCGGGCAATGTGTATTTCGATGTCCGGAGTTATCCGGATTACGGACATCTCTCCGGACATCGGCTCGAAGATGTACATCAGGGCGAGAGCGCCGGCCTCGGCAAACGCGATCCGCGCGATTTCACGCTGTGGAAAGCCGCGAAACCGGGTGAGCCGACCTGGCCGTCGCCCTGGGGTCCGGGCCGTCCCGGCTGGCATCTGGAATGCTCCGCCATGGCCGAGTTCTATCTGGGCCCGGAATTCGATATCCACTGCGGTGGTATGGATCTGGTCTTCCCGCACCACGAGAACGAAATCGCGCAGTCCAAGGCCGCCGGGGACGGTTTCGCCCGGTACTGGCTGCACAACGGCTGGGTCACCATGGGCGGCGAGAAGATGTCGAAATCGCTCGGCAATGTGCTGTCGATTCCGAATGTGCTGAAATCCGTTCGCGCGGTCGAATTGCGCTTCTACCTGGGCAGCGCGCACTACCGGTCGATGCTGGAATATTCGGACAAGGCACTGTCGGATGCCGCGCAGTCCTATCAGCGGATCGAAGCATTCGTACAGCGCGTGGCCGAACGCGGCGGGGATATTCCGATGGGCAAATGGACCGACGGATTCGCGGCCGCCCTCGACGACGACCTCGGTGTCCCGAAAGCGCTCGCCGAGATCCATCACGGTGTCCACGAGGGCAACCGCGCACTGGACGCGGGCGTACTCGAAACCGCCCGGGAGCACGCCGGTCAGGTCCGGGCCATGCTCGATGTACTCGGCGTGGACCCGCTGGACCCGCACTGGCACGGCGCCGCCGACCATTCGGCCGCCGACAGCGCCCTGGACGTACTGGTGGGCGCCGAACTGGAACGGCGACAGCAGGCCCGGGCCACCAAGGACTGGGCGACCGCCGACGCCGTCCGTGATCGGCTGCAGGCGGCCGGGATCGAAGTAACCGATACACCCAACGGTGCCGAATGGTCACTGGGCGCACCTACCCCTGGAAAGGCGGGCTGATGGCCGGCAATTCACAACGTCGCGGTGCGATCCGTAAGGGCGGCACGAAGAAGGGGGCTGTGGTCGGTTCCGGTGGCAAGCACCGCCGCGGATTGGAAGGTCGCGGGCCGACCCCGCCGGCCGAGGAGCGTACGAAGCATCCGGCTGCGCGCCGGGCGGCGGCGAAAGCCAAAGCCGCGCAGAAGAATCCGTCCAATCGTGGGCGCCCGGCCGGTCGCCGCAACGACGACGGTCCCGAGCTGGTGCTCGGCCGCAACCCCGTGGTGGAGTGTCTGCGGGCCGGTGTTCCGGCGAGTGCGCTCTTCGTCGCGGCGGGGACCGAGAACGACGAACGGCTCACCGAGAGTGTGCGCCTCGCGGCCGATACCGGAATCTCTATTCTCGAGGTGCCGCGCACCGATCTGGACCGGATGAGTTCCAACGGCCTGCACCAGGGCGTGGCACTGCAGGTGCCGCCCTATCGGTACGCCCACCCCGACGATCTGCTGACCCGCGCCAGGGAGTCCACCGAGCCCGCCCTGCTCGTGGCGCTGGACAATATCTCCGATCCGCGCAACCTCGGCGCCGTCGTGCGCTCGGTCGCGGCCTTCGGCGGTCACGGCGTGGTGATCCCGCAGCGCCGCAGCGCCAGCGTCACCGCGGTCGCGTGGCGGACCAGCGCCGGGGCCGCGGCGCGTCTTCCGGTGGCGCGTGCCACCAATCTCACCCGCACCCTCAAGGATTGGGCTGCCAAAGGTGTCCAGATCGTGGGTCTGGACGCGGGCGGCGACCTGTCTCTCGACGATTTCGACGGCACCGCGCCGACGGTGATCGTCGTCGGGTCGGAGGGGAAGGGGTTGTCGCGACTGGTCCGCGAGAGCTGCGACGCGGTACTGAGCATCCCGATGTCGGGACCGGTGGAATCGCTGAACGCCTCCGTCGCCGCAGGTGTGGTGCTGGCCGAAACCGCCCGGCAACGGCGCGCCTGAGGGCAGAATCCGACCGGCTGTCCGGTCGCTCGTGAGCCGGACGGCCGACCCCGCGCTACGAGGTGATCGGGCGTGTCATCGCAACGGTCAGCGGGCGGTTCGAGAGCGAATCCGTCGCGCCCGGACCGCAAATCCGCCACCGCACCGTAGAATTCGTCATGTGGTGATACCCAACGCGCCCATCGGTAAGCCGGTAGAGCACCCGCACGCGACGATGGTGCTGTTCCTCGGCGCGCTCAGCGTGCTGTGTTGCGGGCTGACCGGGCCGGTGGCCTGGGCGATGGGTAAACGCGCACTGGATCAGATCGAGGAGTCCGGCGGTGCCTACGGCGGCCACACCCAGGTGGTCGTCGGATTCATCCTCGGCGTTATCGGCACGATCCTGATGGTCGTGATGGCCCTGCTGTTCCTGGTCGTGCTGCTCGGCGGCGGCTGACCGGCCTCAGTCCAGACTCTGCTGCCCGGACCATTTGGTCCGGGCCCAGCTCGGCCATTCGTCGCTGATCGAACCCGACCAGGTGGGCTGCCGACGCTCCCGGAAAGCCGCCATGGCCTCGCCGGCGTCCCGGCCGTCGGCGATATGTTCGTTCAGGTCGGTCTCCAGCTGACCGACGATCGACGGTTCGAGACCGACGCCCTCCCACAGCAGCCGCTTGGACAGCGCGGCGGTCAACGGGGCGGATCCATTGGCGATATCGTGCGCGACCGCCATCGCGGTCGGCAGCACTTCCGCCGCGGGCAGACAGGCGTTGGCCAGGCCCATGGCGCGGGCTTCCTCGCCGTCGAAGGTACGGCCGGTGAGCAGGATATCGGCGGCATTGGCGAGCCCGGCCAGCCGCGGCAACGTCCAGTGCACGTAGCCGTCGGCGAGAACTCCGCGCCGGACCTGGCTCAGGGCGTAGACCGCGTCATCGGCCAGGTACCGCAGATCGCACTGAAGTGCCAGGGCCAGCCCGGCGCCCACCGCATGCCCGTTCACCGCCGCGATAACCGGTTTACGTACCCGGAACGGCGGCGGATCGATACTCGCGGTCACCTCGCCCGCCCGGTCCGAAAGATCGGCGCCCGCGCAGAAGGCGGGTGGAGTCCCGGTGATCACGACTACCCGGATCGCATCCTCGGCGTCGCAGCGTTTCAACGCGGCTCCCAGGGCTTCGGTCATCGCGGGATCGAAGGCATTCTGCTTCGCCGGCCGGTTCAATGTGAGGACGGCGATGCCCGCTGAGACATCGACGAGCAATTCCGAACTCATGGTCTGGATGGTAGCTGTGCTTTTGGCCAGCTGGCGCGCGCGGGGTCGAGGCCACTGTGTTTTTGGCGCGCTGGCGCGCGCGGGGGTTGAGGCCCCCTGGTGTCCCGCCGTTCAGGCCTCGAGACTCGCGCCTTCGGCGCATGCGCTTCGAGGCCTGAA
>NZ_JBSGIP010000095.1:0-6950 GCF_053605105.1 Nocardia sp. NPDC003963
ATGCGCTGCCGGCGGGCCATCTCACCGTTGATCACGTCTTCCATACGAGTGACGAGGTCGGCTTCCTCCTCCATATTGGTGACGACCGCGGTCACATGGGAGAGCCGATCGAAACCCAGGAAGGTAGCGCCACCCTTGAAGTCGACGAGCAGCAGGTTCAGCACATCCGGGGAATGCTCGGCGACCGCGGAGAGCACAAGGGTGCGCAGGAATTCCGATTTACCGGAACCGGTGGCGCCGATACACATTCCGTGCGGGCCCATACCCTCTTCGGCTGATTCCTTGATGTCCAGGTGCACCACCTGGCCGGTGGGGTCGTGCCCGAACGGAATGTTCAGACGGTGGCGATCGGCGTCGCGGCGCACCGGCCACTGCCGGTCCACCCGGATATTGCCCGGATCGGAGATACCGACCAGATCTTCCCAGGAGGTGCTGCCACTGGCCTGTTCAGCGGCCACCGCTTCCACCACAGTGGACAGTCGATACGGCGACAGCTTGCGGGCCAACGCGGTGACCTGCGGCACGGACATGGTGTCCGCAGTGCCGATCAGTCGGGTGCCGTTGGGCGTCTTCTCCTCCAGAGTTCGGTCGGCGGCGACGGCGAACCTCAGCGACCGTGGCAGCGACTGCTCGGACTCGCCGAGCCGCAACCAGGTGCAGCCGTCGATACCGGAGATATCGCGATCGGTGTTCGCGCCACCGGATTCCACGATCAGTACGTAGTGCGATTTATCCAGCGCCGGTTCATTGTTCGCCGAGAACGGGCCGCGGTTGAGCCCAGCGAGCACCTTGGTCCGCAGTTCGGCCACCGACCGGTACACCATACGGCTCGAGCCGACAGCGTCGGTTTCCGCGGGATGCTGGGTATGCGGCAACCATTTCAACCACGACCACTCCGGCGAATCCGGATCGCCGAGGACTGCCGCTATTGCCACCTGGTCGGGTCCGTGCAGGACCATGATCTCGGCGAGCATGGCCCGGGCCAAGCCCGCTACAGCCCTTGGATTACCGTCCAGCAGGATCAGTGGCGCGGACAGCAGATTCACGGCCATCGGCATCCCCCCGACGGTCGAATAGGCCTTCGCGAAGCGGGTCAGCTCGACCACGCCGACAGGGTCCAGATCCGAGGTGGGCGCCGCCTCGGGGACGATGACCCGGACCTGGTTGGCGATCCGTCCCCGTCCCATCCGCACGCGCAGGAACTGGGGATTGGCGACCTGTACCTCCCACATCCGCTTACCGCCGATCAAGCGGCCCAGCCCGGCAGGGCCGGGATGGGTATAGGACAAGTATTGGTGCAGTTCGGATTCTGCCGCATGCACGGTTTTCCGGTTGTCGGCAATCGAACGCAAGTAGTCCTTGCGCTCTTCGTTCAGCCCGGCCGCAGTGCTGTTGCCGCCACCACCGCCGAATTGACTGCCGACCATGCCGAACATCGACACGATCATCATTATCGGGAACATCAGCATCATCGGCGACATAGCGCGGCCACCGGAGAACATCATCACCGTCATGCCGACCATTGCCGCCACCATGATCACGGGCATGATCATCCGGAGCCTGGACATCGGCACGGGCCGGGGCAGCTCGGTGGGTGGCTGCAGCCGGAGCTCAGTCACGGCGGGGGCCTTGGGGCCGCGCACCATGCGGGCCGGCCGGACAAAAGACCGAGTGCTACTCATGGGTGTCAACGTTCGACGGATCCGCGGGGGCGCGATGTGTCCCAAAGCGAGCACCACCACTGAAAACCACTACAGTGACCAGTTTTCCGTCCGTGAACGGGCGCCGCGAGTAATTGCTATCACACCTCGCACCGTATGGCTCTCCCCCGCTGATGCAACCTTCGTCGAACCACAGCGCCCGAGGCAGCCGAGATTTCATCGAAGCTCGAGCTTTCCAGGAACCATTGAATACCCTCGAATCTGTGATAGGCAGGCAGCTGCGCGAACCTATTACCCGGCGGGAAAGAAGATTACAAAAGCCCAACTCGGCATCATCTGCACTACGGCACATCGGACCTGACACGGTCGGAAAACTCATCCAAACCAATCCGACCTCGCCGAAAAGATCAACCCGTGAAGAGCAGTGGCAAATTCCTCGTATTTTCCAGTGACCAGGCTGGAACCAATTGACCTAATTAGACACCGCAACAACCCGAATCAGAAAGAGCTACTGCCACACCTTCAGGATTCCTTCAGCTCCCGGCTCTGCCGAGCATACCCACGATGGCAAGCGGCCCAGGGCGCGCATACCTCAACGGACAAACCACATCCATCGCGACCTCACGGCGGGTCGTGGCGCAGCGCCGACAACCGATCCCAACCGTGCTCGTCCAAGCCGCGGGCACGAAATCGAAGGCTTCGGCCACTTCCTTAGACAGGTGTTGTTCGAGGATCACTCCCGCACGGGTGTAGTCGACAAGTCCCTTCACTTCCAGCAGGATTGCCTCGATCCGAGCGTTCGGGCCAGGGGGATTACCGGGATCGGTGACCAACCCGTCCTGCAGAAAGGCCGGCATCGAGCTTTCGGGTGTCACGATCGCCAGGCTGCCGATCGACTGCGCTTGTTTGCCGACCAGTGGCCCGAACCGAACGGCATGCTGGTCGGTGGAGATGATGACAACGTTCACACGCGGACCTCCACCCTCGAACAGCCTGCTCACCACCAGCAGCGAGGTGTCCTCGTACAGCAATGGAGCGATCGCCAGGCGCTGCTCTGCGTCCAAGTACGGGGGGAACGCATTGGACGTCGATGAACTCCTCATGTTCCAGAAGCTGCAGGAAGTTATTGACACCGGAAAGCGCGCTGATCGCGAGGCCTCGTGTCGCGAGATGCTGGTCGAGCTTCACAAATCGCCCGCAAGTGCAAGGCATTCTGCTGGCTGGTCCCAGCCTGTCGATCCAATACGACCCGGACGGCTTCCGACCCTCTCGTCTCGATCCCGCTCGCTCAGTGCCTATCAGAAGCGCGCTGGCCTCGTCGGACGCCCACTTGAACTTGGGAAGCTGTCGGGTACCGTCTCAATAGACCGGCACCGCGCCACCCGACAAGATCACCAGGGCGTGCTGGAGATGGTGACGGTCGATCTGCCCGGATAAGGCGCCCGCTCTCACTTTCCGGGTTGCTCGGATCCAGGACCCACCCCGATTCCCGGGCCGATGCGAGCAGAAGACGGAATTTCCGCCACCCGGTTCTAGCACCACCAGAGTTCACGCAACAGCAGTTCAGCGAGGTTCCGCGGCCGGGTTTCCCCTTTTTCCGTCCGCGCCGGGAAGTCTTGTACCAACTCGGCCACCGGACGACTGTTGTAACCCACCATCCACGCGAGGAACTTCGTGGAGACAGCGACACCATCGATGGTTGCCGGAATCGAGTCGGGTGCGCCCAGCATGGCGAATCCGTCACCGGGCAACCCCATCGACGCACCGGCGAGCTCGGCAGTGGTTTCCAGAGTCGGCATGCTTCCGAGAACCTGCTACCGCTGCCAACCGTGCCGGTCCAGGTTCGGCGCCGCGGGGTCTCGATGGCGAGCCGGGCCGCGGCCAGAGGGCGCCCGACCGGCAGCCGCGAGATCGTCGTCCACCGTCAACCCGATGAACGGCAGCATCGCCTCCGGCGCGAGCCCGGTTCGAGTACCGGCATGAAGCTAGCGGCCCGACGACACTCTCCGCGTCCACGCGATCGGCCGGGCTCGCCCTGCAGTCAGCTCGCCGCCCGCTGGTATTCCTGGAGCACCAGGGAAGGGATACGGCCACGCTCGGGCACATCATGCCCATTGCGGCGTGCCCACTCCCGCACTGCCTTCGCGTCCTTCTGCCGACCCACCGCAGGAGCCTTGGCTCGACTTCGTCCCCCGACTCTGCGCGCGAAGGGAATCCACTTCCCGAGGCCGGCACGGAGTTCCCGCGCATTCGCCTCGGACAGGTCGATCTCGTAGCCCACCCCATCGAGACCGAACGAGACGGTCTCAGCGGCGGCGGACGCGCCATCCAGATCGTCGATCACGGTCACCACAACCTTGCGCGCCACTCTCCACACCTCCACTGACAACCCCGCCGGACCCTACATTCTCTGGCACAGTAGCAGCGTCTCACCGGCCTCTCTCAGAACACCGACGAAAACCCTCTCGACTGCACCTCACCGTGAGTACGGCCTGGGCCGAAGCCGCAGCGATAAACGCACTGAACCCGGGCCCGGTCCTGGGTGCCCGACCTCCCAGATCCACTCTGCACGCCAAACAGCTTTTCGCCGAGAACATCTCCCGGTTCGCCGCCCATGCCGACCGAGCCCCCGGCCCAGTACTCTTGGTGATGATCGATCAACCGGTCTCAAGCCCCCGGTGCCAGCGTCTCCGCGACCCGCTGATCGAGCACTGCTCGGACGGTACGAGGCCGACCACGGAACACCGAGCAGTGCCCAACCCCGCAAACCAGGCCCTCGCTCACCGGGCCACCCGATCCGATGCTCACGCCGCGAGCGCCATCCCGGACCGTTTCGCAACAGCAAAGATTCGGTGAGCACGCTATCGGCCGGACCGTCGACGCGGTAGTCCGAAACGTCCGGGCGGATCTCCTACCGGGATGCGATGTTCCAGGTCCGGCAACCAGAGCGAGCCCGGCGAACCGACCCTCTTTCGGTGAGGGTGAGATGCCAGAGCCCGCCGTTGGCGTCGGGAGTCGATCGTCGGAAGAGCGTGGCAACCACCCGTCGCATGACATATAGTCACATTCGCATGTATTAACTAATTGGGAGTATCAATGACCACCGCCACCACAACCACCGGCTCACGATTTCCGGCGATCGACACCTCGCAGCTGCGACCACTGGTACTACTGACACCCTTCTCGGTGTTTATCGCCCATACCCTCGAGGAGCTTCCACAGTTCGCAGCCTGGGTGAGCGAGTATTTTGCACCGCTGACCACCGAAAAGTTCGCGGTCGGCCATATCCCGCTGATCCTGATCGTGCTGCTGTGCTCATAGCGGGCACTGGCGCCGAACACCCATCTCAACTGGTCGGTCATGGCGGTCGCGTTCCAGTGGCAATTCGCAGTCAATGCCGTGTTCCACCTCGCCAGCGCGGCGTGGTTCGGGGACTACTCACCCGGAATGGTCACTGCGGCAGCGGTCGCCCTATCCACCACGGGGGCAGTACTCGTCTGGATCCGCCGACATCAACTGCTCAATACCGCCCAACTGGGTGCGGCGATCGCGATAGGCACCGCGGTGGCCGCGGCAGCGATCGGCGTGCCGTTTCTCGGCTGAGACAGCGCGACGAGCACTTACCCCGGAGGAAATCGATGACAAACGGCACATCCCTTCGCTCACTGCGACTGACCGGCGTCGCCGGAATCTTCGGCGCTGTGTTGTGGACACTCGGCGATATCCTGCTCATCGGCGCGAACGCGCCATCAACCGACTACCCACTCATCCTCGAAACCTACGCAGCCGACGTCGATACCGACAAGGCAGCCACAATGCTTCCGTCATCAGCGATACGTCTGGCGGCGGGTGCGCTCGTCGCCAACGTAGGCATCATCTTCTACCTCGCCGGGAGCTGGCACCTGTTCCGAGGGCTGCAACCCTCAGGTCGCCGCTGGGCCATCCCGGTGCTGGTGATGTTGCTGGCCGGTTTCGCCTGGGCGCCACTGGGCCACGCCGGCTACTACTACCTCGGCATGGTCTACAAGACCATAACCGTCACCCCTGCCGACGCGCATCCCGCGCTTCTCGATCTGGCAACGCAATACCACTACGTCCTGCAGATCGCCTGGTACTTGCCGATCGTGACTATCGGCGCCGCGCTGCTGGCCCTCGCTGTGATCGTCGCGCTCGACCGTACTGCCTGGCCACGATGGTTCGCCCTGATCATCAACCCGATCTCACTCATCACTATCGGAACAGTGATCGCTGTCCTGCTACCCGAACCCATCGGCACCTGGCTCAGCGGTGCGGCATTCAACCTCGGCCTCCTCCTGGTCTTCCTACTATCCACTGCCCTCTTGCGGAACGGAACCGGGGCCATTCACCCGGTGAAATAGGGGTAAGACCCCGTGGCCTGTCCCCGGTGAATGAGTCCATCCGGGATTAGAGTCCTTGATCGGCCCTGATGAGGGCCAGAAGGGACACTGGGAACATGGCAGGACGCAAGCGGCATTCCGCCGATGACATCGTGGGAGAAGCTGTGCCGTGCCGACGAACTCACCGCCGGGGTCGCTACCGGTGAGGAGATCGCCGCAATCTGGGAGTATCCGCGGCGACATTGCATAACTGGCGCCGACAGTACGGCGGATGGACACCGACGCCGCTAAAGAGCTCAAGGAGCTGCGGGAACAGAACGCCCGGTTGAAGCGGCTGCTGGCCGACGCCGAGCTGGAGAAAGACGCGCTGCGGGAGATCGCCAAGGGAAAATGGTGAGCCCAACGGCTGGACGCCGCGTCGTGGACACGCTCAAAGAGGTGATGGGTATGTCGGAACGGTTCGCGTGCAGAGTCGTTGGGTTACATCGCTCGACGTATCGGCGGTTGCCGGCTCCTCAGGCCCCGATCGATCCGGATCCAGGTTTGCGGTGTGGTTACGCTCGTATGCGGTCGATCATCCCGGTCACGGGTTCCGCCGTGCGTGGGCGGCGTTGCGATTCGACGAGGGCAGCTACGTGGACATCAAGCGGGTGCACCGGTTGTGACGGTCCGAGGGCCTGCAGGCGCGGGCCCATCACCCACGCAAACGAGCCGGGTTCTCATCGATACCGGCGATCGAGGCCGACGCCCCGAAGGTGACGTGGCGCTGGATTTCCAGTTCGACTCCACTGTGGATGGCAAGACGGTGAAGATCGCGTCGATGGTCGATGAGCACAGTTCAAGACGAGGTGTTCGCCGACTGCGACCTCGCCTTCACCCGCGCCCGAGCCGACGGCCACATCACGCCGGACACAGACCTGTCTTGGGCTCG
>NZ_JBSGIP010000096.1:0-5768 GCF_053605105.1 Nocardia sp. NPDC003963
GCCGTTCAGGCCTCGAGACTCGCGCCTTCGGCGCATGCGCTTCGAGGCCTGAACGGCGGGACGGGCCTCAACCCTTTGCGGTGTCTCGTAAGACTCGACTCGGGGGGTTGCGGGGGGCATCGACGGACCGGTCGGCATGCGGGGCGGTGCGGTGGGATGGATCCCCACTTTGTGGTGTCTCGCAGGACTCGACCTCATGTGGGTGGCGGGAGCATTCGAGATCCGGGTCGGCGTCCGGGCCCGGACGCATCACTGGCGGCTACGGATGGCGGTTCCGATCCCCGTTGGCGCCAGGTGCGACTCCCACCGCTCGCACACAATGCCGCGCACTGTTCGGGCACCCACGAAGCCGCGACCCACTCGAGCGCCGACGACAAGATGTCGGCGCGCTTGCGTAGGGTGCGGCTGTGGCAGTGACCAAGAACAAAGCCGTCTATCGGTGTTCGGAGTGTGCGCACGAAGTCGCCAAATGGGTCGGTAAATGTCCCGGCTGCGGGTCTTGGGGCACCGTGGACGAGGCGATGCCGGTGGCTGCCGCGGCGGCGGGGCCGGTGCGCAAGGCGATGCTGCCGAGTACTGCCGCCGCGCCGATCTCCCGGATCGACTCACAGACGACGACGGCACGGCCCACCGGGGTCTCCGAGCTCGACCGGGTGCTGGGCGGCGGGATAGTCGCGGGGTCGGTGGTACTGCTGTCCGGGGAGCCCGGGGTGGGCAAATCGACTCTGCTGCTCGAGGTGGCCCATCGCTGGGCGCGGCAGCGTGACGAGCGGGCCCTCTACGTGACCGCCGAGGAATCGGCGGGACAGGTGCGGTTGCGGGCCGACCGGACGGGTGCGGTGCACGATCGGGTGTATCTGGCCGCGGAATCGGATCTCTCGGTGGTGCTGGGACATGTCGATCAGGTGAAACCCACTCTGCTGGTGGTCGATTCGGTTCAGACGATGCTGGCCGCCGATACCGACGGTGTGATCGGGGGTGTCACCCAGGTGCGGGCGGTGACCGCGGCACTCACATCGCTGGCGAAGGCGAGCGGGATCGCGGTACTGCTGGTGGGGCACGTCACCAAGGACGGTGCGGTGGCCGGGCCGCGCACGCTGGAACATCTGGTGGACGTGGTGCTGCAGTTCGAAGGCGACAAGAACACCACACTGCGGATGGTGCGCGGTATCAAGAACCGGTTCGGCAGCGCCGACGAGGTGGGCTGTTTCGAATTGCACGACGACGGAATCGCCTGTGTGACAGATCCTTCCGGTCTCTTTCTGCATCACCGGTCGGATTCGGTACCCGGTACGGCGGTCACCGTGGCGATGGACGGGAAACGGCCGCTGGTCGGCGAGGTGCAGGGGCTGACCGTCGAAACGCAGAACCCGGCGCCCCGCCGCGCCGTCAGCGGACTCGACTACAACCGGGTCGCCATGGTGCTGGCGGTACTGCAGAGCCGGTGTGGGCTCTATGTCGGTAAACAGGATGTCTACGCGGCCACCGTGGGCGGTATGCGGCTCACCGAACCCGCCGCGGATCTCGCCATCGCGCTGGCCATCGCCAGCGCCGCCCGGGATACCGCGCTACCGCCCGGTTGGGTGATCCTCGGCGAGGTCGGATTGGCCGGAGAGGTCCGCCGGATCACCTCCACCACCCGGCGGCTCGCCGAGGCGGAAAGGCTCGGGTTCACCACCGCGGTGGTCCCGCCCGGTACCGATGCCGGGGCCACGCCCATGAAACTGCACGAGGCCGCCAGTCTGCGCGGCGCGTTGCGGGTGGCCGGCCTGACCAAGAAATAGCCCGGGTCAGGCGATGTTGAAGGGTTCGGGTGCGCTGCGCACCGAACCGATCTGTGCCACCACGTTGTAGGCACCCGCGGGGACCTGCACCCGCTCCCCCGCGCATTCCGGCTGCGAGGTCGCGCCCTTCCAGGTCACCGTGAACGCGGCCTGTTCGCCGCGATCGAGTGTCCGGACATCGGGTTCGCCGTCGGGGTAGCAATCCGTGCTCGCCCAGAGCTGGCGTCCGCCGTCGAGCGAGTGCACCGATACCCGCTGCAGGCCGGACCCCATATCGAGGCTGCAGGGCTCGCCGGAGATATTGGTGATCACGATCCCGAACACCGGTTCCGCACCGATCCGATAGGTGGGCTGGCCCACCGAGACCTTGATCGCCAGCGACTGGTCCGCGCACTGCCCGGACGCCGCCGGAGTGGGTTCGGTGCTGCGGGTGCCCGATGCCGTCGTGGATGCGCGGGTACTGCTCGCTGTCGTGGACGACACGGGTGGACTCGGTGCGGGTGCGGTGGTCTCGGATGTCGATGCCGCCGCCGCGGCATCGGGTGAATCACCCCCGCGGGCGACGGTGACGACCAGCCAGATCACCACCGCGAGTGCGACCACGAGCGCTCCGATGGCGAACACGCGACGCCGCCAGTAGATCTCCGGCGGTAACGGTCCTGTCGGTTCCAACACGTGTCAACGGTAAGCGCATCGGGCGGCGAGGGCCGTCAGCGGCACACCCGAAGGTGGCGCGGACGGCCCAGCCGGGCGGTCAGACAGTTTCACCGATGTTGCCGACCACGCGATGCAGTTTCGCCTGGCCGTCGACCAGCTTGTAGGTGACACAGGCGATCGCGCATTTACCGGCCTGTACCCGATCGGACACGATCATCGACCGCTCCATCAGCAGGCGGCTGGTCTCCACGACGTGGCGGGCCTCGAGCTCGTCCACCGATTCGAGGCCTTCGCGGCGTCCGATGAGCATCGACGGCGTGACCTTCTCCACGATGCTGCGGATGAACCCGCCGGGCACCTCACCGCCGTCCAGCGCGTTCAGGGTCGCCTTGACCGCACCGCAGCTGTCGTGCCCGAGCACCACGATCAGCGGGACGTCGAGTACGCCGACGCCGTATTCGATGGACCCCAGCACCGCGGCATCGATCACATGGCCGGCCGTGCGGACCACGAACATATCGCCGAGGCCCTGGTCGAAGATCAATTCCGCCGCGACTCGGGAATCCCCGCAGCCGAACAGCACGGCGGTCGGATGCTGGCCGGAGACGAGCTTGGCTCGATCGGCGGCCCCCTGGCTAGGATGCAGCAGCGTGCCGTTCACGAAGCGCTCGTTTCCTTCGCGCAGCGACTTCCAGGCACTTACCGGGTTGGACTGAGGCATGTGTCCATTCTGCACGATTTGATGTGCCGGCTTGCTTCCGTCCCGTTACAGCGCGGCGTCCATCCGCGCCGAACCGGTGGAATTGCACGGTGAGCTGAACGGAGCGGGTCGGGTGAGCAGCACGAGTACCGGAAATCCGGATGTGGGCGGACGCGCGGCCGGTGTGGTCGAACCCGGTGCGATCGACTCCGACATTCTGATCGACTGGTACTCCCGCACCGCCCGGGACCTGCCGTGGCGGCGGCCCGAGGTGAGCGCCTGGCAGATCCTCATGAGCGAGATCATGCTGCAGCAGACGCCCGTGTCCCGAGTGGAACCGATCTGGCGCGAGTGGGTGCTGCGCTGGCCGGTGCCCTCGGCGATGGCGGCCGCGAGCGCGGGCGAGGTACTGCGAGCCTGGGGCAGGCTCGGCTATCCGCGCCGCGCCCTGCGACTGCACGAATGCGCCGGTGTCCTGGCCACCGAACACGGCGACCGGGTACCCGACGATGTCGAGGTGCTGCTAGGTCTGCCCGGTATCGGCGCGTACACCGCGCGTGCGGTGGCCTGCTTCGCCTACGGGCAGCGAGTTCCCGTGGTGGACACAAATGTCCGCCGGGTGGTGGCGCGGGCCGTACACGGTCGCGGGGAGGCCGGTAATCCGGCGACGCGGGATCTGCGGGAGACCGAGGCGCTGCTGCCCGCCCGGGTGGACCGGGCCGCGGTGTTCTCGGCGGCACTGATGGAACTCGGCGCCACGGTGTGCACCGCGCGGACCCCGGATTGCGAACGCTGCCCGCTACCGCGTTGCGCGTGGGTCACGGCGGGCCGTCCGGTCACCGAATCGGCGCGCCGGACCCAGAAGTACGAGGGCACCGACCGGCAGGCCCGGGGCCGCCTGCTCGATGTCCTGCGGGCAGCACACACCCCGGTGGAACGCGTCCGGCTGGATCTGGCCTGGACCCGTGATCCCGGTCAGCGCGACCGCGCGCTGGATTCGCTGCTGGTCGACGGCCTGATCGAACAGACCGACGACGGCCGGTTCGCGCTCGCCGGTGAGGGCTGACCGGTAACCGGTTCAGGCCGCGGGAGCGGTCCGCAGGATCCGGGTGAGAAAGCGCTCCACCTCGGTCCGGTAGCGCGCGGGTTGATCATCGTGCACCAGATGCCCGGCATCGGAGATCAGGACGTGTTCGGCATCCGGATGCCGTTCGGCCATCCGGCGCATCTGACCTTCGGGAGTGATCGTGTACTCGCCTTCGAGCAGCAGCGCCGGCACGGTCAGCCGGTCCCATTCCCGCCAGAACGAACGGGTGCCCCATTCCTCCGAGATATCCCGGAACGTCGCCACGTCCCCGTGCAGCCGGTAACCGTCGGCACCCCGTTCGAACGAATTCCGGAAATAGCGTCCGGCGACCGGCCCGAAATACGCCGTCAACGCCGCCTCGTCCGGGAACGGCTGCGGCCAGGCCTCGACCATGGCGGCCCAGTGCGCCGCGGTCCGGCCCGTGAAATCCGGCGCCATATCCTCGACCACCAGCCCACGCACCCGGTTCGGATACGTGGCCGCGAAAACCCATCCGTGCAGACCGCCCATCGAATGCCCGATCACGGTCATCGGCTCGCCGATCCGCGCGGTGGCTTCGGCGAGATCGGCCACGAACGCGTCGGTGGTGAGTTCGCCGGGCGCGGGCCGCCCGTGCCCGGCGGCGTCGAAGGTGAAGACCCGCCCGTGGTCGCGCAACCATTCGACCTGGTCCTGCCAGGTCCGGGCACTACCCATCAACCCGTGCAGCAGCAGTATCGGAACCCCGCGCCCACCTTCGTCGTGCAACACCGGCCCGAGTTTATTCACATCCGTCCACAGGTCGGTGCGGCGACGACCCCGCGCACTCGAGTCGACCCGTTCGGTAGAGATTCGTCCGCCTCCGAGCTAGCGGACCCGCCCCGTTCCCGAGCAACAGAACGCGGCTACCGACCACGCAACCAATTCCCCGGGGCCGGCGACAGCCGGACTCGAACACTCGTAGCTGTACCCCCGGCCGAAGTACACGACCACACAACCCTTCGCTCGCTCCGAACAGCCCACATCGGCGGCCGAGCCCTCCCCCCGATTTCCGGGTTATCGAGCGAAAAAGGCGCAGCGACCGAACACCCGGACAACTCGACAGGCCGACAGGCCGACAGGCCGACAGGCCGACAGGCCGACAGGCCGACAGGCCGACAACAGTCGAGACCTGCCCGGTAGTGGTCCGGCCGGGCAGCCGGAGCAGACGTCCACCGCACATCTCGCCCACTCCGGATAGTCCACCTCGGCGGGCAGGCCCCCGGTTCCACAGCGACGAAACGAGAGGTTCGGCGACCGAACATACGCATTCAGCCCCCTGGAATCCATCGAGCTTCCCCAGCACTACATGCCGACCCGACCCATACAGCCGAACACGGAACCACACACCTCCCGTCCACTCCGGATGGTCATCATTCGCAGGTGGGGCCCGCCCCGGTTCTGGAGCGACGAAGCGAAGGAGCGCAGCGACTGAGCGAAGGAGTGAAGAACCGGGGTTAATAGGGCCCCACCCCGCGGCGCCGAAAGCGCCGCAATAGGCACTGCAAATTAATGCAGCTCT
>NZ_JBSGIP010000097.1:0-5710 GCF_053605105.1 Nocardia sp. NPDC003963
GGTGGGGCCCGCCCCGGTTCTGGAGCGACAGAGCGAAGGAGCGCAGCGACTGAGCGCCGGAGTGAAGAACCGGGGTTGATAGGGCCCCACCCCGCGCCGCCGGAGGCGGCGCCATGAACACAGCTCAGGCGGTGGCTGCGTGGACTTCTTCGGCTTCGTTTTCGGCGCCGAGTATTTCTTCGAACCTGGCGACGACCTTGTTGTGGTACATGCCGAAAAGGTCTTCGAACAGTGCCAATTGGGCGGGGGTGGGGCCGGATTCCGATTCCCAGACCGCGATCAGTGCCCGCCATACCAGGACGTGGAGATCGGCGGCGCCGGCGAAGTAGGCATCGACTGCTTCGGGGACTTCGAGCACCATTTCGCCGATGGAGTTCAGGATGGCGCGCTGCATGCTGGATTCGAGCGCTACCAGGAGCTTTCGAACGACGCCGATCTCGATGGCGAGGATGCGGCGGTAGTCGGGGACGTCCAGGCGTGCCAGTGTTTCCAGGGTGTCGATCTCGGTTTTCAGTTCGGCGAGGTCGGCGCCGGCCGCCGCGGCCACGCCGTGGGCGAGGCCGGTGTAGGAGAGCAGGGCGTCCATGACGATGCCGCGTTCGACTTCGACGATATCGCGGAACATCTCGATCGCGACCTCGGGCATCGGAATGGAGAACCGGAAGAGGTGACGGTAGACGTCCAGTCCACCTGCCGCGCGGACTTCCCGGATGGTGAATCCCTTACCGCGCCTGGCTTCGACGAATCCGTAGGACTCCAGTCGGCCGAGGGTGAGCTGGGCGGTTGCCCGGTTCATTTCGAACTCTTCGGCGACCTGCCGGACCGAGGGCATCAGCTCACCGGGCTGATATTCCCCTGCGGCGACCCGCCGTGCCAGTTCGTCGGCGACATCGGCGACCACCGTGCGGGACCCCATGGATGCACCTTTCTCGGCAGCTTTTACGTCCCAGACAGTCTATGCGCAAATATGCCAGACTGCACAGGAGAACAGGCGAATCGCTTCTGGGGATGAGGTATGAGCAGTCGACGTGATGCCGGCACACCACCGGTGCGCCGGGCGCTGCGCAGCGCCCGGCTCGTAGCGCTGCCGGTCGCGTTCGCGGGCCGGCAGGCGGCGGGCGCGGGCCGCCGGGCGCTCGGGCGTCCACCGGCCGAGGTCAACCGGGATATCCAGACCCGCACCGCCCAGCACATGTTCGAGGTACTGGGCGAGTTGAAGGGCTGCGCCGCCAAGCTCGGCCAGTTGCTGGCGATCTATCAGCTCGCCCTGCCGCGCGATATAGCCGCTCCGTACCAGGTCGCGCTGGCCCGGTTACAGGATTCGGCGCCGGTGATGCTGCCCACCACCGTGCACACCGTGCTGGCCGAACATCTGGGTCCGGACTGGCGGGACCTGTTCCTGGAGTTCGACGACCGCCGGGCGGCGGCCGCGTCGATCGGTCAGGTGCATCGCGGGGTCTGGCACGACGGCCGGGCGGTCGCGGTGAAGGTCATGTATCCGGGCGCCCGGGCGGCGGTGGAGTCGGACCTGGTGCAGCTGCGGCGGATCTCCACGCTGGCATCGGTGTTCCTGCCGGGCGCGGATGTGAAATCGGTGACCGAGGCCCTGTGTGAGAGTGTGCGCGCGGAACTGGATTACGCGGCCGAGGCGGAAAACCAGCGGGCCTTCGCCCGGGTGTATACCGGGAGTACCGAATTCCGGGTGCCGGAGGTTCTGGCGCAGCGGGGCGATGTGCTGGTCTCGGAATGGCTCGACGGTATTCCGGCCGCGCGGATCATCGAGTCCGGGAGCCGCGCCCAGCGGGACCGGGTCGGCGAGGCGATGATGCGTTTCGTGCTGACGGGTTGGGAGCAGCACGGGCTGCTGTACTGCGACCCGCATCCCGGCAATCTGCGCCTGCTGGCCGACGGCCGGCTCGGAGTGGTGGATTTCGGCGCCTGCGCGCCGTGGCCGCATCCGGGGTTCACCCGGTTGGTGGTCGAGATGTGCGATGCGATCTTCAACGGCGATCCGGCGGCCCTGGAGTCGGCAGTGCGTACGCACGGGTTCGCTTTTCCGGGGCGGACTCTCGACGCGACGGCGCTCGACGCGGCGCTGTCGGCGTGTGCGGAGCCGGTCCGGTACCCGCGGTTCCGCATCACCACACCGTGGTTGCGCAAACAGGTGCTGCGCACCACGGCCCTGCGACTGACGAATGTGATGCGGGAGCTGACCCTGCCGCCGGAGTGCACTCCGTTCGCGCGGGCCGCGCTCACCCTGGTGGGTACGTTGAGCCAGCTGGAGTGCGAATGCGACTTCGGTGCCGAACTGGAGCGGTCGGTACCCGAACTCGGGGAGATCTTCGCGGTGATGCGGCGCGAGCCGGCGCCGGGTGTACCGGCCGGCGGCTGAACGCTCGGCGGCCGCGATCGAACGCACCGTCTGGGACATTTTCCGGTGAGGATATCGAATTTGCGGAAATTCTATCCTATTTATCCCGGGGAGCAATCAGTAGCCCAGCCATTGCCGCCACGTGGGCAACAGCCGGTCGGCGAAAACCGCGTAGCCCTCCGCTCCCGGATGCGCCCCGTCCCCGGCCCGCACCTGCTCCCCCCAGACGGGGTCGTCGGCCAGCAGCCGGAAGGACGGGGCGTACGGGACCTCGAATTCGGCGCATATCCGCTCGAAGCTCCGGTCCAGTTCCTCGATCCGCCGATTGTGCCCGGCGTCCTCGACCGGCGGCGGACCCACCACCAGCACCGGCCATCCCTGGGC
The DNA here is from genome assembly GCF_053605105.1 of Nocardia sp. NPDC003963. Taxonomy (NCBI): domain Bacteria; kingdom Bacillati; phylum Actinomycetota; class Actinomycetes; order Mycobacteriales; family Nocardiaceae; genus Nocardia; species Nocardia sp. NPDC003963. The sequence continues at coordinate 2,756 of NZ_JBSGIP010000097.1, forward strand.
TCGGGCGGTGGTGAGCAGCACCGACAGATTCGCGGCCGAACTCTGCGCCTCGACCGGAGGTCGGCCGTCGACGAACACAGTGTCGTTCACTCCGAAGGAGAACACCACGCGTCCGTCCGATTCGACCGGCAACCGCACCAGGCATTCCGCGGACCACCGCGCGGCGATATCGGCGGAAGTGTGCCCGCGCACCCCCAGGTTGTACACGGTCCGTGCCGCCCCCGCGGCCCGGGCATGCGCCGTCAACCGGCCGGTCCAGCCCAGTGCCTGCGGATCGCCGACACCGGCGACGAAGGAGTCCCCTACCAAACAGATGCGTTGATCACCACTCACCCCTGGATTCTGACAGCGTGTTGGTGTGTATCGTCCGGCTCGGGGTCCTGCATACTCACCTGCTGGTGGTCGTGACCGGCCCGTCAGCTTCACCTCGATCCGAAAGTACCGATACGACATGCGAGTCGATGGGCAGGAGATCCCGGTCACGGGCAGTCTCCTACAACCGCTCACCCGGCGGACCAGCGATATCCTGCGTGTCGTCTTCGCGGCGATCGGTGTGGCGGTCGTTATCGCCGGTTCGCTGATCACCCGGCCCGAATGGCTGGCGCTGGAACGTTCGGTCTCCAATATCGTCGGATTCCTCAATCCCGACCAGTCGAACCTGGTCTACCTGCTGTACGGGATCGCCATCCTCATCCTGCCGTTCGCGATCCTGGTGGAACTGGCCTTCGGACGGCAATGGAAACTACTCGCCGGCTACGCCACCGCCGGGTTGACCGCGGTACTGCTGCTGTCCATCACACCGAGCGGACTATCGGCCCCGCAATGGCATCTGCAGGTCCCGGAGAATCTGGACGACAAGACCTTCCTGCAGCAGTTCCTGGACGATCCCCGCTGGATCGCCATGCTGGCCGCGGTACTCACCGTCGCCAGCCCATGGCTGCCGGTGCGGCCCCGGCGCTGGCTGTGGGTGCTGCTGCTGGCCTTCGCACCCATCCACCTGGTGGTCAGCACGGTGGTCCCGGCCCGGGCCATGTTCGGTTTGGTGGTCGGCTGGCTGGTGGGCGCGGTGATCGTCCTGCTGGTGGGAACACCGGCCCTGGAAGTGCCCTTGGACGCGGCGGTACGGCAGCTGGCCCGGCACGGCTACACCGTCACCCGGTTCACCGTCGTCCGGCCGGCCGGACCGGGTGCGCTCATGCTCTCGGCGACCGTGGAAGAACGTGAACGTGCGCTGGTGGTCGAGTTGTACGGCAAGAATCAACGCTCGCTCAGCGCGATACGCCAGTTGTGGCGCTGGCTGACCTTCCGCTCCAGTGAGACTGCCCCGCTGCACGGCTCCATGCATCGTGCGGTGGAACATCGCGCACTCATGGCGATCGCCCTCGACGAACTCGACCTGGCCGCGCACCGACCGGTAACGGTCTCGGGCCTGCCCCGCGGCTGGATGCTGTATTCGCATACGCTGCCGGCCGGACGCTCGATCGAACAGGATCCCGGCGATACCGATGCACTGGATTCGGTATGGCGGGCCCTGACGGTGCTGCGCGAACGCGGGATCGCCCACGGTGAACTACGACCCGCCGAGATCCGGATAGGGCCCGGCGGAGCACTGTTCGGCGGATTCACCGCGGCGGAACTATGCGCCTCGGATGCCCAGCTCCAATCCGATATCGCCCAGTTGCTGGTATCCATGACGGCGGTTTTCGGCGCGGAACCGGCGGTACGCGCGGCGATCGGCGCACTCGGCGAACAGACTGTGCTCACCGCGTCGCGACGGCTCACCAAATTCGCCATGCCGGGCGGTATCCGTAAATCCATCCCGCACTGGAAATCGGTGGTCACCGCCGCGCGTGAAGAGGTCCGCACCCAGACCGGCGAGGACCGGATCGAAGCCGAGCAGATCACCCGGTTCAACCGTAAGAGCCTCATCCAGCTGGCCCTGCTGATCGGTCTGGTCTATGTGGCCTACCCGTTCATCAGCGCGGTCCCGACCTTCTTCACCCAGCTCAAAGAGGCCAACTGGTGGTGGGCCCTGGGCGGCCTGGCACTGTCGTCCCTCACCTACCTCGGAACGGCCGCGGCACTGTGGGCGTGCGCGTCCAGCGTGGTGAAGTACTGGCCGCTGGTGCTGATGCAGATCGCGAACACCTTCGCCGCGACCACCACTCCGGCCCGAGTGGGCGGGCTGGCCCTGAGCGTGCGCTTCCTGCAGAAGGGCGGGGTCGGGACGGTCCGGGCCACCGCCGCGGTGGCGCTGCAACAGGCGGTGCAGGTCTGCACCCATATCGCGCTACTGGTGCTGTTCAGTGTCGCGGCCGGAACTTCCGCGGACCTCTCGCATTTCGTCCCCTCGCCGACCGTGCTCTACCTGATCGCCGGAGTCGGGGTGGGCATCGTCGGCACCTTCATGTTCGTGCCGAAACTGCGTCGCTGGCTCAACAATTCGGTGCTTCCACAGGTACAGGAGGTGGTCGGCGAACTGGCGGTCCTGGCACGTGATCCGAAACGCTGCGTGATCATCGTGCTGGGCTGCGCGGCGCTGACCCTCGGACAAGCGCTCGCCCTGTTCGCCAGTGTGCAGGCATTCGGTGGCGGCACGACTTTCGTGACGGTGACCATCGTGACCATGATCGGTGGCACTCTGGCCTCGGCCGCGCCGACACCGGGCGGTGTCGGCGCGGTGGAAGCCGCACTGATCGGCGGTCTGGCCGCGTTCGGCCTGCCCGCCGCGGTGGCGGTGCCGTCGGTTCTGCTCTACCGAGTACTCACCTGCTGGATCCCGGTGTTCTGCGGCTGGCAGGTGATGCGCTGGATGGCCGAGAAGAACATGATCTGAGCTGTGTCTATCGGCCCCGCCTTCGGCGGGGCGGGGTGGGGCCCTATTAACCCCGGTTCTTCACTCCGGCGCTCAGTCGCTGCGCTCCTTCGCTCTGTCGCTCCAGAACCGGGGCGGGC
>NZ_JBSGIP010000098.1:0-5696 GCF_053605105.1 Nocardia sp. NPDC003963
CGAGCCCAAGACAGGTCTGTGTCCGGCGTGATGTGGCCGTCGGCTCGGGCGCGGGTGAAGGCGAGGTCGCAGTCGGCGAACACCTCGTCTTGAACCCGTACGAGTTCCGGGTCGGTGAAGTCTACGTGATCCAGCGCATACCGAGCGCTGTGCTTGATTTCGATAATGTTCGCCGTTGCCTGATGTAACGCGACCAAGGGCGGTGCGCTGCGCGGACGCGCGGCGGTGATGGCGTCGCGGATCTGCTGCCATGCCGCGATCCCCATGGTTCGGATGAGGTCGTCGCGATTCGCGAACCGCCGGTGCACGGTGGCACGGGAAACTCCTGCGGCCTCTGCGATCTGCTCCAGCGTCGCGGCCGGGTTCTCGCTGAGCACGCGTTCCGCGGCTTCGACGATGGCTCGCACGCTTCGTTCGGCATCGGCACGCAGTGGCCGTGGTGGGGTAGTAGGCATCCGTCCTCGCTCGATTGACACTCTAAAGGCTACATCGGAACCTCAACCCTTCGATTAACTGCAACTTACTTGTCGCAACTGTGGGGTGATGTGTTACTCTAACGTCGTAGTTATAGAGGAGGGTGTAAGGCTCGACCATCCCGCAATTCTCGTCGGCAGATCCTCCGCGGTGACGGCGAGGCCATGGGAGTGTGGGCTGACCGGCGGCGCGAGACGGGCGCTGCATACGGGGCTGTCGCTTCCGGGGGTGAGAAGAATCCCCGGATGGTTCGTCCGAACCGGACCGCGCCGGCTCGAGCGCGACCCACAGGGTCGTGCGAGTTTCTGCCTTCCCCTTGTACGTACGAACATGCTTTCAGGGCCACATATGATATTCGGAGTGTGTAATGGCTGACAGGTCGGAACGTGCAATTTTCTTTCGTGAATTCATCGGTAACCCCCTTCGCACGGCATCGGTGGTTCCCAGCTCCTCGGGTTTGACAGCACAGATGGTAGCGGCACTTCCGCCCCTCGATGACGCGGTTGTTGTCGAACTCGGGCCTGGGACAGGTGTTTTCAGTGAGGCTATTCAGTGTCGACTCGGTGGTCGAGGCCGGCATATCGCGATAGAGTCGAATCCGGTTATGGCCGACTACGTGTCCAAGCGCTGTCCGCGGGTCGAACTGGTCAGGGGCTCGGCTTCCGGCCTGGGTAATACCCTGACGGCCCTTGGGATTTCGCAGGTCGATCACATCGTCAGCGGTCTGCCGTGGCAAGCATTCGCGGGACCCGACGGTGCCGAGCTCATCGACACCATTGCAAGAACCCTCTCACCCCGGGGCGCCTACTCTCAGTTCACCTACTCATGGACTCGATGGTCACCGCCGGGCAGACGTCAACTCGCGTACCTCAGAACAACATTCGATGAAGTGGTAATCACACGGACGATCTGGCGGAACCTTCCGCCTGCTGTGGTGTATCTATCCCGCCGACCACGAGGGGCGGGCCACAACAGCGAGGACCTCTCTGTACCAAAAGAATGCGCTCTGAACAGGCGTGAGTAACGACTCGATTCACCATGCGTGAAGCTCACGCGGCGCGGAGTATCGGCACAGTTGCGACTGGGCGTGTAAACGTTGCATCTCAGCGCAGACTTCGTGAGATGCACCTTTCTGCGAGTGCCATTCGGTCGTCCTGTCAATACGCTGTCCTCAGCGCGGCCTTTGGGAAGAACGGGAGCTGAACTGTAGTGACGCCGGGTAGGTACACTGTCGAGAAAAGTGACACACGTGAAGTTCGGCCGCGTCACCGCATCGACTACTGGACTGCAATGATTGACGAATATCAGGGGCGCATGAGCTGCGATACTCCATACCGGGAGGATTTTCGTGGAACCGCCGTTCGCCAGCGTACCAAAGAATACCAGTCGGTACTGTGGAAAGCGAAGGAAAGCATCTATCGTCGTACGGAGAAGGATATTCGAGCAGGATCGGATCCCGGCTATCGTTTTATTTTCCCACTTACCGGCCGGCTGCATTTCGAGAGATATCGAGATAACGTGGATCTGGTGAGCGGCTCGGCTGTTTTCGGAACCGCAGCAGAACCATTCGAAATGTCACAACAGGATGGAACGTCTGCATTCGTCGTGACGGTACCGACTCGGAACATGGAGCACCACCTCGGTTCGCGTCTTCCGATAACGACGCAGGTCGAAATATCAAAAGGGCTGGGACGAGTGGTCGGAGACATGGTCAGGGCACTATTCGAGGAACGCGAGTCCTTGACGCATGCCTACTTCGATGCAAGCTGTGATCGGCTCGTCGAACTACTGTGCATGATAATCATCGGTGAGCAGAGTCCAAAATCAGGACCCGGACTCGGTGACGTCGAAACATCGCTGCGCCGCTACATTCGCCAACACGCTGTGGATCCCACGCTCGACGGCCAGGCCGTCGCCACCGCGCTGGGTTGGTCGCTTCGCTATGTTCAGTACGTCCTTCAACAGAGCGGCACCACGCCGCGGCGGCTTATCAGGGAAGAACGACTGCGTGTTGCGCATACGCGATTGCAGGATCCGGAAAGCAAGCACATCACGATCACGCAGCTAGCGGAAATGTTCGGATTCTCGTCGGTGGGGGCTTTCAGTAATGCTTATTCAGAGTACTTCGGACACCGTCCCAGCGATACACGACAATAGCATCAGCGACATCATTCGGCATCTCTCATGCGACGCACGCCGCTAGAGGAGCCAAAGTGGGTACGATGTTGAATTCGGCATGTGAAAGGCCGCTTGATGGTTATGGAAAAGAATTCGTTCGTTCTCCGGCGATCCGCCGGAGAACGAACGCAACGACTTGTAACTGTAGTGGCCCCAGGCGGAACTGACGATGGTCGAATGTTCCCGTGCTCGGGCTCGGGACGAACCGGTAGAGGGCAGGGAGAAGCGCGCGGCGGCGAAGCAGAGCTGGACGTGATAGCGCTCATTGCGGAAGCCGCGCACGACCTTCGGACTCCGATCGCGGGGATCCGCGCGGCTGTCGAAGCGATCCTCGCGCATCCGCCGGGAGCTGATGAGGAGGAGCTCAACCAACTCCACCACCTGGTACTGAACGATACGCAACGTGCAGCGCGGTTGATCGATGACCTACTCGATATATCACGGTTGGATTCGGGAAAATTCGAACTACACCGAATCGAATTCGAGATGCTGCCTCTGGTCTCGGAGCAAGCCCATCGAGCCCGGCTGTTCAACTCCCGCGTGGAGATAGATGTCGATGCCATCGGCCGCACGGCAGTTGTGGCCGACCCGATCCGGATCGCCCAGATCCTAACAAATCTCATCGACAACGCCTGCCGAGTCACACGAGACGGAGGGAGAGTGTCCGTGACCATCGCACATCGCTCCGACCGGATTGTGGTCGTCGTCGCAGATTCAGGACCCGGGATTCCGAAAGAAGATCGCGACCGCGTTTTCGGGCGAGGGATACAGTTGTGCAATAATTCATACCGGCATTCCGATGGTGCCGGATTGGGGCTGGCGATATCGCGGGGAATCGCCCGGGCCCACGGTGGTGACCTCACCTGCGTGAGCCCACGTGGCGGGGTCGGCGCTACTTTTTTGCTATCGCTGCCGCTCTTGGAAGGGTGAATCGGCTTCTCGGGCATTGTCTGTGCTGCGGTCGTGGGTGGTTCCCGCGGTAGGTGAAATCCGGTGTGCGTGGTGTATCCGGGGGCGCCGGTGATCCGGTTCGGGAAGGCAAGTACAGCGAGCGGAGTGTTTTGCTTCGCCGGGCTCGTGTCCGGGCGCGCTGGTCTGGGAGTGCCGGGGCCAGGAAGCGGAATTTCTGCGCTGTGGCCCCGGCAATTCGGCGCTGCATTACTGATAGCGATGCAAATAATTCTCTCGCCCTGCCGCTATTCGATTCGCGCCAGTTGGTTCTTTTCTGAGTTGGTTCTGCACTGCAGGATGAAACCGCGACCGTGAACCGTGTGCAGAAGTCGCGGGCCGTGCGCCTCGAGTTTGCGCCTGAGCATGCTTACGAAGACGTCCACCAAGTTAATACTGTAGTGCTCGTCGCCCCATACTGCTATGAGCATCTGCTTTTTCGGGACAATCCGATCGCGATTCTCGGCCAGGTATGCCAGCAGCTTGAACTCCGTGGCGGTCAGCTCGATCGTCTGTCCGTCCCTCATCGCCGTCCCCGCAGCGCTATCCACGATCAGATCGCCGACTCTGATCGAACTGTCCGCGCGACCCATTCGCCTGAGTATGGCGTTGATACGAGCGGTTACCTCGGCGAGTAAGAACGGCTTGGTGACGTAGTCGTCCGCGCCTCTTTCGAAACCACGGAGACGATCGTCCGCGCCTTCCCGGGCGGTCAAGAGTAGGGTGCCGGCGGTGCTCATCCGGCGAACCACGTCGAGTAGTTCGAATCCGTTACGACCCGGAAGCATCACATCAAGGATGACGAGATCGGGTCGGAAGCGTTCCAACTCGTCCTCGAGGTTATTGCCGTTCTCCCGAACGCGCGCCTCGTATCCCAGGTCGCGCAATGCTGTACGCAGAGCGGCCCGGATAGTCTCCGCATCCTCTATCACCAGCACGCGGCCTCTCAAGAAAACCTCCACTTTCACTGCGTCACTCGTCGGTAGCAACCGAGATCGAGGAACAGGGAAACCGGGGCTGGCCCGACTTCTCCGAAAATCCGATCACAGAGCCGAAGTCATCACGTTCAGTGAATCGATCGCATGACCACGTGCATTCAACTCTAGCGTCAGGGGAAACTCGCAAATTTCCCATTCCTGGATATGTAATCTCGGTCACAGTTACTCTCCGACACAACAAAATTCGGGTCTAGTGAACGGTGCGACTCGGGTTGGATCGGTTACTTCCGTGCGGCGGTGAGCCGGCCTTCAAAGGTGATATCGAAGGCGTTCAACGCCACTTTTCACCGGGTTACCCAGCGTTTTTGCCCGGCCCAATGGGGGCGAGGCTCATGATCGCCGTGTAGGCGCATTACGAGAATGGCTGCGGCATAACAGTCATGATGTGCTCGACCGTGGCCGGATCTCTACCGGGGTGCTGGATGCGTATCAGCACGCTGCGAGTTTGCCGCGGCATCATCGGGTCGCCGTCTGGTCGCAAAGGGGTTCCGGTAGTAATCGCGCGGAAAACAACGAAGTTGACTTGACGAGCGTTGATGGCTGGTTCGGACTGCGGGGCAGCGTGTTTGGTGCTCGGCTTGGTTGCCGATGAGTTGGTCGGCGTGGTGGAGGTCGGTTTCATGGCGACGCGGGTGTCAGCGGACGAGGAGTTGGCGCGTCTGCGGGAGTTTCCGGAGGTCAGCCGCGAGGAGTTGTTCCGGTTCTTCGCGTTGACCCCGGCCGATATCGCGTTCGTCGCGCCGGTGCGGGGCCGTGGACCGACGGATCGGCTGGGTTACTCGGTGGCGTTGTGCACGTTGCCGTGGTTGGGGTTCGTGCCGGACAAGGTGGTCACCGCGCCTTCGGTGGTGTAGGCGCGGCTCGCTGCTACCGGAGTTCATTCCCAGACCGCAGGGCGGAGGCACCGCTCCCGTCGATGAACGTGCGGTGTTCACCGCAGTGGTGTTCGTGTTGACCAGCGGATGTGCGTGGCGGCATCTGCCGCCGTCGTTCGGGGTGAGCGTCCCGACCGCGCATCGCCGGTTCATGGTGTGGGCTGATTCCGGCGTATTCGACGCACTCCACCGGGAGATCCTCGACAGGCTCGGCGCCGCCGGC
>NZ_JBSGIP010000099.1:0-3260 GCF_053605105.1 Nocardia sp. NPDC003963
ACCCCCGTGTGGAGGGCCGAACATTTAAGTCAGCTAAATTCCAGCTGGCGATTTGTTTTGCTAGGTTTTCGGACTCTAGTTTGTACTTTTGATTGCGCCTTCGGGTGTGATTGTGAGTCTTCAACGGAGAGTTTGATCCTGGCTCAGGACGAACGCTGGCGGCGTGCTTAACACATGCAAGTCGAGCGGTAAGGCCCTTCGGGGTACACGAGCGGCGAACGGGTGAGTAACACGTGGGTGATCTGCCTTGCACTCTGGGATAAGCCTGGGAAACTGGGTCTAATACCGGATATGACTTCCGACTGCATGGTCGGGGGTGGAAAGATTTATCGGTGCAAGATGAGCCCGCGGCCTATCAGCTTGTTGGTGGGGTAATGGCCTACCAAGGCGACGACGGGTAGCCGGCCTGAGAGGGCGACCGGCCACACTGGGACTGAGACACGGCCCAGACTCCTACGGGAGGCAGCAGTGGGGAATATTGCACAATGGGCGGAAGCCTGATGCAGCGACGCCGCGTGAGGGATGACGGCCTTCGGGTTGTAAACCTCTTTCGACTCCGACGAAGCGAAAGTGACGGTAGGAGTATAAGAAGCACCGGCCAACTACGTGCCAGCAGCCGCGGTAATACGTAGGGTGCGAGCGTTGTCCGGAATTACTGGGCGTAAAGAGCTTGTAGGCGGTCTGTCGCGTCATCTGTGAAAACTTGGGGCTCAACCTTAAGCTTGCAGGCGATACGGGCAGACTAGAGTACTTCAGGGGAGACTGGAATTCCTGGTGTAGCGGTGAAATGCGCAGATATCAGGAGGAACACCGGTGGCGAAGGCGGGTCTCTGGGAAGTAACTGACGCTGAGAAGCGAAAGCATGGGTAGCGAACAGGATTAGATACCCTGGTAGTCCATGCCGTAAACGGTGGGTACTAGGTGTGGGTTTCCTTCCACGGGATCCGTGCCGTAGCTAACGCATTAAGTACCCCGCCTGGGGAGTACGGCCGCAAGGCTAAAACTCAAAGGAATTGACGGGGGCCCGCACAAGCGGCGGAGCATGTGGATTAATTCGATGCAACGCGAAGAACCTTACCTGGGTTTGACATACACCGGAAACCTGCAGAGATGTAGGCCCCCTTGTGGTCGGTGTACAGGTGGTGCATGGCTGTCGTCAGCTCGTGTCGTGAGATGTTGGGTTAAGTCCCGCAACGAGCGCAACCCTTATCTTATGTTGCCAGCGCGTAATGGCGGGGACTCGTGAGAGACTGCCGGGGTCAACTCGGAGGAAGGTGGGGACGACGTCAAGTCATCATGCCCCTTATGTCCAGGGCTTCACACATGCTACAATGGCCGGTACAGAGGGCTGCGATACCGTGAGGTGGAGCGAATCCCTTAAAGCCGGTCTCAGTTCGGATCGGGGTCTGCAACTCGACCCCGTGAAGTTGGAGTCGCTAGTAATCGCAGATCAGCAACGCTGCGGTGAATACGTTCCCGGGCCTTGTACACACCGCCCGTCACGTCATGAAAGTCGGTAACACCCGAAGCCGGTGGCCTAACCCTTGTGGAGGGAGCCGTCGAAGGTGGGATCGGCGATTGGGACGAAGTCGTAACAAGGTAGCCGTACCGGAAGGTGCGGCTGGATCACCTCCTTTCTAAGGAGCATTCTCCATGCCGGCTCGAAGAGTCGAGATCCGGTTGTGGCAGAGGCCATTTCGAACTCGAATGTGGTTCGATGGTTGCTCATGGGTGGAACGCTGACAGCCTCTACTGCGCATGGCTGAGACTGTGTTCTCGGTTGTGGTGGATATATCAACACACTGTTGGGTCCTGAAAGAACAGACGTTCTTTCCAGGCAAGATAATACGATCTGCTCGGATTTCTCGAGATACCGTCGGCCGGTTGGCTGGTAGGTCCGGTGATTCAAGTCCGAGTGGGTGTGTTGTTTGAGAACTGCACAGTGGACGCGAGCATCTTTGTTTTGTAAGTTTTTAAGAGCGTACGGTGGATGCCTTGGCACCAGGAGCCGATGAAGGACGTAGGAGGCTGCGATAAGCCTCGGGGAGCTGTCAACCGAGCTGTGATCCGAGGGTGTCCGAATGGGGAAACCCAGCACGAGTGATGTCGTGTTACCCGCATCTGAATATATAGGGTGTGTGGAGGGAACGTGGGGAAGTGAAACATCTCAGTACCCACAGGAAGAGAAAACAACATGTGATTCCGTGAGTAGTGGCGAGCGAAAGCGGATGAGGCTAAACCATGCGTGTGTGATAGCCGGCAGGCGTTGCGCGTGTGGGGTTGTGGGGCTCACTTTCTTGTCACTGCCGTGGCGAGCAACAGTCAGAAAAGTTCGTGTTAGTCGAATTGGTCTGGGACGGCCAACCGTAGACGGTGAGAGTCCGGTAGGCGAAAACATGTTCTCTGTTGTAGTGAGTACCCGAGTAGCAGCGGGCCCGTGAAATCTGCTGTGAATCTGCCGGGACCACCCGGTAAGCCTGAATACTCCCTGGTGACCGATAGCGGACTAGTACCGTGAGGGAAAGGTGAAAAGTACCCCGGGAGGGGAGTGAAATAGTACCTGAAACCGTGCGCTTACAATCCGTCAGAGCCTGTGCCACTTCGGTGGGTGGGTGATGGCGTGCCTTTTGAAGAATGAGCCTGCGAGTTAGTGGCATGTGGCGAGGTTAACCCGTGTGGGGTAGCCGTAGCGAAAGCGAGTCCGAATAGGGCGTTTCAGTCGCGTGTTCTAGACCCGAAGCGGAGTGATCTACCCATGGCCAGGGTGAAGCGACGGTAAGACGTCGTGGAGGCCCGAACCCACTTAGGTTGAAAACTGAGGGGATGAGCTGTGGGTAGGGGTGAAAGGCCAATCAAACTCCGTGATAGCTGGTTCTCCCCGAAATGCATTTAGGTGCAGCGTCGCGTGTTTCTCACCGGAGGTAGAGCTACTGGATGGTCTAGGGGGCCCACAAGCTTACCGAAATCAGCCAAACTCCGAATGCCGGTGAGTGAGAGCGCGGCAGTGAGACTGCGGGGGATAAGCTTCGTAGTCGAGAGGGAAACAGCCCAGATCGCCGGCTAAGGCCCCTAAGCGTGTACTAAGTGGAAAAGGATGTGGGATTGCGCAGACAGCCAGGAGGTTGGCTTAGAAGCAGCCACCCTTGAAAGAGTGCGTAATAGCTCACTGGTCGAGTGATCCTGCGCCGACAATGTAGCGGGGCTCAAGTACACCGCCGAAGCCGCGGCAGTCACACAATACATCCGCATCGGACTACGGT
>NZ_JBSGIP010000099.1:3359-5442 GCF_053605105.1 Nocardia sp. NPDC003963
TTGGTGTGCAGTGGTGTGGCTGGGTAGGGGAGCGTCGTGTAGCCAGGGAAGCAGCGGGGTGACCTAGTTGTGGAGGCTGCGCGAGTGAGAATGCAGGCATGAGTAGCGAAAGACGAGTGAGAAACTCGTCCGCCGAATGACCAAGGGTTCCTGGGCCAGGTTAATCCGCCCAGGGTGAGTCGGGACCTAAGGCGAGGCCGACAGGCGTAGTCGATGGACAACGGGTTGATATTCCCGTACCCGTGTATCCGCGCCCAATGGCGAATCATCTGTGCTAAGTGCCCAAATGTGGACGGACCTCCTTCGGGAGGCTGGAAGCGGCTGCGCACGACCCTGGGTGTAGTAGTCAAGCGATGGGGTGACGCAGGAAGGTAGCTGGGCCAGTCAGTGGTTGTACTGGTGTAAGCCTGTAGGGCGCAACATAGGCAAATCCGTGTTGCATATAGCCTGAGAGGTGATGCGTAGCCGATTGAGGCGAATTCAGTGATCCTATGCTGCCGAGAAAAGCCTCTAGTGAGTTGGTACACGGCCCGTACCCCAAACCGACACAGGTGGTCAGGTAGAGAATACTAAGGCGATCGAGAGAACTGTGGTCAAGGAACTCGGCAAAATGCCCCCGTAACTTCGGGAGAAGGGGGGCCCGGGCTGGTGACGGAATTTACTTCCTGAGCTGGTGTGGGCCGCAGAGACCAGTGAGAAGCGACTGTTTACTAAAAACACAGGTCCGTGCGAAGTCGTAAGACGATGTATACGGACTGACGCCTGCCCGGTGCCGGAAGGTTAAGAGGACCGGTTAGCGCTTCGGCGCGAAGCTGAGAATTTAAGCCCCGGTAAACGGCGGTGGTAACTATAACCATCCTAAGGTAGCGAAATTCCTTGTCGGGTAAGTTCCGACCTGCACGAATGGCGTAACGACTTCTCAGCTGTCTCGACCACAGACTCGGCGAAATTGCATTACGAGTAAAGATGCTCGTTACGCGCGGCAGGACGAAAAGACCCCGGGACCTTCACTATAGCTTGGTATTGGTGTTCGGTACGGTTTGTGTAGGATAGGTGGGAGACTGTGAAGCATGCACGCCAGTGTGTGTGGAGTCATCGTTGAAATACCACTCTGATCGTATTGGACCTCTAACCTCGGACCATGATCTGGTTCAGGGACAGTGCCTGGTGGGTAGTTTAACTGGGGCGGTTGCCTCCCAAAATGTAACGGAGGCGCCCAAAGGTTCCCTCAGCCTGGTTGGCAATCAGGTGTCGAGTGCAAGTGCACAAGGGAGCTTGACTGTGAGACTGACAGGTCGAGCAGGGACGAAAGTCGGGACTAGTGATCCGGCACCGGCAAGTGGAAGCGGTGTCGCTCAACGGATAAAAGGTACCCCGGGGATAACAGGCTGATCTTCCCCAAGAGTCCATATCGACGGGATGGTTTGGCACCTCGATGTCGGCTCGTCGCATCCTGGGGCTGGAGTAGGTCCCAAGGGTTGGGCTGTTCGCCCATTAAAGCGGCACGCGAGCTGGGTTTAGAACGTCGTGAGACAGTTCGGTCTCTATCCGCCGCGCGCGTTGGAAACTTGAGGAAGGCTGTCCCTAGTACGAGAGGACCGGGACGGACGAACCTCTGGTGTGCCAGTTGTCCCGCCAGGGGCACGGCTGGTTGGCTACGTTCGGAAGGGATAACCGCTGAAAGCATCTAAGCGGGAAGCCTGTTCCAAGATGAGGTTTCCCACCACCTCGAGTGGTTAAGGCCCCCTACAGACCATGGGGTTGATAGGCCGGAACTGGAAGCACAGTAATGTGTGGAGGTGACCGGTACTAATAGGCCGAGGGCTTACTGAACAAAGATTGCTACGCGTCCACTGTGCAGTATCTGAAACAACACACAGATACAGAAGACACTCTGTGATTCCGGGATATAGGTTCCGGGATGATGATGAGGGTGGCTCTCTGTGGATAGTTTCATAGAGTTACGGCGGTTATAGCGGCAGGGAAACGCCCGGTCCCATTCCGAACCCGGAAGCTAAGCCTGCCAGCGCCGATGGTACTGCACTCGACAGGGTGTGGGAGAGTAGGACACCGCCGGAACATA
>NZ_JBSGIP010000100.1:0-5296 GCF_053605105.1 Nocardia sp. NPDC003963
GCCCGGTCCCATTCCGAACCCGGAAGCTAAGCCTGCCAGCGCCGATGGTACTGCACTCGACAGGGTGTGGGAGAGTAGGACACCGCCGGAACATATTTCCCTTCAGGGGCCCATGAATCGTGGGCCCCTGAAGGCGTTTTCAGCCCGGATAAGATTGGCGTTCTCGGTGTCTCCGGAACCGTCTTCCGCTGCACGGAAATCCAGATCACGTAATTTCAGCCCGGATCGCATGCGGGCACCTTCGTCGGCGCGTCCGCCCGCAGTGCGCCGGAGCTACGTGTCGGCGGCTGCCAGGGCAGGCTGACGAAAGCCTTCTTTGTCGGCCGTGCTTTTCTCGGGCGGCACGCACGTGTAAGTCCGAATATGTTCCAGTGGCGCACCCCATCTTTCGGATTCGGTGGGGCGGCCCGCGGAAATGGAGACTGTGCCGAATGGCTACGGCAGCTTCCGGGCCTTGCGCTTCCACTCTTCGATCAGCGCGCGATTGCGGGTGTCGAATTCGCGGCGGTCCTCCTCCGGCCACGTACTCGTATCCATGTCCAGGCCCCGGGACGTCACGAACAACATGAACTCGTCGGCCATTGCCTTGCTGCGGGCACGCATGAATTCCGCTTCTTCCGGTGTCACGTTCACAGAACCCTCACTCCGTGCCATGCTGTGTCCTTCATCAACCTCTCGCCCAGTGCGCCGTCGTGTCCCAGGCTCGCGAGCTCGTTCGGGGTGGGGTAGTCGACGACCCGCTTGCGCTCGAATCTGCTCAACATATCGTCCAGTTCAATGCGTTCGGCGTCCGAGCAATCGTTGTATATCGTACGGATCTTGGTGGTGATCGAGGAGACCGAAGACTCGAGTTTCTCCGGAGTCAGGTCGAACTCGTACCCCGCGCGCGCCCAGACGTAACCTCCGTCATCGGTCGCGAATACTTTGATCCGATCGACACCGCACCTGCGATAGTAGCTCTCCATCGCGGAGTTGAACGAGGTCGCGAAGCCCTTCCCGGTGGCGTCTTTGCCGAAGAGGTCCATCATGACGTTCTCGACGACGATCTTTCCCTGCTCGTCGTAGTAGATCTTCCGTTGGAGCATGCCGATCATGCCTTCGCCCGGTGCGCGAACCGAGGCGTGGTAGTCGAATCCCGGGCGGTCGCGCAAATAGCCGGCTTGTGCGACATGTACGTCGAACAACCCGTAGCGCTGGTTGAATCCGGAGAGTATCGCTTTCAACCTCCCCTCGTCGGCGGGTCCGCCGCGCATGAAGGTTCGGAGCGAGGGCATGGCCGAGAGATCGGGGATGTGGAGCTTCCTGCGGGATGCCGGAATCGCCGGGGAGCCGGGGATAGTGTTTCCCACCGACTTGTCGACCTGTGCGGCGCCGTGTGCTTCCCGGGCGGAGACGTCATCGAGAAGATTGCGGATACGCCCGGTGTTACCGCTGGTGATGGCCTTGTTGTTCTCGGCGAACTCGACAACGCTGCGAACGACCCGCCCCGATCCGTCGCGGATCAACCGAGAAATCCAGACCACGACTGTACCTCCGCGTCACCTTCCATCCGTGGGTCGAGACGAAGCTCCCCCTATACGATTCTGCACGAGGTCGTACAAGGGAAGCGGTTCGCATAGTGGAACATGACCACTCGACTACCTGATGTGCAGTCCGTGGCGGGTCGGTGCGGGCGGTATCTCGTCGGGTTTCCGAATCGCCCTCCACGCGGTGGTGAATTCGACGGCACCCGCAGAGCCTTACGGTGGCGGCGTAGTCGGCACCATGGTCGGCCTCGTGCGAGGCGTTGGTTCGGTGCGGTTCATCCTGTTGTGGTCGGGTCCGGCTGGTCGCCGTGGAGCGTACCGCCGGTCTGTCGGAGTCGGGTGGTGAGCAGCGCCTAGACTCTGCCGGATGCGACTCGTGATTGCTCGTTGCCAGGTCGACTACGTGGGACGGTTGACCGCTCATCTTCCGATGGCTCGCCGGCTGCTGATGATCAAGGCGGACGGGTCGGTACTGGTGCATTCCGACGGGGGTTCCTACAAACCGTTGAACTGGATGAGCCCGCCCTGCTGGCTGGAGGAGCGAGAGCCGGACGCGGCCGCCGAACAGCTGAAGGCGCTGTGGGTGGTGAGCAACAAGGCGGGGGAGGAGCTGCGGATCAGCATCGAGGAGATCGAGCACGATTCCAGTCACGAGCTGGGTGTGGATCCCGGTCTGGTCAAGGACGGGGTGGAAGCGCATCTCCAGGAGTTGCTCGCCGAGCATGTGGAGACGCTCGGCGCCGGGTACAGCCTGGTACGCCGGGAGTACATGACGGCTATCGGGCCGGTGGATCTGCTGTGCCGGGACGCGGACGGTCGTACGGTGGCGGTGGAGATCAAACGACGCGGCGAGATCGACGGGGTGGAACAGCTGACCCGGTACCTGGAGTTGCTGAACCGGGACCCGTTGCTGACGCCGGTCGCCGGCGTCTTCGCGGCCCAGCAGATCAAGCCTCAGGCGCGAACGCTGGCGGAGGATCGCGGGATACGCTGCCTCACCCTGGATTACAACGCGCTACGTGGGACCGAGAGCAACGAATTCCGTCTCTTCTAGACTCGAGGCCATGCCACGACGAAATCCGCGCAGCGCGCGCTCCGGGGCAGAGCCGTCGCGGACCGGGAGTGGGCTCGGCGATGTCTATCGGCGGACCGAATCGGGGCCCGACGGAGACGAGTACGTCGTCCGTACCGTTCCGGGGGCGCGCGCGGTGAAGCGCTATCGCTGCCCGGGCTGTGATCACGAGATAATGCCGGGGGTCGCGCATGTGGTCGCATGGCCGGTCGGTAGCGGTGAAACGGATCGCAGACATTGGCACAGCGGCTGCTGGAACGGCCGGCGGACCCGTGGGATCACCCGGCGCTGGTCCTGAACTGTGCGCCGGGCGTCGGTGTGGTGCGTATGTGCCGTCGATATCGGGTTCAGCGAGAACCGGCCGCTCAGCTGACCCGGCATGACGAACGGGCCGGGTCCCCGGGCGGCATCAGTGCGGTTCCGGCCGATCATCGCTCGGGCCGCAGTTCACGGGCCCCGTTGTGTGGGCGGATTCGCGGCCGCGATCTCGCGGGAAATTCCCCTGGTGCCGTCACCGAGCGATGCCCTCATGGGCGTGGCCGCCCCGACGAAGATATGAGGAAGGCCGCCCCGGTGGGGCGGCCTTCGGATTTGATTTACGGTTGTCGCCGTGTACGTCCCGACAGCAGCTCAGCGGCTGATATCGGCGTTCTCGCGCTCGTCCTCGACGATATCGTCGGACTCGTCTTCGGAGCTCACCTCGGGGATGGCCTTCTGACGCGGGCCGTTCACAGACTTGTTGTTCTGGCCGCTGCCGATGGACTTACGCGGCTGCTCGGGCACACCGTCGAGCAGTTCGCTCTCCCGGTTGACGGCGGCGAGCATGGCAGGCACCGAATCGAGCTGGCCGCGGATACCGAGCAGCTGGGCCAGGACCCGGCCGCGCAGTACACGCATCTCCTCGGCCAGTTCCTTCGCGTGCGCGATCTTGCGCTCGGAGGTCTGGGTGGCGGAGGTGATGAGACGGTTGGCCTCGTCGGTCGCGTCCTTGATCCGCTGAGCGGCTTCGGCGCGGCTGGTGGCCTCCAGCTCTTCCATGGCGCGGGTCAGCTTGGTGCGACGCTCGGCCATGGTGACCTCGAAGTCCTGCTGCGTGGCCTTGCGCTTGGCCTCGGACTCCTTGGCGAGACGCTCGGCGTCGGCCTGGGAGGCTTCGATGATCTTCGCGGATTCGGTACGAGCGTTGGCCAGCGTCTGCTCGTATTCGATTTCCAGCGCTTCGCGCTTTTCTTTGGTTTCGGCGAGCAGGGATTCGTATTTACCGCGCATTTCGGTGGCCTGCTGTTCCGCGATGGAAACCATCTCGGCGGCTTCGGCCTGGGCGAGAGCGCGAACCTCGGACGCCTCGTCCGAGGCCAATCGCAACATGCGGGAGATGCGGTCGCTCATCCCCTCCGCGGTGGTCGGCGGTACGGACAGCCGGTCGACTTCCTTACGGAGCTCGTCGATTTCGTCGCGGGCGTCTTCCAGCTGACTGGCGAGGTTCCGGGCCTGGGCGGCGGCGGCGTCGCGGTCGGTGGCGGTAACCCGCAACTCGGCATCGAAGCGGTCGAAATAGTTACGCACCTCGTCTTGCGCATAACCCTTGCGCACAACGGTGAAGGGCAGCGCAACGAAGCGATTGCGATCGGACTCGGGTGACGACATGGGCAACAAACTACAGCCTGAGACCTACGCATGGTGAGCCGACCGGGAATGTTATCGGAGCGTCTCCTTACAGCCCGATCTTGATACTAGTGCGTAACATTCGGATCCGGTTCCAGTAACTCGACCAGCACACCGCCAGCATCCTTCGGATGGACGAAATTGATACGGGAGTCGGCGGTTCCGCGTCGCGGCGCCTCGTAGAGCAGGCGCATGCCGCGATCGCGAAGATATGCGGAAACAGCCTCGATGTCGGTTACCCGGAAGGCCAGCTGCTGCAGACCCGGGCCGCTGCGGTCGATGAACTTCGCGATAGTGGAGGTCTCGTCGAGCGGTGCCAGCAACTGCAGAGCAGTCGAATCGTCCTCGGCGGCGGGCGCGGACAGCATTGCTTCCTGAACGCCCTGCTCCTCGTTGACCTCGCGGTGGGTTTCGACGAGACCGAGGTTTTCGGCGTACCAGGCGACGGCGACGTCGAGATCCGGGACGGCGATACCGACGTGGTCGACCGCGACGATGTAATCGGCGGGAATGAATTCTGATGACGGGGTAGCGGTGCTCACCCTTCGAAAGTAGCGCGTTCCCTCGTGCCGCAGTCGCTTACCCACCCGGATCGGGCCCAACATAGGGCGGCCGCCCTCAAATACCGCCGGGTGATCTGCGCATCCCTGCGCTCCGATCCGGGGAAGCCGCAGGCTACCGTGGAGTAGTCTGCGCCACGCCTCGCTTTCGGGCGGCGCGTGCAACGCGAGGTCGCCGGTGAGCGTCCCGGTCGAGCCATAGAGCTCCATCGCGGGCGTCGCCGGGCCGTCCCTGTGTGGTCGGGCCCGGATGCGGAGCGACCGAGCGTGTGGAGTTGCTACCCGGAGGAGGGAGACCGTTGAGCATTCGCTGCGTCGCCGGTCCACCCGCCGTTTCCGGGACGCGCCTTCCTGCATACCGCCCGTCGTACTCCGGATGGTCCACCTCAGTGGGCGGGGCCCGCCCCGGTTCTGGAGCGACAGAGCGAAGGAGCGCAGCGACTGAGCGGCGGAGTGAAGAACCGGGGTTGATA
>NZ_JBSGIP010000101.1:0-4955 GCF_053605105.1 Nocardia sp. NPDC003963
CCGTTACGCCAAGCGTGCCGCTTACTACCAGGCCGAACTCACCATCGCCGCGATCGTGCTCTGGTTGCGATGAATTACAGGACAGGCCCTAGCCGCAACGTTGCCGCCGCCGGACCGAAACCTGTCAGCCAAGCGATTGTCGCGCGCCGGATACGGCCTGCAACACCGCGCCAGTCGGGCGCCGATATCGCGGGTCCAGTGCGCTGCATGGGCCCGTTGAGCGCTTCATCAACGACCCACCCGGCCGCTCCTGGATTCCAAGTCACAACCGATTCCATGATGTCGTCGACTCGTGCCGGGGGGCCCGTGGCGAGAACAATGGACAGCACGTACCGCCATCGGTTGAATGTCCTGAGGTCTCTGAGAATCTCGCTGATGCCAACTTCTCGTCGGATCAGCGCCTGGGCTGCAAACCACTGCTCGAACGTGGCCAGCGAGAACGACACCGCATGTCTGTTCACGGTCAGAAGGGGAGATCGACGCAGGTCAGCTTCGGTTGCCGCCGATAGAACTTCCCGCATATCAACAGGACCGCCCGTGCGAACCACGTGTACGGCAATATCGCGGTACACATCTTCGTGCAGGCTGTAGCGCTCAACTGTGTAGTCGACCAGAAGATCGATCAGTTCGGCGGCGCCGGTCGAGCCGGTGATGTCGTTGATCTCGCGGGCCGCCAGCAACGCGAACAGTGGCCGTCGGGTCGCTTCGATGAGCGCAGCGGGCCATCGCCGCGCGAGATGGGAAACATCGCTACCTGCGACTTGGCTCATGATACGAACAGCTTGATCCTGCGTAAGAGGGTCGACTTCGACGAGGCGTGTCGCGCTTACTGCAGCCGACGCTCGGCTGGTGATGAGGATCCGCGAGCGCGGCCAATGCGTCACTAACTCCTCTGCCTGCACCAGAGTTGTCGCCTCAACCCAGGCGCCCTCGTCGACGCCATCGATGACGAAATCAACACCGCATGAATCTAGCGCCGCCTCACCGACCTGGTCGAGCACATACGCTTCGATGCTATTGGGAAGTTGCCGAGCCGCGGCCCACAAGGGGACAGGAGCAGACGTGTCCGCGTCAGCACGAATGATAGAGAGTTGAAGCCAGGTCTCGGCGATCTCCGACTTACCCGCGCCCAGCGGCCCGGCTAGAACCTTAAACATGCCGGTGCCGAATTGCGCCGAGCGCGTTCCAACAGGGAGTTCTGGGCTCCCGAGGCGTTGCGGTTGCTCGTCTGTGAGCCCCGCACTTCGTCGTCGTTGCTCTTGCCGACTGATCGAGGAAGCTTTGGCCAGGGCGAGGAACCGTACTCGGCCTTGCCTAGTGTATCGCGACTCGGATGGCACAGCGACGTTTCGTGCGATCCACAACCCCTCGCCCCGTCGGCCCTCCCACGGCCCTCCGTCGACGATGAGGTGCTGCGGTTGCTGATCAGGTGCGCCATCCTGCAAGGCTCGGCGAAGCTGTTGAATTTCGATAGTTGCTCCCGCTGAAGGGATCCCTTGCTCGACTGCCGCAATAAGGCTGCGGGTGTAGTCGCCGCGATAGGCAGCGCCACCGTCGGTAGCCGACAGAATCGCGAATCGGTCAGCGGCGCCTTCGAGTCCGACTCCGGCCCATTGCATCGCGGCTTGGGCTGCCACACCAGCGTGGCAGGTATCTACCAGCACCAGTAGAGCGCTGATATCGGTGTTATCGCGTAGCCTCTCTTTGAGAATGGGTGCCAGAGCGATGTCATGATCTGCTCGGCCGGTAGCTAGTGAATCTACTGTGAGGTAATAGAAATCGTTGGCCTTGACGATGCCATGACCAAGAAACGCGACCACCAGTGTGGCTCTGGCGCGCCCCGCAGAGTCGAAGGCGATGTCGAGGGCGTCGAGTGCCTGTTGTCGAGTTGGATCAATGAGCAGTCCGCCGCGCTCAGGGTCCGCGAGAGCTGCGGTGCAAGCCCCTAGGTTCGGGTTGATGAGCAACTCATACAACTCTGTCGCGAGCTCAGGTAGGAAGCTCAACTTCT
Organism: Nocardia sp. NPDC003963; assembly: GCF_053605105.1. Taxonomy (NCBI): domain Bacteria; kingdom Bacillati; phylum Actinomycetota; class Actinomycetes; order Mycobacteriales; family Nocardiaceae; genus Nocardia; species Nocardia sp. NPDC003963. Next base: position 2,012 of record NZ_JBSGIP010000101.1, read on the forward strand.
GCTGAGTCGCGCACTGAGATCCGACGACCAGCGCCAGGCGCGGTACCACAGTCTCGGTCACCGCACCAGGATTTCATGTCTCGATGCTTCAGGGCACAATAGGCCGCCAACCCGTCGCGAACGGGTTAGCGATCGCGGGCGTCTGAACAGCGAGGGAGTGAAGCCTAGGTGGCGCACATCATTCTGGTCCACGGCATTGCCCAAGAACAACACTCGGCCGCCGAACTTGAGACGACGTGGATCCCCAGTCTCGCCGGTGGAGTTGAAAATGCAGGTCACAGCGATCTCGCCGACCAGATTCGCGCAGGATCTTACAGCATTCGCATGGCCTTTTACGGCAACCAGTTCCTCATTCCGGACCAGCAAGGTACCGAGCCGAATCCGTTCACAGACCCAGAGCAGACAATGGCGGATGAGCTCGCCTGGGACTTGCTAGCGAATGCTTGTGGGTCCGACGACGCTGCGGACGCCGCCCAAGCAAGGCGGGCTCTTTCTGCGCTCGTGAGCAATCGAGCTGATGCGCAGGGGCCCCTGCGCAGAACCACTGTCCGCGTCGCCGCGGGACTCGACCGTATTCCATGGTTCAGCCGCGGTACCCTAACCGCTGTCGCGTCAATCAATCGAACGCTGGCGCAGGTCGTTCGCTATCTCAGCGATCCGTCGATCCGCGCCTACGCCATAGACCAGGTCGCCCGGCATCTGGATGACGACACTCGCGTTGTCATCGGGCACAGCCTCGGCTCGGTGGTCGCCTACGAGGCTTTGCACGCTAGGCGGTCAGACCACCTCGTACCGCTTTTCCTCACCCTTGGTAGCCCCCTTGCGTTGTCCGCGATATCGAAACGTACACAACCACAACCGCCGGCCTTTCCCTCGGCGGTGCGCCGATGGGTAAATATCGCGTCACCTGATGATCTCGTCGCGGCACGCTCGAACCTCGCGCCGATCTTTGACAACAACCGACCCGAGACAGCGACCCTTGAGCGAACCTGGAAGGTCGATAACGGATCCAAACCCCACCAGGCGACCTTCTACCTGACCAAACCTGTCACGGGCAGGGCCGTGGGCGACACCCTGAGGTTGGCTGACCGGAACCAGCGCCGGGATGCAGGTTCCGATGAATTCTAAACTTGTACATCTGGACCGGCTGGAAGTTGACTACCCCAGCGCCGGGCCACAGGATCCGGCGGGGACCCCGGCTCGCAGCACAGTGTGGTCACTCGGCGCTAGGCCGTGTTTCATAAGCCGTGGCCGGATAACCACAGGTTGATCGCAGCGACGCGGACGATGGCGAGGTAACGGACGGCGAGTTTGTCGTAGCGGGTGGCCACTGCCCGATGCTGTTTGAGGCGATTGATCGTGCATTCCACCGCCTGCCGCAGCCCGTAGAGGCTCGGCTCGAATGCCGGTGGCCGGCCACCGGCATAGCCTTTGGCCGCGCGATTCGCGGCTTGGTCGGCTTTGATCGGGATCGTGGCCTTGATCCCGCGCCTTCGCAGGTAAGCACGGTTGGCCGCCGACGAATACGCCTTATCGGCCAGTACCCGATCCGGACGAGATCGGGTGCCACCGACCCGCAGCCGCGGCACCCGGATCTCGCCGAGCACGGTTGTGAACTGTGGGCAGTCTGTCCACTGGCCGGGTGTGACGACGAGCGCGAGCGGGCGTTGACGCTGGTCAGCGGCCAGATGCAGTTTCGTGGTGAACCCGCCACGCGAGCGTCCGAGCCCGTGATCGGCGGGTTCGTCATCGAAACCACCCGCCGGTTCGACCTGACGACCCGGGACACGGCGGGCTCCGGCCGCATGCTGATGTGCACGGGCGATCGTGGAATCCACGCTCACCGTCCACTCGATATCACCGGCGGCGTCGGCGTGGGCCTGCAACGCGGTCAGCAGGGATTCCCATGTTCCGTCGCGCTGCCAGCGGCGGAACAACCCATACACGGTTTGCCACGGCCCATACATCGCCGGGATGTCACGCCAGGGGCTGCCGGTGCGGATCCGCCACCGGATCCCGTCGATCAGGCGTCGTTTCGACCACCGAGGTGGCCGCCCGGCTTTCATACCGGCAGGTAGTAGCGGTTTCAGTATCGCCCACTGGGCATCGGTCAAATCCGCACGGCAGGACGCCGTTACGCTGTTCACGAGGTCTCCGGTGTTCAGTTGGACCTTGGTCGATCAACCAGTTACCGGAGACCTCGCCCAATTACCAACATCTCACCTGGACAACAGGTTCCGCTCCCACCTCAGGGGCTTATGAAACACGCTCTAGCACTCCAGCCGCACTTAGAGGACGTCTTACGTGGGTGTAATTCGTTGTCCGGCATGATGTGACCCGTGGTCGACAGGCTCGCTCAGAGACTTGTTCCGGATGCGTTGTGGGACATCGTGAAACCGCTGCTACCGGAGTTCATTCCCAGACCGCAGGGCGGAGGCACCGCTCCCGTCGACGAACGTGCGGTGTTCACCGCAGTGGTGTTCGTGTTGACCAGCGGATGCGCGTGGCGGCATCTGCCGCCGTCGTTCGGGGTGAGCTTCCCGACCGCGCATCGCCGGTTCATGGTGTGGGCTGATTCCGGCGTATTCGACGCACTCCACCGGGAGATCCTCGACAGGCTCGGCGCCGCCGGCGACCTCGACTGGAGCGCGGCAATCCTGGACGCGGCGAGCGTGCGGGCGAAAAAAGGGGATCACTGACCGGCCGCAGCCCGGTCGACCGCGGTAAGAAGGGCTCCAAAATCCACATCATCTCGGACGCGAACGGAATACCGCTGGTCACCGGTGTTTCCGCCGCGAACACCCACGATTCGTTGATGCTGCCGCCGATGGTCGAGTCGATCCCGCGGATTCGGTCGGTCCGTGGCCCGCGTCGTGGCAAACCCGCCAAACTACGTGCCGATAAGGGCTACGACTTCGACGTCCATCGCCGCTGGCTGCGTGCT
>NZ_JBSGIP010000102.1:0-4746 GCF_053605105.1 Nocardia sp. NPDC003963
CGCCGGGCGCGGGAACGTTCCGGTGCTGGCACGGCGGGAACGGCCCGACCAGGTGCCGTTGTCGCTGGCGCAGCAGCGGATGTGGTTCCTGAACCGGTTCGATCAGGAGTCGGCGGCCTACAACCTGCCGATGGCGATCCGGTTGTCCGGTGAGCTCGACGTCGACGCGTTGCGCGCGGCGGTGTCGGATCTGGTGGCGCGGCACGAGGTGCTGCGGACGGTGTATCCGGAGACCGAATCGGGTCCGGTGCAGGTGATCCTGCCCGCCGGTGCGGCGGTACCGGATCTGCCGGTGCACGCGGTCGCCACCGGGGATGTCGTAGCCGCGGTGACGGAGCTGGCCTCGACCGGTTTCGATGTGACGGCCGAGGTGCCGTTGCGGGTGGCGCTGTTCCGGGTCGACGACACCGCCGCCGATACCGGCACTACGACCGGTGAATTCGTGCTGGCGATGGTGATGCACCATATCGCCGGTGACGGTTCGTCGGTGGGACCGCTCACGCGGGACCTGATGATCGCGTACGCGGCACGCGCTGCCGGAGAGATGCCGGGGTGGGCGGCACTGCCGGTGCAGTACGCCGATTACGCGCTGTGGCAGCGCGAGTTGCTCGGCGACGAGACCGATCCGGATTCGTTGTCCGCGCGACAGGTCGGATACTGGCGGTCGGCGCTGGCCGGTGTGCCGGATCAACTGGACCTGCCGTCGGATCGGCCGCGCCCGGCAGTGCAGTCGTTCGCCGGTAGCCGGATACCGGTCACGGTCGATGCCGGGATCCATGCCGGTTTGCAGCGGGTGGCGCAGCAGCAGAACGCGACCCTCTTCATGGTCGTGCACTCGGCGCTGGCGGTACTGCTGGCCCGGCTGTCGGGAACCGGCGACATCACAGTCGGTACGCCCGTCGCGGGTCGTGGTGAGCAGGCGCTGGACGATCTGATCGGTATGTTCGTGAACACGCTGGTGTTCCGGACGCAGCTCGATCCGGGTGAATCGTTCACCGATCTGCTGGGGCGGCAGCGGGAGACCGATATCGCGGCGTTCGCGCACGCGGATGTGCCGTTCGAACGGCTCGTCGAGGTATTGAATCCGGCGCGGTCCACCGCGCGGCATCCGCTGTTCCAGGTGGGTTTCTCGTTCCAGAACCTGGCGCAGTCGAGTCTGGAGCTGCCGGGCCTGACGGTATCGGGTGTGGAGGTCGAGACCGAGATCTCGCAGTTCGATCTGCACCTGATCGTCGCGGACGACTACGACGACGCGGGAACGCCGAATGGTGTGACCGGTCATCTGACCTATGCCGCGGACCTGTTCGACCACGACACCGCACAGGAATTCGTGGATCGTTTCCTCCGCCTGCTGGGTGAGATCGTCGCCGCACCGGATACCACGGTGGGCGCATTCGACCTGCTCGATCCAGCGGAGCGGGCAGCTATCGCGGTCGTCCGTAATTCGACCGAACGGCAGCTGGATCCGGCGACCCTGAACTCGCTGCTGGAGGCATCGGTGGCGGCCGGGCCGGATGCGGTCGCGTTGGTGGACCCGGATGGTTCACGGGTCACCTATGCGGAGTTGGGTGCGCGGGTCAACCGGTTGGCCCGGTATCTGATCGAGCGCGGTGTGGGGCCGCAGGACCGGGTCGTACTGGGGCTGCGGCGGTCGGTGGATCTGGTGGTCGCGATGTACGCGGTCGCTACGGCCGGTGCGGCCTACGTGCCGGTGGATCCCGATCAGCCCGCCGAACGCACCCGCTACATCCTCGACACCGCGGCACCGGTGTGTGTGCTGACCACCGGTACCGCCGCCGCGCTCGAAGGTCTCGGTGACGATGTCGTATCGCTCGCCGTCGACACCCTCGATCTCGGTGGTTACGACGCTGCTCCGGTGACCGATGCGGAGCGGGTGGCGCCGTTGCGGGCGGCGGATACGGCGTATGTGATCTTCACGTCGGGTTCGACGGGTCGTCCGAAGGGTGTGGCGGTTCCGCATTCGGCGATCGTGAATCAGTTGCGCTACATCACCGATGAGTTCGGGTTGGATGCTTCGGACGCGGTGTTGTTGAAGACCGCGGCGACGTTCGATTTGTCGGTGTGGGAGTTCTGGCTGGCGGCTGTGTCGGGTGGCCGGTTGGTGATCGCGGAGGCCGACGGTCATCGGGATCCCGCGTATCTGAACGAGTTGATGGCGCGCGAGCAGGTGACCACCTTGACGGTGGTGCCCTCGATGCTGGATGCCCTGGTGAACACCGGAACAGGTGTGTCGCAGTCCCTGCGGCGGGTGCTGGCGATCGGTGAAGCCCTACCGGCGGCGACGGCGCAGAAGATGCTCACCGAGTTCCCGGCCACCGAACTGTTCAATCTCTATGGTCCGACCGAGGCGGCGGTGTCGATTACGACGCATCGGGTGACCGGGGCTGATCGGGTGTCGGTGCCCATCGGTGTGCCGCAGTGGAATTCGCGCGTCTACGTCCTGGATGCCGTGCTGGGGCTCGTACCCGACGGTGTCGCGGGTGAGCTGTATCTGGCGGGCGACCAGCTGGCGGTCGGGTACTTCGGCCGTCCGGACCTGAGCGCGGAACGATTCGTGGCCGATCCCTTCGTCCCCGGGCAGCGGATGTACCGCACCGGTGACCTGGCGGCCTTCGACCGCAACGGTGAGCTCGAGTACCGGGGCCGTACCGATTTCCAGGTGAAGGTCCGTGGTTTCCGGATCGAGCTGGGTGAGATCGAGGCGGCGCTGCTGGCGCTGCCGGGGATCGCGCAGACCGCGGTGCTGGCGAAATCGGATCCGCGGACCGGGGACCTGCTGGTCGGCTACGTGGTACCCGCTGCCGGTGCAGACGGCCTGGATACGGGCCGGATCCAGACCGAGCTGGCGCAGCGGTTGCCGTCGTACATGGTGCCGTCGGTGTTCGTGGAACTCGACGCGCTGCCGTTGAACGTCAACGGGAAGCTGGATCGGAAGGCTCTGCCGGAGCCGGTGTTCGAGGTGCGGGAGTTCCGGGCGCCGTCGACGCCGATCGAGGAGATCGTGGCGGGTGTGTTCGCCGATGTCCTGAGCGTGGATCGGGTCGGGGCGGATGACGATTTCTTCGCCCTGGGCGGTAACTCGCTGGTCGCGACGCAGGTCGCGGCGCGGCTGGGCAAGGCGCTGGACACCACGGTGCCGGTGCGGGCGCTGTTCGAGGCGTCCACGGTGGCGGGTCTGGCCGTGCGGGTGGAGCAGCATGCCGGATCGGGTGGGCGTTCGGCGCTGGTGCCGCAGCGGCGCCCGCAGTATGTGCCGTTGTCGCTGGCGCAGCAGCGGATGTGGTTCCTGAACCGGTTCGATCAGGAATCGCTGGCCTACAACATTCCACTGGCCATCCGGTTGTCCGGTGAGCTGGATGTCGAAGCGCTGCGGGCGGCTGTCCGGGATCTGCTGGAACGGCACGAATCACTGCGGACGCGCTATCCGGTGGGTCCGGACGGTCTGCCGTATCAGGATGTACTGCCGGTCGAGGAAGTGCTCGGAGCCGACCTCGGGATCACGACCACCGCAGACGCGGTGGCCGGAATCACCGAGCTGATGTCGGCCGGTTTCGATGTGACGGCCGAGGTGCCGGTGCGGGTGGCGCTGTTCCGAATCGGCGACGCCGCGAACGGTGCCGGTGAGTTCGTGCTGGCGATGGTCATCCATCACATCGCCGGTGACGGTTCCTCGGTGGGCCCGCTGACCCGGGATGTGATGACCGCGTACGCGGCCCGCACCACCGGCGCGGTGCCGGGCTGGGCACCGTTGCCGGTGCAGTACGCCGACTACAGCATCTGGCAGCGCGCCGTACTCGGCGACGAGTCCGATCCGGAATCGCCGGCGGCCCAACAGGTGGGTTACTGGCAGTCGGCGTTGGCCGGGGTGCCGGATCAGCTGGATCTGCCGGCCGACCGGCCGCGGCCGGCGGCGCAGTCCTTCGCGGGCAGCCGGGTCGAAGTCGCGATCGACGCCGAGATCCATGCCGGGTTGCTGCGGGTCGCGCAGCAGCGGAACGCGACGCTGTTCATGGTGGTGCATTCCGCGCTGGCGGTACTGCTGTCGCGGTTGTCGGGCAGTGACGACATCACCGTGGGTACGCCGGTCGCCGGTCGTGGTGAGGCGGCGCTGGACGATTTGATCGGTATGTTCGTGAACACGCTGGTGTTCCGGACACAACTGGATCGCGGAGAGTCGTTCGCGGATCTGCTGGGGCGGCAGCGGGAGATCGATATCGCGGCCTTCGCGCACGCGGATGTGCCGTTCGAGCGGCTGGTGGAGGTGCTGAACCCGGCGCGGTCCACGGCGCGGCATCCGCTGTTCCAGGTCGGTTTCACCTTCCAGAACCTCGCGCAAACGGTGCTGGAGCTGCCCGGGCTGACGGTTTCCGGGGTGGATTTCGACAGCGAGATCTCGCAGTTCGATCTGAACCTGATCCTCGGGGATTCCTACGACACCAGCGGCGCCCCCGACGGTGTGGCCGGTTACCTGACCTACGCCACCGCTCTGTTCGATCACGCCACCGTCCAAGGATTCGTCGATCGGTTCGCGCGTTTGCTGCGGGAGATCGTCGCGGCGCCGGAGACGGCGGTCGGGGATCTGGAGATCCTGGCCGGGGCCGAGCGTTCGCAGGTGTTGGCGGAGTGGAATGCGACCGAGCACGAAGTGCCCGGTGGTCTGCTGTTGGACGGCTTCAATGCTGCTGCCGCGGCGCATCCGGATCGGGTGGCGATTTCGTTCGAGGG
>NZ_JBSGIP010000103.1:0-4726 GCF_053605105.1 Nocardia sp. NPDC003963
GAAACCGCCGGCCTTTCCCGCGGAAGTGTGGATTGTTTCCATCACCACCTTTCTGAGTAGGTCGGTCGGTTTTCTGGCCTCGGGACTCGCGCTTCGCGCATGCGCTTCCGAGGCCTGAACGGCGAGACGGGCCTCAACCCTTTCAGGTGTCTCGCTGAACTCGACTCAGGTGGTCGCGTCGGCATCCGGCGGTCGGTGTCGTCCTTTTGCGGACAGCCACCGGCGGCCCGAATCGACTCACTGATCCGAGTCCTTGCTCAGCGCCGCGAACGCTTCGGTCAGGTCCGGGGTGACCGTGACGCGGTCCAGCGCCGCCTGCGGGACGAAACCGCGGCCGTGGAGTTCGGCGAGCCAGGTGAACAGGCCGGTGTAGTGCCCGGCGGGGTCCAGGATCGCCATCGGCTTGTTGTGCTGGCCCAGGTGACCACCGGTCCAGGTTTCGAAGAATTCCTCGAGCGTGCCGATTCCGCCGGGCAGCGTCAGAAAGGCGTCGGCCCGGTCCTCCATCACCTGTTTGCGCTGGCGCATGGTGTCGGTGACGATCAGCTCGTCGGAGTCCACATCGGCCACCTCGCGGTGGACGAGATGCTTCGGGATGACGCCGATCGTATTCGCGCCACCGGCCCGGGCGGCGGTCGCCACCGCGCCCATCATGGAGACGTTTCCCCCGCCGGACACCAGCTGCCAACCGCGTAGCGCCACCTCGGTGCCGACAGCGGCCGCCAGGGCGAGTTGCGCGGGGTCGGTGGTGCTCGCGGAGCAGTACACACACAACGCGAAGGTTCGCGAGGTCACCATTCGTCCTCCGTACCGACTTTCTCGATGGTGGCGCTGCCGGGTTCGGATCCCTGGATGATCCGGACCACCTCGTCGATATCGTCGGTGACGTGCAGCAGGTCGATATCCCCCGGGGAGATACGGCCGTCGGCGGCCAGCGAGTTCCGGATCCACTCCACCAGCGGCGCCCAGTACTTGCTGCCGAACAGGATTATCGGGAACCGGGTGATCTTGCGGGTCTGCACCAGCGTCAGCGCCTCGAACAGCTCGTCGAGGGTTCCGTATCCGCCGGGCATGCAGACGAAGGCCTGGGAGTACTTCACGAACATGGTCTTGCGCACGAAGAAATAGCGGAAGTTGATCCCCAGATCGACCCAGTCGTTGAGGCTCTGTTCGAACGGCAGCTCGATACCGAGCCCGATGGAGTAGCCGCCCGCCTCGGACGCTCCCCGGTTGGCGGCCTCCATCACACCCGGGCCGCCCCCGGTGATGACCGCGAACCCGGCTGTCGCCAGCGCCGCGCCCAGCTCCCGCGCGGCCCGATACTCCGGATTGCCGGGGTCGGTGCGCGCCGAACCGAATACGCTCACCGCGCGCGGGACCTCCGCCAGCGCCCCGAAACCCTCGACGAACTCGGCCTGGATCCGCAGTACCCGCCAGGGGTCGGTATGCACCCAGTCGCTGTCGCCACGCTGATCCAGCAGGTGCTGATCGGCGGTGGTGCCCCGCGGGGTCCGTTCCCGGCGGAACATGATGGGCCCGCGGTAACGGGTCTTGGGTTTGCCGGCCATCCCGGATTCGGCGGCGTCGGTTGACATGGCCGCAGTGTATTGGGCGCGCCCGCGGTCAGCTGGGGCGGGCGCTAGGACGAACCGGTCAGATAGCGGCGCAGCATCTCGGTGACCGCGGTGATCTGTGCCAGTGGGACATGTTCGTCGCGTTTGTGAGCGAGGTTGGGGTCGCCTGGGCCGAAGTTCACGGCGGGGATACCGCGGGCGGCGAAACGGGACACATCGGTCCAACCGTATTTCGCCCGGATACCCGCCGAACCGTACGCACGCACGGTGTCGACCAGACCGCGGGCCGCCGGAGCAGTGAGCCCGGGCAGCGCACCGGCGGCAGCGTCGGTGACCTCGAATTCGAGCTCCAGCCCCGCGAACACCTCGCGTACGTGGTCGATCGCCTGCTCCACCGAACGATCCGGGGCGAACCGGAAGTTCACCTCGACCTCGGCCGCGTCCGGCACCACGTTCCCGGCGACACCGCCGGCGATACGGACCGCGGACAGTCCTTCCCGGTAGCGGCAGCCGTCGATATCGACCTCCCGGGCGCGATACTCCGCGAGCCGCGCCAGCACCGGTGCCAGCCGGTGAACGGCATTGTCACCGAGCCAGGAACGCGCCGAATGCGCGCGAACGCCCGCCGTGCTCAACCGGACCCGCAGCGTCCCCTGACAGCCGGCCTCGATCCAGCCGCCGGAGGGTTCGCCGAGAATCGCCAGGTCGCCGTCCAGCCATTCCGGCACTTCCCGCTCGACGGCGTTGAGCCCGTTGAATTCGGCCGAGATCTCCTCACAGTCGTAGAAGATCAGGGTCAGATCGTGGACCGGTTCGGCCACGGTGGCCGCCAGATGCAGGAACACCGCGTCCCCGGATTTCATATCGACCGAACCGCAGCCGTAGAAGACCTCGGCACCGCCCTCGGTGGTGAACCGGCCCGGCACATTGTCGGCGATCGGCACGGTATCGAGGTGCCCGGCCAGGACGACCCGGGTCGGCAGCCCGCGGTGCGTCCGCGCGAGCACCACATTGCCACGGCGCAGCACTTCGAAACCGCTGGTCTGGGTGCGTAGCGCCGTCTCCACGCGGTCGGTGATCGCAGCCTCGTCCCGGGAAACGCTCGGGATGTCGACGAGGGCCGCGGTGAGTGCGATGGGGTCGGCGTGCAGGTCGAGGGTCACGGAGTACGAGCGTAGAGGGGCCCCACCGTTTCGGACCGCCGGTGGGTAGGCTTCGGTGTCGTGAGCACTCAGGGAGCATCCGCCATCGGCATCGCCAACGTGACTTCGGACGGGACCGTTCTGGACACCTGGTTTCCCAGCCCGGAGCTGGGTGAGTTCGGTGACACCGGCACCGAACACCTCACCTCCGCGCCCGCCGAACTCGCCGATCTGGTGGGCCCGGACCCGGCCCGCGGCGTCGACGTCGTCGCGGTACGCACCACCATCGCCGACCTGTCCGCCGCCCCCGTGGACGCCCACGATGTCTACCTGCGGCTGCATCTGCTCTCCCATCGGCTGGTCCGGCCACACCAGGTGAGCCTCGAGGGCCAGTTCGCCCTGCTCAGCAATGTCGTGTGGACGAACCACGGCCCGGCTGCGGTGGAGGGTTTCGAGACCACCCGCGCCAAACTGCGCGCCCGGGGTCCGGTCACCGTGTACAGCATCGACAAGTTCCCGCGCATGGTCGACTACGTGGTCCCCGCCGGCGTCCGCATCGGTGATGCGGACAGGGTCCGGCTGGGCGCGCATCTGGCGGCCGGGACCACCGTGATGCACGAGGGTTTCGTGAACTTCAACGCCGGCACGCTGGGCACCTCGATGGTCGAGGGCCGGATCTCCGCCGGAGTCGTCGTGGGCGACGGGTCCGATATCGGCGGCGGCTCCTCCACCATGGGCACCCTCTCCGGGGGCGGTACCACCGTCATCTCGATCGGTGAGCGCTCCCTGCTGGGCGCCAACTCCGGTCTGGGCATCCCGCTCGGCGACGACTGCGTCGTCGAAGCCGGCCTCTACCTGACCGCCGGTACCAAGGTCACCACACCCGACGGCATCGTGGTGAAAGCGGCAGAGCTCAGCGGTAAGGACAATCTCCTCTTCCGGCGCAACTCGCGCACCGGGACCGTGGAGGTGGTACCGCGCGCCGGCACCGGTATCGAACTCAACGAGGCCCTGCACGCCCACAACTAGAGGGCATTCGCGCCCTTCGTTTCCCGGGGCGGACGCGAATCCCCGGTGGCCGAACGCCCCGGTCCCGGCCACCGGCGGTGCCGCGGCGCGGTAACTAGATCCCGAACGCGAGCACCCGTTCGGGATGGATACGGATCAGCTCGCTCTCGTCGGCACCGATATAGGTGACGGTGCCGGTCAGCGCTTCGGCCGTACCCCGGATCTCCAGGCATCGCACCCGCCACGGCTGGACCGAGGCGATATCGTCGACCACGAACGCCACCCGGTCGTTACCCGCCAGATTCCGGAACTTCCGGGACCGGCCCATATTCCAGCCCGCGATATCGATGGTGCCGAGTTCGGGGTTGTAGCGGAAGCCGACCGGATTGTTCTGCGGGGCCCCGTCCGGCGCGACGGTGGCCAACCGGCCGAGCCGCTGTCCGGCTAGGTAGTCGATATGTTCCCGGGTGAGCGTCGTGTTCATGATCAGAATCTAGAACCTCGAGCTCGGTTGAGGTCAATGGTCACAACGCCGTCCGATGCACGCCCGGCGAGCCACCGCCGTCTCCCGACCGGACGATTCACACAGACAGCAGCTCCCCCATCCGCACCTCACGCCTCCTCTGGACGGTCACCCCTCGGTAGTGAGCCCCCGGCCCGAGAACGGCGAAACCGAAGTAGCCGAACGCGAGCCGCCGACGTCCGTCGAGCCCGATGGACATGACGTGGCCCCGCGGCCCGCGTCTCCACTCACTCCGGATAGTCACACCTCGGGAGAGAGCCCCCGATCGAAAGCGACGAAACCGAGTAGCCGAACGCGGGCCGCCCGACGTCCGTCGAGCCCGATGGACGTGACGTGGCCCCAGCGAACCCGCATTCTCACCCACACCCGATAGTCCACCTCCGTAGGTGGGGCCCGCCCCGGTTCTGGAGCGACGAAGCGAAGGAGCGCAGCGACTGAGCGTAGGAGTGAAGAACCGGGGTTGATAGGGCCCCACCCCG
>NZ_JBSGIP010000104.1:0-4690 GCF_053605105.1 Nocardia sp. NPDC003963
GGCCTCGAGACTCGCGCTTCGCGCATGCGCTTCGAGGCCTGAACGGCGGGACGGGCCTCAACCCTTCGAGGTGTCTCGCAGAACTCGACTCATGGGGTTACGCCGCGTACTACTTCCGGGGGGTATCTCTCGGGAAGCCGCTGCTGTGCGGGCCGCACGGATTCGAAGCCCGGGTGTACAACTAACCGTCAGTTCAGACGTACAGCAGCCACGAAGCGTGGCTTCCCGGCCAGGTCGGGATGCTCGACGATATCGGTGAACCGGCCGTCGCCGGCCAGCAGCCGGGCCAGTTCACCGCCGTTGCTGTCGTCGTGCTCGATCGCCGCTCCCCCACCGGGTCGCAGCAGGCGGCCGATGAGCGGCACCAGGGGGCGGATGACATCCAGGCCGTCGGAGCCACCGAACAGCGCCCGGTGCGGGTCGTGGTCGGCGACCTCGGGAGACAGTTCGGCACTGTCGGGGATATAGGGCGGATTGGCGACGATCAGATCGGCGTACCCGTCGAGTTCGGTGAGCAGATACGGATCGGTGACATCGTCGTGGTGCAGGGTGATCGGAGTATCACCGTCGGCGGCACGCTCTTCGGCATTGCGGCGCGCCCAGCTCAGCGCGTCCGGATCCAGTTCCACCGCATGTACATCGGCATCGGGCCGGGCGTGCGCCAAAGCCAGAGCGAGCGCTCCGGAGCCGGTGCACAGGTCCACCACCACGGGTGTGTGATCATGCCGAACCACCTCCAGGTGGGCGAGCGCCCAGGCGAAGAGCAGTTCGGTTTCCGGGCGCGGTACGAAAACGCCGGGGCCCACGTGGAGATCGATCTCACCCATATACGAGCGCCCGGTGAGATGCTGCAGCGGCACTCGCTCCGCCCGGCGGGCCACCAGCGCCCGATAGCCGGTGAGCTGCTCCGGGTCGATGAGGGGGTGCAGCAGCAAACGGGAGCGCTCCACACCGAGCAGATGCGCGGCGAGTTGCTCGGCGTCCGCGCGCGGGCTGGGCACGCCGGCTCTGTCGAGAATTCTCGTTGCCTCGGCAAGTGCAGGGCGGAGCTGAACGCGGGTCATCTCGGACATTCTGGTGTGTTTTCGGAAGGTCGGCGGGTGTCGGAATCTATTCGGCCATGCGTGCTGCGCGGTCCGCGGTGGCCAGGGCATCCAGGAGTGCGTCCATCTCGCCGTTCAGGACCGCGTCCAGGTTGTGCGCTTTGTAGCCGATGCGGTGGTCGGCGATACGGTTCTCCGGGAAGTTGTAGGTGCGGATGCGTTCGGAGCGATCGACCGTGCGGATCTGTCCGGCCCGGCCTTCCGCTGCTTCCTGCTCCGCCTGTTCTTCGGCGAGAGCCTGCAGGCGCGCCGCCAAGACCTGCATGGCACGGGCCTTGTTCTGGAGCTGCGAGCGTTCGTTCTGGCAGGTGACGACGATTCCCGACGGGAGGTGGGTGATCCGGACCGCCGAATCGGTGGTGTTGACTCCCTGGCCGCCTTTGCCCGAGGAACGGTAGACGTCGATGCGCAGGTCGCTTTCGTCGATCTGCACTTCTTCGACCTCGTCGGGTTCGGGATAGATGAGAACGCCGGCCGCCGACGTGTGCACCCGGCCCTGGGATTCGGTGACCGGCACCCGCTGCACCCGATGGACCCCGCCCTCGAATTTGAAGCGCGACCACACCCCGTCGCGGGCGGTGTCGCGGCTCTTGATGGACAGCGTCGCCTCTTTGTAACCGCCCAGGTCAGAGACGGCCGCGTCGAGGATTTCGACCTTCCAGCCGCGCCGTTCCGCGTACCGGACGTACATCCGGGCCAGATCGGCGGCGAACAGTGCCGATTCTTCGCCGCCTTCACCTGATTTCACTTCCAGCACCACATCGTCGCCGTCGTGCGGATCACGCGGGGCGAGTAGGTCGGCGAGTTGTTTCTCGAGTTCTTCGAGCTGTTCCTCGAGGCCGGGTACTTCGGCGGCGAATGCCGAATCGTCGGCGGCCAGTTCCCGGGCCGCCTCGAGGTCGTCGCGGGTGGCGGAGAGTTTCTTGTAGGTGGTCATCACCGGGGCCAGTTCGGCGAACCGCTTCCCGACCCGCCGGGCGGCGTCCGGATCGTTGTGCAGGGCCGGGTCCGCCAGCTGGGTTTCCAGTCCGGCGTATTCGGCCAGCACATCGTCGATCGCGGACGGTGCGGTTTTCTCGGCCATGAACGTGGCTCCTACTCGAAAGGACGACGCGGGGAGGGTGGGTAGAAAAGCGCCAACGCCCGGCCTGCGAAGAGCAGGACCGGGCGTTGGCGGGAAAGCTACTTGGCGTCGGCTTCCTTCTTGGCACGCTTGCCGTAGCGGGCCTCGAAGCGGGCCACACGACCGCCGGTGTCCAGGATCTTCTGCTTGCCGGTGTAGAACGGGTGGCACTGCGAGCAGACCTCGACGGTGATATGTCCCGATTCCTTGGTGGAGCGGGTCTGGAAGGTATTACCGCAACCGCAGACCACCGTGGTGTCGACGTAGGTCGGGTGAATTCCTGCCTTCATGGGTGTCCTCTCGATATTGGTCGCCGGGTCGCTCGCGGCATACTGCCTCGAACGTGAACCGGAACCGACTTCAGGCGGGATTGTCTGCGCGAATCGCAGACGCACGGCGGTCGATTATGCCAGAACCGCCGATGCCCGCTGCAACGCCCCCACCCCGGGTTTTGTTCCACGCGCCGTCGGTGACCCGCCCTACCGACGCCCTCGCAACGACCACGCCACCCCGGAAACACCGAGTGGGTCGACCTTTCGGAAAGGTCGACCCACTCGGTGCCGAGGCCGGCGAGGCCCCGAAGGCGGGACTTCAGGGGGTCCCGGCCCCGCGACGCCGCAGGCGGCGCCGAAAAACACAACTCATTCGTCCAGCGCGCCCGGTGCGGTCTTGGAGACCTGCATCAGGAACTCGAGGTTGTTCTTGCTCTTGCGCAGACGGTCGATCAGCAGATCGATCGCCTGGTGCGAGTCCAGACCGGACAGGACACGGCGCAGTTTGTGCAGGACCGCGGCCTCGTCCGGGTTGAGCAGCAGTTCGTCCTTACGGGTGCCGGACGGGTTGACGTCCACCGCGGGGAACACTCGCCGCTCGGCGATCTTGCGGTCCAGTTTGAGCTCGGCGTTACCGGTGCCCTTGAACTCCTCGAAGATCACCGTGTCACCGGTCGAACCGGTTTCCACCATGGCGGTGGCGATGATGGTGAGCGAACCGCCGTTCTCGATATTGCGGGCCGCGCCGAGGAACCGCTTGGGCGGGTACAGCGCGGTGGAATCGACACCACCGGACAGGATGCGCCCCGAGGCCGGCGAGGAGTTGTTGTACGCGCGGCCGAGGCGGGTGATGGAGTCGAGCAGCACCACCACGTCCTTGCCCATTTCGACCAGGCGCTTGGCCCGTTCGATGGCCAGTTCGGCGACCGAGGTGTGATCCGACGGCGGCCGGTCGAAGGTCGAGGCGATGACCTCACCCTTCACCGAACGCTGCATATCGGTGACCTCTTCGGGACGTTCGTCGACCAGGACCACCATGAGGTAGCACTCGGGGTTGTTGATCGCGATCGCGTTGGCGATGTCCTGCATGATCGTGGTCTTACCGGCTTTCGGCGGGGACACGATCAACGCGCGCTGACCCTTACCGATCGGCATGATCAGGTCGATCACCCGGGTCGTCAGCTTGTTCTGCTGGGTTTCCAGGCGCAGCCGCTGGTTCGGGTACAGCGGGGTGAGCTTGTTGAAATCGGGGCGGCGCTTGGCCGAATCGATTTCGGCACCGTTGACGGTGTCCAGCCGCACCAGCGGATCGAACTTCTGCCGCTGGTTGCTCTGCTCACCGTCCCGCGGGGCGCGGACCGCGCCGGTGATCGCGTCGCCGCGGCGCAGGCCGTTCTTGCGCACCAGGTTCATCGAGACGTAGACGTCGTTCGGGCCGGCCAGATAGCCGGAGGTGCGCACGAAGGCGTAGTTGTCCAGTACGTCGAGGATGCCCGCGACCGGCTGGAGCACATCGTCTTCGCGGATCTCGGGCTCGCGCGCCTCACCGCCGCCACCGTCGCGATCGCGACCCCGGCGGCGTTCGCGGAACCGGCGGCCGCGGCGGCCACGGCCACCTTCTTCGTCGTCACCACCGCGATCGCCGCCCCGGTTGGCACCGGAGCCACGCTGGTCGCCGCCCTGATTCTGCTGGCCGGACTGGTTACGGTCACGGCGGCGTTCGCCCTGCTCGCCGTCCTTACCGTCCTTGCCGTCCTGTTTGGCGCCGTCCTGTTTGGCGTCCTCACCGGCGGGCTCACCGTTCTTGGGCTGCTGATCCCGGCCGCGACGCTGGCGGCCCCGGCCGCGCTGGCCGGAATCCCGGCCCGAGTCCTCGGTGCCGTCGGTCGACTTGTTGTCGGCTCTGGCCTCGGTCTTGGCACCCGATTCGGTCTCCGCGGCGTTGCCTGCGGTGCCGTTGGCGGTCGCCGTGCCGTTGGTGGCGGCCTGATCGGTCTTGCCCTTGTCCGCGGGCGCCGAATCCTTCTTCGCGGCGGTATCGGCGGCGGGCGCGGCGGCCGCGGGAGCCGACGCGGCGGCGGGCGCGGCCTCGACGGCAGGAGTATCCGCGCCACGAAATCGACGATTCCGGGACTCGCGTCCTCAGCTTTGTCAACTGGACGGGCCGGCGGGTGCGGTATCCGGACCCCGAA
>NZ_JBSGIP010000105.1:0-4652 GCF_053605105.1 Nocardia sp. NPDC003963
GATGTGCTGCGCAGCCTCGGCGCGCGCCTCGACGACGAGCTGGTGCAGTCATGAGCGAACCTACGGTGACGGGCACAACCGCCCCGGCGATCGTGGCGCCGAAGGCGCCGCAAATATACACAGCCCGCCGGGGAAGGGGCCGGTGAGCGGACGCACTAGGGTAGTCGCCATGACAGTCGCCCGCTCTGCCGAGTCCGTGAATGCGGTGATCAAGGCCTACGACATCCGCGGTGTGGTCGCCGACCAACTCGACACCGGCTTCGTCCGGGACGCCGGAGCGGCCTTCGCCCGATTGATGCGGGGCGAACAGGCACAGCGCATCGTGGTCGGTCACGATATGCGGGCCTCGTCACCCGAGCTGGTGGCCGCGTTCGCCGAGGGCGTGCTCGCGCAGGGTTTGGATGTGGTGCATATCGGGCTGGCGTCGACCGACGAGCTGTATTTCGCTTCGGGCCGGCTCGACTGCCCGGGAGCCATGTTCACCGCCAGCCACAACCCGGCGCGCTACAACGGCATCAAGCTTTGTCGTCCGCGCGCCCTGCCGGTCGGTCAGGACACCGGGTTGGCGACCATCGCGGACGAGTTGATCGCCGGGGTGCCGGGGTACGACGGGGAACCCGGTTCCGCCTCCGAGGTCGATCTGCTCGAGGATTACGCCGCCTTCCTCCGGGATCTGGTGGATCTCGGCGGTATCCGCCCACTGACCGTCGCGGTGGATGCCGGCAACGGTATGGGCGGGCATACCGTTCCCGCCGTGCTCGGTGCGCTACCGCAGGTGAAGGTCGTACCGCTGTATTTCGAGCTGGACGGCACCTTTCCCAACCACGAGGCGAACCCGCTGGATCCGAAGAACCTGGTGGATCTGCAGGCCCTGGTCCGCGAGTGCGGCGCCGATATCGGCCTGGCGTTCGACGGCGACGCGGACCGCTGTTTCGTGGTGGACGAGCTGGGCGAGCCGGTATCCCCGTCGGCCATCACCGCGCTGGTCGCGGAGCGGGAGCTCGCCAAGGAGCCCGGCGCCACCATCATCCACAATCTGATCACCTCGCGGGCGGTTCCGGAGTTGGTGACCGAACTGGGCGGTCACCCGGTGCGATCGCGGGTGGGCCATTCGTTCATCAAACAATTGATGGCCAGTTCCGGTGCCGTATTCGGCGGAGAGCATTCCGCGCACTACTACTTCCGGGATTTCTGGGGTGCCGATTCCGGCATGCTGGCCGCCCTGCACGTGCTGGCGGCCCTGGGTGAGGACAAACGGCCCGTTTCCGAGCTGATGGCGTCCTATTCCGCCTACGCGGCCTCCGGCGAGATCAATTCGACCGTCGCCGACGCCACCGAGCGAACCTCGGCTGTTATCGACGCGTTCGCCGGGCGCGCGGTGTCGGTGGACCGCCTCGACGGGGTCACCGTCCAGCTGCCCGAACATGCCTGGTTCAACCTCCGTGCCTCCAATACCGAACCGCTGCTGCGTCTCAACGTCGAAGCCAGGTCACAGGAGGAAGTAGACGCACTCGTGACCGAGATCCTGCGCATCGTCCGCGCCTGACTGGAATAGTGGAAATACACACCGTGGATTCGCCCGTTCCAGACCCGGTGTCCACGACGCGGGCGATGGCGGCCGAGACCGACAACAGCGCGATGAGGGGAGGTGCCACGCCCGATGATCGCTGATACCCCGGTACTCGATCTGGACGATGCCGCAATGCTCGAGGCCGCCGATACCGGTGGTGCCCTCCGTTCGGCAGCGTCCGGTGGCGCCCAGGTGCGGGCAACCGCGGCAGCCGTGGCAGAGGGTGCGCTCGCCCGGCTGGACGGTCTGCGCCCGCGGAGTCTGCTGTTGGTGTCCGGCTCCGGCCGAGCGAGCCGGGCCGCCGCTCTGCTCGTCGCGGCATTCGGCGACCGGACCGGGCTGCCTCTGGTCCAGGTCACCACGGTGCCTTCCTGGGCCGGCCCGCTGGACGTGGTGCTGGTGGCCGGTGACGATGCCGGCGATCCACGGCTCATCGACGCGGTGGACCGCGCGTTGCGCCGAGGCGCGGAAGTGGTCGTGGCCGCCCCGGACGAGGGCCCGCTGCGCGCTGCCGTGGCCGGGCGCGCGGCCCTGCTGGCACCCCGCGTTCCGGTCCTCGACGAGAACCGGTTGCTGCGCTACCTCGGTATCGGTATCGCGGTACTGCGGGCGATCGACGGACACCGCAGCGCCGCGTTCCTGCCCGAACTGGCCGAACTCGCGGATATTCTCGACACCGAGGCATTGCGCGACGGTCCACAGCACGAGGTCTTCCACAATCCGGCCAAGAATCTGGCCGCGCGGACCCAGCAGCGCGGATTGATCATCGCCGGGGATACCGCGGCCACCACCGGGTTGGCCGCGCACGCGGCGGAAGTGCTGCTGCAATCGGCGGGCCGCACCGCGACCGCGGTCGAACTGGCCGCCGCGGTGACCGCCCTGCCACGTCTGGTGGACGCCGCCACCGTGGCCGCCCCGGACTACGACCCTCTCTTCCACGACGAACAGCTCGACGGTCCGCCGCCGGTGGAGAAGAAGCGGATCTTCGTATGCAGCACGGACTCCGATATCGTGGCGGCCCGCCGTAAGACCGCCGTCTTCGGCGGTGCCGGCGGCGGCACCGTCGACGCCGACCTCGTCACCGCGGATCTCGAATCGGTCCCGGCCGAACCGGGGCGCACCGGATCACCTGTCCCCGAACCCGTTCCCGCGCCGATCGGCGGCGAACTGAACCGTCTCGCGGTACTCGCGCTGCGCTGGGAGATGGCCGCGGCGTATCTGCGGCTCATCGGCGGGCGAGCGATCGCGACGAGCGGTCCGGAAAGCTACGACGGGGGACACTACTAGTGCACGAACTCGTGGGTGCGCTGCGCTCGTACGCCTGGGGCTCGCGCACCGCGCTCGCCGAACTCTGCGGCCGTCCGGTTCCCTCGGCGCATCCGGAAGCGGAATTGTGGTTCGGTGCCCATCCGGCCGACCCCGCCCACCTCCGCACCGACAGCGGCACCCGTTCGCTGCTGGATGTGGTTTCGGAGAATCCCGCCGAAGAACTCGGCGCGGCCGCCGAACGTTTCGGCGACCGGTTGCCGTTTCTGCTGAAGATCCTGGCCGCCGAGGAACCGCTGTCGCTCCAGGCCCATCCGAGCGCCGAACAGGCACGGTCCGGGTTCGCCCGGGAAAACCGCACCGAGGTGCCCTTCGATTCGCCCATGCGCAACTATCGCGACGACAGCCACAAACCCGAACTGGTGGTGGCGCTCGAACGGTTCGAGGCACTCGCCGGTTTCCGCGACCCGCTGCGCACTGTGGACCTGTTCCGGGCGCTGGATATCGCCGAACTCGCGCACTACACCGATCTACTCGCCGCACAACCCGATTCCGACGGCCTGCGAACTCTGTTCACCAGCTGGATCACCCTGCCGCCGACAGTGCTGGACACGCTGTTGCCGACCGTGCTGGACGGCTGTGTGCGGTATCTGTCCGGTTCCGAACGCGAATTCGCCGCCGAGGCCCGCACCACCCTGGAACTGGCCGAGGCCTACCCCGGTGATGCCGGTGTACTGGCCGCGATGCTGCTGAACCGGATCACGCTGCAACCCGGCCAGGGCCTGTTCCTCGCCGCCGGAAACCTGCACGCCTACCTGCACGGCGTCGGGGTCGAGATCATGGCCAACTCCGACAATGTGCTGCGCGGCGGCCTGACCCCCAAACACGTCGATGTCCCGGAACTGTTGAAGGTCCTGGATTTCGAACCCATCGACCTACCGCTGGTACTCCCCCAGCCGGCGGGCGACGGTTCGGTCCGCTACCCCACCCCCGCCCCCGAATTCGCACTGCGCCGCTTCGACCTCACACCCGGCCCGGCGCTGGTACCGCTGACCGACGCGGGCCCGGGAATCGTACTGTGCACGGCCGGATCGGCGCGCTTGCTCGACGGCGATTCGGAGGTTTCGCTGGGCCGGGGGGCGGCGGCCTGGATCTCGGCCACGGACAAGGATATCTGCGCCCAGGCCCCGGACGAACCTGCCACTCTGTTCTGCGCCTGCGTCGGCGCGGTGTAGCTGTTCTCGCCCCCGGCGACGCGAGTGATCGGTCGCCGGGGGCGAAGTTCTGCCGGAGAAGGACCGGGGGCGCCGGATTCCACGTACTCGGTGGTGTAGCCCGCGTCCTCCACGGCCTGCTCTGGCCGGCATGAGAAGAACCTCGGGATCGACCGGGGTTCGGCAGCCCGGCAGGTCCTGTCGCGCTGCCCGCCGAGTCGCGGCGGTTGTGCTCGCTGGGCGGTCGCGGGGGTTTCACAGGTGAGACTGTCGGCCTGGGGGTGGAGGTGGTATTGCTTGCGAAGGTGAGGACGTAGCTTGGGTCGAAAGGTGAACTGCGGGGCTCGTTCACACATCCCGGAACCACGACCCGTGCCCACGGACAACGAACAGGTGGGGCTGCTCGCGAGACGAACAGGTGGGCCTGCCCACAAAACGAACACGTGGACCTGCCCACAAAACGAACACGTGGACCTGCCCACAAAACGAACACGTGGACCTGTTCGTGAAGGTGCTGTGTTTTTGGCGCCGCCTTCGGCGTCGCGGGGTTGAGGCCCCCTGGTGTCTCGCCGTTCAGGCCTCGAGACTCGCGCCTTCGGCGC
>NZ_JBSGIP010000106.1:0-4454 GCF_053605105.1 Nocardia sp. NPDC003963
TCCGACTGCATCCACACCAGACGATTCACGATCGCCGCATGCGAAACAGCCACACCCTTCGGACGACCCGTCGAACCCGACGTGAAAATCACATATGCCGTATTCGACGCCCGCAACGGCGCCACCCGATCCACATCCGTCACCGGCGTCTCGGGGTACCCGGACAGATCCAGCTTGTCGATCCGCACCTGGGCGGTATCGATCGGCAGATCGTCCCCGGACGTCAGGACACAGACCGGATCCGCGGTGGCCAGGATGTATTCCGTGCGCTCGGCCGGATGATCCGGATCCAGTGGTACATAGGCACCACCGGCGAGAGCGACCGCGTACATACCGACCACGAGATCGATCGAACGCCGCATACCGAGGGCCACATACGATTCCGGGCCGACCCCGCGGTCGATCATCCACCGCGCCAGCGGGTTCACCCGCGCGGCGAACTCGGCGTAGGACAGCGTCCGGTCGCCGAAGGTGAGCGCGGGCGCGTCCGGCGTGCGGGCGAGCTGCGCGCCGAACACCGACACCAGGGTCGCGGCCGAATCGACGGGATACGCGGTGTCGTTCCACCGGCGCAGCACCAGTTCGCGTTCCGCGCCGTCGAGCAGGTCGATCTCGCCGAGCGACCGGTCCGGCGCGGTGGTGATCGCGGTGAGCACCCGCACCAGCTGGCCGGCGATCCGCCGCACCGCGGGCTCGTCGAACATGTCCTGCAGATAGCCGACGCGCAGGCGCAGCGTGCCGCCCAGCGAGGCGATCAGGCTCAGCGGGTAGTGGGTGGCGTCGATCGCGCTCAGCCCGGTCACCGCCATCCCGTCGATATCGGTGGCCTGCGCCTGGATACCCTCGGCATCCACCGGATACGACTCGAACACCAGCAGGGTGTCGAAGAGCGTCGCGACGCCCGCCGCGCCCTGGATATCCGCCAGACCCACATAGTGGTGATCCAGCAGATCGGCCTGTTCGCCCTGGGTCCGGGTGAGCAGTGCGCGGGCGGGTTCGCTCTGGTCGAAACGCACCCGCACCGGGACGGTGTTGATGAACAACCCGACCATGGTCTCCACCCCGGACAGCTGCGGCGGCCGTCCGGAGACGGTGGCGCCGAACAGCACATCGTCGCGGGCGGTGATCCGGCCGAGCAGTACCGCCCAGGCCACCTGCAACACCGTGTTGGCGGTGATACCGAGTTCGGCGGCCAGTGCGGTGATCCGCGCGGTGGCCGCGGTGTCCAGCTCGAACAGGTATTCGCTCGACAGCGCCTCGATCTCGTGCGCGGAATCTCCGCCGCCGGATTCCGGGCGGCTGAGCAGGGTCGGTTCGCTGACCCCGGCCAGCGCCTCGGCCCACACCGCCAGCGACGCCCGGTGGTCCTGCCGGCCGACCCAGTCCAGGAAGTGCCGGTAGGAGCGGGCCGCGGGCAGCGCGCTGCCGTCGGCGCGTACGGCGTAGAGCGCCAGCAGATCCTGCATGAGCAGCGGCATGGACCAGCCGTCGAGCACGATGTGGTGGTTGGACACCACGAACTGCCAGGTATCGGGTCCGGTCTTGATCAGGGTGAACCTGATCGGCCGCGGTTCGGTGAGATCGAAACGCCGCATCCGGTCGGCGTCGACGAGATCGTCGGAGACACCGGTGGCACTGCGATCGTGCTCGGTCCAGTCGGCCCGCACCTCGTCGAGCACGACCTGCACCGGATCACCCGTCCGGCCGGTGACGAATACCGTGCGCAGGTTCTCGTAGCGATCCACCAGGGCCTGTGCGGCCGCTCGCAGTCGTTCCGGGTCGACCCGGCCGGTCAGCGTGAGCACCGCCTGCGCGGTGTACACATCCACCGAGGTGGCGGCGAGTTGCGCGTGGAACAGCATCCCGGCCTGCAGCGAGGACAGCGGCCACATATCGGCGACCGGCATCGGGAACCGCTGCTCGATGCGCTCGATATCCGGCTGCGATACCGCGACCAGCGGGAAGTCCGACGGCGTATGGCCGCCCGCGTCCGCGGAACCGGCATGGTGGGCGACCGCTTCCAGCGCCCGCACCCACAGGTCACCGAATTCGGCGGCCTCGTCGGCCGACAGCAGGGTGGACGGATAGCCCATCCGCGCGGTCAGGGTATCGCCGGCCACGATGGCGTTGATATCCAGCAGCGCCATGGCCGGCATATCCGAGTCGTAACCGACGTCCACGGTCAGCCCGCTCGCCGGGAGCCAGCCGAAACCGTGCATCTCGTCGGGGATCTCACCGGCGCCGACCCGGCCCAGGTAGTTGAAGTTCACCTGGCCCGGCATCTCCCGGGGGAAGTCGGCGGCGGTCTCGGAGTTCATGTACCGCAGCAGGCCGTAACCGACGCCCTTGTCCGGTACCGCGAGCAATTGCTCCTTGACCAGCTTCAGCGCGGCGCCCAGTTCCGGACCACCGGCGAGGGCGGCCTCGATATCGATCCCGGCCGGTTCGAACCGGACCGGGAAGAGCGCGGTGAACCAACCGACCGTACGGGACAGATCCGCCCCGGGCACGATCTCTTCCTCACGGCCGTGGCCCTCGAGTCGCACCAGCAGCGGATCGTCCAACGGCACGCCGGGCACCCGCCGCGCCCGCCAGGCGGCCATCGCCAGCACGAGTGCGGTGAGCAGGCCGTCGTTCACACCGCCGTGGAACAGCGCCGGCACGGTGGTGAGCAGCGCCTGGGTGACCTCCGGTGAGACCCGTACCGCGTGGACCGCGACGACTCCGGAGGTATCCACCGCCGGATCCATCCGGCGCTCGGTGAGCAGCGGATCGGCGGTGCCGGCGACGGTCCGCCAGTACTCCAGTTCGGCGAGCCGCTCCGGGCTGTGCGCATTGCGTTCGAGCGCATGCGCCCAGGTCCGGACGGAGGTGACCGGTGCGGGCAGTTCGGGGATCTGGCCGGCGCTGCGCGCCACGGCGGACAGCACCAGATCGGGTACCAGGACACGCCACGACACACCGTCGACCGCGAGGTGGTGCACGATGACCACCAGATGCCCGTGCCGTTCGGCGGTATCGGGTTCCAGCCAGACGAACCGGACCACCACACCCTGCTCGGGATCGAGCCGGTCCAGCGCGGAATCGGTCGCGGCCGTGGCGATCGCGGACAGTTCGTCACCGGTGACGGCACTGTCGAACACGGTGTGGTCGATCAGCGCATCCACGTCGAGGCTGCCCGGCGCGGCGGTTTCCACGATCCAGTCACCGTCGGTGGAGTAGAGGCGCGACCGCAACATATCGTGCCGGTCGACCACCGGGCGCACCACGGCGGCGATGGTGTCCCGGTCGATACCGACCGGGAGGTCCAGGGTGATGAGCTGGTGGAACCGGCCGAAGGAACCGGGCCGTTCGGCCATGAACCGCACGATCGGTGTCGGTGGCATGGTGCCGACACCGCCGCCGGGCATTTCGACGAGGGTGGGCGCGACGGCCTCGGTGTCCGCGGATTCGGCGATCGAGGCCAGCCCGGCCACCGTCCGCTGTTCGAAGACATGCCGCGGGGTGAAGACCACGCCGCGTGCCTTCGCGCGGGACACCAGCTGAATGGAGACGATACTGTCGCCGCCGAGGGCGAAGAACGAATCGTCCACGCCCACCCGGTCCACGCCGAGCACCTCGGCGAAAACCTCGGCGATGATCTGCTCGACCGGCGTCCGCGGCCCGCGGAAGGCGGTACGCGCCTGGAACACCGGTTCGGGCAGGGCTTTCCGGTCCAGCTTCCCAGCGGGGGTCAGCGGGATCCGGTCGATGACCATGACGGCCGCGGGCACCATGTAGTCGGGCAGCCGCTCGGCGACGTACCCGGTCACCGCGGTGACGTCGACCGTGGCGCCGGGCGCCGGTACCACGTACGACACCAGCGATACCGCGCCCGCGGCGTTCTTGTGCCCGGTGGTGACCGCGAAGTCCACGGTCTCGTATCCGGTGAGCGCCGCGTCGATCTCGCCCAGTTCGATCCGGAAACCACGGACCTTCACCTGGAAATCGTTACGACCCACATACTCGACCGCCGGATCACCGGCACCGTTACGACCCCACCGCACGATGTCACCCGTGCGGTACAACCGCGAGCCGGGCGCACCGAACGGATCAGCCACGAAACGCTCAGCAGTCAAACCGGCCCGCGCGTGATAACCACGCGCCAACTGGATCCCACCGACATACAGTTCCCCGGCCACACCCTCGGGTACCGGATTCAACCGATCGTCGAGCACGAGCGTGCGCATACCCCGCACCGGACCACCGATCGTGACCCGGTCACCGGCACTCAGCACACCACTGATATTCGTGGCGACCGTCGCCTCGGTCGGACCGTAGGCATTGTGGAAGCGACGCGCGACCCCACCCTCCGGCGCGGTCGACCATTTCGCGACGAGATCCGCCGAGATGGCTTCACCACCGGCGATGATCACTTCCATACCCGCCAGATCCGCCGGATCCAGCGACGCCAG
>NZ_JBSGIP010000107.1:0-4091 GCF_053605105.1 Nocardia sp. NPDC003963
TGCGTATCCAGCGCAGCGGCCAACCGCGCCGCGACCTGGGTCGCGATCAGCGAATTACCACCGAGCGCGAAGAAATCGTCATCGGCGCCGACCCGCTCGACACCGAGCACCTCGGCGAACACTCCCGCGACGATCTCCTCGATCGGCGTCGACGGAGACCGGAACTCCCGGGTCTCGAATACCGGCGCGGGCAACGCCTTACGATCCAATTTGCCCGAGGTGTTCAACGGGAACGCATCCAGGACCACCACCGCGGCCGGAACCATATAGACCGGCAGTACCTCACGCAGCGCATCCAGCAGCAGCGGGGAAACAACCTCTGCCCCGGGCGCAGGCACCACATAGGCCACCAGCTGCTCACCCAGATCCGAAGCAGCGACCGTCACCACAGCCTGGCTCACCACCGACTGCGCCAACACGGCCGATTCGATCTCACCCAGCTCGATCCGCTGACCACGGAACTTCACCTGGAAATCGGTACGACCCAAATACTCCAGCACCGGCCGAGCATCAGCATGCGAATCGGTCCGGACCCAGCGCACCAGGTCACCGGTGCGATACATCCGCTGTCCCTTGTCGAACGGGCTCGCCACGAAGCGGTCCGCGGACAGGTCGGGACGGGTCACATAACCACGCGCCAGCTGATCACCCGCCAGATACAACTCACCCACCACACCGGCAGGTACCGGCCGCAACCGCGAATCCAACACATACACGCGTGAATTCCACTGCGGCACACCGATCGGCACACTCACGGTCTCATCACCCGTGGCCTGCCAATACGTGATCGACACAGCGGCCTCGGTCGGACCATAGAGATTGTGCACCGCGGCATCGGAGATCGCGTGCATCGCGGTCACCGTTTCCGGGGGCAGGGCTTCACCGATCACGAAGACGTGCTCGAGACTCGGGATCGTGCCCGCGGCAGTATGCGCGGCAAATACGCTCAGCATCGACGGTACGAAATCGGTCACCGTCACCTGCCGCTCGGCAATGATCCGAGCCAGGTACTCCGTATCCCGGTGACCGTCCGGGGTGGCCACCACCAGATGCGCGCCCGCCGCCAACGGCAGGAAATAACCCCACAGCGACACATCGAAGGTCGTCGCGGTCTTCTGGAGGTACACATCGGATTCGCCGAGCGGGTACTCCGCCAGCATCCACGCGACCTGATTACCGATCGCCGAATGCGCGACAGCCACACCCTTCGGACGGCCGGTCGAACCCGATGTGAAGATCACATACGCGGTATTCGAGGGCCGCAGCGGCGCCGACCGATCGACGTCGACGACCGCGGCCGCGGCATACCCCGACACATCCAGAGTGTCCAACGCCAGCACCGGAACACCGGTGTCCGACGGCACCGCGGCCGAATCGGCCGTCGTGGTCAGCACACACAGCGGTGAAGCCGTGTCCAGGATGTAGCCGATCCGCTCGGCCGGATGCGCCGGGTCCAGCGGCACATACGCACCACCGGCCGCCACCACCGCATACATACCGACGACCAGATCCAGCGACCGCGACACCAGCAGCCCGACCAGTGTCTCCGGGCCGACACCCTGCGCGATCAGGTGCCGCGCCAACTGATTCACCCGACCCGCGAACTCGCCATAGGACAGACTCGTCCCCTCGAACGAAATCGCCACCCGATCCGGGTGAGCGGCAGCAGCGGCATCGAACCCGTCCAGCAGAAGTCCCACCGCGGCAGGGCGTTCGGTGGCGTTCCACTCCGCCAGCACCTCGGTGCGCTCCACCGGCGCGAGGATTTCCAGATCGCCGACCGCGGTCTCCGGCGCGGCCACGATCTCCCGCAGCAACCGCGCGAACCGGTCGGCGAATCCCGCGACCGTGGCCCGGTCGAACAACGCCGTCGCGTAGGTCAGATAGCCGTCGACTCCCCGCGGGACACCCGATTCGTCGTAGGTGTCACCGAGGATGAGGTTCAGATCGAACTGGGAGATCTCGGAATCGAATTCCACGCCCGAGACCGTCAGACCGGGCAGTTCCAGAACCGACGCGGCCAAGTTCTGGAAGGTCAGCCCCACCTGGAACAACGGATGCCGCGATTGCGAACGCGCGGGATTGAGTACCTCCACCAGCCGCTCGAACGGCACATCCGCATGCGCGAACGCCGCGATATCGGTTTCCCGCTGCCGCCGGAGCAGACCGGTGAACGATTCCCCGCGATCCAGTTCGGTCCGGAACACCAGGGTGTTCACGAACATACCGATCAGGTTGTCCAGGGCGGCTTCGCCACGGCCGGCGACCGGGGTGCCCACGGTGACGTCGTCGCTGTTCGACAACCGTGACAACAGCACCGCGAGTGCCGAATGCACGACCATGAACAAGGTCGCGTTCTGCTGTTTTGCGACCCGCACCAATCCGGCATGGGTTTCGGCGTCGACGGAAACACGGACACGGCTGCCCGCGAACGACTGGACGGCCGGACGCGGCCGGTCGGTGGGCAGTTCCAGCTGATCCGGTACCCCGGCCAGCATCGACCGCCAGTACCCGACCTGCTTCGCCGCGGGTGATTCCGGATCGGCTTCATCGCCGAGTACGGCCCGCTGCCAGATGCTGTAGTCGGCGTACTGCACCGGCAACGGCGCCCAGCCCGGGATTTCTCCGGCCGACCGGGTGGCATAGGCGGTCATCACGTCCCGGGTCAGCGGGCCCACCGAGGAACCGTCACCGGCGATGTGATGGATGACCATCGCCAGCACGAACTCATCGGTCGCAGTGTCGATATCGGTACCGGGTGCCTCCTCGACACGCAGCAGCGCCACCCGCAACGGCACCTCGGCCGTCACATCGAAACCGGCCGACGCCAACTCCGCCACCGCCGCCACGACCTCACCGGCAGCCACCGAACGCACCTGCAAACGCGGCGCGGCGTCCCCGACCGGCAACACCACCTGCACCGGACCCGATTCGGTCTCCGGATACACCGTCCGCAACACCTCGTGCCGCGCCACCAGATCCCCGACCGCCGCCCGCAGCGCTTCCACATCCAGCGCACCCGACAACCGGATCGCCATCGGCAGGTTGTACGCCGCGGAACCCTGATCGAACCGGTTCAGGAACCACATCCGCTGCTGCGCCAGCGACAACGGCACCGCGTCCACGACCTCACCCGACGCGGTCACCCGCGTCGGACGCGGCTGCGGCACCAGTGCCGCACGAGCACCGGAACCGGCCTGCTCCTGGATACGCGCGGCCAACGCGGAAACCGTGGCAGCCTCGAACAACAGCCGCACCGGCACCGTACTGTCCAGCGCAGCGCCGAGACGCGCCGCGACCTGGGTCGCGATCAGCGAATTACCGCCGAGAGCGAAGAAGTCGTCGTCGGCACCGACCCGCTCGACACCGAGCACGTCGGCGAAGACTCCGGCGACGATCTCCTCGATCGGCGTCGACGGGGCACGGAACTCCCGGGTCTCGAATACCGGCGCGGGCAGAGCTTTGCGATCCAGCTTGCCCGAGGTGTTCAACGGGAACGCGTCCAGTACGACCACCGCGGCCGGAACCATATAGACCGGCAGTACCTCACGCAGCGCATCCAGCAGCAGCGGGGAAACAACCTCTTCGCCGGGCGCCGGCACCACGTAGGCCACCAGTTGCTCACCCAGATCCGAAGCCGCCACCGTGACCACAGCCTGGCTCACCACCGGCTGCGCCAACACGGCCGACTCGATTTCACCCAGCTCGATCCGCTGACCACGGAACTTCACCTGGAAATCGGTACGACCCAGATACTCCAACACCGGAACGAACTCGGAACGGCCGTCGACCATCGACTCGACACGACTCCACCGCACCAGGTCACCGGTGCGGTACATCCGCCGACCCGCATCGAACGGACTCGCCACGAACCGATCCGAGCTCAGATCCGGACGCGTCACATAACCGCGCGCCAGCTGATCACCCGCGAGATACAGCTCACCCACCACACCCGGAGCGACGGGCTGCAGCCGCGAATCGAGCACGTACACGCGCGAATTCCACTGCGGCACACCGATCGGCACACTCACGGTCTCATCACCCGTGGCCTGCCAATACGTGATCGACACAGCGGCCTCGGTCGGACCATA
>NZ_JBSGIP010000108.1:0-3593 GCF_053605105.1 Nocardia sp. NPDC003963
AGCGCATGCGCGAAGCGCGAGTCTCGAGGCCTGAACGGCGGGACACCAGGGGGCCTCAACCCCCGCGACGCCGAAGGCGGCGCCAAAAACACAGCGCTCCGGACCCGGCACACCCCCGCCCCGCCGCACCGCGCGGATCAGGCCGTTTCGGTGAGAGCCGCGGCCGCGCGGGCGATAGCGAGTTCTTCGTTCGTCGGGACCACCAGGACCTCCACCTTCGCGTCCGGCGGCGAGATCCGCCGGGCGATACGCTCCCGCGCCGTGTTGCGGTCCGGGTCGACCGCGATCCCGAACCGGGACAGTCCGGCGAGAGAATCCGCGCGGATATCGGGGTTGTTCTCGCCGACCCCCGCGGTGAACGTGATCGCGTCGACCCCGCCCAGCTCGATCAGGTATGCGCCCAGGTAGTGGCGGAGGCGGTGTACGTACACGTCGTAGGCCAGTCGCGCCGCCGCGTCCCCCGTGCCGATGAGCCGCCGCAACTCCCGGAAATCGTTGACCCCCGCCAGCCCCCGCAGACCCGATCCGCGGTTGAGCAGGCGATCGACGCCGTCGACGTCCATCTGCGCGGTACGCATGAGATGGAGGATGATCCCGGGATCGAGATCGCCGGACCGGGTGCCCATGACCAGGCCCTCCAGCGGTGTCAGACCCATGCTGGTATCGACCGGGCGCCCGCCGCGCAGCGCCGAGACCGAGGCGCCGTTGCCGAGGTGGAAGACGATCTGGTCGATCGATTCGGGTGGGCGGCCCAGGAATTCGGCGACCCGGCCGGAGACGTACTCGTGTGAGGTGCCGTGGAATCCGTAGCGGCGGATCCCGTGCGCCGTCGCGACCTGCGTATCGATGGCGTAGGTCTTCGCGGCGTCGGGCAATCCGTGGAAGAACGCGGTATCGAATACCGCGACCTGCGGAGTATCGGGCAACAGCGTGCGTACCGCCTCGATACCCCGCACATTCGCCGGATTGTGCAGCGGCGCCAGTGCCGACAGTTCGTCGATCGTGGCCAGCACCCGATCGTCGATGAGTGTCGGTTCGTAGAACACCTCACCGCCGTGTACGACCCGGTGACCGACCGCGGTCACGCCGGCCGCAGTCAGATCGTGGCCGGTATCGGCGAACTTCCGGAACGCCAGCCGGAGCCCCGCCGTATGGTCGGGAATCGTGACCTGTTCGGTCAGTGTCCGGCCGTCGGTGGTGTGTTCGATGGCGCCGCTGTCCTCGCCGATCCGCTCCACCAGCCCAGCTGCCGCGATCGTGCCCGAATCCGTATCCAGCAGTTGATATTTGATCGACGAAGAACCGGAATTGACCACCAGCACCAGGTTGCCGCTCACCGCAGTCCCCTTCTCTCCGGACCGTGCCGGGGTCACTGCGCCTGCGCTTGGATGGCGGTGATGGCCACCGTGTTCACGATATCGGTGACCAGCGCGCCGCGGGACAGGTCGTTCACCGGTTTGCGCAACCCCTGCAGCACCGGCCCGATCGCCACCGCGCCCGCGCTGCGCTGGACCGCCTTGTAGGTGTTGTTACCGGTGTTGAGGTCGGGGAAGATGAACACCGTCGCCCGCCCGGCCACTTCGGAGCCGGGCAGTTTGGCGTCGGCGACCGTGGGCTCGATGGCCGCGTCGTATTGGATCGGGCCCTCGACCGGTAGTTCCGGCGCCCGTTCCCGGACCAGTCCCGTCGCCACCCGCACCTTGTCCACATCCGCGCCGCTACCGGATTCGCCTGTCGAATACGAGAGCATCGCCACGCGGGCGTCGATACCGAAACGGGTCGCGGTCGCGGCCGACGAGACGGCGATATCGGCCAGCTGTTCCGAGCTCGGGTCGGGGACCACGGCGCAGTCGCCGTAGGCCAGCACGCGGTCGGCCAGACACATGAGGAACACACTCGACACCGTCGCGACCCCGGGAACAGTTTTGATGATCTCGAACGAGGGCCGGATGGTATGCGCGGTGGTGTGCGCTGCCCCCGAAACCATGCCGTCGGCGAGACCGCGATGCACCATCATGGTTCCGAAATAGGAGATGTCGGAGACCGTCTCGCGCGCTCGCTCCAGCGTCATCCCTTTGTGTTTGCGCAGTTCGGTGTATTCGCGGGCGAAATCGTCGAGATGTTCGGAGGTCCGGGGGTCGAGCACGCGCGCGTCGGCGATATCCACACCCAGCTCCGCGGCGCGGGCGCGGATCGCCGACTCGTCGCCGAGGATGATCAGATCCGCGATCCTGCGCTGCAGCACCCGCCCCGCCGCGCGCAGCACCCGGTCGTCGTCGCCCTCGGGTAGCACGATCGTCTTACGGTCGGCCCGCGCGCGTTCGATCAACTGGTATTCGAACATCTGCGGGGTCACCACGCTGGTCAGCGGAACCTCCAGCCGCCGCAGGAAATCCGCGGCGTCGACATGGGTCTCCATCAGCGCCAGCGCCGTATCCACCTTGCGTGGATTGTGCGCCGACATCCGGCCGCGGGTCCGATGGGCCACCCCGGCGGTGTCGTAGGTGCCCAGATCGGTGGTCAGGATGGGTAATCGCGGTTTCAGCCCGGTGATGAGCCGGGCGATCGCCGGATGCGGGAGCAGCCCGCCGTTCATGATGATCCCGGCCAGCGAGGGGAAGCTCTCCGCTTCATGGGCGTTCACCACACTCAGCAGCACATCGGAACGGTCACCTGGCGCGATCACCACCGCCCCGTCGTACAGTCGCTCCAGAATGTGCTCGGCGGTCATCCCGCCGACCATCACCCCCAGTGCCTCCCGGTGCAGTAGTTCGGGATCGCCGCTGTACATATCGCCGTCCAGGGCCTCGCACAACTCCGCCATGGTCGGCGAGATCAGCAGCGGCACCTCGGGCAGACTCCACGACGGCACGCCGAACGGTGCGAGTGCCGCACGTACCGTATCGAGTTCCCCGGGCGCGCAGCGATTGGCGATGATCGCCGCGAGCTGCGCATGCTCGGACTTCAACTCGGCCGCGCACAGCTCCACCAGCTGCTCGACCTCCGCGGCCGACCGCTGTGCCCCGCGCACCACCAGCAGCACCGGCGCCCCCAAGTTCACCGCGATCCGGGCATTGAACCGCAATTCGCTGGGACTGGCCACATCGGTGTAATCGCTGCCCACGATCACCACCGCGTCGCAGAGCGCCGCCACCTCGTGATACCGCATGACGATCTCGGAGATCGCGGCATCGGGGTCGGCATGTACCTGCTCGTAGCCCACGCCCACCGCCTGCTGGTACTCGATATCGACGGTGCTGTGCTCGAGCAGCAGTTCGAGGATGTAGTCGGGTTCGGTGGCCGACCGGGTGATCGGCCGGAACACCCCGACGCGCGCGGTGGTCGCGCACAACATCTGCAGTACGCCGAGCGCCACGGTCGACTTACCGGTATCGCCCTCCGGCGACGCGATGTACACACTGGACGCAGCTACCTCGGCCATGAGTCAGAGCCTAGCTGTGTCTATGGCGGCGCCTCCGGCGCCGCGGGGTGGGGCCCTATCAACCCCGGTTCTTCACTCCGCCGCTCAGTCGCTGCGCTCCTTCGCTCTGCATTCGCTACAGAAACATCCCACCCTGCCCCTCGGCGACGGG
>NZ_JBSGIP010000109.1:0-3396 GCF_053605105.1 Nocardia sp. NPDC003963
GGCGTATGTGATCTTCACATCCGGTTCGACGGGTCGTCCGAAGGGTGTGGCGGTTCCGCATTCGGCGATCGGCAATCAGGTCGCGTGGATGCTGGCGCAGTACCCGCTCGACGCGCTGGATGTGTATCTGCAGAAGACCGCCACGACGTTCGATGTGTCGTTGTGGGGTTATTTCCTGCCGCTGGCGGCCGGTGCGCATCTGGTGGTGGCTACGCCTGATGGTCATCGGGATACGGAGTATCTCGCGCGTGTCATCGCCGAGCAGCGGGTGACGGTGACGGACTTCGTGCCGTCGATGCTGAGCGTATTCGCCACGCATACGCCGCCGGGTTCGATTCCGTCGCTCGAGCATGTGTTCGTGATCGGTGAGGCGTTGCCGCCGGAGACGGTTGCGGCGATGCACAGCATTTCCGGTGCCGCGGTGCACAATCTGTACGGTCCGACCGAGGCCGCTGTGTCGATCACGTATTGGCGGGCCACGGGTGACGAGACCGTGAGTGTGCCGATCGGTGTGCCGCAGTGGAACAGCCGTGTGTATGTGCTGGATTCCCGGCTGAAACCTGTGGCTCCGGGTGTGGTGGGTGAGCTGTATCTCGTGGGTGATCAGCTGGCGCGTGGTTATGTGACGCGTCCGGATCTGAGCTCGGATCGGTTCGTGGCGAGTCCGTTCGATGCGGGTCGGCGGATGTATCGCACGGGTGACCTGGTGCGCTGGCAGCAGGTGGACGGTCTGCCGGTGCTGGAGTATCTGGGTCGTACCGATTTCCAGGTGAAGTTCCGTGGTCAGCGGATCGAGCTGGGTGAGATCGAGTCGGCCGTGTTGGCGCAGCCGGTGGTGAGCCAGGCTGTGGTGACGGTCGCTGCTTCGGATCTGGGTGAGCAGCTGGTCGCCTACGTGGTCCCCGCGCCCGGTGTGCAGATCGAGTCCGGTGCACTACTGGATTCTCTGCGTGAGGTCCTGCCGGTTTACATGGTTCCGGCTGCCGTGGTGGTGCTGGACGCGTTCCCGTTGAACACGTCGGGGAAGTTGGATCGTAAGGCGTTGCCGGCGCCGGTGTTCGAGACCAAGGAGTTCCGGGCGCCCTCGACGCCGATCGAGGAGATCGTCGCGGGTGTGTTCGCCGAGGTGCTCGGTGTCGTGCGGGTGGGTGCCGACGACGATTTCTTCGCGCTCGGTGGTAATTCGCTGGTCGCGACTCAGGTCGCGGCCCGGATCGGGGTCGCCCTGGACACGACCGTGCCGGTGCGGCTGTTGTTCGAGGCGGCGACGGTTTCGGCGCTGGCGGCTCGGATCCAGGAGCATGCCGGTTCGGGTGGTCGAGCACCGTTGGTGCCCCAGCCCCGGCCGGCTCGGAACCTGACCTCCGGCACAGCCGTCGAAGCGGCGCCGTTGTCGCTGGCCCAGCAGCGGATGTGGTTCCTGAACCGGTTCGATCAGCAGTCGGCCGCCTACAACATCCCGCTCGTGATCCGGTTGTCCGGCGATCTCGATGTGGACGCGCTGCGTGCGGCCGTCGCCGACGTGGTCGGCCGGCACGAAGTACTGCGGACGGTGTATCCGGAGACCGAATCGGGCCCGGTGCAGCTGGTCCTGCCCGCCGCGCAGGCGGCGCCGCGACTGGAGACGCGGTCGGTGGCGGCCGATCAGGTGGCCGCGGCGGTCGCGGAGCTGGTATCCACCGGTTTCGATGTGACCGCCGAGGTGCCACTGCGGGTAGCGCTGTTCGACCTGGACGGTGCGGGTGACGAATTCGTCCTGGCCGTGGTCGTCCATCACATCGCCGGTGACGGTGCGTCGGCCGGCCCGCTGACCCGGGATGTGATGACCGC
Organism: Nocardia sp. NPDC003963; assembly: GCF_053605105.1. NCBI lineage: Bacteria > Bacillati > Actinomycetota > Actinomycetes > Mycobacteriales > Nocardiaceae > Nocardia > Nocardia sp. NPDC003963. The sequence goes on from NZ_JBSGIP010000109.1 coordinate 1,831, forward strand.
GTACGCCGCCCGCTCCGCGGGTGAGGCACCCGCGTGGTCGGCACTGCCGGTCCAGTATGCCGATTTCAGCATCTGGCAGCGGGAGCTGCTGGGCGACGAAGCCGATCCGGAATCGCTGGCGGCCCAGCAGGTCGGGTACTGGCAGGGTGCGCTGGCCGGGGTGCCGGATCAGCTGGATCTGCCGACCGACCGGCCGCGGCCGGCGGCGCAGTCCTTCGCGGGCAGCCGGGTCGATATCGCGATCGACGCCGAGACCCACGCCGGGTTGCAGCGGGTCGCGCAGCAGCAGGGCGCCACCCTGTTCATGGTCGTGCACTCGGCGCTCGCCGTGCTGCTGTCGCGGCTGTCGGGCACTGACGACATCACCATCGGTACCCCGGTCGCGGGCCGCGGTGAGCGGGCGCTGGACGATCTGATCGGTATGTTCGTGAACACGCTGGTGTTCCGGACCGAACTCGACCGTGCGGAATCCTTCGCCGACCTGCTGGTGCGGCAGCGCGAAACCGATATCGCGGCCTTCGCGCACGCGGATGTGCCGTTCGAGCGGCTGGTCGAGGCGCTCAACCCGGCGCGGTCCACCGCGCGGCATCCCTTGTTCCAGGTGGGGCTGACTTTCCAGAACTCGGCCGCCTCGGTGCTGGAACTGCCCGGGCTGACGGTATCGGGATTCGATGTCGACACGACGATCTCCCAGTTCGATCTGAACCTGATCCTCAGCGATTCCTACGACACCACCGGCGCGCCGCAGGGGGTGACGGGTTTCCTCACCTATGCCACGGCCCTGTTCGATCACGCCACCGTGGAAGGTTTCGTCGGCCGGTTCGCGCGTTTGCTGCGGGAGATCGTCGCGGCGCCGGAGACGGCGGTCGGGGATCTGGAGATCCTGGCCGGTGTCGAGCGCACTCGGGTGCTGGCGGAGTGGAACGCGACCGAGCACGAAGTGCCCGGTGGTCTGCTGTTGGACGGGTTCAACGCCGCCGCTGCGGCGCATCCGGATCGGGTGGCGATTTCGTTCGAGGGGACGAGTCTGTCCTATGGCGAGTTCGCCGGTCGGGTGAATCAGCTGGCGCGGCACCTCGTTGCGCAGGGTGTGGGTCCGGAGACTTTGGTCGGGCTGCTGGTGTCGCGGTCGCTTGATCTGGTTGTCGGTATGTACGCGGTCGTGGCGGCCGGTGGTGCGTATGTGCCGTTGGATCCGGCGCATCCGGCGGAGCGGATCGGCTACATCCTGGACACCGCTGAGCCGTTGTGTGTGCTGACTACGACGGTTGATTCCGGTGCGGTGCCCGCGGATTCGGGTGTGCCGGTGCTGGCGTTGGACACCCTGGATGTGTCCGGGTATGCCGACAATGAGGTCACAGATGCCGACCGGTTGTCGTCGGTGCGTTCGTCGAATACGGCGTATGTGATTTTCACGTCGGGTTCGACGGGTCGTCCGAAGGGTGTGGCTGTTCCGCATTCGGCGATCGGTAATCAGGTCGCGTGGATGCTGGCCGAGTACCCGATGGGTGCCGACGATGTGTATTTGCAGAAGACCGCGACGACCTTCGATGTGTCGCTGTGGGG
>NZ_JBSGIP010000110.1:0-3388 GCF_053605105.1 Nocardia sp. NPDC003963
AGTCCGTTCGATGCGGGTCGGCGGATGTATCGCACGGGTGACCTGGTGCGCTGGGCGCACGCCCGGACCGATTCGGATACCGATCCGCAGCCGGTCCTCGAGTATCTGGGTCGTACCGATTTCCAGGTGAAGTTCCGTGGTCAGCGGATCGAGCTGGGTGAGATCGAGTCGGCTGTGTTGGCGCAGTCGGTGGTGAGCCAGGCTGTGGTGACGGTGGCGGCGTCGGATCTGGGTGAGCAGCTGGTGGCCTATGTGGTGCCCGCGCCCGGTGCGCGGATCGAGTCCGGTGTGTTGCTGGATGCGCTGCGTGAGGTGCTGCCGGTTTATATGGTTCCGGCTGCGGTCATGGAGCTGGACGCGTTCCCCTTGAACACCTCCGGGAAGCTGGATCGTAAGGCGTTGCCGGCGCCGGTGTTCGAGACCCGGGAGTTCCGGGCGCCGTCGACGCCGATCGAGGAGATCGTCGCCGGAGTCTTCGCCGACGTGCTCGGTGTGCAACGCGTCGGTGCCGACGACGACTTCTTCGCCCTGGGTGGTAACTCGCTGATCGCGACCCAGGTCGCGGCCCGGCTGGGGGCGGCCTTGGACACCAAGGTCGCGGTGCGGACGCTGTTCGAGGCTTCCACCGTGGCCGCGCTGGCCGCTGCGGCCGAGTCCGCTTCGGGGCGTGGTGATCTGCCGGTGCTGGCGCGGCGGGAGCGGCCGGAGCGGGTGCCGTTGTCGTTGGCGCAGCAGCGGATGTGGTTCCTGAACCGGTTCGATCAGGAGTCGGCGGCCTACAACCTGCCGATGGCGATCCGGTTGTCCGGTGAGCTGGATGTGGACGCGTTGCGCGGCGCGGTCGCCGATGTACTCGAGCGGCACGAATCATTGCGCACCCGGTATCCGATGGGTCGGGACGAGCTGCCGTACCAAGAGGTCCTGCCGGTCGGACGAGTGATCGGCAGCGGTCTCGAGGTCACCACCGCCACCGATCCGGTCGCCCGGATCGCCGAGCTGATGTCGGCCGGTTTCGATGTCACCGAGGTGGCGCCGGTGCGGATCCTGCTCCTCGCGATCGGTTCCGGTGAACACGTACTGGCGATGGTGGTGCACCATATCGCCGCCGACGGTTCATCGGTGGGCCCGCTCACGCGGGACCTGATGATCGCGTACGCGGCCCGGACCGCCGGTGAGCTGCCGGGGTGGTCCGCACTACCGGTGCAGTACGCCGATTACGCGCTGTGGCAGCGCGAACTGCTGGGCGACGAAGCCGATCCGGAATCCCTGGCCGCCGCACAGCTCACCTACTGGCAGTCGGCGCTGGCCGGGGTACCGGATCAGCTGGATCTGCCGACCGATCGGCCGCGTCCGGCGGCGCAGTCCTTCGCCGGCAGCCGGGTCGATATCGCGATCGACGCCGAGATCCATGCGGGGCTGGTGCGGGTCGCGCAGCAGCGGAACGCGACCGTGTTCATGGTCGTGCACTCGGCGCTGGCCGTATTGCTGGCCCGGCTGTCGGGCAGTGACGACATCACTATCGGTACGCCCGTCGCGGGTCGTGGTGAGCGGGCGCTGGATGATCTGATCGGTATGTTCGTGAACACGCTGGTGTTCCGGACCGAACTCGACCGTGCGGAATCCTTCGCCGATCTGCTGCTGCGACAGCGGGAGATCGATATCGCGGCGTTCGCGCATGCGGATGTGCCGTTCGAGCGGCTGGTGGAGGTGCTCAACCCGGCGCGTTCGCAGTCGCGGCATCCGCTGTTCCAGGTCGGTTTCACGTTCCAGAACGTGGCGCAGTCGAGTCTGGAGCTGCCGGGTCTGACGGTATCGGGTGTGGATGTCGACACCGAGATGTCGCAGTTCGACCTGAACCTCGTGCTGGGTGATTCCTACGACGAGACGGGTGCGGCACAGGGGGTGGCGGGTTACCTGACCTATGCCACGGCCCTGTTCGATCACGCCACGGTGGAAGGTTTCGCGGGCCGGTTCGCGCGTTTGCTCCGGGAGATCGTCGACGCGCCGGAAACCGCGGTCGGGGACCTGGAAGTCCTGGCGCCGGTGGAGCGCACTCGGGTGCTGACCGAGTGGAATGCCACCGAGCACGAAGTGCCGGGCGGTCTGCTGTTGGACGGGTTCGATGCCGCCGCTGCGGCGCATCCGGATCGGGTGGCGATCTCGTTCGAGGGGACGAGTCTGTCCTATGGCGAGTTCGCGGGTCGGGTGAATCAGTTGGCGCGGCATCTGATTGCGCAGGGTGTGGGTCCGGAGACTTTGGTCGGGTTGCTGGTGTCGCGGTCGGTGGATCTGGTTGTCGGTATGTATGCGGTGGTGGCGGCCGGTGGTGCGTATGTGCCGCTGGATCCGGCGCATCCGGCGGAGCGGATCGGTTACATCCTGGACACGGCTTCGCCGTTGTGTGTGCTGACTACGACGGTTGATTCCGGTGCGGTGCCCGAGGATTCGGGTGTTCCGGTGCTGGCGTTGGACACTCTGGATGTGTCGGGGTATGCCGACTCTGTGGTGACCGATGTGGATCGGTTGTTGCCGCTGCGTTCGTCGAATACGGCGTATGTGATCTTCACATCCGGTTCGACGGGTCGTCCGAAGGGTGTGGCTGTCGCGCATTCGGCGATCGGTAATCAGGTCGCGTGGATGCTGGCCCAGTACCCGCTCGGTGAATCCGATGTGTACCTCCAGAAGACGGCGACGACGTTCGATGTGTCGTTGTGGGGTTATTTCCTGCCGTTGGCGGCGGGCGCGCATCTGATTGTTGCGACCCCGGACGGTCACCGGGATACGGAGTACCTGGCCCGGGTTATCGCCGAGCGGCAGGTGACGGTGACCGATTTCGTGCCGTCGATGCTGAGCGTGTTCGCCGCGCATACGCCGGCGGAGGCGATCCGGAGTCTCGAGCACGTCTTCGTGATCGGTGAGGCTCTGCCCCCGGAGACCGTGACTGCGATGCATGCGATTTCCGGTGCCGCGGTGCACAACTTGTATGGTCCGACCGAGGCCGCTGTGTCGATCACGTATTGGCAGGCCACGGGTGATGAGACCGTGAGTGTGCCGATCGGTGTGCCGCAGTGGAACAGCCGTGTGTATGTGCTGGATTCGCGGTTGCGGCCGGTACCCGCGGGTGTGGTGGGTGAGTTGTATCTGGCGGGTGATCAGCTGGCGCGTGGTTATGTGACCCGTCCGGATCTGTCCGCGGACCGCTTCGTGGCGAGCCCGTTCGATGCGGGTCAGCGGATGTACCGCACCGGTGACCTGGTGCGCTGGGTCCGGACCGATTCGCATGCTGATGCTCGGCCGGTGCTCGAATATCTGGGTCGTACCGATTTCCAGGTGAAGTTCCGTGGTCAGCGGATCGAGCTGGGTGAGATCGAGTCGGCGGTGCTGGCGC
>NZ_JBSGIP010000111.1:0-2866 GCF_053605105.1 Nocardia sp. NPDC003963
CGGTGAGCGTCCACCTCGAAGCGCATGCGCCGAAGGCGCGAGTCTCGAGGCCTGAACGGCGGGACACCAGGGGGCCTCGACCCCCGCGACGCCGAAGGCGGCGCCAAAAACACAGCTTCGGAACCCCCGGCCCGGGTAGTCCGTTACCAGTCAGAGCGAACGTGCGGCCGCCGTGCCCTACAGTGCACAGTGGCCGAAGAGGAGGGATGACGCCGTGCGTAACGGGGCATTGGAAAAGGCCGTGGTCGAGGCGCTGGACCACGGTTCCCGGCTACAAGCACCCGCCGTCGCCAAGTACGTGGCGCGGTTGCGGCGCGCCCATCCCGAGGAGTCGCCCGCGCAACTCGTCGAGCGGCTGGAGCGCCAGTATCTGCTGGCGGTGACCGGAAGCGGTAGCGCGGTCGGCGCGTCGGCCGCGATTCCCGGCGTGGGTACCCTTGCCGCGCTGGCGGCGGTGAGCGCGGAGACCACCTTCTTCATGGAGGCTTCCGCACTGTTCACCCTCGCCGTGGCGTCGGTGCACGGGGTCCGGCCCGAGAACACCGAGCAGCGGCGGGCGCTGGTGCTCGCGGTGGTACTCGGCGACAGCGGGATGGAGATCGTCCAGAAGAGTGTCGGCACCTCCGCCAAGAACTGGGGCACCGTTTTCGCGAACAGGATCCCGGGTCTGGCGGGGATGAACGATTCGCTGTTGAAGCGGTTCATCGTGCGGTTCATCACCAAACGGGCCGCGTTGATGGCGGGCAAGGTGGTTCCGGCCGGGATCGGCGCCGTGATCGGCGGGGTCGGTAACCGGGCTCTGGGCAAGGCGACGATCAACAACGCGCGCAAGGCATTCGGGCCCGCACCGGCGTATTTCGCCGACGAGATGGTGATCGATGCCGAGGTGCCGCCCGCGTTGGAACAGCCGAGAAAGACCCTTTCCCAGGGTAATTCGGAGGTGCCGCAGCACGTGCACGACGAAGTCGTCGTGCGTCGGCCCGGGAACGAGCCACCGGCCGGGTCCCGGTGACCCCCGCCGCGCTCCCGGCGATCACGGTCCGGGGTCTGACCAAGCGATACGAGGATTTCAGTATCGGCGCGCAGGACATCTCCTTCGATATCGCGGCGGGGACCTGCGCCGCCCTGGTCGGGCCGCCCGGATCCGGGAAGTCGACCGTGGCGGGGATTCTGCTGGGGCTGCTCCCGCCGACGGCCGGAGCGGTCACGCTGTCCGGCGGCCGGAGCAGTTCGGCGGTCGGTGCCGTGCTCGCACCGCGCGGTCTGCATCCGCGCCGGACGGTCCGCGATCATCTGCGGGTGTACGCCGCCGCGGCCGGATGCCCGGACAGCCGGGTACGCGCCGTGCTGGAGACCACCGGCCTCAGCGAGCACGCTCGCGCCGTCCCCGACGACCTCACGCCCGGCGAGGAGACCCGCGCCGCCCTGGCGACCGCCCTGCTGCCCGATCCGCGCGTACTGATCCTCGACGATCCCGCCGCCGGTATGCAGCTCGGCGAGCTGTCCTGGCTGCAGGGTTTTCTGCGGAATCACACCCGGCGCGGCGGGACGGTCCTGTTCACCGCGCCGAGTCTGGTGACCGCGCTGCCGATCGCCGATCATCTGGTGGTGTTGAGCAACGGATCGGTGGTGTATCAGGGCAGTCCGGCGCGTTTGCGGCGGCGCAACCCCGACCGGCTGGTGGTGGCGTCCTCGTCGGCCATCGCCGTCGCGACGGCCCTCGCCGCGCGCGGGTTCACCGACGCGGTCATCCGGCCCGACGATCAGCTCGCCGTGGCCGAGGCGACCGAGGACGATATCGTGGCCGCCGCCCGCGCCGCCGATGTGCGGCTGCACCGTATAGTCCCCGACCGGATCCATCCCGACCGGGTGCTCGCCTCGTTGACCCACGCCGGCGCGCCGCAGCCTGCGGGCCCCGGTATGCCGCCACCCACCTCTACGCCGTACGGGGTTGCCCGATGATCGACGTCGTACCAGCGGAACTGATCCCGCCGGTCCTGTCCGAATACCGCAAAGCGGCGACCCTGCGCTACTCGCGGGTGCTGGCCGGAGCGCTGATCGCCACGGCGGTCGTGGCCGCTTCGGTGACCGCGATCCTGGCCGGGCCACTCGATCCCGAGGGCGAGCCGGTGACCGGTTCCGCCACGATCGGCCTCTATCTGGCGCTGTTCGTGGTGATCGTGGCCGCGGCGGCGTTCGGGGCCGCCGGCGCGGCGGGCGAACATCAGCACAACACACTGGTGATCAGCGCGTTGTTCACCGCGGACCGGGACCGGCTGGCCGGGGCGAAATACCTGGTGACCGCCGCGGCCGCCATCGTCGCGGCCCTGGCGGTGGAGATCGTGGCGTCGATCTGCCTGCTGCTGTTCGGCCGCGGCAAGTTCGAGGTCACGGCGGCGTTGTTCGGCGTATTCGGTAGCGGGTTGCTCGCGGCGGCCTGCTGGGCGGTGATCGGCACCGGAATCGGACTGCTGCTGCGCTCACCGGCGCCGGCGGTGGGCGCGGTCCTGGTCTGGGTCCTGCTCGCCGAACCGCTGCTGTGGGTGGTGACCGCGGGTATCGGTCTGCCGGGCGTGGCGACCCTGCTGCCCGGGTCGGCGACCCTGAGCACGGTTCTGGTCGGTTCGTTCGACGACAGCGATCTGCTGGCCCCCACTCCGGCCGCGATCGTGGTACTGCTGCTGTGGTCCCTCGGGGTCGGTGCGGCAGGGTGGTGGTCTTTGCGCCGCGCCGAACTGTGACGCTGTGTTGTCGGCCCCGCCTTCGGCGGGGCGGGGTGGGGCCCTATCAACCCCGGTTCTTCACTCCTACGCTCAGTCGCTGCGCTCCTTCGCTTCGTCGCTCCAGAACCGGGGCGGGCCCCACC
>NZ_JBSGIP010000112.1:0-2736 GCF_053605105.1 Nocardia sp. NPDC003963
CTTGACCGTAGGGAGTGGGCGAGAGGTGGGGCAGGGGTGCGAGCCCCGAACCGTCCTGGGTCGGCTCACAGCACCTCCTGTGTCGGCTCACAGCGCCGGTGCGTGCTGGAGGTTTCCACCGGGTGCTTCTGCGCGCGGTCGAGAACCGGGGCGAGCGCCGCACTCGTTGCGAAGTTCACTGTGTGAGGCCCCTTACCAGGAGCTCACCCCCCTGGCCATTGGCACGGCGCCGTTATTGGGTAGACTGCCCGGTGTGCAAAACCACCACGAGCTGATGCTCACCCGTCGCCGCACAGTCGACCTGTGCCGCCTCGGTGGTTGTTGCTGCCTGTGCCGCTGAGCGGTCGGGTCTCATTTTCCTGACGCCGACCACGGTTCTTCCGCGCGAGCGATCTCATTCCCCCGGAGAACCGGCCGAATCCGCCGAAAAGTTCGAGCGCAGGAGTTTCGTTCATGTCCACTACCACCGCAGTCGCGAACCGCGTCGATATCCGCGGCCCCCGCTTCGTGGCCTGGGTGACCACCGGCGTCCTGGTCCTCATCCTGCTGTTCGCGGCATTCGCCCCGGCGGCGGCCACTGTACTGGTCGCGCTGCAGACGCTGGTGTTCGCGCTCGGCGCCTGGCTCGGGCCGCGCCGGCACCCGTACGGCCTGGTCTACGCACGATTCATCGCCCCGCGCCTGGGCCCGGTCACCGAAACAGAACCGGCCGCACCGCTACGATTCGCCCAGCTGCTCGGTTTCGTATTCGCCGCGGTCAGCCTGCTGGGGTTCCTGTTCGGCAACACCGCCGTGGGCGCACTGTTCGCCGGGTTCGCCCTGTTCGCGGCCTTCTTGAACGCCGCGTTCGGGATCTGCCTCGGCTGCAAGCTGTATCCGCTGGCCACCCGGCTGCGTTCGAATCCCCCGTCCGAATCCCCCGCAACGAACTGAACTGCAATCCGCTGTCACCACTGAAAGGGAAAACATGGCTCGCTCCGATGTCCTGGTCTCCGTCGACTGGGCCGAAGAGAACCTCAAGACCCCCGGCGTCGTCTTCGTCGAGGTCGACGAGGACACCACCGCCTACGAAGGCGGACACATCGAGGGCGCCGTGCGGCTCGACTGGAAGAAGGACCTGCAGGATCAGGTTCGTCGCGACTTCGTGAACCAGGAGCAGTTCTCCGCGCTGCTCTCCGAGCGCGGGATCGCCAACGACGACGAGGTGGTCCTGTACGGCGGCAACAACAACTGGTTCGCCGCCTACGCCTACTGGTACTTCAAGCTGTACGGCCACAACAACGTGAAGCTGCTCGACGGCGGCCGCAAGAAGTGGGAACTCGACGGGCGCCCGCTGTCCAGCGATGCCGTCAGCCGCCCGGCCACCCAGTACAAGGCGGCCGCGCCGGACAACAACATCCGCGCCTTCCGTGACGAGGTCATCGCGGCCATCGGCACCAAGAACCTGGTCGACGTGCGGTCCCCCGACGAGTTCTCGGGCAAGATCCTGGCTCCCGCGCACCTGCCGCAGGAGCAGAGCCAGCGGCCCGGCCACATCCCCGGCGCGATCAACGTACCGTGGAGCAAGGCCGCCAACGAGGACGGCACTTTCCGTTCCGATGCCGAACTCACCGAGATCTACGGTGACGCCGGCCTGGACGGCAACAAGGAAACCATCGCCTACTGCCGTATCGGCGAGCGCTCCTCGCACACCTGGTTCGTGCTGCAGGAGCTGCTCGGACACCAGAATGTCAAGAACTACGACGGCAGCTGGACCGAATACGGCTCGCTCGTCGGCGCCCCTATCGAGTTGGGAGAATAACCACAATGTGTGCTGCACCTACCCAGGGCCAGGCCATCCCGGCCGGGGTCGATGTGGAGAAGGAAACGGTCATCACCGGCCGGGTCCTCGCCACAGACGGTGAGCCGGTGGCGGGCGCCTTCGTGCGGCTGCTGGACGGCAACGGGGATTTCACCGCCGAGGTCGTCGCCTCGGGCACCGGTGACTTCCGTTTCTTCGCGGCGCCGGGCACCTGGACGCTGCGCGCTCTCTCCTCGGCGGGCAACGGCACTGCCGAACTCCGCCCCGACGGCCCTGGTATCCACAACCTGGACGTCGCCGTCTCGAAGTAGACGCCGAGACCCGCACGGCCCGGGATCCGCCCCGTCAGGGGGCGGATCCCGGGCCGTGCTGCTCGGGCCGCGTGGCCTGGGTGCGGCCACTGTCCCGGGTGCAGCCCTGTGGTGTGCAGCCCTGTGGTGCTGAGCGGGCAAGCTCGCGCACGTCGGGCGGTGGGCATGCTTGCGAACGCGCGAAACCAGGACCTGCTCACGAAGGTGCTGTGTTTTCGGCGCGCGCGGCGTCGAGGCCCCCTGATGTCCCGCCGTTCAGGCCTCGGGACTCGCGCCTGCGGCTCATGCGACGTGCGGTGGGCCGTCCGCGGGATGTGGCCTTTGAGGACCTTCGGCCGAGGGGCGGGACGGGCCTCAACCCTTCGAGGTGTCTCGTAGGACTCGACTCATGCGGGCTACGGAGGCATTGATGGTCCGGTCGGCATGCGAACACACGGGCCGCGGGCCAGGGGGCGCTACGCCGGATGGTCGGCATTCGAACCATTGGTTTCCACCACACCTGTCGGCATACGGACTTTCAGTTTCTGCCATGCCGGATGGGTCGGCATGCGAACCCGTATCCGTCGCTACCCGGGATCCTCGGCATGCAGGCCCACACCCTTCGTCTACTCCCGGATGGTCAAC
>NZ_JBSGIP010000113.1:0-2696 GCF_053605105.1 Nocardia sp. NPDC003963
TGCGCCAACCGGTTCGACCGCACATCGAACTCACCATAGGAATACCGGACACCCTCGAACACCACCGCCGGCGCCGACGGATCCACCGCCACCGCATCGGCCAGCAGCTCCGGCAACGTCCGCACCGGCACCACCGGACCACCGGTGCGGGACAGGATCTCGCGGCGTTCGCTCGGCTCGAGGAGTTCGAGATCGCCCAGCACCACGTCGGGGTCGGCGGCCACCGCAGCCAGCAACCGCCGGAACCGGGTGATCATCAGGGCCGCGGTGGCTTCGTCGAACAGTTCGGTGGCGTAGTTCACCACCAGTTCCATACCGCCCGAACCGTTTTCGAACAGCGAGAACTGCAGGTCGAAGCGCGCCACATCGTCGGCGATCTCCAGTCCGGCGACCGTCAGCCCGGCCAGGTCCAGCGCCGGTGCCTCCTGGTTCTGGAACGACAGCGCCACCTGGAACAGCGGGTTGCGGGCCTGCGAACGCTCCGGCGCCAGCAGATCCACCAGCCGTTCGAACGGCACATCGGCATTACCGAACGCGTCCAGATCCGCCCGGCGGGCCCGGTCCACCAGTTCGGTGAAGGTCTCGCCCGAGCCGACCTCGGTCCGCAGCACCAGCGTATTGACGAACATGCCGACCAGATCGTCGAGCGCCTGCTCACCACGACCCGCGATCGGCGTACCGATCGCGATATCGGCGCTACCGGACAACCGCGCCAGCAGCGCTGCCAGACCGGCGTGCAGCACCATGAACATCGACGCACCGCGGGTACGTGCCAGCGCGTTCAGATCCCGCACCAGTTCGGTGTCCAGTTCACCGCGCACCCGGGCGCCGCGCAGCGACGCCACCGCGGGGCGGGGCCGGTCGGTGGGCAGCACCAGTTCGTCGGGCAGATCCGCGAGCGCGTCCTGCCAGAACGCGATCTGGCGCGCCAGCGCGGAATCCGAATCGTCCTCGGCGCCCAGCGCCTGCCGCTGCCACAGCGTGTAGTCGGCGTACTGGACCGGCAGCGGTTCCCAGCCCGGGAGTTCGCCCTGGGCACGGGCCGCGTACGCGGTCATCACGTCCCGCGCCAGCGGTGCCAGCGAGAAACCGTCACCGGAGATGTGGTGCAGCACCACGACCAGTACGAACTCCGTCGGCGCGACGGCGAAGAGACGGATCCGCAACGGCACGGCGGCGGCCACGTCGAACCCGGCTGCCGCGAACTCGGTGACAGCGGCCGTCACCTCGTCCGCGGACACCTGCTCCGGTTCCAGTGCCGGCATCGCCCGGTCGGCCGGCAGGATCAGCTGCACCGGCCGGCCACCCTGCTCCGGGTACCGGGTCCGCAGCGATTCGTGCCGGGCCACCACATCGCCCAGCGCCGCGCGCAGCACCGCCACATCGAGGTCACCGCTGAGGCGGATCGCCATCGGCAGGTTGTAGGCCGCCGACGAGGTGTCGTACTGGTTCAGGAACCACATCCGCGACTGCGCGTAGGACAGCGGCACCTGTTCCGGCCGCGGTCCGGCCACCAGCTCCGGCCGGGACCGGGCGCCGGACTCCTCCACCCGGAGGGCGAGCGCGGCCACGGTCGGCGCCTCGAACAGGGTGCGAACCGGCACCTGGGTACCGAGCGCCGCGCCGATCCGGGCCGCGACCTGCATACCGACCAGTGAGTTACCGCCCAGCTCGAAGAAGTCGTCGTCCGCGCCGACCCGCTGCGCGTCCAGCACATCGGCGAAGGTCGCCGCCACGATCTCCTCGATCGGGGTGGACGGAGCCCGGAACGCCCGGGCCGCGAAGACGGGTTCGGGCAGCGCCCGGCGATCGAGCTTGCCGCTGGCATTCAGCGGGAAGACGTCGAGCACCACGAACGCGGCGGGCACCATATACGACGGCAACCGGCCCGACAGGGCGGTGCGCAACGCATCGCTGCCGACCACGGCACCGGCGGCCGGCACCACATAGCCGACCAGTTGATCGCCGGTGCGCGCGTCGCCACGGAGCACCACCACGGCCTGCGCGACCTCGTCGATCTCGGTCAACGCGGATTCGATCTCGCCGAGTTCGATCCGCAGACCACGCAACTTCACCTGGAAATCGGTACGACCCAGATACTCCAGCTCACCCGCGGCGGTCCAGCGCACCAGGTCGCCGGTGCGGTACATCCGCTCGGCGATCTCGAACGGGTCGGCGACGAACCGATCCGCCGACAGATCCGGCCGCGCCACGTATCCGCGTGCCAGCTGGGAACCGGCCAGATACAGCTCACCCGCGACACCCACCGGCACCGGCCGCAACCGGGCATCCAGGACGTAGACGCGCGTGTTGAACACCGGCGCACCGATCGGCACCGACACCGTATCCGCATCCGTGACCTCGTGATACGTCACGTCGACCGCGGCCTCGGTCGGACCGTACAGATTGTGCACAGCCGTCCCGGTCAACTCCCGCAACCGCTGCGCCGGCTTCGGCGCCAACGCCTCACCCGAGGAGAACACCAGACGCAACGAACCACACCGCTCGGGTGTCGTATCAGCGGACAGCGCCGCCACGAACACCGTCAGCATCGACGGCACGAAATGCGCCACCGAAACCCGCTCGGCATCGATCACCTCGGCCAGATACGCCGGATCCCGATGACCATCCGGCTTCGCCACCACCAGACGCGCACCCACCTGCAACGGCCAGAAGAACTCCCACACCGACACATC
>NZ_JBSGIP010000114.1:0-2691 GCF_053605105.1 Nocardia sp. NPDC003963
CACCATCTGGCGGATCATGATCGCCGACGACACCCGCAGACATCGACATACCGCCGAGTGTTTTTCTGCAGCTTGACAAATAGAGAGGCACCCCCACATTGTTGGAGGGCGTGATGTTCCCCCGGTTTCATGGAGTCGAGATACTGGACTTCAGGCCACGGGTTGGATGGACGGTTGCATCATCTCGTACTCGATCGGGGTCCGCATACCGAGCGCTGAGTGTCGGCGGCGTCGGTTGTGAAAGATCTCGAGGTACTCGAAGATCGCGTTCGCCAGCTCTATCCGGGTTTTCCAGCTTTGCCGGTTGAGTAGCTCGGTTAGCATTCTGCCCCAGAATGATTCGATCACGGCATTGTCGTAGCAGTCGCCGATCGAGCCCATCGACGGCACCAGCCCGGACTTGCGGGCCCGGTCGGTGAAGGCCCAGGACGTGAATTGAACGCCGTGGTCGGAATGAATGATCGTGCCCGGCTCCGGCGACCGATTCGAAACAGCCATCCCGAGCGCGTTGGTGACCAGCGCCGCGGTTTGAGTCGAGTCGATGGACCAGCCGACGACCCGCCGTGAGTAGGTGTCGAGCACGACCGCGCAGTAGACCTTGTCTTCCCTCGTGCAGTGCTCGGTGATGTCGGTGACCCACAACTGGTTCGGCTGTTTCCGTGTGAAGGCCCGGTCGACCAGGTCATTGGCGGTCGGGGTTTGGTGCCGTGGCCGGGCCCGTTTGACCCCGGGCAATCCTTTGATCCCGGCGCGGGCCATCAACAGTTCGACCTGGTTGTAGCCGACCCCGATACCGAGGCCGAGGGGGAGCTCGGCGTGCACCCGCGGAGCGCCGTAGGTGCCACGCGAGGCGGCGTGGACCGCGCGGATCTGGTCGGTGAGCCAGGCATGGCGGATCGCTCTTTGCGAGGGCGGACGTGATCTCCAGTGGTAGAAACCGGACTCGGAGACGTCCAGCAGCCGGCACGCGACCTGCACCGGCAATCCCTCGCTCGCGATCGTGGCTATGGCCGCGTAACGCCTTTTGGGCCGTTGGCCCGTTCTTTCAGCAGCTCACGAGCCCTTGTCAGGATGGCGACCTCATGCTCGAGCTCGCGGATGCGACGCTTGGCTGCGATCAATTCGGACTGCTCGGCGCTCGTCGCGCCCGGAATCTGGCCGGTGTCGATCAGTTCTTGTTTGCGCCAGACATAGATCGTCTGGTCGCTGATACCCAGATCCGCGGCTACCTGCGCGACCGGCCGGCCAGCAGCGACCAGGTCCAGGACCTTCCGACGGAACTCTTCGGGATTACGCCTTGGCACGAACAAGTCTCCTTCGATGACTTCGTGACCAAGGGTCAAGCAAACCAACTCCGGAAAACCGGGGGAACATCAGCGGCGCCCTCGTTCTGGCCGCTGGAGAGCATCTCGGCGACGAAGCATTGGGGGATCAGCTCCCGTCCCTTGACGAATGGTGCGTCGGCCCCGGATTGACGTTGGCCCCGTGCAGACTGAGACGGTTCCATGGGACTGTTTAATTGAACCGTAGCTCAAGAGTCATCGAGCTTCAGAAACTCGACTTCAAAAGACTGAGCCTGCAAGGTCAACAAATAACTCCTTGTCTCGGCGGTTCGCTCTTCTACGCCGTCAGGCAAATGCCACATTATAAACGTCGGCGGTTCGTCGAAGCCTCCCCATCGAAGCCTTTTAAGATCGTTGTATATCCAGTGTAGCGCGGTAAGCGTCGCCCAGCCGGAGCGATTGACGTCAATGACGGCATGGTGTTCTATAATTTGTGGTAGAAAGGGATATAATTCCGGGTTTTCGCGACCGTAGCGGATATAGACATCGCGGAGACTACGATAGCTTTCGTGGAGTTTCTTCGAAGAATTCAGGTGTAGCTGGACCTGGCTGTCGGTATTGCCGTTTTGCCTGCCAGCCGGACGCAGCCAGTAGTTCACGGTCGGATTGTATGAGTTGGCGACGGTGGGTGCCGCAGGAATATTATATGTGAGATTACCTTCAAGAATGATCGGCATGAGCGCGCGGCGCGGCAGGGTGTCATTGAATCGCTGCAGCGCGGTTTCAGTGAGTTCACGGTAGATATCAAGTGCCGAACGCAGCATCGCACACACACGGGCGTGCATTCGGTGTTCGGAATAGCTCCCCAGAGGCTGTGCCGGTGAGGCAGGCAGATCGGGGCCTGGCCATAAATCAACGGGGTTCTCGGACGTGGACGAAGAAAAAAGTTGAGGGTACTCGGCGCGAACCAATTGTCTCCAGCCGTGCCATGCGCTGCCGAACCTGGGCGCCGCATTGACAATGTTTTGCAGGATCGTCCTGTCCCTCCCTCTATCATCCATTATCTTAGCGAGGTCGCCACGGGTGCGAGACCATACCCAGTTTGCGGCAGTCGGCACTGGTCCTGGGAATCTCTCGACCGAATAAGACTTTCCACGAGGTGGGGCATTGATGATCTCAGGCAGTGCCGACCCATTCGGTTCAGAAGGTGCGGATACGAGCCAACTCACCGTAACGCCTGTATCGTCGATTTCGACAGCGGTGGTGATGCCGTCAAGCATGGTGTGGTCCGGGGTCGCGAACGCGTTGCTACCACCTAGGACCTGTCCTGTAATTCGTTGTGGTGGTTGGTGTTAGCTGTCGGGTGTGGTGGGTCGTGGTGAAGTGACCGATAAGGCATGGGCTCGGA
>NZ_JBSGIP010000115.1:0-2570 GCF_053605105.1 Nocardia sp. NPDC003963
ACAGCCACACCCTTCGGACGACCCGTCGAACCCGACGTGAAAATCACATACGCCGTATTCGACGCCCGCAACGGCGCCACCCGATCCACATCCGTGATCTCGGCATCCGCGTAACCCGACAGATCGATCTCGTCGACAACAACCACCGGGCGATCCGCCGCGGTGAATTCGTCCGCCGAACTCGTCAGTACGCAGACCGGATCCGCCGTGGCCAGGATGTACTCGATGCGCTCGGCCGGCTGCTCCGGATCCAGCGGTACATAGGCACCACCGGCGGTGACCACCGCGTACATCGCCACGACCAGATCCAGCGAACGCCGCATACCCAGCGCCACCGGGACATCGGGCCCGACACCCAGCGAGATCAGATGCCGCGCCAAGCGGTTCACCCGCCCGGCGAACTCGGCGTAGGACAGACCTGTCCCCTCGAACGTCACCGCGGGCGCTTCCGGAGTCAGCGCGGCCCGGTCGGCGAACAGACCGGCCAGCGTCGCGGCCGGATCCACCGCGTGCTCCGGACCGTATCCGCCGCGCAGTACCGCCGACGCTTCCAGCGCGTCCAGCAGCGGCAGATCACCCAGCGGACGTTCCGGAGTCTTGACCACGGCCTTGAGCAACCGGGCGAACCGCTGGGCGAACCGCACGATGGTCTCGCGGTCGAACAGATCGGTCGCGTAGGTGAAGACCGCGTCGATCCCCGCCGCCGCGTTCCGCTCGCTCAGATCCAGCTGCAGATCGAATTTCGCGGTTTCCAGGGGCATCTCGACCGCGCTGACCGACAGTTCGGACAGCTCGGTGTGCACCGGCGGCGTGTTCTGCAACGCCAGCATCACCTGGAACAGCGGATGCCGGGCCTGCGACCGCACCGGGTTGAGGATCTCCACCAGCCGTTCGAACGGCAGATCGGCATGCCCGAACGCGGCGATATCGGCCACGCGCACCGAACTCAGCAGCTCGGTGAATCCGGCTCCGGAATCGACCGGCGTCCGCAGCACCAGCGTGTTGACGAACATACCGATCAGATCGTCGAGTGCGCGTTCACCACGACCCGCGATCGGGGTGCCGATCGCGATATCGGTTTCCCCGGACAACCGCGACAGCAGTACCGCGAATGCCGCGTGCACGGCCATGAACAGGGTCGCGCCCTCGGCCCGCGCCAATTCGGCGAGTCCGGCATGGGTTTCGGCGTCGATCTCGAACGCGTGGGTCGCGCCCCGGCCCGAGGAGATTGCGGGCCGCGCCCGGTCCGCCGGGAGATCCAGCTGATCCGGCAGCCCGGCCAGCTCCCGCGACCAGTACGAGATCTGCTGATTGATCACCGATTCGGGATCGTTCTCCGAACCCAGTACCTGCCGCTGCCACAGCGCGAAATCGGCGTACTGCACTTCCAGCGGCGCCCAGCCGGGGGCATCGCCGGCGGTACGTGCCACATACGCGGTCACCACATCGCGCAGCAGCGGCGCCATCGAGAAACCGTCACCGGAGATGTGATGGACGACGAAGCCGAGTACATGGTCGGACGCGTCCAGCCGGAACAGCCGGGCCCGGAACGGCACGCTCGCGGTAACGTCGAAGCCCGACGTCACCAGTTCCGCGAGCCGTGCGGGCAGATCGGCCGCCGCGACCTCGACCGGCGTCAGCTCCGGGGCCACCTCGGCCGCCGGCAATACCTGCTGGAACGGGGTCCCGTCGACCTCCGGGTAGAAGGTGCGCAGCGATTCGTGCCGCGCCAGTACATCGGCGACGGCGGCGCGCAGGGCGGCCGTATCGAGATCACCGGACAGGCGCATCGCGACCGGGATGTTGTCCACGAACGAATCCGGGTCGAACCGGTTCAGGAACCACATCCGCTGCTGCGCCAGTGACAGCGGCACCCGCTCCACGAGTTCACCCGTCGCGAGTTCCCGGGTCGGCCGCGGCTGCGGCACCAGTGCCGCCCGCGCGCCGGCCTCGGACCGCAGTTCCGCGCGTGCGGCCAGGGCGGCCACGGTGGGCGCTTCGAACAGGACGCGCACCGGGACATCGACATCCAGTGCCCGGCCGAGCCGAGCCGCGACCTGGGTCGCGATCAGCGAGTTGCCGCCGAGCGCGAAGAAGTCGTCGTCGGCACCGATCCGCTCGGCACCGAGCACATCGGCGTAGACCCCGGCCACGATCTCCTCGATCGGGGTCGACGGCGCCCGGAACTCCTGCGCCTCGAACCGCGGCTGCGGCAATGCCTTGCGATCCAGCTTGCCGGACGGGTTCAACGGGAACTCGTCCAGTGCCATCACGGTCGCCGGCACCATGTACGCCGGCAGGACCGCACGCACCGCGTCGAGCAATTCCGCGGATTCGATCCGCGAGCCCACCGTCGGCACGACATAGGCGATCAGCTGTTCGCCCAGCGGCGATACCGCGACCGTCACCACAGCCTGTCCCACCTGAGGCTGGGCCAGCAGCGCGGATTCGATCTCGCCGAGTTCGATCCGCAGCCCACGCAACTTCACCTGGAAATCGGTACGACCCAGATACTCCAGCTCACCCGCGGCGGTCCAGCGCACCAGGTCGCCGGTGCGGTACATCCGCTC
>NZ_JBSGIP010000116.1:0-2353 GCF_053605105.1 Nocardia sp. NPDC003963
GCGCATGCGCGAAGCGCGAGTCTCGAGGCCTGAACGGCGGGACACCAGGGGGCCTCAACCCCCGCGACGCCGAAGGCGGCGCCAAAAACACAGCGAGTGAGCTGCCGGCCGACCCGCCTTCGGCTCAGCCGTCGCCCACCGTTTTCTAGCCCAGTTTGCGCAGTCGGGGCGCCAGGTCGCGCTGGAACAGGTCCAGGAAGCGTTTCTGGTCGTGGCCGGGCGCGTGGAAGACCAGGTGGTTCAGGCCCGCGTCGACGTACGGCTTCACCAGTTCGACCGCCTGGTCCGGGTCGCTGGCGACGATCCAGCGTTTGGCGATCTGTTCGATCGGCAACGCGTCGGCGGCCTCTTCCATCTCGATCGGGTCGGTGATGCTGTGCTTCTGCTCGGCGGTCAGTGACAGCGGTGCCCAGAAGCGTGTGTTCTCCAGCGCGAGTTCGGGATCGGTGTCGTAGGAGATCTTGATCTCGATCATCCGGTCGATGGTGCTGACCTCGCGGTCCACCTTCGCCGCCCCTTCGGCGACCGCCGGCATGAGTTTCTCCGTGTACAGGTCCATGCCCTTACCGGAGGTGCAGATGAATCCGTCGCCCGCGCGGCCCGCGTACCGGGCGACCACCGGGCCACCGGCGGCTATGTAGACCGGGATGCCGCCTTCGGGGACGTCGTAGATGGAGGCGCCGACCGTCTTGTAGTAGTTACCGTCGAAATCGGTGCGGGCGCCGGTCCACAGGGCGCGCATCAGATCCACCGATTCGCGCAGGCGGGCGAACCGCTCCTTGAACTCCGGCCACTCCCCGGAATAGCCCGTGGCGATTTCGTTCAGGGCCTCACCGGTGCCCACACCCAGCATCACCCGACCTGGATACAGGCAGCCCAGTGTCGCGAACGCCTGTGCGATCACGGCCGGGTTGTACCGGAAGGTGGGGGTGAGTACCGAGGTGCCGAGCAGGATCCGCTCGGTGCGCTCACCCGCCGCGGCCAGCCAGGCCAGGGAGAACGGTGCGTGACCGCCCTTGTGCCGCCACGGCTGGAAATGATCGCTGACCGTGGCGCTGTCGAGGCCGTGCTCCTCGACCAGAACGGCCAGCTCAACCAGTTCACGGGGTCCGAATTGTTCCGCCGACGCTTTGTACCCGAGCTTCAGCTCACCCATTTGCGCCCACTCCTGTCGCGTTGTGGTCGGACCGTTTCCGGCCCGGATCCGACACTAATAGGCGCAACTGGGCGAAGCCCACCCGCCGCCACGCACGACCGCGGCGACGGCGGAGGCACACACAGCCGGCGCCGCGCGCGGCGGTGATCAGGGGGGTCGTTCCCGGCCCGCGCGCCCGTCTCCGGGCGCGGCATACCCACCCCGCGAACCGCGAAGCGCAGAATCGATGCGGTGAGCACAGACGATCGAATTCTGTCCTATCTCACCGATATGGACGGAGTACTGGTGCACGAGGACCATATGGTCCCCGGAGCCGACGAATTCCTCGCCGAACTACGGGCCGAGGAGATCCCGTTCCTGGTCCTGACCAACAACTCCATCCGCACCCCCCGCGATCTGCAGGCACGATTGCGGCAGACCGGGCTGGAGATCCCCGAGCACTCGATCTGGACCTCGGCCCTGGCCACAGCCAGTTTCCTCGACGAGCAGCGGCCGGGCGGGACGGCATATGTGGTCGGTGAGTCCGGGTTGACCACCGCGCTGCACGAGATCGGCTACGTGCTGACCGAGATCGATCCGGACTACGTGGTGCTGGGCGAGACACGCACTTACTCGTTCGAAGCGATCACCACCGCTATCCGGCTGGTCGAACGGGGTGCGCGTTTCATCGCCACGAACCCGGACCCGACCGGCCCGTCCCGCGACGGTGTACTGCCGGCGACCGGCTCGGTGGCCGCCCTGATCACTCGCGCCACAGGCCGCGACCCCTACTACATCGGTAAACCGAATCCGCTGATGATGCGGTCGGCGCTGCGCCGGATCGGCGCCCATTCACAGACCAGTGTGATGATCGGCGACCGGATGGACACCGATGTGATCTCCGGGATGGAGGCGGGTATGCGCACCATCCTGGTGACCTCCGGGATCTCCACCAAGATGTCGGTCGGGCAATACCCCTACCGGCCCACTCAGGTGCTGGATTCGGTCGCCGATCTGGTCGGGAGGGTCCGTACTCCGTTCGGCGATTCGGACAGCCGGCTGACCTGACCTGTGTTTTTGGCGCCGCCTTCGGCGTCGCGGGGGTTGAGGCCCCCTGGTGTCCCGCCGTTCAGGCCTCGAGACTCGCGCCCGTTCCTGGTGATGGCCGTCGCGCTCGTGCTGGGCGACGTACTCGGCACCGCCAGACGTCCGGTCGCC
>NZ_JBSGIP010000117.1:0-2219 GCF_053605105.1 Nocardia sp. NPDC003963
AGCGGCCGCACGATCGGCGGCATACGTCGCCACGTGCCTTCCTGCACGTCGCCGACTGCCAGCCCGTGCGCCCGGATCAGCTCGAGGGTGGCTCGCCACGCCTCGGGTCTCGATCGCTCGGTCGTCGAGGCCGAAAGACTTACGCGTCGATGATGAAAGCCTCGAGCTGCGTCCGGGCGATATCGTCGGGCAGCTGCTTCGGCGGGGACTTCATCAGGTACGCCGACGCCGGGATGACCGGGCCACCGATACCGCGGTCCTTGGCGATCTTCGCCGCGCGGACCGCGTCGATGATGATGCCGGCCGAGTTCGGGGAGTCCCACACCTCGAGCTTGTACTCCAGGTTCAGCGGCACATCACCGAAGGCACGGCCTTCGAGGCGGACGTAGGCCCATTTACGGTCGTCGAGCCAGCCCACATGGTCGGACGGGCCGATATGCACATCGTTGGCGCCCATTTCCTTCTGCAGGTTGCTGGTGACAGCTTGCGTCTTGGAGATCTTCTTCGATTCGAGGCGCTCACGCTCGAGCATGTTCTTGAAGTCCATATTGCCGCCGACATTCAGCTGCATCGTGCGGTCGAGCTGGACACCGCGGTCCTCGAACAGTTTCGCCATCACGCGGTGGGTGATGGTGGCGCCGACCTGGCTCTTGATGTCGTCGCCGACGATCGGAACGCCCGCCGCACGGAACTTCTCGGCCCATTCCGGATCCGAGGCGATGAACACCGGCAGCGCGTTGACGAACGCCACACCGGCGTCGATCGCGCACTGGGCGTAGAACTTGTCGGCTTCCTCCGACCCGACCGGCAGGTAGGAAACGAGGACGTCGACCTCGGCGTCCTTCAGGGCCTTGACGACGTCGACCGGTTCGGATTCGGACAGGTCGATGGTTTCGGCGTAGTACTTGCCGATGCCGTCGAGGGTGGGGCCGCGCTGGACCGTCACGCCGAGCGGCGCTACATCGGAGATCTTGATGGTGTTGTTCTCGCTGGCGAAGATCGCTTCCGAGAGGTCGAAGCCGACCTTCTTGGCGTCCACGTCGAAGGCGGCCACGAACTGCACGTCCCGGACGTGGTATTCGCCGAACCGCACATGCATCAGTCCGGGCACCGTCGTGGAATCGTCGGCATCCCGGTAGTACTGGACGCCCTGGACGAGCGAAGAAGCGCAGTTGCCCACACCTACGATGGCGACGCGAACACTGGACTTGTTGGTGTCTCCACTACTCATGGCCGGTATTTCCCTCTTTCTGTGGTGCCGCCTTCGTCGATTGCTCCGCCGCAATCAACTCGTTGAGCCAGCGCACTTCGCGCTCGCTTGATTCGAGTCCGAGCTGATGGAGTTGGCGGGTGTAGCGATCCAGCGATCCACTCGCCTTCTTGACCGCCTCCCGCAGCCCCTCTCGGCGCTCCTCGACCTGACGCCGCCTGCCCTCCAGGATCCGCACCCGTGCTTCCGCGGGAGTGCGGCTGAAGAAGGCGAGGTGAACGCCGAAGCCGTCATCGGTGTAGTTCTGCGGACCGGTGTCGGCCAGGAGGTCGTTGAAACGCTCCCGACCGGCAGGGGTCAGCTGGTAGACCCGCCGGGCGCGGCGGGTCGTCGACAGTCCCTCGGGTACTTCCTCCGCGATCAGCCCATCCGCCCGCATACGTTTCAGCGTCGGATACAGCGATCCGTAGGAAAAAGCCCGAAACGCCCCGAGCAGACCGGTGAGCCGTTTCTTCAGCTCGTAGCCGTGCATGGGCGATTCCAGGAGCAGCCCGAGGATTGCCAGTTCGAGCAACGGGCTTCACCCCCTGACTTCCGTACAGACCTAACCAATGGATGCAGTTACCCACTATATCGGACCGATATAACAACGCATAGTTCAGCGCGATGCATCACATGATCACCCAGCACGCATATATCCCGGCCGTGGATGCCCCCGGAGCCCACACACCACCAGCCGCCCATGCGCCGAGCGAACCCGCACACGCACCCCGAACCGACGTGGTCCCGCACTCTCCCCACCGCCGTGAGGGAAGTCCCCGGAACCATTGCCGCCCGCACACCCGCATACGCCAGCACATCCGCACACGCCCGGCGCACCTCGCCGGCACTCACACCCCCGGCGCACCTCGCCGGCACTCACACCCCCGGCGCACCCCGGCAGCACTCACACCCCCGGCGCACCCCGGCAGCACTCACACCCCCGGCGCACCCCGGCAGCACTCACACC
>NZ_JBSGIP010000118.1:0-2111 GCF_053605105.1 Nocardia sp. NPDC003963
GGCCCGCCCCGGTTCTGGAGCGACGTAGCGAAGGAGCGCAGCGACTGAGCGAAGGAGTGAAGAACCGGGGTTGATAGGGCCCCGCCCAGCGCCGCCGGAGGCGGCGCAAATAAACACAGCAGAATGGGGAGTATGCAGAAAGCGACCGGTAGCAGTGCGGTGCTCGAATCCGCCGCTGGGGCGTCCACCCCCGGCGGCCCGGCCGAACCGCCGGGCGTATTCGCCACCCTCACCGACGATGCGGCCAAACGACGCGATCTGTGGCGGATGAAAGCCGTCGCCACCGGGCTGCTGGCCGTCGCGTCGATCATCTACCTGGTGTGCCGGTGGCTGGAGTCGCGCGGTGGTGCCGGTGACTGGGTGGGCTATGTCCGGGCGGCCTCCGAGGCGGGCATGGTCGGCGCACTGGCCGACTGGTTCGCGGTGACCGCGCTGTTCCGGCATCCGCTCGGCCTGCCGATCCCGCATACCGCGATCATCCGCCGGAAGAAGGATCAGCTCGGCGCCAGCCTCGGTGATTTCGTGGGGACCAACTTCCTGTCCCCCGAGGTGGTGACGGCGAAGGTGAACTCCGCGCAGATCCCGTGGCGGGTGGGGCGCTGGATGGCGGGGCCGGGGAACGCCGCCCGGGTCGCCGACGAGAGTTCGACGATCCTGCGCGCGGTCGTGGGGGTGCTGCGCGACGAGGATGTCGAACAGATCATCGACAACACCATCGTGAAGCGGATAGCCGAACCGCTCTGGGGGCCGCCGATCGGCCGGGTGCTGTCCGAACTGCTGGCCGACAACCGGCAGCTGCCCCTGCTGGACCTGCTCGCCGAACGAGCCCACCAGTGGGCGCTGGGCAGTCAGGAGACGATCGACCGGATCGTGAACGGTGAGGCACCGCAGTGGGCGCCGAAGTTCGTGAACGTGCTGCTGTCGGAGAAGGTGTACCGGGAACTGGTCGAATTCACCTGGAAGGTGCGCTCCACTCCCGACCACGAGGTCCGGCTCGCCGCGAACCGTTTCCTCGAGGAGTTCGCCCGCGATCTGCAGTACGACGAAACGATGATCGCCAAGGCCGAACGGATCAAAACCGAGATCATGGGCAGGGAGGAGATCACCGGCCTGGCCGAGGCGACCTGGCGGGCGGCCAAACGCCTGATCCTGGAATCCGCCGACGACCCGAACAGCACGCTGCGCCGTAAGGTCGCCGAGAATGTGCAGCAACTGGGCGAACGGCTGCGCGACGATACCGAGACCCGGGCCAAGGTCGACGGCTGGATCGAACGCGGCGCCCGCTACCTGGCCGCCAATTACGCCGACGAGATCGCCACCATTGTCAGCGATACGGTGGCCCGCTGGGACGCGGAGGAAGCCAGCAAGAAGATCGAGATCCAGGTGGGGCGGGACCTGCAGTTCATCCGGATCAACGGCACGGTGGTCGGCAGTCTGGCGGGGTTGGTGATCTATACGGTGTCGCAGTTGATGTTCGGGGGGTGAGGTCGGGGATGGATGAGGCGAGAGTTCGGGTGAGGGTGGGTCGATGTGTGGGGGTGGGGTGGCGGCGGTGGGCCGGTGTGCGGGGTGACGGGGATCGTTGTGCGAGGTCGGGGTGGATCGGTCCGCGGGGTGGGGTGTGGGGTGTGATCGCGGCTTCCGTGGACCGTCGGCTTTCGAGGATCGCGGCTCGTTCGTCCGTCGAGGCGGGGGATGTGGGTGTGCTTGTGAAGGTGGGGAGAGGCCTGCTTGTGAGGGTGGGTGTGGCCGAGTTGGTGGGGGTGGGACGCGGGGAGTGTTCGTGAAGGCGGGGAGCGGCCTGCTTGTGGGGTGGGACGCGGGGAGTGTGTGTGAAGGTGGGGAGCGGCCTGCTTGTGGGGTGGGACGCGGGGAGTGTGTGTGAAGGTGGGGAGAGGCCTGTTTGTGAGGGTGGGGAGGAGCCCGCTTGTGAAGGTGAGATGTGGGGGCGCGTTTGGGGGATCGGATGCGGGCGTATTTGTGAGGGTGGGGGATGTGGGCCTGCTTGTGAAGGTGCTGTGTTTTTGGCGCGCTGGCGCGCGCGGGGGTTGAGGCCCCCTGGTGTCCCGCCGTTCAGGCCTCGAGACTCGCGCCTTCGGCGCATGCGCTTC
>NZ_JBSGIP010000119.1:0-1432 GCF_053605105.1 Nocardia sp. NPDC003963
TCATGATCGCCGACGACACCCGCAGACATCGACATACCGCCGAGTGTTTTTCTGCAGCTTGACAAATAGAGAGGCACCCCCGCTTCCTTGGAGGGCTCTGAGCATGGTCCGATAGGACCAGGAAGGAGCCCCGCGTGGCAGCACCGAAGAAATACCCGGACGAGTTGAAGGCTCGAGCGGTCCGGCTGTATCTGGAGTCGGACCCGAAGCCGACGATCCGCAAACTTGCCCAGCAGTTGGGTGTGCATCACGAGGCGCTGCGGAACTGGATCCGCCAAGCCGACACCGGTCAACGGCCCGAGCCGGAGGCGTCCGATCTGGCCGAGGAGAACAAGCGGCTGCGCAAACAGGTCGCCGAGCTGGAGCGGGTCAACGACATCCTGCGTTCGGCGAGCGCGTATTTCGCCTCGGAGCTCGGCCAGACCCGGAGGTGATCGTGCGGTTCGTCAAGGACAGCCGGCACCCGGTCGAGCTCGTATTGCGGGTACTCGGTATCGCCTCGTCGACCTATTACTGGTGGTGCAAACGCTTGGAACAACCCTCGGCGCGGCAGATCGCCGACGAGGCGTTGCTGGCCGAGATCGTCGATATCCATACCAGCTCCGGTGGGACCTATGGTTCTCCCCGGGTGCATGCGATGCTGGCCCGCCGCGGCATCTCGGTGGGCCGCAAACGGGTGGAGCGGGTGATGCGTGGCGCCGGGTTGCAGGGCGCCTTTCTGCGGAAACGGTGGCGCATCGCCTCGACACGGACCGGTCCACGGGCGGCGCCGGCACCGGATCTGGTTGAACGGGTCTTCACTGCGGACCGGCCGAACCGGTTGTGGGTGGCCGACGCGACCAGGATCCCTTGTGGGCAAGGCGTGTTCTGGCTGGCAGCGGTGCGGGATGCGTTTTCCAACCGGATCGTGGGCTGGAAGACCTCGGATCGCTGCGACACCGAACTGGTGTTGGGTGCACTCGAGTTCGCGGTCTGGAGCCGTGACATCCGCGGCGGCGAGTTGATACATCACAGCGATAGAGGCTCGACCTACACAGCGATTCGTTTCGCTAACCGGCTGGCAGACAACGGGATCGCGCAATCGATGGGATCGGTCGGCGACAGCTATGACAATGCGTTGATGGAGAACTTCTTCTCCACATTGAAGACCGAGCTGGTCTATCGCCGGGCCTGGCGGACCCGCGACGAGGCCGAGAACGCCCTGTTCGCCTACATCGATGGCTGGTACAACAGCCAGCGCATCCAGAAGAAGCTGGGTTGGCGATCACCGGATGAGTTCGAGGCGAGCTACCATCACCCGGTTCCGGCCGGAACCTGATTATTCGCCCTCCAGCAATGCGGGGGTGCCTCTCTATTTGTCAAGCTGCAGAAAAACACTCGGCGGTATGTCGATGTCTGCGGGTGTCGTCGGCGATCATGATCCGCCAGATGG